>NZ_CP075691.1:5820187-6422734 GCF_020026305.1 Streptomyces sp. 135 | reverse complement strand
TGGGTGGCATCCTCACCCGGCACGAGCCGGGTGGCGTCGACCGGGCCGAGCAGCTGCGTCTTCTCGGCGTCGAGACCGGCCGCCACGGAGGGCAGCGCGGTCGTCGGGTCGGCGTCCGCGGCGGGAAGCGCCCTGGTCGCGTCGGCTTCGGGGTCCTGTGGTCTCCCCCATGTCGTGGTCACGGGCCCGGTGGCGGACGCGGCCCCCGGGTAGCCGGGGTAGGCGGACGTCCTGAACGTCTCGGGCACGCGCGTGGCGGTGGTGGCGGGCACCTGATGCGCCTTCGGCTTGGCCTGCACCGCCACGACGCGTATCTGCTCGCCGGTGCGCTTGAAGAAGTGCTGGAAGATCGTGCCGCCGCAGGTCGCTATGCCGCTCACGACGCCGGCGCCGAGGATCGTCCCGTAGACGCCGAGGTTCGAGGCCAGCTTCGCCGCCACGACCGCGGCGATGGCGCTCCCGGCCACCTGAGGCACGCTGAGATCGAGGCGCCGCTTCTCCTCCGGCTCCTCCTGGTCCTTCGACTCCTTGCCGGAATCCGGCTTAACTCGCATCTCCGACCCTTGCCTGCCTTCCTCGCCTTTTCGACTCACTGCACGAGAAGGGGACGTATGACCGAAGGGATTAGTTCCGTTTCGGGTGATTCCGTGAAGTGCGCCACGCGCGCGCGGGAGCGACAAGCGGCGAAAAGTCCGCCAACTCCCTTCCCCCATGAGAAGTTCGGCGGCGCGGCGGTCCACCCGCGTGGCCCGAATGGAGTACTGTTGCGAGCCCTGGGTCCGGTCTCCCGCCAGGGTGCCCGGGGCCTTACCAGGACCGCCGGGTGGGGGGCTAGCCGCACAGGGTGGCGAAAGTCGTCACTTAGCGTTGCAAAATGGTTACCGTGCCATAACGGCGGTCCAGGGCCCCTGCCCGACACGCCGGGCAACTCGGCAAGGTTGTGGCAGGCTGCACCCGGGCAGGCCACACTCGACTAGCGGAAGCAGCGACGCACGTGACGTCGGCAGGCACCACCCGGGAGGTCCCCATGCCCGAACTGCGTGTCGTGGCCGTCAGCAACGACGGCACACGGCTGGTGCTGAAGGCTGCGGACAGCACGGAGTACACGCTTCCGATCGATGAGCGGCTGCGTGCGGCCGTCCGCGGCGACCGGCCCCGACTCGGACAGATCGAGATCGAGGTGGAGAGCCACCTCCGCCCGCGCGACATCCAGGCGCGGATACGTGCCGGTGCCAGTGCGGAAGAAGTGGCCCAGTTCGCCGGGATCCCGGTCGACCGCGTCCGCCGGTTCGAAGGCCCCGTGCTCGCTGAGCGCGCCTTCATGGCGGAGCGCGCCAGAAAGACCCCCGTACGCCGTCCGGGTGAGAACACCGGGCCCCAGCTCGGCGAGGCCGTGCAGGAGCGGCTGCTGCTGCGCGGCGCCGACAAGGAGTCCGTCCAGTGGGACTCCTGGCGCCGTGACGACGGCACCTGGGAGGTCCTGCTCGTCTACCGCGTCGCGACCGAGCCGCACTCCGCGAGCTGGACGTACGACCCGCCCCGGCGGCTCGTCCAGGCCGTGGACGACGAGGCGCGCTCGCTGATCGGCGAGACGGACGACATCGCCGCGCCCGAGCCCAGCTTCCCGTTCGTGCCGCGCATCGCCCGGCTCCCCCGGGACCGTCCGCCGGAGCGGCCACTCGACCGCGCCCTGGACCGGCAGCTCGACCGCCAGAGCATCCCGGCCTCCCCCGCCGAACCGGCGGAGGAGACCGACGGCGTGGTGCCCGCGGTCGCCGAGCAGGAGCGCGACTCGCTGACCAGCCTCCTGGAGGCGGTGCCCAGCTTCCGTGGCGACATGGTGGTGCCCGAGCGGCCCTCGGCCGCGACCACCGCGGAACTGCCGCCGCCCGCCCAGGAAGAGCCCGAGCTGGAGCCGGAGGCCGAGGAGCCGCCCGCGGCGTCGGCCGGCGCCGGCTCGGCCTACGCGGACGTCCTCATGCCGCGCTCGGTGGCCAGCCACCGCGACCGCCTGGTCGGTTCCACCGACCGCCAGGCCGAGGCCGACGGAGTGCGCCCAGGGCGCCGCGCCGCGGTGCCCAGCTGGGACGAGATCGTCTTCGGCACGCGCCGCAAGAAGCAGGAGTAGCCGCGGGTACGCGCGTGGGGCCCCGCACCAGTTGGTGCGGGGCCCCACGCGCGTACCGGACTACTGCGGGTCCGGGCCCGTGGCGACCGGACGCGAACCGTCCGCCGACCACTCCGACCAGGAGCCGACGTACAGCGCGGCCGGAATGCCCGCGACCGCGAGGGCCAGCACCTCATGGGCGCCCGAGACGCCCGAGCCGCAGTAGACGCCGACCTCCGAAGTACCGGAGGCACCCAGTGCCTTGAAGCGGTCCGCCAGCTCGGCGGCGGGCTTGAAGCGGCCGTCCTGTGCGACGTTCTCGGTGGTCGGCGCCGAGACCGCGCCGGGGATGTGCCCGGCCACCTTGTCGATCGGCTCGACCTCGCCGCGGTAGCGCTCGGCCGCGCGGGCGTCCAGGAGCAGGCCGGAGCGGGCCAGGGCCGCCGCGGAGTCCGCGTCGAGGAAGTCCGTGCTGTTGGGGGCCGGCTCGAACGTGCCCTCGGCCGGGGCCGTTCCGGCGCCCGACTCCAGGGGGCCGGTCCACAGGGCGAGGCCGCCGTCAAGGACACGCACGCAGGCGTGCCCCGTCCAGCGCAACATCCACCACAGGCGTGCGGCCGCCCAGTTCTGGCCACCGTCGTACACGACGACAGCGCGGTCCGCCGAGACCCCCGCGGCCCGCATCACGGCCCCGAAGTGGTCCACGTCGGGGAGCGGGTGGCGGCCCCGGGGGCCCGCGGGTCCTGCCAGGTCGGCGTCCAGGTCGACGAAGACAGCCGACGGAATGTGCCCTTCCTCGTAGGCGTCGCGCAGGGAGCCCTGGTGCTGCCAGCGGACATCGAGCAGGACCGGCGGATTCTCGCCCGCCAGGTCGCTCGCGAGTTCGGATGCGGAGATGATGGCGTTCATGGGCCCATCCTTGCGCATGGGGTGGCCGTACGGCCGAGGTCCGGCTACCCTGCTCCGCCGGAAGCCGCCCGGCCACGGGGCGTACGGAACCCAGCACGCCCCGTACAACGGATGGACCCCGCTCGGCCGCCTCGCGGCCATGGGTGAGCCACCGTAAATCGGGCATCCTCCGCGGGAGGCCGGGCCGTGCGGCGCGGCCGGGACGCGTGGCGCGACGGGTGGTGCGAGCATCTACGGGGGCGCGCATGCGCGCGGCGAGGGCACGCGCATTCGGGAAAAGCGGAAGTGAAGCGGCCACCACGAAGGCCGAGGAGAGGGTGACGATGACCGAGGCACAGGCGTCCGCAGGGCGGCGCGACGGCGCGGGAGCCGGTCGAAGCGCACCCGGCACACCCTGCTGGGTGAGCCTGATGGCGCATGGCCTGGCGGCGACCCAGGAGTTCTACGGGGCGCTCTTCGGCTGGGAGTTCCGGCCGGGTCCCGAGCAGCTCGGGCCCTATGTGCGGGCCCTGCTCGACGGCCGCGAGGTGGCCGGCATCGGCCAACTGCCGGCCGACCGGCATCTGCCGATCGCCTGGACACCCTATCTGGCGACGGACGACGCGGACGCGACGGCGGAGGCCGTGCGGTACTGCGGCGGCACGGTCGGCGTGGGTCCGATCACCGCGGGCCAGGCGGGGCGGATGGCCGTCGCCTCGGACCCCACGGGCGCCGTCTTCGGGCTCTGGCAGGCCGCGCGGCACCTGGGCAGCGCGGTGACCCGGGTGCCGGGCGCACCGGCCTGGAACGAGCTGGTGACGCGGGAGACCACGGGCGTCGTCACGTTCTACGAAACCGTGTTCGGCTTCACCGACGAGGCCGTCGTCTCGGCCGATGACGACTATCTGACCCTGCGCATCGAGGGCCGCCCGGTGGCGTCCGTGCACGGCGTGGGCGACGCGCTGCCGCGCGACCGGGGCCCGCACTGGATGACGTACTTCGAAGCAGCGGATGTCGACGAGGCGGTGACCCGGGTCGTCGAGCTCGGCGGGCAGGTCGTCAAGCCGCCGCGGGCCGGCACCCAGGGCCGGGAGGCGACGGTCGCCGATCCGGAGGGGGCGGTCTTCACCCTCGTACGCTCGCACGAGCGCGCCTGAGTCAGGCGTGAGCGGCGGTGTCGACCGGCAGGACGTCGGGCGAGAGAGCGCCCGCGCGTGCGGTCGCCGCCGTCGCCCTGCGGCGGTGGTGGCGGCGGCACAGGACTTCGTAACCCACCTCGTCCGCTGACTGGTTGACGTCGCCGACGACGACCTGGGCGCCCTCGACGACCATCTCGCCGCCTATGGTGCGGGCGTTGTGCGTGGCCCGGGCGCCGCACCAGCACAGGGCCTCGACCTGGAGCACCTCGACGCGGTCGGCGAGCTCGACCAGGCGCTGCGAGCCGGGGAAGAGCTTGGAGCGGAAGTCCGTGGTGATGCCGAAGGCGAAGACGTCCAGGCCGAGGTCGTCGACGACCCGCGCGAGCTGGTCGATCTGCTCCGGGGCCAGGAACTGCGCCTCGTCCGCGATCACGTAGTCGGCGCGGCCGCCCTGGGAGAGGTGGTCGACGAGGTGGGCGTAGAAGTCGAAGTCGTCCGCGGCCTCGATGGCGTCAGTGACGAGGCCGAGCCGCGAGGAGAGCTTGCCCTCGCCCGCCCGGTCGTCCCGCGTGAAGATCATTCCCTGGAGTCCGCGGGCCGAGCGGTTGTGCTCGATCTGCAGAGCCAGCGTGCTCTTTCCGCAGTCCATCGTTCCGGAGAAGAACACCAGCTCGGGCATGGGGAGTTGCGGACCTTTCGGGGGCGTGCGGAGGCGGGGCGCCCCGGAGGGCGTGTCAGGGCGTATGGCTAGGAGCGTACTTCGAGAAGGGGGACGAGTTGTTCCACAGGGGTCATGGAGCCGTGCATGCCGACCAGTGCGGACTCCTTGGGCTCCCGCTCACTGGCGACGATCGCGACGTCGGCGTGCGCGGCGGCGATGACGTCGCCGAGACGCTCGTACACACGTTGATCAATGTGTGGACCGAACCAGCCGGCGGCGATCGCCTCGTCACGGGAGGCCACCCAGAACTGCTCGCCGAGCACCTCGCGCCACACCGTGAGGACGTCGCTCTGGGCGCCCGGGACGGCGTAGACGTGACGGGCGCGGCCCTCGCCGCCGAGGAGGGCGACGCCGGCGCGCAGCTCCCAGTCCTCGTCGAAGTCGATGCGGGAGGCGTCGTCGAAGGGGATGTCGAGCATGCCGTGGTCCGCGGTGATGTACAGGGCGCTGCGTGGCGGGAGCTGCTCGGCCAGCCGCTGGGCAAGCCGGTCGACGTACATGAGCTGGCCGCGCCAGGCGTCGGAGTCGACGCCGAAGCGGTGGCCCTTGCCGTCGACTTCCGCGTAGTACGTGTAGACCAGGGAGCGGTCCCCGGCGGCCAGTTGCTCGGCGGCGAGGTCCATGCGGTCCTCTCCGGAGAGCTTGCCCCGGAACGAGCCGCCGCTGAGGGCGACCTTGGTCAGCGGGGTGTGCTCGAAGGTCGGGGAGGACACCTGAGCGGTGTGCACGCCCGCCTCGTGGGCCTGCTGGAAGACCGTCGGGTACGGCTGCCAGGCGTGCGGGTCGGTCCATGGGTTCCAGCGGAGCTGGTTCATCAGCCCGCCGGTGGCGGGGTCGCGCACGGTGTAGCCGGGCAGGCCGTGCGCACCGGGCGGCAGGCCCGTGCCGACGGAGGCGAGCGAGGTCGCCGTGGTGGCGGGGAAGCCGGCCGTGATGGGCCGCCCGGTACCGCCCCGCGAACTGGGCAGCAACGAGTTGAGGAAGGGTGCCTCCGCCGGATGGGCCTTGAGCTGCTCCCAGCCGAGGCCGTCGATCAGGAAGACGCAGTTGCGGTCGGCGGGGGCCAGTTCGGCGATGGTCCCCGCGGCGTGGCCGGGCACACCCTGGTGGGCGACGAGCGTCGGCAGCAGGTCGGCGAGCGAACCCGAGCCGTACGCGGGCACGGGAGCGGTGTCGAGGGCGAGCGGTTCCACGTCGTCCCAGGCGGGCAGGGACATCAGCGGGCGGTATCCGCGGTCGCCTCGGACAGGGCCTGGGCGAAGGCGAGGGTCTGCCGCACGGCGTCGGGGCCGTCGCCCGCCTCGCTGACGCGCAGGCTCAGGTCGTCGGCGGTCGAGCTGCCGGTGTAGCCGTGGTCCGCCTCGCAGTTGGGGTCTCCGCAGGCCGCGGGCTCCAGGTCGATGCGGGAGACGGCGCCCCAGCCGATGGTCAGGACGACCTCGCGCGGCGGCGTGCCCGGGACGTACTTCTCCGGGTTGGCGACGACGCGGCTGAGGACGACGGAGGAGATCCGGCCGATCTTGACCGACTCCGTGGAGGTCGTCGCGTACGGCGTCGGGGAGGTGCCGTCCGCCGCCTGCTCGTCGGTGTGGCTGACGATGAACCGCGTGCCGGTCAGGACGAGGACGGTGACGTGCCGGCGCACTTCGTTGGCGTCGAACGTCGTCTCCTGGTGGACCAGGTACGACCCGATGGCCTCGCCGCCGATCGCGGCCTCCACCGCCTCGGCCACGAGGGCCGGGTAGTAGCCGCTGCGCTCGATCGCCGCGCGCAGCCCCTGGGTCGTCGTACCGGTCTTTGCCATGCCGTCCATCCTACGGCCCGGTGCGGGGCCGCTGGGCCCCCGTGGCCGCCCCGGCGCCCGCGGAGCGCGGTTCAGTACCCGGGGAGCGTCCGCGGACCGAGGTCGTCGCGGGCGGGCGGGGGCGCGAGCCGTACGGAGGCGCCGAGCACGGAGAGGCCGTGCGGGGCGACGACCACGGGTTCCAGGGTGACGCCGACCACTTCGGGGTGGTCGTCGACGAGCCGGGAGACCCTCTGGAGCAGCCCTTCGAGGGCCGGGGTGTCGACGGGGGCCGAGCCGCGCCAGCCGAAGAGGAGGGGTGCGGTCCTGATGGACCGGACCAGGGAGGCCGCCTCGCGGTCGGTGACCGGGATGAGGCGATGGGCGGTGTCACCGAGCAGCTCGGAGGCGGCGCCCGCGAGCCCGAAGGAGAGCACCGCTCCGGCCGCCGGGTCGATGACGGCGCGCACGACGGTGTCGACGCCGCGCGGCACCATGCCCTGCACGACGGGCCGCAGCTCGGCGGGCTTGCCGAAGGTGTCGATCAACTCTTGATAGGAGCGGCGCAGTTGCTCCTCGTCGGCGAGGTCGAGCCGCACGCCGCCGAGGTCGGCGCGGTGCCGCAGGTGCGGGGCGGTGGTCTTCAGGGCCACGGGGTAGCCGAGCGTGCGCGCGGCGTGCGCGGCGGCGTCCGGGTCCGGGGCGGGCAGGGCCCGTCGTACGCGGATGCCGTACCGCCTGAGCAGTTCGTGGGCGTCGGCCGGGGCGAGGGTGGCACCGCGGGGGTCGCCGTCCTTGCCCAGCAGCTCCGCGATGCGCTCGGCGGTCCCGCTCTCGTCGATGTCGTCGTACTCGTGCACCTTGCCGGGCTCGGCGGCCTCGCGGCGCCACTGCGCGTATTTGACGGCTTCGGAGAGCGCGCGGACGGCGCGCTCGGCGGCGGGGTAGGCGGGGATGCGGTACTGCTCCGCCGGGGGCTCGCCCGTCCCGGGCGATGGCGGCTCGCCTTCGGCGGCGGGCGCGGGCCGTGCGGGGTGGACCGGGTCGGCGCAGCCGCCGGCGCCGGACTCCTTCGGCTGGACGCCCGGCCGGGTGCTGGTCGCGGCGGAGAGGGCCTCGGCGAGGCCACCGAGCTCGACATGGACCACGGCGACGGGTTTCGCCGGGCAGCCTGCCGCCGCGGCCCGCAGCTCCGTGGCGAGCGTCTCGGGGTCGGCTGCGACCCCGTCCTCCCGCACCCAGGGGATCGCGTTGACGATCACCGCGTCGCATCCGTCGTCCGACAGCGTCTCCGCGAGCGCGGCCCGGAAGTCGGCCGGGGTGGCCCCGGTCGTGAGGTCGCGCGGCGGCAGCGGCCGCAGCCCGTCGGCGACACACGCGTCGTAGGTGAGGAGCCCGAGCGACTCGGAGTTGCCGAGGATGCCCACGCGCGGTCCTGACGGCAGCGGCTGGCCCGCGAGCAGCAGGCCCGCGTCGACCATCTCGGTGACGGTGTCCACGCGGATGACGCCGGCCTGACGCAGCAGCGCCGAGACCGTGGCGTGCGGCAGGCGCGTGGCCTGCACGGCGTGGCCGGTGGGCGCGATGCCGCTGTGGCGGGCGCCCTGGACCACGACGAGCGGCTTGACGGTCGCGGCCCGCCGCGCGAGGCGGGTGAACTTGCGCGGGTTGCCGATGGTCTCCAGGTACATCAGGGCGATGTCGGTGTCGGGGTCCTCGTACCAGTACTGGAGGAGGTCGTTGCCCGACACGTCGGCGCGGTTGCCGGAGCCGACGAACGTGGACAGTCCCGCGCCCCGGCGGTGCAGCCCGGAGAGCAGTGCGATGCCGATGGCGCCGGACTGGGTGAACAGACCGATGCGCCCGCGCGCGGGGGGCTCGGGAGCGAGCGAGGCGTTGAGCCGCGTCCCCGGGGAGGTGTTGATGACACCGAAGGCGTTCGGGCCGATGATGCGCATGCCGTAGGACCGGGCCTGGCGGACCAGTTCGCGCTGCCGCTCGCGGCCCTCGGCGCCGCTCTCGCCGTATCCGGCGGAGAGCACCAGGAGACCCTGCACCCCGCGCTCGCCGCACTCGGCGACGACCTGGGAGACCCGGTCGGCGGGCACGGCGACCACGGCGAGGTCCACGGGCTCCTCGATGGCCGTGACCGAGCGGTACGCGGGCACCGCGTCGACTTCGGAGCCTTCGTCGAACGCGCTGTTCACCGCGGAGAGGCGCCCGGTGAAGCCTGCCTCCTTGAGGTTGCGCAGCACGCTGCGGCCCACGCCGCCGGGGGCGCGGCCCACGCCGATCACCGCGACCGAGCCGGGCGTCAGCAGGCGCTGCACGGACCGCCCCTCGGCGCGCTGTTCGCGGGCGCGCTGCACGGCGAGCGAGCGGTCGGTGGGCTCCAGGTCGAACTCCAGGCGTACGACGCCGTCTTCGAAGCTGCGCTTCTGCTGGTACCCCGCGTCCGTGAACACCTTGATCATCTTGGTGTTGGCGGGCAGCACCTCGGCCGCGAAGCGCCGGATGCCGCGCTCCCTGGCGACCGCCGCGATGTGTTCGAGGAGCGTGGAGGCCACGCCGCGGCCCTGGTGGGCGTCCTGCACGAGGAAGGCGACCTCGGCCTCGTCGGCGGGGGCGCTGGCGGCCATGCCGCGCTCGTCGATGCGGTCGTAGCGCACGGTGGCGATGAACTCGCCGCCCACCGTGGCGGCGAGTCCCACGCGGTCCACCTGGTCGTGGTGGGTGAAGCGGCGCACGTCCTTGGCGGACAGCCGCGGGTAGGGCGCGAAGAAGCGGTAGTACTTCGACTCGTCCGAGACCTGTTCGTAGAAGCTGACCAGGCGGTCCGCGTCCTCGGCCGTGATGGGCCTGATCCGGGCGGTGCCTCCGTCGCGCAGCACCACGTCGGCTTCCCAGTGCGAGGGATAGTCGTGCCGATCCTGCTGCTCCGACGGGGTCTGCATGGGGCCAGGGTACGGGTCGCGGGGCCGCCTGGGCCGGGGCAGGCTGGGAGGGATTCACGGGCGGCCGGGGGCGGGGCCTAGGGTCGGGGAGGACCGCACGTCAGGCCGGCGGAGCACCCGCGACGGCATGAGACACTGGTCTAGACAAGTGTGAAACACCTGGAAGGGCAGCAACACATGGCTGAGCGCCGCGTCAACGTCGGCTGGGCCGAGGGCCTCCACGCCCGACCCGCCTCCATCTTCGTCCGCGCGGCCACGGCCGCCGGCGTCCCCGTGACGATCGCCAAGGCCGACGGCAACCCGGTCAACGCCGCCTCGATGCTCGCGGTGCTCGGCCTGGGCGCCCAGGGTGGCGAGGAGATCGTGCTCGCCTCCGACGCCGAGGGTGCGGAAGCCGCCCTGGACCGTCTGGCGAAGCTGGTCGCGGACGGTCTCGAGGAGCTTCCGGAGACGGTCTGACCCACGCAGCACCTTTCAAAGGGCCCACCCTGAACACGGGGTGGGCCCTTTGTCTTATGTCTTATGCCTTACCTGGTGGCAGTTTATGCGGCGACAGTTCACGCATGGAGATAAAGGAACGGCCGGAATTACATTGACCGGCACTTCTCTCGCGCCTCACTTTGTATACGGCACCCGCGTTAATTCCTGAGGCTCACCGTGTTTACGGGATGTTGCACTTCCCTCACCCGGCCTGCCCTCGGCGAGGGGCGCAACCGGTGCGCGGCCGTCGCCCGCTCCGCGTGGCCGGCAGTGAGCATCCTGGCCCGTTCCACGTCCCCGCGGGCCACCGCGTCGACGATCGCCGCGTGCTCGGACCAGGACACCGCGGGCGCGGCCGGGGGCCCTACGACGTACATCCAGGCGAGCTTGTGCCGCAGCTGGGTGAGCAGCGTGATGAGGCCGGGGCTGCCGGAGGCCTGGGCGAGCGTCTCGTGGAACCAGCCGCCCAGCGAGCGCAGATCCTCCCCCTGACCCTTCCGCACGCGCTCCTGGCCCAGCCGCACGAGTCCGCGCAGGACCTTGAGGTGCGCGTCGGTGCGGCGCTGTGCGGCGCGGGCCGCGGCGAGCGGTTCGAGCACCGTGCGCAGCTCCAGGAGGTCGGCTGCCTCCTGCTCCGTGGGCTCGGCGACACAGGCGCCCGCGTGCCTGCGCGTGACGACGAAGCCCTCGGCCTCCAGGGTGCGCAGGGCTTCGCGTACGGGGACGCGGGAGACGCCGTAACGGCGCGCGAGAAGCTCCTCGGTGAGCCGCCCACCCCTTTCGTAGACCCCGGCGACAATGTCGTCCCGGATGGCCGTGCATACCGAGTGTGCGGGAATGCGCATGACCGGACCTCCGCCTTAATCCCCGCGAAACGCGGTCGACCGACGCTCGTTCCGGAACTCTATTGCAGAGCCGCTTAATTTCCGATGGCGGGCCGGATTCCATGGATATCTTTTGGCCAGGCGAGGGCGGGCCGGAAACGGCGAAGGCCCCGGCTCGGGAGAGCCGGGGCCTTCGGTGAGGTACCGGGACGGGTCAGACGTTGACGCCGTGCGAGCGGAGGTACGCCACGGGGTCGATGTCCGAGCCGTAGTCCGGGCCGGTGCGGGCCTCGAAGTGGAGGTGCGGGCCACTGGAGTTGCCGGTGGAGCCCGAGAGGCCTATCTGCTGGCCCGGGGTGACCGTCTGGCCGACGGTGACGCCGAGGGATGACATGTGGCCGTACTGGGTGTACGTGCCGTCGTTCATCTTGATGACCACGTTGTTGCCGTAGGCACCGCCCCAGCCCGCCTCGACGACGGTACCGGCGCCCACCGCGTGGACCGGGGTACCGGACGCTGCGTGGAAGTCGACGCCGGTGTGGCTGCCGGAGGACCACATGGCGCCGCCGGTCTGGTAGCCCGTGGAGACGTACGAGCCGGAGATCGGGGAGACGTAGGTGTTCAGGCGCTTGCGCTCGGCCTCGCGGGCGGCGCGCTCCTTGGCCTCGCGCTCCTTCTTGGCCTTCGCCTTGGCCTCGGCCTCGGCCTTGCGCTTCTCCTCGGCAGCCTTCTTCTTGGCGGCCTCTTCGGCCTTCTTGGCGGCCGCGGCGTCGTCGGCGGCCTGCCGCTGGGCGGCGGCCTGCGCGTCGATGCTGGCGGCGAGCGAGTCGCCCACGGAGATCGCCTGGGTGAGCCCGGTGTGTTCGAAGGCGGCGTCGTCGGCGGCGGCGAGCGCCGGAGCGGCCAGGCCTCCGATGACACCCGTGGTGGTGATCGCGGCGACGCCCGCGACGTTCGCGGTGGTGCGGGTGAGGCGGCTGGGACGACGGTGCTTCCCGGTGGCACGGGTGAACGCCATGAAGCGGCTGATCCTTTCCTTCCTTCTCGCCTACCGGGTTAGCTGACGGGTTCGGAGCAGGAAGGTCTCCTACGAGTCCCTCACCTGACGGCAAGGTGCCCGATTCACCCCAGGGGACATGTGGGTCCCCGGCTCCCCTGGCTCGCGCCGTACGGGGACTCGGCGATGACTGTCCGGTGCCGCGGATGCGACGTACTGCGTGACGAACAGCCGGACCGACGCTAAACGGGCCGTCTTTCAATCGACAAACAGAACGCCTCTTTTGTAGCGCACGCCACACACCGAACAGGCAACCACCCTATGAATTCGGACATATAGGGAGTACGCGACCCCGGCCATCGAAACGGTCGCCGGGGTCCCGATATGTCCTGACAGCTGCTCAGCCGGCGACCACACTCACCTCGCCGATGCCGAGCGCCCTGACGGGCTCCTCGATCTCCGCGGCGTCCCCGACGAGGATCGTCACCAGGTGGTCCTCCGGGAAGGCGCTCACGACGGCCGCGGTGGCCTCCACGGTGCCGGTCGCGGCCAACTGCCGGTAGAGCCGCGCCTGGAAGTCGTCCGGGAGGTTCTGCTCGACCTGGTCGGCGAGCGTGGCGGCCACGGAGGCGGCCATCTCGTACTTGAGCGGGGCCACGCCCACCAGGTTCTGCACCGCCACGTCGCGCTCGGCGTCGGTCAGGCCCTCGGCTGCGAGGGTGCGCAGGACCGTCCAGAGGTCCTCCAGCGCGGGCCCCGTGGAGGCGGTGTCGACGGAGCCGCTGATGGCGAGCATCGCGGCGCCCGTGCCGTCCGGTGCGGAGCGCAGGACCTGGCTGAACGCCCGTACGCCGTAGGTGTAGCCCTTCTCCTCGCGCAGGACGCGGTCCAGACGGGAGGTGAGGGTGCCGCCCAGGCAGTACGTGCCGAGGACCTGGGCCGGCCAGATCCGGTCGTGCCGGTCCGGGCCGATGCGGCCGATCAGGAGCTGCGTCTGGACGGCTCCGGGGCGGTCCACGATGACGACGCGGCCCGTGTCGTCCGCGGTGATCGCGGGCATCGGGCGGGGCTCGGCGGTGCCGCCCTTCCAGGTGCCGACGGTGTCCGCGAGGACGGCGTCCAGGTCGGTGCCCGCGAGGTCGCCGACGACCACCAGGGTGGACGTGGCGGGACGCACGTGCGCCTCGTAGAAGGCGCGCACCGCGGCCGCGTCGATGGCCTTGACCGTCTCCTCGGTGCCCTGGCGGGGCCGCGACATGCGCGAACTCGCCGGGAACAGCTGCCTGGAGAGCTCCTTGGCCGCGCGGCGTGCCGGGTTGGCCGCCTCGTGCGGGATCTCGTCCAGGCGGTTGCGTACGAGGCGTTCGATCTCGCTGTCCGCGAAGGCAGGGGCCCGCAGGGCGTCGGAGAGCAGGCCGAGCGCCTTGGGGAGGCGGGAGACCGGGACTTCGAGGGAGACGCGGACGCCGGGGTGGTCGGCGTGCGCGTCCATGGTGGCGCCGCACCGGTCGAGCTCGGCGGCGAACTCCTCCGCCGAATGCTTGTCGGTGCCTTCGTTGAAGGCCCTCGCCATGATCGTGGCGACGCCGTCGAGACCCTTCGGCTCGGCGTCCAGGGGCGCCTCCAGGTGGACCTCCACGGCGACGACCTGCTGGCCGGGGCGGTTACAGCGCAGCACCGTGAGGCCGTTGGGCAGCGCGCCGCGCTCGGGGGCGGGGAAGGCCCACGGCTTGGCCGTACCGGCCTGGGGCTGGGGGTGGAACTGCATCGTCGCGGCCTCGGTCACTTCGCCGCCTCCTCTTCCTCTGCGGTCTCGGCGGCCTGAGTGTTCTCGGCGTCCTCGGCGTCGGTGGACACCGGTTCGTAGACGAGCACCGCGCGGTTGTCCGGGCGCAGGCGGGCCTTGGCGACCTCCTGGACCTCCTCGGCGGTGACGTCGAGCACGCGCTGCACCGCGGTGAGAGCGAGCTGCGGGTCGCCGAACAGGACCGCGTACCGGCACAGTTCGTCCGCGCGGCCCGCGACCGTGCCGAGACGGTCGAGCCACTCGCGCTCCAGCTGGGCCTGGGCGCGCTCCATCTCCTCCGGGGTGGGGCCCTCCGCGGCGAAGCGGGCGAGCTCCTCGTCGACGGCGGCCTCGATGACCGGGACCTCGACGTCGCCGGACGTCTTCACGTCCAGCCAGCCGAGCGAGGGGGCACCGGCGAGGCGCAGCAGGCCGAATCCGGCGGCGACGGCGGTGCGGTCGCGGCGCACGAGCCGGTTGTAGAGCCGGGAGGAGTCGCCGCTGCCGAGGACGGTGAGGGCGAGGTCGGCCGCGTCGCACGCGCGCGTGCCGTCCTCCGGGAGGCGGTAGGCGGCCATGAGGGCGCGGGCCGGCACATCCTCCTCGATGACCTCGCGCAGCTCCTTGCCGATGCGCTCCGGGAGGGAGCCGTCACGCGGCGGCTGCTTGCCGTCGTGCGAGGGGATCGACCCGAAGTACTTCTCGACCCAGGCGAGCGTCTGCTCGGGGTCGATGTCGCCGACGACCGACAGGACGGCGTTGTTGGGCGCGTAGTACGTGCGGAAGAACTCGCGGGCGTCTTCCAGGGTGGCCGCGTCCAGGTCGGCCATGGAGCCGATCGGCGTGTGGTGGTAGGGGTGCCCCTCCGGATAGGAGAGCGCGGTCAGCTTCTCGAAGGCCGTGCCGTACGGGACGTTGTCGTAGCGCTGGCGGCGTTCGTTCTTGACGACGTCGCGCTGGTTCTCCATGGACTCCTCGTCGAGCGCGGAGAGCAGCGAGCCCATCCGGTCGGCCTCGAGCCACAGGGCCAGCTCCAACTGGTGGGCGGGCATCGTCTCGAAGTAGTTGGTGCGCTCGAAGCTGGTCGTGCCGTTGAGGGAGCCGCCCGCCCCCTGGACCAGTTCGAAGTGGCCGTTGCCGTGCACCTGCTTCGAGCCCTGGAACATCAGGTGCTCGAAGAGGTGGGCCAGGCCGGTCCGCCCCTTGACCTCGTGGCGGGAGCCGACGTCGTACCAGAGGCAGACCGCGGCGACCGGGGTCAGGTGGTCCTCGGAGAGCACCACGCGCAGGCCGTTGGCCAGCCGGTGCTCGGTCGCTGTCAGGCCGCCGGAGCCGGCCTCGGCTGTGGCCGTGTGACCCATGGGCATGTACGTCCCTTCGATCGCTGGATCGTCGTGATCATCGCTGGGTTCAGAACAATTGCTGCCAGTCCTGCCACTGTATGCAAGCGTGCGGACACCTGACGAAGTTCCCGGTCCGCCCTCGGCGTAGTCGCGGTGGTGACGCCGCCGTCGGCGCGGGGCGTGGTCGGCGTTGTCAGTGGGACAGTCCACAATGGTCGGCGTCAGATCCCGCACTTGTTGGTGAAGGAGCCGCAGCAGCGATGGCCCGCCGCAGCACGAAGACCCCGCCGCCCGACGACTCGTTCGAGGAGAAGATCCTCGACATCGACGTCGTCGACGAGATGCAGGGCTCCTTCCTCGAGTACGCGTATTCGGTCATCTACTCCCGGGCCCTGCCGGACGCCCGCGACGGCATGAAGCCGGTCCACCGCAGGATCGTCTATCAGATGAACGAGATGGGCCTGCGCCCCGACCGCGGCTATGTGAAGTGCGCCCGTGTCGTCGGCGAGGTCATGGGTAAATTGCACCCCCACGGCGACGCGTCGATCTACGACGCGCTGGTGCGCATGGCCCAGCCCTTCTCGATGCGCCTCCCGCTGGTGGACGGCCACGGCAACTTCGGCTCGCTCGGCAACGACGACCCGCCGGCCGCCATGCGGTACACCGAGTGCAAGATGGCCGACGCCACCTCCCTGATGACGGAGTCGATCGACGAGAACACCGTCGACTTCGAGCCGAACTACGACGGCCAGGAGATGGAGCCGTCCGCCCTCCCGGCGGCCTACCCGAACCTCCTGGTCAACGGCGCGTCGGGCATCGCGGTCGGCATGGCGACGAACATGCCGCCGCACAACCTCGGCGAGGTCATCGCCGCCGCGCGCCACCTGATCAAGCACCCGGGGGCCGACCTCGAGACGCTGATGAAGTACGTGCCGGGCCCCGACCTGCCCACGGGCGGCAAGATCGTCGGCCTGACCGGCATCAAGGACGCGTACGAATCGGGCCGCGGCTCCTTCAAGATCCGCGCGACGGTCGCCGTGGAGAACGTGACGGCGCGCCGCAAGGGCCTGGTCGTCACCGAACTGCCCTTCTCCGTAGGGCCCGAAAAGGTCATCTCCAAGATCAAGGACCTGGTCGGCGCGAAGAAGCTCCAGGGCATCGCCGACGTCAAGGACCTCACCGACCGCTCGCACGGCCTGCGCCTGGTCATCGAGATCAAGAACGGCTTCGTCCCGGAGGCCGTCCTGGAGCAGCTGTACAAGCTGACGCCGATGGAGGAGTCCTTCGGCATCAACAACGTCGCGCTGGTCGACGGACAGCCCCTCACGCTCGGCCTCAAGGAGCTCCTGGA
Organism: Streptomyces sp. 135; assembly: GCF_020026305.1. Lineage (NCBI taxonomy): Bacteria > Bacillati > Actinomycetota > Actinomycetes > Kitasatosporales > Streptomycetaceae > Streptomyces > Streptomyces sp. 135. The sequence goes on along the minus strand of NZ_CP075691.1, from coordinate 6,406,361 downwards.
GGTCTACCTCGACCACCGGTTCGACGTGGTGCGCCGCCGCAGCGAGTTCCGCCGCGGCAAGAAGCGCGACCGCCTGCACCTGGTCGAGGGCCTCCTGGTCGCCCTTCTGGACATCGACGAGGTCATCCGCCTCATCCGCTCCAGTGAGAACTCCGCGCAGGCCAAGGAGCGCCTCATCGAGCGCTTCTCGCTGAGCGACATCCAGACGCAGTACATCCTGGACACCCCGCTGCGCCGTCTCACCAAGTACGACCGCATCGAGCTGGAGTCCGAGCGCGACAAGCTCAACGGCGAGATCGACGAGCTGACCGGCATCCTGGACTCGGACGCCGAGCTGCGCAAGCTGGTCTCCTCCGAACTGGCCGCCGTCGCCAAGAAGTTCGGCACGGACCGGCGCACGGTGCTCCTGGAGTCGGCGGGCTCCCCGGCCGCCACGGTCTCGCTCCAGGTCGCGGACGACCCGTGCCGCGTCCTCCTGTCGTCGACCGGCCTGCTGGCCCGTACGGCCAACGGCGAGCCCTTCGGCGACGGCGAGACCAAGCGTGTCAAGCACGACGCGATCGTCTCGGCGGTGCCGGCCACGGCGCGCGGCGAGGTGGGCGCGGTCACGTCCGAGGGGCGGCTGCTGCGGCTCTCCGTAGTGGACCTCCCGCAGCTCCCGGAGACGATGGGCGCGCCCAACCTCTCCGGAGGGGCGCCCGTCTCCGAGCTGCTTCCGCTGACGAAGGACGAGAAGCTGATCTGCCTGATGACGCTCGACGAGTCGTCGCCGGGTCTGGCACTGGGCACCGCGCAGGGCGTGGTCAAGCGTGTGGTGCCCGACTATCCCTCCAACAAGGAGGAGCTTGAGGTCATCACCCTGAAGGACGGTGACCGGATCGTGGGCGCGGCCGAGCTGCGCACCGGCGAGGAGGACCTCGTCTTCATCACGGACGACGCCCAGCTGCTGCGCTACCAGGCCTCCCAGGTGCGCCCGCAGGGCCGTCCAGCGGGCGGCATGACGGGCATCAAGCTCGCCGACGGCGCGAAGGTCATCTCCTTCACGGCGGTGGACCCGGCGGTGGACGCGGTCGTCTTCACGGTGGCGGGCTCGCGCGGCACGCTCGACGACTCGGTGCAGACGACGGCCAAGCTCACGCCGTTCGACCAGTACCCGCGCAAGGGCCGCGCCACGGGCGGTGTGCGCGTCCAGCGGTTCCTGAAGGGCGAGGACTGCCTGAGCTTCGCCTGGGCGGGCCCGACGCCGCCGCACGCGGCCCAGCGCAATGGCGCACCGGCCGAGCTGCCGGACATCGACCCGCGCCGTGACGGTTCGGGCGTATCGCTGGCGAAGCCGGTGGCGGCGGTGGCCGGCCCGGTGTAGCCGCGGTCAGCGGGCGGGCTCGGCGTCGGGCTCGTCGGCGTCCAGTTCATCGCCGTCCGGCCCGTCGGCGTCGGGCTCATCGGCGTCCGGCTCCTGGACGTAGCGCAGTACGCCCCACATGCCGTGCTCATCGGCCTGTGGGGCGTACTCACGACAGGCCTCGAGCCCCTTCTCCAGGGCGGGTACGTCGATGTCCGACCCGATGAGGACGAGCTGGGTCAGGCGCGGCTCGCCCGGAGCCCACGGCTCGGGGTAGAAGCGCAGAAAACGCCCGACGGCGTGCACCGCGTACCGGTTCGCCGGGTCGGAGGGGCCGAAATCGACGTACCCCTTGATGCGGTAGAGGCCCTCCGGCCTGCTGTCCAGGAGGGCCATCAAGGGGCGGGGCTTCATGGGCGCCTCGGAGACGAAGGAGAGGCTTTCGTAGGCGGAGTGCAGGTGGTCGTGGTGGCGGCAGCCGTCGGACGGTTCCGCCTGGTCGCGAGGACCGTCATCGCCGCGGAGATCACCCTCGTCCCGCAGATCGTCCTCGTCCCGCAGATCGTCGAAGGAGAGCTGCCCGACCCGCTCCCCCACCGGCGCGCGGTCGAAGAACAGCTCCACGTCCACGCGGCCGAAGGAGGCCGCGACGACAGCCGCGCGGCCGGCGAGCCCGCGGACGACGCCGAGGACGCGCTCGTGCTCCTCGCGCGGCACCCGGTCGGCCTTGTTGACCACGACGAGATCGGCGACGCCGAGATGCCGGTCCACCTCGGGATGCCGCTCCCTCGTGGCATCGAACTCGGCGGCGTCCACCACCTCGACGAGCCCCCCGTACACGATGTGGGGGTTCTCGCTGGCGAGCAGCATCTTCACGAGCTCCTGCGGCTCCGCGAGGCCGCTCGCCTCGATGACGATCACATCGATCCCGGCGGAGGGCCGGGCGAGCCGCTCCAGGTACTCGTCGAGCTCGCTCGCGTCCACGGCACAGCACAGGCAGCCGTTGCCGAGGGAGACGGTCGAGTCGCCGAGCTGCCCCGCGACCGACATCGCGTCGATCTCGATCGAGCCGAAGTCGTTGACGATCGCCCCGATCCGGCTGCCACCGCTGCGGTGCAGCAGATGGTTGAGCAGGGTGGTCTTACCGGAACCGAGGAATCCGGCGAGGACGATGACCGGGATCTGCTGCTTGTTCAACCGTGGGCCCCTCGTACCGACGTTCGTACGGGTCGCGGCGAGCCCGTACACAGGGTGCGGGCCGCTGCGGTTCCCCCGCGAAAAGTGAAGACCGTCCCAGGATATGTGCGCCCGGACGTGCCGCGAAGTGAACGATTGTTAGCGGCGCTCGCGGGGCACACATTGGGCACGGCGCCGGGATGTGCGACCACCCCTTCCTTCCGTGCGCCTCCTCTCCGCCTCCCCGCCGATCAGAGCCGCTCGGCACCCTGGGAGACGGCAAGCGCACCGCCCACCGCTCGCCGGTCCGCTCCCTGTCGCCCCGCACCCGACGACCGGCGGACGGTCGCCTGATTCGGGGGTTGACATGGCCACACAGATTTCATGGACATGGGGGGTGGGCTCGGCAGCGGTTGCCGGGCTCGCGTTCGCGACCGGGACGTTTGCATGGCACTGGACACGGCAGCGCAGGCAGGCGGCATGCACGGCGGAACGCGAACGCCTCACGTCCGAGCGCGACCTCGCGGCAACCGAAGCACAGCGCCGGAACAACGCGCTCACCGAACAGCATCGCCTGCACTTCGACTTGCTGTGCAAAGCCATGGGGGACGCCACACTGGCCGCCGTCCTGGACACCTACGAGGGAGATGTACCCCCCGAAAGACAGCGGCAATTCCTCTTCGCGAACGCGCTGTACATCAACGCCCTGCATGCGCACCGCATCGGTGCCATGACGCTCGGAGAACTACACGGACACCTTCGGGTGATGTGCCAGAATCCGCTCTTCCGGCACTACTGGGATGCCACGCGCCACCACCGGGCAAGCCTGGACCGGTCCTCCGACGAGGCCAAGCTGGGCCGGATGATGGACCGTCTGGACAGGGAATTGCAGGAGGCGGACACCGACGAGTGGTGGGTGGTGGGTGAACCTCCCGCTGAGTAGGTCCAGTTGGATGACGACGCACCCATCCCGGCGACATCAAGGGCTAACCTGGCTCCGCCCTTACTCCCCTATCGCCCAAGGACCGGGATCCCCTTGAAGATCGTGCGCCGCATCGGCGCGTCTCCCCGTGAGCGGGGCAGCGCAACCGGCCAGACCTGTCCCGACATCTTCGAACTCAGCGACGGCAACTTCGCCGTCATCGGGACAGACAGGACCGAGGCGCTCGACGGCAAACTGCCGGCCGATGCTGCACGTGCCGCCTATGAGCGCATCGTCGTCATCAGCCGGGACACCCTCATCCGAGCCAAGGTCGACATCCCCGAGACCTGAGCCGCCCGAGTTCGCCGTCGTGCCGCACCCGGTAATCCGACGGCGCATCGCCATCGCACAACGTGAGTGACCCCTCACCGCCCGACATATTCGCCGTCATTTCCTGCCTGCCCGCAAGGAGCCGCAGAATGGCCGTACGTCTTGGGCGCAAGAGCGCCCTGGAACTCTCCACATACCGCCGGATAGGCGTCGCCCCGCCCCAGCGGGGCAGCTTCTCGGGCGAGACGTGTCCCGACATCTTCGAACTCGATGACGGGGACTTCGCCGTCATCGGCACCGACGCGACCGACGAGCTCACGAGCTCCTTGCCGCCCGGCTGCGTCCGCGGGGCCCACCAGCGCATCGTCGTCATCACCCGCCAGACGTTCACCATGGCCAGGCGCGACATTCCCGACGCGTGACGAGCCGCAGCCCTCTCGGGCCCGGTCCCCACAAGGGCCGGGCCCGTTACCCGTGCCCGGCCGCGGGAGGAATTCCGCAGACCCGGGGAGGAATTGATGGCACGTCTACCGACGGGGCGTTCCGTCGCTACTGGAACCCGACGCGGGCCCACAAGGCCGCACTTCCCCCGGAGAGCGCGGAGGGGCGGGTGTTCCGGGCCTTCGAGCAGGCCCTGGCGAACCACCAACGGGCCACCCGTCGCCCGGTCCGTCACCGCCGGCCCACCCGACCACCGGCCGCCGATCGCCGACCGCCGGGCCGGAAAGGGTGCCTACGGCGCCGACGACACCGGCGGTACCGGGACCGGCGGTGCCTCCCCCACGTACCGCGCCGCCGGGCGAATGATCTTCGAGTCCCGTGCCTGCTCCAGGACGTTGGCGCTCCAGCCCACCACGCGCGCGGCAGCGAACGTCGGCGTGAACATCTCGCGCGGCAGCCCGCACAGCTCCATGACGACCCCGGCGTAGAACTCCACGTTCGTGTGCAGCTCACGCCCCGGCTTCAGCTCCGCCAGGATCGCCTCGACCTGCCGCTCGACCTCGACGGCGAACTCCACCATGGGCCCGCCGAATTGGCGCGCGATGCCCCGCAGCATGCGCGAGCGCGGATCCTCGGTGCGATAGACCGGGTGCCCGAAGCCCATGATGCGCTCCCCCGCGAGGACACGCTCACGGATCCACCCGTCGATGCGGTCAGGGGTCCCGATCGCATCGAGGGTGTCGAGGGCGCGGCTCGGTGCCCCACCGTGCAGCGGCCCCGACAGCGCGCCCACGGCGCCCACCAGACACGCGGCGACATCCGCCCCGGTGGACGTGATGACCCGGGCCGTGAACGTTGACGCGTTGAAGCCATGGTCAATGGTTGAGATCAAGTACTGCTCGACCGCGCGGGCGCGGGCGGCGTCCGGCTCGGAACCGGTGAGCATGTAGAGGTAGTTGGCGGCGTACGAGAGGTCGTCCCGCGGTTCCACCGGTTCAAGGCCCTGGCCGAGCCGGTACAGCGCGGTGAGGAGCGTCGGCACGACGGCGGACGCGGCCAGCGCGTCGGCGCGCCGCTGGTCCTCGTCGATGTCGTACACCGGACGGAAGCCCTTCGCCGCCCCGAAGAGCGACAGGGCGGTGCGCAGCCCGGAGAGCGGTCCCGACAGCACACTGGCGCGGGCGATGGCGGGCAGCGCGGCGTGCACCTCTTCGGGGAGGTGGCGCAGCGCCGCGGTGCGCGCGGCGAAGGCGGAGCGCTGCGCGGCGTCCGGTAGCTCGCCGTGGAACATCAGGTGCCATACGTCCTCGAAGCTGCGGCTCTGCGCGAGCTCGACGGCCGAGTACTGGCGGTAGTGGTAGAAGCCCTCGTATCCCCTCACGTCTCCGAGTCGGGTCTCGGTGACCACGACACCCGCGAGTCCTCGTGGGACCTCGACAGGCTCGTTGGGGGCGGCGGTGGAGCCATTGATCGGCATGTTCTTCCTCGACTTCCTCCCTGAACTTGATTTGACTGTCCATGCTTGACTAGTTAGCTGTCCATATTGATTTCCTCAATTAAAATCAATGTACAGATGCAGGTGTCGAGATGCGGATACGGTGTCGCCCATGACGGATCAGGGAACCGCGCACGACGGTCGACGGCGGCTGAGCACCAAGGAAGCCGCCGAGTTGCTCGGTGTGAAGCCCGAGACCGTGTACGCGTACGTGAGCCGAGGTCAGCTCAGCAGCCGCCGTGGAGCGGGGGCACGCGGCAGCACGTTCGATCCCAGGGAGGTCGAGGCCCTGGCCCGCAGGAACAGACGGGAACCAGCCGCCTCGACCAGCGCCGACGAACTCTCCGTACGCACCCGCATCACGCTCATCGACGACGACCGCTACTACTTCCGTGGCGTCGACGCCACGGAGCTCGCGCTGGCGCACTCCTACGAAGAGGTCGCCGAGTGGCTGTGGACCGGCGTCCTGTGCCCCGGCATCGGCTTCACCGCCCCGAGGGAGACCGTCTCCGCGGCCCGCCGGGCCGTCAGCACCCTGCCCGAGCACAGCGGGCCGACGGACCGGCTGCGCGTAGCGGCCATCGCCGCCGGGGCCGCCGACCCGCTCCGCTTCGACCTCTCCGAAGAGGCGGTCATCGGCACCGCGCGCACCCTGATCCCCACGCTCGTCGCGGCCCTCCCTCCGGTGCTCCCCGGGCACCGGGACGAGGGTTTCTTGGCCCGGCGGTTGTGGGCCCGCCTGAGCGGTCTCGACCCCGACGAGGCATCGCTGCACGCCCTGGACACGGCGCTCGCGCTGCTCGTCGACCACGACCTCGCCGCGTCGACGCTCGCCGTACGCGTCGCCGCCTCGGCACGCGCCCACCCCTACGCGGCGGTGTCGGCGGGCCTCGGCGTACTGGAGGGCCCGCTGCACGGCGCCGCCAGCGGCCTCGCCCACCGCATGCTGCTCGACGTGCTCGACCGGGGCAGCGCGACCCCTGTGGTGGCCGACGAACTCCGCGCGGGCCGCCGCGTCCCCGGCCTCGGCCACCGCCTCTACCGCGGCGAGGATCCGCGGGCACAGGCGCTGTTCGGCCTCTTGGAGATGATGCCGAAGGCGGGCCCCGCCGTCGCCGCGGCCCGCGACGTGGTCGCCACCGCCGCGCGCCACACGGACCTGCACGCCAACGTCGACCTCGCCCTGGCCGTCCTGACCGCCTCCTCCGGGATGCCGGCGGAGGCGGGCGAGACGATCTTCGCGGTGGCCCGCACGGCGGGCTGGATGGCGCATGCCCTGGAGGAGTACGACGAGCGGCCGCTGCGCATGCGCCCCAGCGGGCAGTACGTCGGACTGCGCCCACCGCAGCCGCCGCCCGCCCCGGCTTCGCCCTCCGGGCAGGCCCCGTTCTGACCAGCACCCCGCAGATACTGGAGAGGCTGGGGTTCTGCCGCCGACGCAATGCTCGATGTGCCGACGCAATATCTGATGTACGGAGACCCCGAGGGTGTCGTACCGTTGAGAAGTTGCTGTGCCGTAGACGTCGGCACCGGCGGCAGACTCCTTGTTACTTCTGTGGCGATCTAGAGGTGTTTTCATCCCCCAGGCCCGGTAGCGGTCCGCAGTTCCCCCACGTGCCGAGTGTTCGCACGTGTGCGGGGGCGGACTCGCGTTGGCCTGAGTTGCGTCGCCCACCCCTGTATGTCGTTTCCGGGTGCAGCTCTGCCGTCTGCCCCGGGTTTCGCGGTTTCCGGCCCGGCGCGGCTGACTGCTGAGCTCCCCGATTCCTTTGGATCAGGAGTCCCACCAGTGTCTTCCCCCGCGCTCGGCAACGAGCCGCAGCACACCACCGAGCCCCCGGCTCACACTCCGGCGGATCGCCCGCCGAGGGGGCCCTGGCTGCCCGGATCGCCCTCGTGGTGCTCCTGGTCGCCGAGCTCATGGACATCCTCGACCAGTCGGTCGTCCTGACCGCCCTGCCCGCGATCCAGGGGTCGACCGGAGCCGGTCCAGCCGCGGTGCAGTGGCTGACCGCCGGTTACTCGCTGATGGTCGCCGTCGGGCTGATCACCGGCGGACGTCTCGGCGACCTCCACGGCCGGCGCAGGATCCTCCTTGTCGGCACCATCGTGTTCACCGTGGCCTCGCTGCTGTGCGGCCTGGCCACCGGCCCCGGTGTGCTGATCGCCGCCCGTGTGCTCCAGGGTGCTGGAGTGGCCCTGATGATCCCGCAGGTCCTGGCCACCCTCCACGTCACCTTCGACGGCGAGAACCGCAGCAAGGCCTTCGGCCTCTACGGAGCCGTCCTCTCGCTCGCCAACGTCCTGGGACCGGTCCTGGGCGGCCTGCTCACCGAGGCCGACCTGCTCGGACTGTCCTGGCGGCCGATCTTCCTGATCAACGTGCCCGTCGGCCTCGCCGTGATCATCCTGGGACGCAGGTTCATCCCCGAATCGACCGCACACAGGACCGCAGACAGGACCGCGCACAAGGCCGCGCAGACGACCAGGCACAAGACCGCGCACAAGACCGACCGGCTCGACCTCAGCGGCATGGCGCTGTCCGCACTGGCCATCGTCCTGATCCTCTTCCCGCTCACCGAGGGCCACACCCACCACTGGCCGCTGTGGTGCTTCGCCATGCTCGCCGCGGGTCTCCTCGTCCTCGGCGTCTTCCTGCGCCACCAGCAGCACAAGCAGGACCGTGCCCCGCTCGTGACCCTGTCCCTCTTCCGGGACAGGCAGTTCTCCGGCGGCCTGTCCGCACAGCTGATGCTCGGCCTGCTGTGCGGCCTGTTCTTCATGACGTGGACGCTCTACCTCCAGCGCGGCCTGGGCATGAGCCCCTTCCACGCGGCCCTGGCGTTCGTGCTGCTAGCCCTCGGGGAACTGGCCGGTGCGACGACCGCGGCGAAGAGTGCCGGGCGCTTCGGGCGCCGGTTGCCCCAGGCCGGAGCCCTGATCGCGCTCTCCTCGATGGCCGCCTACGGACTGGAGATCAGCAGCCGACAGACTGACCTGACCCTCCTCACGATGACCGCCCCGGTGGTACTGATCGGCTTCGGCCTCGGCATGGTCGGCGGCCCGCTCGCCGACATGGCGCTCGCCGAGGTCCGGCACGAGAACGCCGGTTCCGCCTCGGGTCTGTTCAACACTGCCATGCACCTGGGCATCGCCCTCGGCACCGCGCTGACCGCCCTCGCGTTCTTCACCGCCACCAACGGCTCACCCGACGGCGCACTCAACCGCGACGCGTTCACCAGCGTGCTGTGGTGGGTCGGCGGCGCCCTCGCCCTGATGTGGGCCCTGATGTTCTGCCTGCCCAAGCAAGCCAACGGTCAGGGGCAGGAGTGAACAGCCCTCCCTCGCGCGCAGGTTAGGCTCACCTACGTGAGTACGTGTGCGACCGCCTCGCGGGACCTGGACGAGCCTCTTGCGGGGACAGCGGCAACTGCCAGGACATGGCTCCTGGTGGAGCAGCCGGGCCCCTGGGGCGCCAAGGCGCTGACGTCCAGCCATCTCGACCCGGAGATCGGCCGCGCCCTGGAGAGCGCCGCCGAAGGCACGGGCGTGCGCGTCGCACTGATCCGCCGCCCCGGACGCCACGCGGACTGCCATGCTCCGACCCGGCATCGGGTGTACGTGGCGCACACCGTCCCCGGCCGCACATGGCTGCGCTCCGAGGTGACGGACGACCCGAGGCGCTTGCTGGACCTCGACTTCGCGGCTCTCGGCGCGGGCGAGCACGGCGGCTTCGGCACCCCGCACACGGGCGCCCCGCTCGCGCTCGTCTGCACCAACGGCAAGCGCGACCGCTGCTGCGCCCTGCTCGGCCGGCCGCTCGCCGCCGAGCTCGCGGCCGCCGGTGAAGAGGGGGCCTGGGAGATCACTCATCTGGGTGGTCATCGTTTCTCGCCCACGCTGTTGGTGCTCCCGTACGGCTACGCGTACGGGAGGGCCGGGACGCACGCCGTCAAGGAGATCCTCGAAGCGGTGCGCGGGGGCCGGGTGATCAGCGAGGGCTGCCGGGGCAACTCCGCGTGGGAGCGCCCCGCCCAGGCCGCCGAGCTGGCGGTGCGGACGGCGACGGGCGAGGACGGCGCCGGGGCCCTGACCGTCCTCGGCACGGACGGCGCGGCCCCGCGCTGGGAAGTGGCCGTGGCACACACCGATGGCCGCCGGTGGCAGGTCACCGTGGAACAGGGCGCCTCGCAGCCGCCCCGTCCGGAGAGCTGCGGTGCGGCTCTGAAGTCCCCGGCGCGGATGGACGTGGTGGCGGTACGCCCGGTCCCGTAGAGCGCAGGCACCCCTGGCCCCCTAGGGCGCCGCAAAGGGGCAACGGCCGACCGGAGCCCGGGTCCAACGCGTCAGACCGCCAGACCGCCTGGTTCGCGTACGAGATCCCCACCACACTGACTTCGGAGTAGCCCGTTACCGGCCGTACCGTTCGTACACATGAGCCCGACCTCCCCTGTGCGACGCCGCCGCCTCGGCCTGCCGCGGCGCGTGTTCTCGCAGGTACTGCTGATGCAGCTGGCGATCGCCGCCGGGGTCGCGGTCCTGGCCACCGGGCTCTTCCTCGCGCCGCTCAGCGATCAGCTCGACGACCAGGCGATGCGTCGCGCGCTGGCCATCGCCCAGACGACGGCCGCCCGCCCCCAGCTCGCCGAGGAGCTGGAGTCCTCACCGCCCACGGGTGACGGGCCCGTCCAGAAGGAAGCCGACCGGATCCGCCGGGCCAGCGGCGCCGAGTACGTCGTCATCATGAACAAAGAAGGCGTTCGCTGGTCCCACACCGACCGCGCCCAGATCGGCAAGGTCGTCTCGACCGACCCCAGCGACGCGCTCGCGGGCCACGAGGTCATAGAGATCGACGACGGCACGCTGGGCCGCTCGGCGCGCGGCAAGGTGCCGCTGCGGGACGCGGACGGGGCCATCGTGGGCGCCGTCTCCGTAGGCATCGAGTACGACAGCGTGCGCGCCCGTCTGGTGCACTCGATCCCGGGGTTGCTCGCCTACGCGGGCGGGGCGCTGGCCGTCGGCGCGCTCGCCGCGTACCTGATCTCCCGCAGGGTGCAGCGGCAGACCCGTGACCTGGCCTTCTCCGACATCTCGGCGCTGCTCGCGGAGCGCGAGGCGATGCTGCACGGCATCCGCGAGGGGGTCGTAGCCCTGGACCGCGCCGGCCGGATCCGGCTGCTCAACGACGAGGCACAGCGCCTCCTCGGCCTCGGTGCGGAGGCGCTCGGCCGCCCGCTGGACGACGCGCTCGGCGAGGGGCGTACGACCGATGTGCTCGCCGGCCGGGTCACCGGCACCGACCTGCTGACCGTCCGCGGACAACGCGTCCTGGTCGCCAACCGCATGCCCACCGACGACGGGGGCGCCGTCGCCACCCTGCGCGACCGCACGGAGCTGGAGCAGCTCGGCCGCGAACTGGACTCCACCCGCGGCCTCATCGACGCCCTGCGTGCCCAGGACCACGAACACGCCAACCGCATGCACACGCTCCTTGGACTGCTCGAACTGGAGATGTACGAGGAAGCCGCCGAGTACGTGGGCGAGGTGGCCGGCGCGCACCGCGTGACCGCCGAGCAGATCACCGAGAAGATCCACGACCCGCTGCTCGCGGCGCTCCTGGTCGGCAAGGCCACGGTCGCGGCGGAGCGCGGAGTCGCGCTCTCCGTACCGCGCGACACCTCGCTGCCCGATCGGCTCGTCGACCCGGGCGGCCTCGTCACGATCGTCGGCAACCTCGTCGACAACGCCCTTGACGCCGCCGCGGGCACCCGCCACGCGCGCGTGGAGGTCGCCGTACGCACCGAAAGGCGCTCGGTGGTCCTTCGCGTCCGCGACACGGGTCCGGGAGTGCCCGCCGGGCAGCGCGAGACGATCTTCACGGAGGGCTGGACCACCAAGGAGCCGCCGGCGCACGGCAAGCGTGGTATCGGCCTCGCTCTGGTCCGCAGGCTCGCCGAGCGGCAGGGCGGCAGCGCACGGGCCGCTGAGGCACCTGAGGGGGGCGCGGAGTTCACTGTCGTCCTGCCCGAAGCGCTCGGCGAGCCCGAACTGGCCGCCACGGAGGAATCACGATGACCGAAGGCACGGAGGCGACGCGTTGATCGAGGTCCTTGTCGTCGACGACGACGTCCGGGTCGCGGACGTCAACGCCGCCTATGTGGCGAAGATCCCCGGCTTCCACGTGGCGGCGAAGGCACACAGCGCCGCCGAGGCGCTGCGCCTCGTCGAGGAGACCCCCGTCGACCTGGTGCTGCTGGACCACTACCTGCCGGACGAGACGGGTCTGTCGGTCGTACGTGCGTTGCGTGGGCGCGGACACCAGACCGACGTGATCATGGTGACGGCGGCGCGCGACGTCGCCACGGTGCAGGCGGCGATGCGGCACGGCGCACTCCAGTACCTGGTCAAGCCCTTCTCCTATGCGGGTCTGCGCGCCAAACTCGACGCGTACGCGACGCTGCGCCGCACGCTGGACGGTGGCGGCGAGGCCGAGCAGGCCGAGGTCGACCGGATCTTCGGCGCCCTCTCGTCGACCCCGGCCCCCGAACTGCCGAAGGGCCACTCCCCCACCACGGCGGAACTGGTACGCCGAGCCCTGATGGCCGCGGACGGCCCCCTCTCCGCCCAGGAACTGGCCGACCGCACCCGCCTGAGCCGCCAGACGGCCCAGCGCTACCTGAAGCTCCTGGAACGCACGGGCCGCGTCCGCCTGAGCCTCAAGTACGGCGACACGGGGCGCCCGGAACATCGCTATGAGTGGGCGGCCAGCGTCTAGCGGCGCGCGAAAGAAACTTCGGCTGGGCATGTCGAGAACCCGTCACCGGCTCCGTCCCCGCCATGAACGCGACCAGAATGGGTCGCACCAGCCGCAAGGAGACCACGATGGCCAAGTACCTGCTGCTCAAGCACTACCGAGGCGCCCCCGCCGCGGTCAACGACGTACCCATGGACCAGTGGACGCCGGAGGAGATCGCGGCGCACGTGCAGTACATGCGCGACTTCGCGGACCGGCTCGAGGAGACCGGCGAGTTCGTCGACGGCCAGGCGCTCGCGCCCGAGGGCACCTTCGTCCGGTACGACGGCGAGGGCCGGCCGCCGGTCACCGACGGACCGTTCGCCGAGACCAAGGACCTCATCGCCGGCTGGATGGTGATCGACGTCGACAGCTACGACCGCGCCGTCGAGCTGGCCGGGGAACTGTCGGCAGCCCCCGGGGCGGGTGGGAAGCCGATCCACGAGTGGCTCGAGGTGCGGCCGTTCCTGTCCGCGCCGCCCACCATCACGGAGTGACCTCTCACGTGTCCTCCGAGATGAACGAGGCCCTGCTCCGGAGCCTCACGCCGAGCGTGCTCGGCATCCTCGTCCGCCGCGGAGCCGACTTCGCGGCGGCCGAGGACGCCGTGCAGGAGGCGCTGGTCGAGGCGGTCCGCGTCTGGCCCGCCGACCCCTCCCCCAGCTCTTCGAGCGGGGGGAGCCCCGTGCGGGACCCGAAGGGCTGGCTGGTCACCGTGGCCTGGCGCAAGTTCCTCGACGCGGCCCGGGCGGACGCCGCCCGCCGCCGGCGCGAGGAGCTCGTCGACGAGGAGCCCGCTCCCGGGCCCTCGCCCGCGGTGGACGACACGCTCCAGCTCTACTTCCTCTGCGCCCACCCGTCGCTGACGCCGTCGTCCGCGGTCGCGCTCACCCTGCGGGCCGTCGGCGGGCTCACCACCCGCCAGATCGCCCGGGCCTACCTCGTGCCCGAGGCGACCATGGCCCAGCGCATCAGCCGGGCCAAGCGCACCGTCTCCGGCGTTCGGTTCGACCAGCCCGGTGATGTCGCCACCGTCCTGCGCGTCCTCTACCTGGTCTTCAACGAGGGCTACTCCGGAGAGGTCGACCTCGCCGCCGAGGCCATCCGGCTCACCCGGCAGCTCGCGGCCGCCATCGACCACCCCGAGGTGTCCGGGCTGCTCGCCCTCATGCTGCTCCACCACGCCCGGCGCGCCACCCGCACCACTCCCGACGGCAGCCTGGTGCCGCTCGCCGAGCAGGACCGCGGCCGGTGGGACACCGATTCGATCGCCGAGGGCGTCGAGATCCTCCAGGCGGCCCTGGCCCGCGACCGGCTGGGCGAGTTCCAGGCCCAGGCCGCCATCGCGGCGCTCCACGCCGACGCGCCCACCGCCGAGGAGACCGACTGGGCGCAGATCGTCGAGTGGTACGACGAACTCGTCCGCCTGACCGACAACCCGGTCGTTCGGCTCAACCGCGCCGTGGCCGTCGGCGAGGCCGATGGACCACGCGCCGGACTGGCGGCGCTCGCGGCCGTGGACGACTCACTGCCCCGCCACGCCGCGGTGGCCGCGTACCTCCACGAACGCGATGGCGACGTGGCGACCGCCGCACGGCTGTACGCGGAGGCCGCTCACGCGGCACCCAACCTCGCCGAACGCGATCACCTGACGCGCCAGGCCGCCCGTCTCAACGCCCGGCTGAACGCCCGTCCGGGCGGCTGACGGCTCGCGCCGCGGCGGGCGCGGCCGGGAGGAATGGTTACGCCGCTCCGGCGCCCGTCAGAGACCGCACCTCGGTCTCCGCGTGCTTGGCCTCGTCCGCCGGTTCGCGGGAGGTCACCGTGCCCAGCCAGCCCGCGAGGAAGCCCAGCGGGATGGAGACGAGCCCCGGGTTCTCCAGCGGGAAGTACTGGAAGTCCACGCCCGGGAAGAGGGAGTTGGGCGCTCCGGACACCACCGGCGAGAACAGCACCAGTACGAGCACGGGCAGCAACCCCCCGTACACCGACCACACCGCGCCCCGCGTGGTGAAGTTCCGCCAGAACAGCGAGTACAGCAGCACCGGCAGATTGGCGGACGCGGCGACCGCGAAGGCGAGGCCCACCAGGAACGCCACGTTGAGGTCGCGGGCCAGCAACCCGAGCCCGATCGCCACCACACCGATCCCTGCGGCGGCGACACGCGCCACCGCCACCTCACTGCGCGGCTTCGCGCCCCGCCGCCGCAGGGAGGCGTACAAGTCGTGCGCCACCGACGCCGAAGAGGCAAGCGTGATCCCGGCGACCACGGCAAGGATCGTGGCGAAGGCGACGGCCGCGACGATCGCGAACAGAACCGTTCCGCCAGTGGAATCCGCGCCGCCGCCCAAGTCGAGGGCCAGCAGCGGAACCGCCGTGTTACCCGCCGCGTTCGAGCCCCGCACTGCCTCCGAGCCCACGATCGCGGCCGCGCCGAAGCCCAGCACGATCGTCATCAGGTAGAAGCTGCCGATGAGCCCGATGGACCAGACGACCGAGCGGCGCGCGGCCCGCGCGGTCGGCACGGTGTAGAAACGGGACAGGATGTGCGGCAGCCCCGCGGTGCCGAGCACGAGTGCCAGTCCCAGGCTGATGAAGTCGAGCCTGGCGGTCCAGTCGCCCCCGTACTTCAGCCCCGGCGCCAGGAACCGCTCGCCGTGGCCGCTGCGGTCGGCCGCGGTGCGCAGCAGTTGGTCGAAGTCGCCGTGGAAGCGCACCAGGACGAGCACGGTCAGCGCCATCGCGCCGCACATCAGCAGGACCGCTTTCACGATCTGGATCCAGGTGGTGGCCCGCATCCCTCCCCACGACACATAGATCACCATGAGCGCGCCGACGCCGACCACCGTCCAGGTCTGCGCCGCCCCGCTCGTCCCACCGAGCAGCAGCGCGACCAGCGAGCCGGCCCCCACCATCTGCGCCACCAGATAGAGAACGGACACGGTCACGGAGGAAGTTCCCGCCGCGATGCGCACCGGCCGCTCCCTCATCCGCGCGGCCACGACATCGGCGAGCGTGAACCGGCCGCAGTTGCGCACCAGTTCGGCCACCAGGAACAGCACGACGAGCCACGCGACGAGGAAGCCCACCGAGTAGAGCAGTCCGTCGTACCCGAAGAGCGCGATGAGTCCGGAGATGCCGAGGAAAGAGGCGGCCGACATGTAGTCACCGGCGACGGCGAAACCGTTCTCCATCGGTGAGAACAGCCGTCCGCCCACGTAGAACTCCTCGGCCGAACCATGCCTGTGGCGACTCACCCACGTCGTGATCGCGAGCGTCACGGCCACGAAGACACCGAACAGGACGAGCGCGAGCGTCTGGTGGTCTCCGGTCACCGCTCCACCTCCTGCTCGCGCGACCCGCTCGGCACCCGCCGCCGCTCCTGTTCCTCGACCCGCTTCCGCTTCTGCTTCTGCTTCTGCTCGAACACCGTCCACCGCAGATCGAGGGCGGGCCGGTCCCTGCGCAGTCGCGCGTGCCGGGCATACGCCCAGGTCAGCAGGAACGTCGTGAGGAACTGTCCGAGCCCCGCCAGCAGCCCCACATTCACCGCTCCCGCGACGGGGCGCGCCATCAGGCCCGGCGCCGCCGTCGCGGTCACGACGTACGCCACGTACCAGGCGAAGAAGACGGCGACGGCGGGGAAGACGAACCTCCGGTACCGGCGGCGCACCTCCTGGAAGGCCTCGCTGCGCTGCACCTCCAGGTAGATGTCCGCCGCACTCGCGCTCCGCTGCTGCCCGGCGGCCCGGGGTGCTGCCACGGAAGCCGGCACGCCCGTACCGTCCAGCTCTCCCCAGCCGGAGGCGAACGCGTCATGCCAGGGATCTCGCGGATCACCGGCCGGCACCCAGTCGGTCCGGCCCGTGCCGACATCGGGCCCGTCGTGCATCTTCACCGAACTCTCCTTGTCCGCGGCCCCATTTGGCCGCGTGCCCAAGGATGGGCAGACCGGGAAGATCCCTGACACTTCTCCCGGCGCGCTTCACCCCATCAGGTGAAGCGCCATCAGATCCGGCTGACCGCCTCTGTTAGGCGTCGATGCGTGAGCGGTCCAGCGTCGCGGCGGAGCTCGTGATGAACTCCTTGCGCGGTGCGACGTCGTTGCCCATCAGCAGATCGAAGACCTGCTCCGCCGAGTCCAGGTCGGAGATGTTGATCCGCCGCAGGGTCCGGAAGCGCGGGTCCATCGTGGTCTCGGCCAGCTGGTCGGCGTCCATCTCGCCGAGGCCCTTGTAACGCTGGATCGAGTCCTTGTAGCGCACGTTCTTGCGCTGCATCTCGAGCAGCGTCTCGCGCAGCTCACGGTCCGAGTACGTGTAGATGTACTTGTCCTGGCCCTTCTTGGGCTGGCTGAGCTCGATGCGGTGCAGCGGCGGCACCGCCGCGAAGACCCGCCCCGCCTCGACCATGGGCCGCATGTACCGCTGGAACAGCGTCAGCAGCAGGATCCGGATGTGCGCGCCGTCGACATCGGCGTCGACGAGCAGAATGATCTTCCCGTAGCGCGCCGCGTCGATGTCGAAGGTCCGGCCGGACCCGGCTCCTATGACCTGGATGATCGCACCGCACTCGGCGTTCTTCAGCATGTCCGTCACGGATGCCTTCTGAACGTTGAGGATCTTGCCGCGGATCGGCAGCAGCGCCTGGAACTCGGAGTTCCGCGCGAGTTTGGCGGTGCCGAGCGCGGAGTCACCCTCGACGATGAAGAGCTCGCTGCGCTCCACGTCGTCGCTGCGGCAGTCCGCGAGCTTGGCGGGCAGCGACGAGGACTCCAGCGCGGTCTTCCGGCGCTGGGCGTCCTTGTGCTGGCGGGCCGCGATGCGTGTACGGGCCGCGGCGACGGCCTTGTCCATGACGGCACGGGCCTGCGCCTTCGCGTCCCGCTTGGTGGACGTCAGGAACGCCTTGAGTTCCTTGGCGATGACGTTGGCGACAATGCGGTTGGCCGCGGAGGTGCCCAGTACCTCCTTGGTCTGCCCCTCGAACTGCGGTTCGGCGAGACGGACCGTGACGACGGCGGTGAGGCCTTCGAGGGCGTCATCCTTGACGATGTCGTCCTCGGCGACGCGCAGCACCTTCTGGGCGCGCATCGCCTCGTTCATCGTCTTGGTGAGGGAGCGCTCGAAGCCCGTCACATGGGTGCCGCCCTTGGGGGTGGCGATGATGTTGACGAAGGACCGGACGGTCGTGTCGTACCCGGTGCCCCATCGCAGCGCCACGTCGACGCCGAGCTCACGGGTGACCTCGGTGGGGGTCATCTGGCCGTGGTCGTCGAGGACCGGCACCGTCTCCTTGAAGGTGCCCTGCCCGGAGAAGCGGAGGACGTCGCAGACGGCCTTGTCCTGGGCCAGGTACTCGCAGAACTCGCTGATGCCGCCATCGAAGCGGAAGGATTCCTCGCCCTTCGTGCCGCCCTCGCCTAGGCCGAACTCGTCGCGTACGACGATGGTCAGGCCCGGCACCAGGAAGGCGGTCTGACGGGCGCGCTGGTGCAGGTTCTCCAGGGAGAGCTTGGCGTCCTTGAGGAAGATCTGGCGATCCGCCCAGTAACGCACGCGCGTGCCGGTGCGCGTCTTGGGGATCTTCTTGACCTTGCTGAGCTTCGCCGACGGGTCGAAGGGCGCGTCGGGCCCCATCTTGGCGAAGGCACCGGGGACGCCGCGCCGGAAGCTGATGGCGTGCGTGTGCCCGGCTCGGTCCACCTCGACGTCGAGACGCGCGGAGAGCGCGTTCACCACGGAGGCGCCCACGCCGTGCAGACCGCCGGAGGCGGCGTAGGAGCCACCGCCGAACTTGCCGCCCGCGTGGAGCTTGGTCATGACGACCTCGACTCCGGAGAGGCCGGTCTTGGGCTCGACATCGACGGGGATGCCCCGGCCGTTGTCCCGGACCTCCACGGAGGCGTCGTCGTGGAGGATGACTTCGATGTGGTCGCAGTAGCCGCCCAGGGCCTCGTCGACGGAGTTGTCGATGATCTCCCAGAGGCAGTGCATCAGGCCGCGGCTGTCCGTCGACCCGATGTACATGCCCGGACGCTTGCGGACGGCCTCGAGCCCCTCCAGGACGAGCAGGTGCCGCGCGGTGTAGTTGGAACCGTCCCGGTCTGCTCCGGTCAGCAACGCTGTGGACGGCACGGACGTCTCGGCGGTCACGCGGTTCGCTCCTCGCTGAATTTCAAGGGGAGTCCTTTGGGGTAAGGACGCGGCTTCGGTTGCCCGTCAGAGGGTACCGAGGCCTGGTAGAGCCGTTGTAACGCCACCCTCGTCCCCCCGCACACTAACTCAGCCTCGCATACATGTTCGATCCCTCGATGGAGTGAAGCGCACGTCACGTTCCCTTCGAGGCATGAACCATTTAGGCTCCGGGCACGTCCTCATGAACAACCGGCAACCCAGCCGGGAGGACACCCACCTGACAGACAGCGCGAAACCGTAAGACACGTAAGAGACGCAATACGGCACATTCGCCGCCAACCGGCAACGGACAACCTCCTCAAAAAGAAACTTCGAGGAAAAGCCGCGAGCGGGAACGTTTTCGGCCTGGTTGGATGTTGACCCTGGTACGACAGCTCGTCGAGCTAGAGAAGAGGCGACGTGACTACTGTTCTGACCCCCGCGAGCCCCCTGACGGCCGCTGATCGCTGCGACCGCTGCGGCGCCCAGGCATACCTGCGTGTCGTCCTGCTGAGCGGCGGCGAACTGCTCTTCTGCGCCCACCATGGCCGCAAGTTCGAGCCGGAACTCAAGAAGATCGCCGCTGAGATACAGGACGAGACGGAGCGCTTGACCGCCGTTCCGGAGAGCACCACCGAAGAGGAACGCTGACACCTCGCACCCACGACGAGCCAGCCCCGGCGCACCAGGCCGGTGACGGGCGGCCGCCCCTGCCAACAGGCAGGGGCGGCCGCCCGCTCTCGTCACAGGGCCTCCTGGCCCCTTCCGCGCCCTCCGGGGGCCGACGGACTCCGCCGGCCGCCCACCGGGGGCCCACGGCTCCGCCGACCCCGTATGAGCACTCACCTCAGGCGCGGCCCCCCATCATCCTCACCACGTCCGAGATCCGCGTATAGACCCCTGGCCGGCCAGGACGCCCGCAGCCGCTCCCCCAGGACACCAGGCCGATCAGCCGCCCCTCGGCGACCAGCGGCCCGCCGCTGTCGCCCTGACAGGCGTCTCGACGGCCATCCATCTCACCGGCGCACAGCATGGTCGTCGCCGAGTACTTCCCGTCGGCACTGCCCGGGTACGCCTCCTCACACACCGTGTCGGGCAGTACCTGCACCCGCGCCGCGTGGAGCGTGCGGGCGTAACTGCCCGATCCCGTGGTGTCCCCCCAGCCGTATACGGCTGCCTGGGTCCCCGCCGTGTACGCGGGATCGCCCGGCCCCGCCATGCCGATCACGTAGCTCTCGGGGAGCGGCTCGGCCAGGGTCAGCGCCGCGAAGTCGCCCGAGTTCGTGTCGCCGTCGTACTCCGGATTGACCCGGGCCTCACGGACCGGGATCTCTTCCCCCTCCGACGTGCTCAGATCTCCGCGACCGGCGATGACCCTCAGGTCCGACACTCTGTTCAGCGGTACGCCGAGCACGCCCTCGCTCAAGCAGTGGGCCGCCGTCAGGACGGTCGTACGCCCGACCACGACGGCGCCGCAGAACTGCCCTGAGCGGGTACCCCCGAACCGGTCACGGCTGGAGAGCGCCACCACCCATGGGCTCTCCGAAATCCGCACCGGACTGCCCCCGATGACCACGCTGTCGGCCGCCGCGGGCGACGGGGAGGCCAGCGGCAGGGCGGCGGCAGCGGCCGCTGTGGCCAGCACCCCCGTCCACGATCGGGCGAAGGGACGACGCATGCGATCTCCTCACTCTGGGCTGGGATGGCTTACCCAGAGTCATTCAGCGCCGCATACCGCGCACCCGCGCGCGGAAGGCCCGAAGCCTCGTACCGAGGACTTCGGGCCTTCCGGGGAACGCTCTGACGACTGTCGAGACCTAGTCGAGGTAGTCGCGCAGGACCTGCGAACGCGAGGGGTGACGCAGCTTCGACATCGTCTTCGACTCGATCTGACGGATGCGCTCACGCGTCACTCCGTAGACCTTGCCGATCTCGTCGAGGGTCTTGGGCTGGCCGTCCGTGAGACCGAAGCGCATGGAGACCACGCCCGCCTCACGCTCGGACAGGGTGTCCAGGACCGAGTGCAGCTGCTCCTGGAGCAGCGTGAAGCTGACCGCGTCGGCCGGCACGACCGCTTCGGAGTCCTCGATGAGGTCACCGAACTCGCTGTCGCCGTCCTCACCCAGAGGGGTGTGGAGGGAGATCGGCTCACGACCGTACTTCTGGACCTCGATGACCTTCTCCGGGGTCATGTCGAGTTCCTTGGCCAGCTCCTCCGGAGTGGGCTCGCGGCCCAGGTCCTGGAGCATCTGGCGCTGGACACGGGCCAGCTTGTTGATGACCTCGACCATGTGCACCGGGATACGGATGGTGCGGGCCTGGTCGGCCATGGCGCGGGTGATCGCCTGACGGATCCACCAGGTGGCGTACGTGGAGAACTTGTAGCCCTTGGTGTAGTCGAACTTCTCGACCGCGCGGATCAGACCGAGGTTGCCCTCCTGGATGAGATCCAGGAAGAGCATGCCGCGGCCGGTGTAGCGCTTGGCCAGGGAGACCACCAGGCGGAGGTTGGCCTCCAGGAGGTGGTTCTTGGCGCGGCGGCCGTCCTCGGCGATGATCTCCAGCTCACGCTTGAGCTTCGGCGCGAGCTTGTCGGCGTTGGCCAGCTTGTCCTCGGCGAACAGACCGGCCTCGATGCGCTTGGCGAGCTCGACCTCCTGCTCGGCGTTGAGCAGCGGGACCTTGCCGATCTGCTTGAGGTAGTCCTTGACGGGGTCGGCGGTGGCACCGGCCGCGGCGACCTGCTGGGCGGGCGCGTCGTCCTCGTCCTCGTCGGAGAGCACGAAGCCCTGGGCGCCTTCCTCGGCGGGCTCGCCCTCGCCGGGCTTGCCGGCGGCGGGTGCCTCCTCGGTGGCCTCTTCGTCCAGGAGCTCGTCGGCGTCCTTCTTGGAAGCGGACTTCTTGGCCGTGGCCTTCTTGGCGACGGTCTTCTTGGCGACGGCCTTCTTGGCCGTCGTCTTCTTGGCTGCGACCTTCTTCGCGGGCGCGTCCTCGGCGGTGCCGTCCGCGGTCGGCGCCTCAGTGGCGGCGGTGGCGGTGGGCTTCGCCGTGGCGGTCTTGGCCGCGACCGTCCTGGTCGCGGTGCGCTTGGCCGGGCTCTTCGCTGCGACGCTCTTGCGGGGGCGTTTTGGCTCCGCGGCACTGACCATCAGCGTCACACCCTCTTCCTCGAGGATCTGGTTGAGGCTGCGCAGAACGTTCTTCCACTGAGTGGCCGGAATCTGGTCAGCTTCGAAGGCACGACGCACGTCATCGCCGGCGATCTGCCCATCAGCCTTTCCCCGCTCGATGAGCGCCATGACAGAGACGGATTCGGCGATCTCCGGCGGGAGCGTACGGGATGTGCTGGCCGACACGAACAACCTCTCGGAACGTTGGAAAACGGCTTCCGGCCCCGTCCATTGTGGACCGGAGCCGACGACCGGCGGCTAGGGATTTGGGCCGACGGCGCGGGCGGGGGCCGGGGAGCTACACAGCGTCGCGAACGTCCGCTGTATTCCTTCCTCGGCTATCACCTCTTAGGTCATCGCGCTGTTCCTTGGAGCGTTACGCCCAATCTACGTGGCCCGAGTCACACCCCGTAAGTACTCAAAAGCATCCAGATGCGGCCAGAAGCGACCTTTACGCATGCACGAATGATCCCCCGATGCACCGCGACGCAACCCTCACGATCGCGTCGCCGGACCCCGCCGGGCTCTGGAGGAGCCCGTGGAGATCCGGCGACGGCTGGTGCGGCGAGGGAGCCGTCGACCGCTCAGGGACGGCGAGGCACTTGCCGCGGGGAGCACACACGGCGGGCGGCGTGGACGCGCGGTCAGTGCTCGCGCGGGGCGGGCACGACGCGCTCCACCTCGGGGTGGACCGTGAGCAGCTGCCGCATCGCGGCCTCGGCGACGGCGCCGTCGCCCGCCGCGAGCGCGTCGACGACGCGCGAGTGGTGCACGAGAGAGGCCTCGCTCGGGCGGTCACAGCCGGTGACGGGGCCCCCGGAGACCTGCAGGGCGGCCGAGACGATGCCGGAGAGGTGCTCCAGCATGCGGTTGCCGGCGAGCTGGATGAGGAGCGAGTGGAACTCCGCGTCGGCGCGCGAGAAGGTGATCGAGTCACCCTGGGTCATTGCGTGGCCCATGATCTCGACCATGTCGACGAGGCGCTGCTGCACTTCCTCGCGACCGTGTCCCGCGGCGAGCCGGGCGGCGAGTGGCTCGATCATCCAGCGTAGCTCGCCGAGCTCGCGCCGCTGGTCGTCGCGCTGTGGCCCGAAGGCCCGCCATTCGATGATGTCCGGGTCGAGCAGGTTCCAGTCGCTGACGGGACGCACGCGCGTGCCGACGTTGGGCCGGGCGCTTACCAGGCCCTTGGCCTCGAGCACGCGCAGCGACTCACGGACGACGGTGCGGGAGACCTCGAAGCGCTGGCCGATCTCCTCGGGGACGAGCGGGCGGTCGGCGCCCAGGTCGCCGGAGACGATCATCTGGCCCAGCTGTTGGACGAGTTGGCCGTGCAGCCCGCGGCCGCGGCTTCCTGACGCGCGCCGGCTCACGCGCCCCAGATCGTGGTCGGCGCCGTCCCACATGGGCGCGACGACACGGTCGCTGCCCCCATGTGGCTCGGCGAAGGGGTATCGGTCGAGGTCGCCCGGGCCGGCGAGACCGGAGTCGGCGGAGCGGGCGGTGGTCATCATGGTGTGCGCAAGGGTACTCACGGATCAGTTGTCGGCGTGGCCTCCAACTGCCTTGAGGTCTTTGGTGAAAAGCACACGAAAGGGTGATCGCTTACCTCGCCGCAATTGACGCCTTATCGGAAAGAAGTGAGCGTCGCCCGGGGAGTTGCGCACAGGCCCGGAACGGAAGGCGACGGATGATCGTCAACGGACTCTGCTTCGCATCGCCGTGAGCACATACGCGCAGAGCAGAGCGGTGAGCGACAACGCCAGCGCCCCGCCCACAGGTTGAATGATCATGCGCATTCCTCCCGCCACATAACGCTCGACTCCGAACGGCCACTGCATCAGCGCGAGCTCCCGCAGCCGCCCCGAAAGCCCGGCCGCCGACCGCACAGCAGGGCCCTCAACGGCCTTTTGTACGAGAGGTACGACGACGATCGGCACCCCTAGCACGGCGGCCAGGCCCGCGGTGGTGGAACGGAAGACGCCGGCGGCCAACACTCCGGCCCAAGCGCACCCCGAGACCAGGGCTGCCCAACTCACGCTCAAGGAAAGCCAGTCAGCGGGAACTCCGCTGAGCTCTTCTCCGTATACGAGATGAAGCACCACGGCGTCGGCCCCGACGGTGAGCCCGCCCGACAGCAGCGCCGTGGCGGCGGCGACGAGCAGTTTGGCGAGGAGCAGCCCCAAGCGGCGCGGGACTGTGCCCCGGTCCACGGCGAGGGCGGGGTGGCGGAACTCGTCCCCGAACGCGAGGGCACCGAGCAACCCCGCGCCGAGAGCCGCCGGCGGCAGGGGCAGATCCTGAGGCCAGGCGGCGAGCAGGCGCGCTTGCGGCGTGTGCCCGGCCCGCGCCAGGAGGACGCAGATCAGTACGGAGGTGGCGAGGACCGCCGCGAGGGTGAGATAGCCGGTCCCCACGCCCGTCAGACGGCGCAGCTCGTAGCGCACGGGGCGAAGAGGGCTGGGGCTGGGGTGGACAGTGATGGGCGGTGGCAGGCAGGAGGCGGAGTCGCTCTGGGGGGCGGAAGGGGCAGGTAGAGCAGTGGAGGAGGGCGCCAGAGGGACGGTGGGGAGGCGTTGCGTCTCGCTCAGGGGCGCCTCTTCTTCGGTCTCGGCCTCACCTTGGCCGGTTTCGCCGGCCCCGGAGGCGGCCGCAGGGGTCGTCCACACCTCCGACGGCTCCCAGCGGCCCGCTGGACCGACAGGCCCCGCGTCGCCCACCTCGTCGGCGAGTTGATGGACGAGGATTCCGTGCCGGTACGCGGTCTCCCCCACCTCCGCGCAGTTACTGCCGTAGACGGTGAGCCTGTTGCCGCCCTCGGCGACCGCCTCGACGGACCGCCGGCTCGCACGTGCCTCTTTGGTGAGGAGCGCGCCGAGGCGAGCCGCGTAAGGGCTCAGCACGGCGACCCGGGGGCGGAGTCTGGTCCGAGCGAAGTCGGGGGCTTCCTGGTCCGCGACGAGCCGCCCCGCCTCCAGTGTGACGACGCGGTCAGCGGTCCGAGCGGCCTCCTTGGGGTCACCCGTGGCGAACAGGACCGTTCCGCCCTGGCTCGCGTGGGCGCGCAGGATTCCGTGCAGCCAGGCGCCCTCGCGGGCCGAGAGTCCCTCGGTCGGCCCGTCCAGGACGAGCGTGTGCGGGTCTGCGAGCAGCGCGCAGCCGAGCCCCAGACGCCGGTCCATGCCACGCGAAAGGGTGCCGAGGCGCTGATCCCGGAGGCTCACGAGGCCTACGACCTCGAGTACGTCCTCGGCGCGCTGGACGGGCACTCCGACTGCCGCGCACAGCATGCGCAGGTGACCACGGACGGTGCGCGACGGGTGCCCCGGGACGTCGCCCAGGAGCACGCCCACCTCACGCGACGGATGGGGGATGCGGTGCAGGGGGCGGCCCCTGAAGTACGTGATGCCGCGGCCCTGTTGGAGTTCGAGCATCAGCCGCAGTGCCGTGGTCTTCCCAGCGCCCTCGGCGCCGAGCAACGCCGTGACACGGCCGGCGCGCGCCTCGAAGGACACGTCGTCGACGGCGGGCGGGAGCTCCTCGCGGGGATTGCTGGTCAGTCCGATGGCCTGGATCATCGCTTCTCTCGCAGGACGGGGCGACCGCTCGGCGGCCGAGGCCCGTCCGCCGGATCGGGGACGGACGAACCCCGTGGGTACTAAAGCAAGATAACGCGATATTTCTGGCATTTCGGGCAGGAGTCGGGCTGCTGGTGTCCCCGGAAGACCGCCAGAACGCAGGACGGCTGGAGCGTCGGAGACGAAGAGCCGACGGGCGAGGTACCGACGGACAACGCGAGTACGGCGGCACGCTCCGGCCCCGAGGCGTGCGGTGGAGGGTCAGACCTCCGGGCGCAGCATCGGCGGGTTGAGGAGCGTCGCGCCTCCCGCACGGAAGAGCTGGGCGGGGCGGCCTCCCTGCCGGGTCGTGGTGCCGCCCGTGGGGACGAGGAAGCCTGGGGTGCCGGTCACCTTGCGATGGAAGTTGCGGGGGTCGAGGACGACGCCCCAGACCGCCTCGTACACCCGTCTCAGCTCACCGACCGTGAACTCCGGCGGGCAGAAGGCCGTGGCCAGTGACGAGTACTCGATTTTGGAACGGGCGCGCTCCACGCCGTCAGCCAGGATCTGTGCGTGATCGAAGGCAAGCGGCGCGGACGGTTCGCCGTCACGGCCGAAGCTCGCCTGATTGAGCAGGGCCTCCACCGGCGCCCAACGCGCACTGTGCGCATCGCCGCCCGCCCGGGGCGCGGGCAGGTCCGGCGCGAGCGCGAGGTGGGCGACGCTGACCACTCGCATCCGGGGATCGCGCTTGGGGTCGCCGTACGTGGCGAGCTGTTCGAGATGTGCTCCGTTGTCCTGCGCCGGAGCGTCGGGCTCGTGGGCACACAGGCCCGTCTCCTCGACGAGTTCGCGCGCCGCCGCGGCCGAGAGGTCCTCGTCCGGACGTACGAATCCTCCGGGGAGCGCCCAACGCCCCTGGAACGGCTGTTCACCGCGCCGCACGGCCAGCGCGCAGAGCGCGTGGCGGCGCACGGTCAGCACGACCAGGTCGACAGTGACGGCGAAGGGCGGGAAGGCCGACGGGTCGTAGGGGGGCATGCGGTGATCATAGTCGTCTTCCTGACGATAAACACCTGCTTCGTTCACCCTTCCGGCGTGGTTCTTCCCCGCCCTTGTATGACTGCCGGCCCTTCGTGCCTTTCCTCCGCCTCGCCCTCCGCGCTACGGATTTCCTGGCCTGTGGCCCTCCCGTCCGCTCCTCAGGGTCACACTCCCAACTGAAGCCCCTCGGCCGCCTCCTCGACCATGGCGAGGCCCAGCCGGCTCACCCGTACGGAGAACGGTGCGCCCGCGACGCTCAGCGCGGTCAGCCCGAGCTCCCCCAACGGGGCACTGCGGACCGGACTCAACGTCACAGTCCCCGCGGGCGCGTCGGGACGGATCCCGGCGAGCGCCGTCAGGACATGCACCCCGGCCGCAGCAGCGATCGCGGCCGGGCGGCAGGCAGCCGGGTGCGGCAGCGGGGCCCCTCCCTCCGTGCGCTGCTCCCCGGCGTACATCTCCGGCAGCCGATGGTCGAAGCACGAGGCCGCGGACAACATGCCTCGCAACAGTGAGCTCGCCTCCTTGTCGTATCCCGCCGCCGCGAGGCCCGTGACGGCGACCGCCGTCTCCTGCACGCGGACCGCCCCGCCCCGGTGCCCGAAGGGGTTGTACGCGGCCTCATTGGACCCGAGGCTGCGCAGCCCCCAGCCGGAGTCCATGACGGGCCCGCCCAGCAGCCGGGCGAGTTGTTCGGTCTGGATCTTGTCGAGCAGGCCCGGGGCAAGCTCCCCCGACCCCAGCAGGCCGGTGTCCAAGAGGTGGGCCGCGCCCCCGGTGAGGTACGGCAGAAGGCGACCGTCGGGCAGGCGGGCCGAAGCCGGCCGGCCACCTGCCCGGTCCGCCACCCAGAACTCCTCCCGGAACGCCGAGCGCAGCCGCTGGGCCCATTGCCGCAGGCCCGCGGAGCCCTCTATGCCGTACGCCTCGAGCAGGTCCGAGCCGAGCAGCGCGGCCCGGTGCGCATGTGCCTGGGTCTCACAGCGCGCCAGCCCACTCGGATGCGCGTCGGGCAGGAACACGCCGTCACCGATCGCGGTACGCAGCCACCGCAGGCACCTCTCCGCCGTGGGCAGCAGTTCCTCCACCTCCGGCCCGGGAAGCCCCCACCGTCGCGCCTCGGCGAGGAGCGCCGGGAAGAGCAGCGTCGCCTCGGTGCCGGCGCAGCCCGGTGGCAGGTGCGGCCCCGCGTCCCTCAATGGCCCCGGGATCATGCCCGACCGGGGACCTGCCCCCGCGAGCTGACTCCGGGCGAGGCTGCGCATCGTCCCGGCGGCGAGCCGGGTACCGAGCGGCAGTGCCATGCGGGCGGCGGCCAGCGCCTCGGCAGGTGCCAGTCCGCAGCGCCAGGGCGCACCTGCGGCCAGGTAGACGTCGGTGGTGTGCTCGGGGTCCCTCAGCAGTAGCGCCTGTAGATCCTCGACGGAACGGGCCAGCAGTGGCTGGACTCCGGGGTCGTCGCCGACCGCCTCCGCCGTGGCGACGGAACGCATCGCGCCGTGTCCTGCCGCACGGATCGGCCCCGCTCCATCAGGTCTCACCCGCAGCTCAATGCTGCGAGAGGCACCTGGCGGCAGGTCCACCTCCCAGCGCAACAATCCTGCGGAGGCCAGAGCGTCCGCGGGCGCCGGGCTGGCCGTGACCAGGCAATGCGCCCCTGCGGAGGACCACCGCATCCCGGAGTCGTGCACGCTGGCGGGAACCTCGGGCCCGGCTCTGCCGGACGCGACGATACCCAACTCCGCGAGGTCCGTGCCGAGCGAGATCTCAAGGGGCAGCCGCAGGGGGCGCGCGGCCGAGCTGTGCAGCGTGATCCGTTCCGTACCGTCGGCGTGCCGGATCCGCTCGACGACGAGTTCCGGGTCGGGACCGGTACCGGTCGACAGGCGCAGTGTCGCCACGAAGCGGGCGCTGTCCGCCGAGAGCATCCGGGCCTGCACCGCGACCGGCTCGTGCCCTGCCACGCGTACCTGACAGCGGGACAGGAGCCGTCGTCCCGCGCGGTAGAACCCCTCCAGTCCGCGGCCGGTCAACTGCCCCTGGTCCGTCGAGATCGCGAAGGCGGGCAGAGCGACGCAGATCAAGGTCGCGTGCGCGGGCGGGAGCTGCGCACATCGGGGCGCGGTCGCGGACGTCGCCCTCGTCGACTGTGCCTGAGCCGGTGCCCCGGACGGCTGCGGTGCGAGGGGCCGGAACGCGGGGGCCGGCGCGGCCCGGTGGGACCCCTCTCTGTCGGGTGCGGGAGACGGAGCGGAAAGGGACATGGGGCGGCTTCTTCGGCGTTGTCTGCGCTACGGAAGGGCGGAGGCGGTACAGCCACGCGACCCGGTCGCGGGTACCGCCACTCAGGTGAACGGGCCCGCCCTGCCGCAAGTCACGCCTCCACGGCGGGAAGCCGACCACATGGAGCCAACTTCGTATGGACGCCAGCCCTGAGCGCAACCGCGCCGCCCATCTGGCCCAGCAACGGACCGGCGCGCTCATCGGCCGTTCCTCATGCCGCGCCTGAGCGTGCGCCGCCGGTTCTGCGGGCCCGTACCCGGACCGCCGGAGCCGCTGGGGCCACCTTTGGCGCGGGGGCTGCCTGGTCCTCCTGAGGTGCGCGGGGCGTCGGAGGTACTGGGGCCACCGCTTCCGGGCGAGCGAGGCAGCCGCCGCCGGCGTCGTCGAGGGGCGCTTTCCCGCGTGGTCGAGGCCCCGGCCTCCAACAGCCCTTCAGCCTGCGGCATTTCGGCCATGCCGTCCGGCGATTTGGGGGCCGCCTCCCCGTCAGGGCCGTCGTGGTCGTCATGGTCGGCGCGGTCGTCATGGTCGTCGCGGTCGTCATGGTCGGCGCGGTCGTCGCGCCTCCTGCGAAGACAGCGACGGATCGGCTCCGGATCCATGTCTTCGTTGCAGGCTCGGTTCAGGAGCAGAGCAAACATGTACTCCGGGTCGGCGCACAGAGCCATGTCCAGGGCTTCCTGGCCTTCCGCCAGGTCACCGAGGGACCAGGCGACCCAGCCGGCAAGGGCCAGCGGCGCCGCGGCGTGCTCCGCGTACGCGCCGACGCAACGGCGGGACAGTGCCCTCCACAGACGCAGGGCCAGATGCGCCTCCGCGCCTTCCATCCACTCGGCCGCGCGGTCCCGTGTATCCCGGACCTGGAGGCCGAGGATCAAGGCGGCCGCCTCGTCGTGTGCGATCAGTTCGTCGTCCCTGCTGTCGGCCTCAAGCGCGCCGGAAACGGGCGGGGCGTCGGCCAGCCGCGCCATGACTCGGTGCGCCAGATCGAGCGTCTCGACAGCGGTGATGCGCGCTTTCTCGCTCAGCATCCTGGGGATGAGCGCAAGGCCTGCGGCGTCCAAGGCTCGCTCCTGTTCGATCGCCGCAGCGGATTCCCAGGGAGTCAGGCGCCCCCTGATCTCACTCTGCGTGGCGGCCGCCTGGACTCCCACGTAGGTCGCCGCGGCGGCGAGGACCGAGGTGCCCGGCCTGAGCAGAGGCATGCCTTCCGGTGGGCAGCAGCGGGTCTCCGGGCAGCAGTAGGTCCAGAAACGGTCCCCCGAAATACACACGACTTCGAAGACCGGGACGTCGAGGGCACCGCACGCCGTACGCAACACCTGCGCCAGCGGCCGCAACTGCTCCACGACAGGTTGGCCGGACCCTGCTGCGTCGGGCTCCCGGCAGAGGAAGGCGATGACGCCGTCGGGGCGAGCTCCCCTCCGCTCGCAGCCGCCCACCAGGCACTGGGCCAGTTGCTCCGCGACGTTCGGCCAGTCCTCCGCGCGCTCCGGGATTCCCAGGCGCACGCGCCCGCCGAACTGCCCGCGATCACCATGCAGAGCGATGAGCACGATGCTTTCCTCGGGCTTGAAACCGAGTAGGTAGGGCAGGGAATCGGCCAGTTCGGCCGGTGTGCGCAGGGTGACCAGCGGCTCATCGAACGGGTTCGGCGGGGCCGTCCCCTCGCCGATATCGGTGAGGCTGCCGGGGCGGACGGTCTCGTCGGGGCTAGCGGGGCGCATGGGACCGACGGGGGCCACGGAGTCCACGTGGCCGACAGGGCCGCTGGGGCGGACCGCGTCGGTGGGTTCGACCGAGCCGCCGAGACGGGCCGCGCGGTTCGGGTCGACACCATTCGTTCCGATGCCGTCCGCGTCGATGCCGTTCGGGTCGATCGGACCGGTTGCTTCGCTGTGATTCGTCATGCGCCGACTCTCCCGCGGATCACAAGATTCCGGTTGCCCCTGTGGATAACCCCGATCAGGGACACGCCAAGCTTTGTCCACAGGCTGACGGACCCGTTCGCCTAATGTCCGACCCATCGGGTTGCATGGGGGCATGACCAACCAAGACCTGCGCACGGCGGCCGACGCCGTACTCGCCCGCCTCGTCGGCGGCCCCGCCCCCACCTACGGCGAGGCGCCCCCGTCGGGCGGCGCCCGGCTGCGCGAGGATCAGTGGCGCGCGATCGAGGCGCTGGTCGCCGACAAACGCCGGGCGCTGGTCGTGCAGCGCACGGGCTGGGGCAAGTCCGCGGTGTACTTCGTCGCGACGGCCCTGCTGCGCGAGCGCGGCAGCGGTCCGACCGTGATCGTCTCGCCGCTGCTCGCCCTCATGCGCAATCAGGTCGAGTCCGCCGCTCGAGCCGGCATCCGCGCGCGCACGATCAACTCCTCCAACACGGAGGAGTGGGAGTCCGTACAGGCCGAGGTCGCCGCGGGAGACGTCGACGTGCTGCTGGTGAGTCCCGAACGCCTCAACAACCCGGACTTCCGCGACCAGGTCCTGCCCAAGCTTGCCGCGGCCACCGGGCTGCTCGTCGTCGACGAGGCGCACTGCATCTCCGACTGGGGTCATGACTTCCGGCCCGACTACCGCAGGCTGCGAACCATGCTCGCGGACCTTCCGCCCGACGTGCCGGTCCTGGCCACCACGGCGACCGCCAACGCGCGCGTGACGGCGGATGTCGCCGAGCAGCTGGGCACCGGGGGCGGCTCGGACGCGCTCGTGCTGCGCGGGCCTCTCGACCGGGAGAGCCTGAGCCTGAACGTACTCCAGTTGCCGAATGCCGCGCATCGGCTGGCCTGGCTGGCCGACCACCTCAACGACCTGCCGGGGTCCGGGATCATCTACACCCTCACGGTCGCCGCCGCCGAAGAGGTGACCGCCTATCTGCGACAGTGCGGGCACACGGTCGCCTCGTACACGGGGAAGACCGAGAACGCCGACCGCCAGCAGGCCGAGGAAGACCTTCTCGCCAACCGCGTGAAGGCTCTGGTCGCCACCTCCGCGCTCGGCATGGGCTTCGACAAGCCCGACCTGGGGTTCGTGGTCCACCTCGGCTCCCCCTCCTCGCCGATCGCCTACTACCAGCAGGTGGGGCGCGCGGGCCGCGGTGTCGACCACGCGGAGGTGTTGCTTCTGCCGGGCAAGGAGGACGAGGCGATCTGGAATTACTTCGCTTCGCTCGCCTTCCCACCAGAGGAGCAGGTGCGCCGCACGCTCGACGTCCTGGCCGAAGCCGGCAGACCGCTTTCGCTGCCTGCTCTTGAGCCCCTGGTCGAGCTGCGCCGCTCACGGCTCGAGACGATGCTCAAGGTCCTCGACGTGGACGGTGCTGTCCGCCGCGTGAAGGGCGGCTGGATCTCCACCGGCCAGCCGTGGGCGTACGACACCGAGCGCTATGCCTGGGTCGCCAAGCAGCGGCAGGCCGAGCAGCAGGCGATGCGCGAGTACGCGTCGTCGTCCGGTTGCCGCATGGAGTTCCTGCGACGCCAACTGGACGACGAGGAAGCGGCCCCCTGTGGGCGTTGCGACAACTGCGCAGGTGCGCGATTCGGGGGTGAGGTCTCCTCCGCCACGCTGGACTCGGCACGGGGCGAGCTCGGACGGGCGGGCGTGGACGTCGAGCCCCGCAAGATGTGGCCCACCGGCCTGGCCGCAGTTGGCGTGGACCTCAAGGGACGCATTCCGGCAGGCGAACAGGCCGCTCCCGGGCGGGCATTGGGCCGGCTCTCCGACATCGGGTGGGGCAACCGCCTGCGTCCCATGCTCACCCCGCAGGCCCCGGACGGGCCGGTTCCGGACGACGTGGCGAAGGCCGTGGTGGATGTACTGGCGGACTGGGCTAAGGGCCCCGGCGGCTGGGCCTCGGGCGCGGGCGACGCGCAGCCGCGACCGGTAGGCGTGGTGACCATGACCTCGCACACCCGGCCTCAGCTGATCCAGTCGCTGGGCGCCCGGATCGCCGAAGTGGGCCGACTCCCCCTCCTCGGCTCCATCGAGTACACCGCGGGGGCCGATGCGGGGCGGGTCCCCAGGAGCAACAGCGCGCAGCGCCTGCGCGCCCTGGACGGCGCGCTGACGGTGCCGCCCGCGCTCGCCGCCGCGCTCCAGGAAGCCGAGGGGCCAGTGTTCTTGGTCGATGACATGACCGACAGCGGCTGGACGCTCGCGGTGGCCGCGCGCATGCTCCGTCGCACCGGCGCCAAGGGGGTGTTGCCGCTGGTCCTGGCTGTGCAGGGCTGAAATGAGCGTCAGGACAGGACGAGTTGGGCAGGGATATACGCGACGCATCGCCCGATACCGGCGCGTGGCCCCGACTTGCTCGTTGCCGCGAGCCACGACGACGGGAAGAATTGGAGTTGCTCCCCGCGCGATACCCAAGGCCCGGTAGGGCTGTGCCGCGGTGCGCTCCCCCCAGCCCGACCCCCGCCCTCAGTTGGGGCGCGTAGCCGAAGGGAGGACCGTGACCTTCGGATTCGCTCCGTCCGATGCGGCATCGCTGTCGCAGTCTTCGACGTCGGCCGAGATGTCCGCCGATGCCGCCCACCGACTGGCCCGGATGCTTGAACCCGCAGAGTGGTCTGCCGCGGGAATCCCTCTGCTGCGCAACCCCCGTGAGGTCGTGAGTGGTCTGCACTCCCGACATCGGCCGACGCCCATGACGGCCGTCGTGGCGGTGCTGGATGCGGAGGAACGGCTCCGGGCGAGCGCTTCGTTCAGTCTGCGCGCGAGCGCGACGGACGGCTGGATATTCCGTAACGCTCTGCTGGCCCAGCTGCGCCGGATCATCCCTCACGATCTGCGGCGCCGCACGCCGGTGCGCACGGCCGTGCTGCTCTACTGCCGCGAAGGGGACGCCCGTTGGACGCAGGAGGACGGAGCCTGGATGTGGGGTCTGCGGGACGCCTGCACCTTGCACGGATTGCGTTGCGGCGCGTACATCACGCTGACGCGCGACGGCTGGCAGGTGCTCGGTGAGGGACGCGGTGGCCGCAGGCCGAGCGCCGACTCGCAGCCTGAAGCCCTCACAGGGGCCGATCCGCCGACTCCTCGCACCGGAGGGGCAGCCTCGGATGTGTTGCGTCGCGCGGCGGCACGCTGACGCGGACGGACGCGGGCCGCACTGCCCGCGGTGCGCGACCTGGCCGCAGCGCTTCAGAGGCGGACACCAGGGGCGTCGTCACCTCGACCCACCCGGCGCAGACCCAGCCGATCCGGCGGGTGGCCTGTCAGCCACAGCCGCCCCCGGACATGCCACGCCGCCCCCCGGCCTAGACGCCGTCAGGCACAGACAACGAACAGGCGCAGGCACAGGCACGGCCCAGAGGCACGCACCCCGTCCCCACACCGCCCGCTCACAGGAAACCGCACGGAACCGCACGAACGGCACAGCACGGATCGGCAAGCAGCCGAACCAGCCATGCCTCGCGCGACCAACGTCGGACCACCCGCGACCCGATCCGCACGGCACAGCACACCGCACCGTGGTGGACACCGCACGGTGGACTCTGACACCGCACGGCCCCGCCGAGCGACACGCGGCCCGCAGCGGCCGCCAACGTGCGTCCCCTACCGGACGCCGTCGTACGCCTGACGCAGACACCAAGCGTCGTACGCCTGGCGCAGATCAAGAGTCGTACGCCTGAGGCACCCGCCTGGCCAGGACGCGCCAGGCGGTGACGCCGGACGCGGACGTCAGACGCCCGCGCCCAGCATCGAGTTGATCCGCTGCGGGTCGCCGCACACGATCAGCAGGGTGCCTGCACGGGTCACGGCCGTCGGCAGCGCGGCGACCGCGGTCTCCTCGCTGCCGCCGTTGACGGCGACGACGACCACGGGCCTGGACGCCGCACGGGTCAGCACGGCGGCGTCGGCGTAGAAGACGTCGTCACCCGCGTCGTGCTGAGCCCAGTAGGCGGCCTCGCCGAAGGACAGCTCGTGCGTGGCCCACGGGTGCGGATCGCCGGTGGTGATCACCAGGACGTCCCCGGGCGCGCGCCCGGAGTCGAGCAGCAGGTCGACGGCTTCCTCCGCCGCGTCCAGCGCGCCCTCGGCCGAGGCCGGGATCAGCTGGATCTGCGGAGCGGAAGCCGCAGGGTCACGGTCGGTGGACGCTACGGAAGCGGACACTCCGGAAGTAGTCACTCCGGAAGCGGAGGGAGCAACGGTGGAGGGACCGGAAGCAGCCGGGACGGACGGCCCGGGCTTGGCGGCCGCATCGCGCGGCGCACGCTGCGCGGGCGGCATCGGCCGGGCAGGGCCCGGACGGCCGGGGCGGCGGGGCCGCGGGACGCGGACCGGGTACGGGGCGGGGGGTCGGCGCGGTGCGGCCATTGGCCGGCGTGGCGCGGGGACCCTGGGCACTCTCGTGAATCTGAGGCTCCTCGGGAATGAGAGGCATGAAGTGTTGTCTATCAAACGCCGATGCGAGTCGCGTCGGCGGGTGGCACATGAGTGCGACCGGAAGGGCCGGAAAAGCGTCAGAACTCAAAGCCGAGCTGACCCTCGATTTCCGGAACGTTTCCGTCCGCCCAGCTGCGGGCCTTCTTGAGGTGCCGCCACTGGGGCAGCGCATCAAGATACGCCCACGAAAGCCGGTGGTACGGGGTGGGTCCCCGTTCCGCCAGCGCGGCCTTGTGTACCGGCGAGGGATAGCCGGCGTTGGCCGCAAAACCGAAGTCTGCATGTTCGATGCCCAGTTCGGCCATCATTTTGTCGCGCCGGACTTTGGCAATGACCGAAGCCGCCGCGACGGCCACACAGGACTGGTCGCCCTTGATCACCGTACGAACCTGCCAGGGAGCGCCGAGGTAGTCGTGCTTGCCGTCGAGGATCACTGCGTCCGGACGGATCGGCAGCCCCTCCAGCGCGCGCACCGCGGCGAGCCGCAGCGCGGCCGTCATCCCCAGTTCGTCGATCTCCTCGTGCGAGGCGTGCCCGAGGGCGTGCGCCGTGACCCAGCTCTCCAGTTCCGCCGCGAGCACGGTGCGCCGCTTGGGAGTGATCAGCTTGGAATCGGTGAGCCCTTCGGGCGGTCGGCGCAGTCCCGTGACCGCCGCGCAGACGGTGACGGGGCCCGCCCACGCACCGCGCCCGACCTCGTCGACACCGGCGACGATCTTCGCTCCGGTGGTGGCGCGCAAGGAGCGCTCGACGGTGTGGGTGGGTGCTTGGTACGGCATGGCGCCAGATAGCCTACGCCGCCTGAGGTCTCCAGCGACACCCAGGCCTGCCCAGTAACTTCGAGGGCCTTCCGGAGGGCGCCTCCGGCAGGTCCCTGGCCGGTCAGAGCGGGCCCGAGGACCGCCCTCACCGAGGGCGGGAAAGCCGCTCGGCAGACAGCGTGAAGCATCCGGCCGACCAGCCACCCGGCGCAGCCGACTCACCCCGCCAAGCCGACCAGGAACCGACCCGCACCTCACCTCACCGCCGCAATAGCGGCACCATCACCTGATCGATCAGATCCTCGAATTCCTCATCCGTCCATTCGCTCCCGCACACCTTGGAGCGATACATCAGCATGGCCGGAATGACATCACATACGTAGTCGTCCATTCCCCCGGAACGCACCTCTCCGCGCGCAATTCCCCTGCGTACGACTTCCTTGATCAGCTTGACGCCCGGTTCGACGACCCCCTCGAAGATCACGTCACGGAAGCGTTCCGCCGTCTCCGAGTCGCATTCGTGAAGTACGGCACGCAAGGCGAAGCCGGGGCGCGAGAACATCGCCTCCCGCAGCTGCCGGCACAGTTGCAGCAGCTCCTCCCGAACACCTCCGAGGTCCGGCGCACTGTCGATCTGCGGCAACCCGGCCCGCAGCGCGTGTACGACGAGGTCCGCCTTGGACGGCCAGCGGCGGTACACCGCGGCCTTCCCCGTCTGCGCGCCCGCCGCGACGCCCTCCATCGTCAGCCCACCCCAGCCGACCGTACTGAGCTGTTCAAGGGCGGCATCGAGGATCGCCCTCTCCAGCACGGGCCCCCGGCGCCGCGGGGAAGCCGCCTGAGCGGGGGCGGCCGTCCAGCGCGAAGTAACCATCGACATCTCTCCGTTGAGCGAGCAAGCGAGCAGAAAGAGGGAAGCGAGCTTCAGTGAACGCTTGCGTTCACTGAAGGGGAGTCACTACCGTCTTTCAGGACAGTGAACGGCACCGTTCACTATGGCACTTGCGGGGGATCATGTGACTACCTCTCAACTTACGCAAGATCGAAAGCCTGGAGCCGCACGCCGGGAGGGGCACCCCGGCATAGCCCTCACCGTCATCGCGGCCTGCCAACTCATGGTGGTCCTGGACGCGACGATTGTGAATATCGCGCTCCCCCACATTCAGGGCGCACTCAACTTCTCGACGACCGACCTCACTTGGGTCGTCAGCGCATACACCCTCACCTTCGGCGGCCTGCTGCTGCTCGGCGGCCGGGCCGGGGACATCCTCGGACGACGCCGCGTCTTCATGGCCGGCATCCTCCTCTTCACGTTCGCCTCACTCCTGGGCGGATTCGCCCAAGAGCCGTGGCAACTGCTGGCCGCGCGCGCCCTCCAGGGTGTCGGAGGCGCGATCGCGTCACCCACCTCGCTGGCGCTCATCACGACGACCTTCCCCGAGGGACCGGAGCGGAACCGCGCGTTCGGCGTCTTCGCAGCCGTATCGGCGGGCGGCGGCGCGATCGGACTGCTGGCCGGCGGCATGCTCACCGAGTGGCTCGACTGGCGCTGGGTGCTGTTCGTGAACGTACCCATCGGCATCCTGATCGCCGTCCTCACCCCGCTCTACATCAACGAATCCGAACGCCACCCGGGCCGTTTCGACCTCCTCGGCGCGCTCACCTCGACGGCAGGCATGACCTCGCTGGTCTTCGGCTTCATCCGGGCGTCGGAAGAGGGCTGGCGCGACAGCCTCACCCTGGGGTCGTTCGGGGCGGCGGTCGTCCTCCTGATCGCCTTCGTGCTCGTCGAGAGCCGCGCGAAGGAACCGATCACTCCGCTGCGTATGTTCGCCGACCGCAACCGCTCGGGCACGTACGTGATCATGCTCAGCCTGGCTGCCGCGATGTTCGGCATGTTCTTCTTCATCGTGCTGTTCGTACAGAACGTACTGAACTACACGCCCATCGAGGCAGGCCTGGCGTTCCTGCCGGTCACGGTCGTGATCGCGCTCGGTGCGGCCCTGTCGCAGAAGTTCCTGCCTGTGCTCGGCCCCAAACCGTTCATGGTGACGGGGTCGGTCATCGTCGCCGCGGGACTGGGCTGGCAGACGCTGCTCGGGCCGGACAGTTCGTACGTCGGTGGAGTGCTCGGCCCGATGCTGCTGTTCGGCTTCGGCATGGGCCTGAACTTCGTGACGCTGACGCTGACGGCGGTCTCCGGAGTTGGCCTGCACGAGGCAGGCGCGGCATCCGGGCTGCTCAACGCGACACAGCAGGTGGGTGGCTCGCTCGGCCTCTCCATCCTCACCACGGTCTTCGGCACGGCGAGCCGGGACGAGGGGAAGGAGCAGATGGCGGACTTCATGGCACACGCCACGCCGGAACAGAAGGCCGAGTTCGCCAAGACGCACGAACTCCCGGCGCCTTGGGGCCATGAAGTGCTGTCCGAGGGCATCTCGACCGCCTTCATACCGGCGGTGGCCATGGCTCTGCTGGCCCTGGCGACCGCCGTACTGGTGGTCCGCGTACGCAAGAGCGATCTCGACGCTCTTTCCGGCACGGCTAGCGCGGCCGGCCCCAGCGGCGGCTGAGCGGGGCGCGAGCCGACCGCGGCGGTCAGATCGGCCCGGCAGGCGAGGTGTGGCCGCCCGGTGCGGGCAGTGGTTGCTGAAGCGGGTGCGGGCGGCGGGCGGACGCGGTCACCTCAGCCCGCCGCCGCCAGCGCCGAGTACAGCACCCCGCCGTACGGCGAGCCGGGCCCCTGGGCGCCCCGACGTCAGGGGTAGGACGGGTACGGGGTGTGCGGATCGTCCGTACCCGTCCTTCCGCAGACCCCCACGCCCGTCCGCGGCGGCCGTGCCTCGATGATCCGCCTCGCCCGGGACTCCCCCAGGCTCGTCGCGTACCAGGGACCTTCCTCATCGCCGAGGCTCTCGGCTATGCCCTCGATCGCACAGGAGCGCTGGGGCTCCGGAAGCTTGTCGAGGGCCGGTATCGCGTCCGCGGACAGCTGACGGGCGTAATCAGGGTCGAACTTTCCGGTGTCCTCGTAACGCTGCACGTTGCGCTCGGCGATCATCGCGTCAGGCGACAGCAGACCGAAGGCCAGCACTCCCGCCGCAGCGCTCGCGGCGACGGCACGCGGCAGCCATCGAGCGCCCCAGACGCCGGCAGCCATGATCAATACGATGATCACGCCGAGCCAGAGCTCCACGGCTACGACCGAAATCCTGAGCCGGGTGAGGCCGTACGCCTCCACGTACATGTCCATGCGGCGCATCGCGGACGCCACCACGACGAGCGTCAGCGCGCAGAGCGTGCCGAGCACCGCACGGACGAGCGTGCGGTCCTTGGTGCCATCACGAGGTGCCCACCGCAACGCGAACACGATGACGAGCAGTGTGAGGAGTGTGGCCAGGAGCAACTGCCAGAAGCCTTGCCGCGCATAGGCGGAGTACGAGAGTCCGGTCTTGTCGAGGACGGCTTCGTAGCCGCCGAAGAGCACGGCGAGCTGGACGGCGTTGAAGGCCGCGAAGAGGACGTTGAGGACGATCAGCGGCAGCGCCCACTCCATCCGGCCGCGGGCCCGGCCGGGCTTCACCACGAGCCGGTCCCACCGGAGGGGGGAAGCTGCCACGTGCGCTGCGGCGAGCGCGCCGGCCGCCCCGATCACCAGGAGCAGGACGCGCCAGGGGGCTCCGGCGAGCGAGGTGTCCGGTATCAGCTCGCCGAGCAGGCCGGCGAACGCGGCATCCGCACCGGCGAACAGTGCGCCGAAGACCAGGAGCAGTGCGGCGGTCATCGCCACCGCGCGCATCGCGGGACCGGCACCGCGCGCACTCCCCGCGCGCTCGCGCATGCCTCGCCAGCCCCAGACGAGCCCCTTCCAGATCGCGTCGAAGAGGCCGATGGGGCTGAGGATTATCCCGAGCCAGGTCCGGCAGCCCTGCAAGGCGAGTGAGCCGAGCGCGACCGCGGAGACGACAGCGAGGAACGACGGCCATCCCGCGTCCCGCAGTGCGGGCACGATCAGCAGTGCGAGTCCGCCGACCGCCCACGTCAGGGACCAGGGGCCGGGCGGGCTACCGGCCTTCTGAGAGGCGACATAGGCAGCGAGCGCGGCAGGGACGGCAACGATCAGCAGATTGATCGACAGTCCGTCACCAAAGAGCAGCATGCTCAGTACGGCTGCGGCGAGCACCGAGAAGAGTGTCGCCGTCCGGACGGGGCCAGGCGGGTCGGTGCGCAGACCGGCGAGGAACGGCGTGGTTTCGCGCATGGGGGAACCCCAGGCGTCGTGTGGCTGCGGTCCTCCCCGTCCCACTGCCTGGTACTGCGGATGCCGCGGCGGCACGGGCGTCCCGTACTGCGGTGGTGCAGCGGCCCGGCCCTCGGGGCCGGCCTGACCACCGCCGCC
This sequence comes from Streptomyces sp. 135, assembly GCF_020026305.1. Lineage (NCBI taxonomy): Bacteria > Bacillati > Actinomycetota > Actinomycetes > Kitasatosporales > Streptomycetaceae > Streptomyces > Streptomyces sp. 135. The sequence continues at coordinate 6,366,076 of NZ_CP075691.1, read as the reverse complement.
GGATACCGACACCCCGTGACCACCGGCCGCTTCGGCGGCGTCGCGTGGCTCCTCAACGGCCGGCGGCTCGGTGGCGCCAGGCGGTTCGGCCGCGGCGGGCGTGTCCACCGCGGCCGATGCACTCCCACCAGCAGATGCATCACCGCCGACGGACGCATCACCACCGGCAACCGCTTGGCCTCCGCGTAGTGCTTCGCCATCGCCGCTACGTTCTGCTTCGCCACCGGCCGTGGGCTCACCACTGGCTGATAGGTCGGACACGGGACCCCCTCCCGACCGGTTCATCCGGACCGCACGCGGCTCACAAACGTGACCGTTGGGCTGCCGGGACCGGCATCTCGTTCAACGCGCGCAAGCCAAGATCAACTGACGGGCCGCATCAGACTAACCGGACGTCCATGCTCAGCTCCCGGCCCGGATGCGCCTGTGGCACGACCGTGACCTGCGGCCGCCGATGGTTCCCGAAGTGCCCGGGATCAGGCCTTCCCGACGGGCAGCCAGTCCGGCAGCGCCTCGGTCCGCTCCAGCCACTCCGCGGGCGGCTCGCCGCCGTCCCCGGAAGCAACCACGCCCCCCACGATGGCGCAGGTCGTGTCCATGTCGCCGCCCACCTGGGCGGTGTCCCAGACAGCGCGTTCGTACCCGCCGAGCCCCCGGGCCGCCGACCACAGCGCGAACGGCACCGTGTCATGGGCCGTCGTACGGCGCCCGCACCCCAGCACCGCGGCGACCGTCGCCGCGTCGCCGTAGTCGAGCATGTCCCGTGCCCGGCGCAGTCCCGCACCCACGGCACTGCGCGGCACCAGGGCGACGACGCCGTCGAGGAGGGCCTGCGGCGTCGGCGGGCCCGCCGGATCGGCCGTCAGCGCAGCGGCTGCGGCCACCGCCATGGCGCCGACCACGGCCTCTCGGTGCTGATGCGTGGTGTAGGCCGAGATCTCCGCCTGGTGCGTCGCCTGCTCCGGGTCGTCCGCGTACCAGGCGCCGAGCGGGGCGATCCGCATCGCGGCACCGTTGCCCCAGGACCCCTGTCCCTTGAAGAGCGCGGAGGCCAGCTCCCGCCAGTCGCCGCCCTCACGGACCAGCCTCAGCAACCGGTTCACGGCAGGTCCGTACCCGCGGTCGAAGTCGTGGTGCTCGGCGAAGGACTGAGCCAGCGCGTCCTGGTCGATCCGGTGGTGCTTCATGAGGACGGCCAGCACGGAACAGGCCATCTCGGTGTCGTCGGTCCACTGCCACGGGGCGTCCGGCAGCTGTCGGTGCTTGAGCAGCGGGTAATGCGCGGGCACGAAGAACTGGGAGCCCAGCGCGTCCCCCACCGCCAGTCCTCGCAGGCTGGCCAGAGCGCGCTCCAGGCGCCGGTCGGGAGAGGAGTCAGCGGTCATCGCCCTGCCACTCTATCCGGTGACGCCGTACGGCTCCGGCTCGCGCCAGCGCACGAACGGCCGGTCCAGTGCGTACTTGCCGTCCTCACCGAGCACCAGCATCCTCATCTCGCCGTTCCCCGGGTTGGCCAGGGACTCGAACTCCGCCACCGTCCAGTGGAACCACCGCATGCAGAACAGCCGCATGGTGAGTCCGTGCGTGACCAGCAGGACGTTCGGCGGGTGGTCCGGGGCCTCGAAGCTCCGGTAGAGGCTCTCCAGGAAGGCCCCCACCCTGTCGTAGACATCGGCTCCCGACTCGCCCTGCGCGAAACGGTAGAAGAAGTGTCCGTACGCGTCCCGGTACGCCTTCTGCAGGCGTACGTCGTCCCGGTCCTGCCAGTTGCCCCAGTCCTGCTCCCGCAGCCTGGGCTCCTCACGCACCCGCACCAGCTCGGGGTCGAGCCGGAACGCCTGCAACGTCTCGTGCGTGCGGCGGTACGGCGAGACGTACACGCTCACCCGCTCCCGGCCGAGCACCTCCCGCAGTCGTTTGCCCGTCTCCGCCGCCTGGGCCCACCCCGTCTCGGTGAGGGCGAGCGCGTGGTCGGGCTCGCGCTCGTACACGGTGTCGTCGGCGTTCCCCGCCGACTCGCCGTGCCGGACCAGGATGATGCGCCGCGGGCGTGCCATGCGGAAACCCTAGATCGGCTCGCTCGCGGGTGGGTCAGCCGGGTAGCCGCCCGGACTCCATCCGGCGTATTCGCCCCGTGAAACGCCGTCGGAGTGACCGGTCGTGCGAGACGACGACCAGCGCTCCTGTCCACTCGTCGAGCGCCGCCTCCAATTCCTCGACCAGGCCGAGCGCCAGGTGGTTGGCGGGCTCGTCGAGGAGCAGGAGATCCGCGGGCCTGGCGAGCAGCCGCGCGAGAGCAAGCCTCCGGCGTTGTCCGGCGGAGAGCGAGCCCACTGGGATGTGCAGGTCGCGATCCCGGAACAGGCCGAACGAAAGGAGCAGTTCCGTCTGTTCCTCCTCGGTCAGTCCGAGCCCTCTGCCGAAGACCTCAAGGACGCGCTCGGCAGGACGCCGGACCGGTATCTCCTGTGCGAGATAGCCGATCCGCCCTCTGCGGACGACGGCGCCTTGGTCCGGTTCCAGCACGCCCGCCAGGGTGCGCAGCAGTGTGGATTTCCCCGCGCCGTTATCCCCGTGGATCAGCAGGCGCTCGCCGGCCGACACCGTGAACTCGTCCACTGCGAGCCGCTCGCCCACGCGTACGTTCCGCAAGGCCACCAGCGCGCCTTCGGTGGCGCCCGTCACGGGACGCGCCGCGAATCTCAGAGGCTCGGGAGGCTTGGCGACGGGCTGCTCCTGGAGTCTGCGGAGTCGCTCCTGCGCGTTGCGCACGCGGCCCGCGACCGAGGTTTGGACCCGGCCTCCCGCCCGGTCGTACGCCATTTTGTTGTTGTCCTTCATGGCGCGTCCGCCGGCGACGGCATGGGCGGTGGTCGCCATGAACTCCTGGAGTCGGGCGGTCTCCTCGCACCACTGCGCGTACTCCTGCTCCCAGCGCGAGCGGGCAGCTGCCCGTTCCGCGAGCAGTCCTTGATAGCCGCCGCCGTGCCGCACCACGGTCCTGCGGTCGGCGTCCACTTCAAGGATCGCGGTGGCGACCCGCTCCAGGAACGTGCGGTCGTGGGAGACCGCGACCACGGTGCCGCGATGTACCGACAGGGCGCTCTCCAGCCAGTCGAGCGCCCCCTCGTCCAAGTGGTTCGTCGGTTCGTCCAGGAGCATGACTTCCGGGGCCGCGGCGATGAGACAGGCCAGGCCGAGCCGCGCCTGCTCCCCTCCGGACAGGCTGCCCAGGACTCTGTCCCTGCCGATATGCCCGAGGCCCAGCCCGTGCATCGCCTTGTCCACACGCGCGTCCGCCTCATAGCCGCCGCGCGATTCGAAGGCCGTCAGCAGATCGCCGTACTCCCCCAGGGCCTGTTCGGTCGCGGAACCAAGGTCCGCTTCGAGCTCGCGCAGCCGCCGCTCCATGGCTCGCAGCTCGGCCAGCGCCGCGTCGATCGCGTCACCGACGCAGCGCTCCGCAGGCAACTGGGGAGTCTGTGCGAGCAGCCCGACCCCCTGTTCGGCGACGGTCACGACCTCACCTTCGTCGGGCTGCTCGTCACCGGACATCAGGTGCAGCAGTGTCGACTTGCCCGCGCCGTTCTCCCCCACGACGCCTATGCGCTCGCCCGGCTTGATCGCGAGGGAGACCCCGTCGAACAGCAGCCGATCGCCACGGGCCTTGGTCACGCCATGCAGAGAGATCTGAGTAGGCAAGGGCACCCCCGAATTCACATCCACGCCAGGCAAACGCAACGGGCGTTGCATTACGACAAATGTGACACAGCGAGAGAGCTAACGCAACAGAAGTTGCAGTAAACTTCTCGGACACGAGATGACGGAGAGGGACGATCCATGGCGCAGAAGCCCGTTGCCGCTGGTCGGAGCAGCCGGTCGCAGGATGCGGATCGGCGCGCCGCCGGGTCGGCGAGTGGCGATACGGACCGGCGAAACCCTCCCAAAGGGGTCCCGGAGCCCGACGATGTCGAGTCGTCGCCGGCGTCGACCGCCGTCCCCGGCACCCGCCGCCCCGGCGGCCGCACGGCCCGCACCCGCGCCGCCGTCCGCGACGCCGTGCTGAGCGGCCTCGCCGATCATGGCTACCCCGGCCTCACCGTCGAATACGTGGCCGACCACTCGGGAGTCCACAAGACCACGCTGTACCGCCGATGGGGCGGACTCGAAGGCATGGTCGCCGACGCCCTGGACATGGCGGGCGAGGACACATGGACGCCGCCGGACACCGGCAGCCTGGAAGGGGACCTGCGCGAGCTGGCCAGGGAGGTGGTCGCATCCTTCTCCGACGAGACGTCGGCCGCGGCGCCGACCGCCTTCGTCGCCGCGGCCTTCCAGTCGGAGCGCGCCGCCGCAGCCCTGCACTCCTTCTACGCCGAGCGGTTCACCCGCTGCGAGACGGTCGTCGCCCGTGCGGTGGAGCGCGGCGAGGCGACTGCTGACATCGACGCGGCGGCTCTCGTCCGCGCCGTGTCCGCACCCCTGTTGTTCCGCGTCTTCATCACACGTGAACCGATCGACACGACGCTCGCCGACCAGTCGGCGGCGGCGGCCATCGCCGCCACGCGTGAAGGGGTGTTCACCAGGCGGTGAGGGTGCGCGCCCTCACCGCGACGCAGGGTCAGACCGTCCAGGACGGCTCCAGTTGCACGATGTCCCCGGCGAGAGCGGCGACATCGGCGTCCGTCTGCGCACGCAGCGAGAGGCGTTCCACCCGCTCGGCGCGGTATTTGCCGTGCTCGGCGGCGGATTGCCACATGGAAAGCACGAGGAATTCGTGTCCGGGCGCTTCTCCGAAGAGCCCGCGCACCATCCCGGGTGAGCCCGCCATCGCCGGGTTCCACACCTTCTCCTGCATGAGGGCGAAGTGCTCGACCCGGTCTTCGCGGACCCGGCAGTGCGCCACCCGCACCACGTCGGCGCCCGTGAAGCGCGGTTCGAACCCTGTCTTCACGTCGAAGCGGTAATCGAAGAGCTTGGCCTGGAGGTCCTTGAAGGTGCCCCCCTGTGCAGCCGCCAGGCGGTCGTGCGAGCGAGCCATGAAGGAGTCATAGAAGGCACGGCTTTCCCAGAAGGCGAAGACATGGGCGACGCCCGGCCTCCCTCGGCTCCACCCCCCGCCCTGTCCCCGGAACCCCGGCTCCCCCAAAAGCCCCGCCCATTTCCGCTGCCCTCGCTCGAACCCCCGACGGTCCACCACGGTGCAGCGAATCCACTTGACCAGCACCGCGCCATCGTACGGCGCGGAGCGCGGCCCGGCTCGCGCTCCGGCGTAGTGCACCCGGATCAGCTCGGCCGAGCCGGTGGCACCCAGCTCGATGCCGAACGCCCGAGCGAGAATCATCGCCGATTCGCGCACAGGGACGCCCTGTTCGATGACCGAGCCGTCCGGATACGTCCATGGCACCCTCCTGACCAGGGAAGCTACTCCGTTGTCAGTCGTACGTCGTAGCGTGTATCCGGGACATCCTGGCGGAACGACGACGGCCAGGTCACGAGGAGGGGGAAGCCCGATGAGCAGTGTCAGCAAGGGAATCAAGAAGGTCGAAGTCGGTCTCAAGTGGGACCCGAGCACGGCCGGCTCCCCGCCCAACGACCTCGACATCATCGCCGCGACGTACGCGGCGGACGCTCCCTACGGAAAGCCCGTCTACCTCGTCCACTTCGACAGCCGCTCGCCGGACGGCACGATCACCCTCAACCGTGACAGCAGGACGGGGCAGGGCTTCGGTTTCGACGAGGTCATGGTGCTGGAGCTCGATCGCCTCGCGCCCACGTACTCCCGCGTCGTGGTGGGCGTAGCGATCCAGCAGCAGGAGACGCAGAAGGTGTTCGGCGACATCACGAACACCGCTGTGCGGATCCGCGAGGGCCACACGGACCTGGCACAGAACGACCTCGCGGGCGTCGCCGACAGCACAGCCGCGACCATCGCCGAATTCACCAGGGACGAGTCCGGGGCGTGGTCGTTCCGCGAGGCCATCCGTGGTTTCGACGCCGACCCCACGTCGTTCGCCTCCCTCATGGGGAGCAAGACCTGACGCCGGGCCGTGCGGTGCCCGAGCACCAGGAGCCGGGCTGAGCGCTGCGCGGGCACGACGAAGGGGACCGACGTATCGCCGATCCCCTTCATGTCGCTGTCAGCGGACAGCCACCCGCTCAGCTGTGCCGGAAGCGTGCCCGGCACAGCCCTTCACAGGTCAGCTGCAACCGCTGGTGGAGCCGCAGCCCTCGCAGATGTAGCAGGAACCGGCCCGCTGCATCTTCGTACCGCAGGAGAAGCACAGCGGCGCATCCGCCTGGATGCCCAGCTGCATCTCGACGAGCTCGGCGCTGGTGTGCGCCTGCTGCGGGGCGGGCTTGGCGGCCTCGGCCTCCGCCTTCGGCGAGGCGACCGCCTTCAGCGACTCGGTCTGCCGCGGAGCGGACTGGGCCAGCCCCTCCACGTCGACCTCGGAGTCGTCGAGGGACGGCTCGTAGGAACCCGTCTCCAGGTGACGCTGGCGCTCCTCGGCGGAGTGGATGCCGAGCGCGGAGCGCGTCTCGAAGGGCAGGAAGTCCAGCGCCAGGCGGCGGAAGATGTAGTCGACGATCGACTGCGCCATCCGCACGTCCGGGTCGTCCGTCATACCGGCCGGCTCGAAGCGCATGTTCGTGAACTTGGAAACGTACGTCTCCAGGGGCACGCCGTACTGCAGACCGACCGAGACGGCGATCGAGAAGGCGTCCATCATGCCCGCGAGGGTCGAGCCCTGCTTGGACATCTTCAGGAAGACCTCACCGAGACCGTCGTCCGGGTAGGAGTTGGCGGTCATGTAACCCTCGGCGCCGCCCACCGTGAAGGAAGTGGTGATGCCGGGACGGCCCTTCGGGAGACGCTTGCGGACCGGGCGGTACTCGACCACCTTCTCGACCGCGGCACGGATCGTCTCTTCGGTCTTCTCGGTGATCTCGGTCTTCTCCGCCTCCTTCTTCTTGGCGGAGAGCGGCTGGCCGACCTTGCAGTTGTCGCGGTAGATGGCGAGCGCCTTGACGCCCATCTTCCAGGCCTCGAAGTAGACCTCTTCGACGTCCTCGACGGTGGCGGTCTCCGGGAGGTTGACCGTCTTGGAGAGGGCGCCCGAGATCCACGGCTGGATCGCGGCCATCATGCGGACGTGGCCCATCGCGGAGATGGAGCGCTCGCCCATGGCGCAGTCGAAGACCTCGTAGTGCTCGGTCTTCAGACCCGGGGCGTCGATCACGTTGCCGTTCTCGGCGATGTGATCGACGATCGCCTCGATCTGCTCCTCCTGGTAGCCCAGGCGACGCAGGGCCTGCGGCACGGTGCCGTTGACGATCTGCATCGAGCCGCCACCGACGAGCTTCTTGAACTTCACCAGGGCGAGGTCGGGCTCCAGGCCCGTGGTGTCGCAGGACATCGCGAGACCGATGGTGCCGGTCGGGGCGATGACGGACGCCTGGGAGTTACGGAAACCGTTCTTCTCACCGAGACGGATCACGTCCTGCCAGGCCTCCGTGGCGGCGGCCCAGATCGGCGAGTCCAGGTCGTCCATGCGGACGGCCGAGGCGTTGGCGTCGGCGTGCTGCTTCATGACGCGCTTGTGCGGCGTGGCGTTCTTGGCGTAGCCGTCGTACGGGCCGACGACAGCGGCCAGCTCGGCGGAACGCTTGTACGAGGTACCCGTCATCAGCGAGGTGATGGCACCGGCGAGGGCACGGCCGCCGTCGGAGTCGTACGCGTGACCGGTGGCCATCAGGAGGGCGCCGAGGTTGGCGTAGCCGATGCCCAGCTGACGGAAGGCGCGGGTGTTCTCGCCGATCTTCTGGGTCGGGAAGTCCGCGAAGCAGATCGAGATGTCCATCGCGGTGATGACCAGCTCGACGACCTTCGAGAAGCGCTCAGCGTCGAAGGACTGGGTGCCCTTGCCGTCGTCCTTCAGGAACTTCATCAGGTTCAGCGAGGCGAGGTTGCAGGACGTGTTGTCCAGGTGCATGTACTCGCTGCACGGGTTCGAGCCGTTGATCCGGCCGGACTCCGGGCAGGTGTGCCAGGCGTTGATCGTGTCGTCGTACTGGATGCCGGGGTCGGCACAGGCCCAGGCCGCCTCGGCCATCTTGCGGAAGAGCGACTTGGCGTCGACCTCTTCGATGACGTCACCGGTCATACGGGCCCGCAGGCCGAACTTGGAGCCGGTCTCCACGGCCTTCATGAACTCGTCGTTCACACGGACCGAGTTGTTGGCGTTCTGGTACTGGACGGACGTGATGTCGTCGCCGCCCAGGTCCATGTCGAAGCCCGCGTCACGAAGGGCGCGGATCTTCTCCTCTTCCTTGACCTTGGTCTCGATGAAGCCCTCGATGTCGGGGTGGTCGACGTCGAGGATGACCATCTTGGCCGCGCGGCGCGTGGCGCCACCGGACTTGATCGTTCCCGCGGAGGCGTCGGCACCGCGCATGAAGGAGACGGGACCCGAGGCGTTGCCTCCGGAAGACAGCAGTTCCTTGGAGGAACGGATGCGGGAGAGGTTCAGGCCGGCGCCGGAGCCGCCCTTGAAGATCATGCCCTCTTCCTTGTACCAGTCGAGGATCGACTCCATGGAGTCGTCGACGGCCAGGATGAAGCAGGCGGACACCTGCTGCGGCTGGGGCGTGCCGACGTTGAACCAGACCGGCGAGTTGAAGCTGAAGATCTGGTGCAGGAGGGCGTACGCCAGCTCGTGCTCGAAGATCTCGGCATCGGCGGGCGAGGCGAAGTAGCCGTAGTCCTCGCCGGCCTTGCGGTAGGTCTTCACGATGCGGTCGATCAGCTGCTTGAGGCCGGTCTCGCGCTGCGGGGTACCGACGGCCCCGCGGAAGTACTTGCTGGTGACGATGTTGACCGCGTTCACCGACCAGAAGTCGGGGAACTCGACGCCACGCTGCTCGAAGTTGACCGAGCCGTCGCGCCAGTTGGTCATGACGACGTCACGGCGCTCCCAGACCACCTCGTCGTACGGATGCACGCCGGGGGTCGTGTGGATGCGCTCGATGCGCAGACCCTTGGCCTTGGATCCCTTGGCTCGGGAACCTCGTGCCGGGCCGCTCGTCGTCTCGGTCATGCCGCCTCCCTGTATCAGGCTAAAACGCCCTGAAGTGCCACGAACTTCCCGTGACACGGATGTGTATCTGGCGTCGCGGACGTCACAAAGGACACCCGCGACAGGTCTGGTTCGCCGCCGGCCGGTCGGCCAGCCGGTCAGTCGGCGGCGGTGGCGGGCTCCGGGACCTCGACAGTCCCTCCAGGCCCGCGGTCATTCACGACGCGCTCTCCGCCCGCGTCGCGCGGCTCCGCGTCGAGCCGCTGTTCCCTCAGCTCCCCGATGGCAGCCTCGAAGTCCTCGAGCGAGTCGAACGCCCGGTACACGGAGGCGAAGCGCAGGTAGGCGACAAGGTCGAGTTCCTGCAACGGACCCAGTATGGCCAGCCCGACGTCATGGGTGGTCAATTCGGCGCTTCCGGTGGCCCGCACGGCCTCTTCCACCCGCTGCCCGAGAAGGGCGAGGGCGTCCTCGGTCACCGGCCGTCCCTGGCATGCCTTGCGGACGCCATTGATGACCTTGGCGCGACTGAAGGGCTCCGTCACGCCGCTGCGCTTGATCACCATCAGTGAGCACGTCTCCACGGTCGTGAAACGACGGGAGCAGTCGGGGCACTGGCGGCGCCTTCGGATCGACGTGCCGTCGTCAGTGGTGCGGCTGTCGACTACGCGGCTGTCGGGGTGCCTACAGAAGGGGCAGTGCATGGAACTCCCAACCCTCCTTCACGGCACGACTCATAAGCCTCAACGGGCCCTTGGGGCCCCTCGAAGCAGCCCCAAGCATAGGCGATGCCTGAACCCCTGAAGGACCAGGGACCACAACTTCTGGGCTGCTGTCGCAATCCAACCACTAGATCTGGGGTTAGGCCGCTTTTTCGACACCTAGCGTGTCGCGTCACCCCTGGTCGCACCGGACCTACGCAGGCGCCACTCACGCAGCTCGGAAAGGGGGCCGGTGCCGGGCCGACGGGGCGCCGGGTGGCAGTATGGGAGCTCCACTGAGGGGCTCACGACCCCGGCGGTGAAGCGTACCGTAATGAACCGAATTGCCGTTCGGCGCGAGCGTCAGCCATACACCTGGAAACCTGATCACGTCAGGTAATCAGCGATTTTTCACTCGAACGTGTGTTTGGCGCAACCTTTCGAAAGCAACTACCGTTGGCTAGCTAGGGAGAGAACATCTCGAGAGGGGCCGACCGACGTGACCACCACCGCAGACAGCGCCACCATCACTGCCCAGGACCGCTCCCAGAGCCGACTCGAGCCGGTGCATGCCATGAATGACGCAGCCACGAACCAGGAGGGGCCGAAGCCCGCGCGCTCCCTGCCGGGCCGACCTCCAGGCATCCGGGCCGACAGCTCGGGGCTCACCGACCGGCAGCGCAGGGTGATCGAGGTCATCAGGGACTCCGTGCAGCGGCGCGGCTACCCACCGTCGATGCGGGAGATCGGTCAGGCGGTGGGCCTCTCCAGCACTTCCTCGGTGGCCCACCAGCTGATGGCTCTGGAGCGCAAGGGTTTCCTCCGTCGCGACCCCCACCGTCCGCGCGCGTACGAGGTGCGCGGCTCGGACCAGCCGAGCAGTCAGCCCACCGACACCACCGGCAAGCCCGCCGCGTCGTACGTCCCGCTCGTCGGCCGGATCGCGGCCGGTGGCCCGATCCTCGCCGAGGAGTCGGTCGAGGACGTCTTCCCTCTCCCCCGGCAGCTCGTGGGCGACGGCGAGCTCTTCGTGCTGAAGGTCGTCGGTGACTCGATGATCGAGGCCGCGATCTGTGACGGCGACTGGGTCACGGTGCGCCGCCAGCCCGTCGCGGAGAACGGCGACATCGTGGCCGCCATGCTGGACGGCGAAGCGACGGTCAAGCGTTTCAAGCGGGAGGACGGGCACGTCTGGCTCCTCCCGCACAACTCCGCGTACCAGCCGATCCCCGGCGACGAGGCGACGATCCTCGGCAAGGTCGTGGCGGTGCTGCGGCGGGTGTGAGCCTGCGCCCCTGACCGGGCCCCGGAACCAACTGCGCCGGTTCCGGGGCCCTGCTGTGTCCGGGCTCTCTACGCCACGCCTGGGCCGCCCGGCTCTCTATGCCTCGGCCGCCTTCGCCGCGGCATCGATCGCGGCCAGGGAGCGGCGTACCTGATTACGGTCCGTCGTGTACCAGAAGTCGGGCAGCGAAGCCCGCAGATAGCTGCCGTAGCGCGCCGTGGCCAGCCGGGGGTCCAGGACGGCGACCACGCCGCGGTCCCCGGACGCTCGTACGAGACGCCCCGCGCCCTGCGCCATCAGAAGAGCCGCATGGGTGGCCGCGACCGCCATGAAGCCATTGCCGCCGGCGTCGTCGACCGCCTTCTGGCGGGCGCTCATCAGCGGATCGTCGGGGCGCGGGAACGGGATCTTGTCCATGATCACCAGCTGGCAGCTGGGGCCCGGCACGTCCACCCCCTGCCAGAGCGAGAGCGTCCCGAAGAGGCAGGTCCTCGCATCCGCCGCGAAGCCCTTGATCAGCTCGCCCAGGGTCTCCTCGCCCTGGAGGAGGATGGGCATGTCGAGGCGCTCCCGCAACTCCTCCGCCGCGCCCTGAGCCGCACGCATGGAGGAGAAGAGGCCGAGCGTGCGACCACCGGCCGCCTCGATCAGTTCGGCCAGCTCATCGAGCATGTCGCTGCGCGTGCCCTCGCGGCCCGGACGGGCCAGGTGCTTGGCGACGTAGAGGATGCCCTGCTTGCCGTAGTCGAACGGGGAGCCGACGTCGAGGCCCTTCCACTGCGGTGCGTCCTCGGACTCCGTGCCCTCCGGAGCCAGGCCGAGCGACGCCCCGACGCCGTTGAAGTCGCCGCCGAGCTTGAGCGTGGCGGAGGTGAGGACCACCGAACGCTCCGCGAAGAGCTTCTCCCGCAGGAGACCCGACACGGACATCGGGGCCACGCGCAGGGAGGCTCCGAAACGGTCGTGCCGCTCGTACCAGACGACGTCGTACTCGGAGCCGTTCGTGATGCGCTCCGCCACGTCGTGGATCGACTCCACGGAGGCGAGTGCCTGCTTACGGACCGCGTCCTCGTCCTGGACCGACTTGTCCCGGGTGGAACCGAGCGCCGTGATGACCGAGCGAGCGGCGTCACGCAGGGCCATCAGCGCGTAACCGAGGTCTTCGGGGATCTCTTCCAGGCGGCCCGGCAGGGCCAGCTCCATCAGTCGTTCGAAGCCTTCGGACGCGGTCTGGAGCTGGTCGGCGGCCTTCTCGTTGACGAGCTTGGCGGCGCGGCGGACCGCGCGGTTGACCTGCCCGGGGGTGAGCTCGCCCGTGGCCACGCCGGTGACCCGGGAGACCAACTCATGGGCCTCGTCAACGATCAGCACCTCGTGCTGGGGAAGGACGGGGGCGCCCTCGATGGCGTCGATGGCGAGCAGCGCGTGGTTCGTGACGATGACGTCGGCGAGCTTGGCGCGCTCGCGGGCCGCCTCGGCGAAGCACTCCGCCCCGTAGGCACACTTCGAGGCGCCGAGGCACTCCCTGGAGGAGACGGAGACCTGCGACCACGCGCGGTCGGAGACGCCGGGCGTCAGGTCGTCACGGTCGCCCGTCTCGGTCTCGTCGGCCCAGTCCCGCATCCTCAGGAGGTCCTGGCCCAGTTTGCTGGTGGGCGCCGCCGCCTCGAACTGGTCGAAGAGGCCCTCCTCCTCGTCCTGGGGCGCGCCTTCGTGGAGGCGGTGGAGGCACAGGTAGTTCGAACGGCCCTTGAGCATCGCGTACTGAGGACGGCGGCGCATCAGCGGATGCAGCGCGTCCACGGTGCGCGGCAGGTCCCGCTCCACGAGCTGGCGCTGGAGGGCGAGCGTGGCGGTCGCGACCACCACACGCTCCCCGTGTGCCAGGGCCGGCACGAGATAGCCGAGGGATTTACCCGTGCCGGTGCCGGCCTGGACCAGCAGGTGGGAGCCGTCGTCGATCACCTCGGCGACGGCCTCGGCCATGGACACCTGGCCAGGGCGTTCCGTGCCGCCGACAGCGGTGACGGCGGCGTGCAGGAGCTCGGGGAGGGAGGGCTTCGTCATAGCGCGACCACCCTACGGTGCCCCACTGACAATCCCGCGATCAAGGCTGATGGAGAGGGTTGGGCACGGTGCCGTGCACGGCGGCGTGCGGGCGTTGCGAGCGGTCGCGGTACCCATCGAGGAGGAGTCGGTTCCGGTTGAGGCACAGCCGCTCGATACGTGGTGTGAGCAGGTCGAACATCTCGTACCGCTCCTTCATCTCCGGAGCGCGTGCCTGGTGCCGGAGGATCTCGGCGCGCACGGCGGACCAGAAATCGGTCTCGGGCACACCCAATTGCTCCTCGCACAGCGGCGCCAGGTAGCGGAAGACCCCCACGAAGAGACCGGAGTGGATGAACTGGGTGAGGAATCCGGGGGGCTCGGTGAGCAGTACGTCGCGCACGTCGCCCGGCATCGAGTCGTGCTCGGGCAGCCGCACGGCGCTGACGTTCACGTCGTCCACGAAGTCCTTCACCGCGAGGCGGACGGGCACGTCCTTGTCGTCGAAGACGACGATGGCGTTCTCCCCGTGAGGGGAGAACACGGTGCCGTAGCGGTAGAGGAAGTGCAGGAGCGGAGGCAGCAGGGCGGCGAAGAGCCGGCGCAGCCATACGGTGGGGGCGAGGCCCGAGCGTTCCACGAGCTCCGTGACGAAGGCCCTGCCGGCCGGGTCGACGTGCAGCAGCGAAGCAAGGGTGCGGGCGCGTTCGTCGGGGGCGAGGTAGCGGGTGAGAGGCTCGCGCCAGATGGCGCCGAGCAGCTCCCTGTACTGGTAGGGGACCTCCGGCAAACCGTCGTACACAGGGTGTTCGACGGCCACCGATGCAACCTCGCCGAGGAGGATCACCCGGCACTCGTCACGCAGGAAGGGATCGACGTCACGTAGTGCGTGCATCCAGGCGGTGACGGCGGGCGCGGCGATCGTGCGCTCCGTGGGCAGGCCACGCCAGACCAGAGTGTTGAGGACCGACAGCGGCAGCTTCACTGTGTGCCTGTCGGGGCGGGACGCATTGAGGAACGTACGGATGGACTGCTGGGGAAGGCGTACGTCCCCGTCGCTTCCCAGCGGAACGATGGCGTTCGCAGCTACGGAGGGAGCGAAGAGCGGGAGGACGACCTCGTCCCACTGCCAGGGGTGCACCGGCAGGTAGAGGTACTCCTGGGGGTCGAGCCCGCGCGAGCGGAGTAAGTCCGCGAAGGCCTCCTGCGTGGAGGCGGGGAGCTCTCGGGCGTAGAGCTGCTGAGCTGTCTGCAGCCCGGTGACGCCTCGATACACGGCGAGGTCGGTGTGGACCGCGATCCATGGAAGCGTCGTGGAGCGGCGGGCCTCGGGCGCCCAGAGGCCGGCGTCGGTCGCGGAGAAGCCGATGCGCCCTTTGTTGAGGACGAGCCAGGGGTGGCCGGTCTGGTGCCCCTCCAGTTCCGCGTAACCAAGGTCGGCGAGCTGCGCCGCGGTGAGCGCGGTGTGGTCGATCCGGGCGTCGGCGCTGAGCGTGACACTGAGCTCGCGTACGAGGTGACCGAGGGTGGCGCCGTCGAGTCCCAGCGTCCTGCGGGCCAGCGCGAGGAATCTGACGGGGTCGCTGAGGGGGCGGGCCGCCGCACCGCCCTCGCTCAGGGCCAAGCTGGCGGGGTCCACGTGCCAGCCGCCGTACGAGCCGCGGCGGGCGCGGAAGGTGAGGCAGGGGCCGTCGTGGTCACGGTGGACACCGAGCGGCGTGTCAGCTGCGGCCGGCTTCGCCGGTTCGAGGTGGAGACGGTAGGTGTCCGTCTCCATCTCCATGGCCGGCACGGGCCGGATGATCTCCTCGTACGCGAACTCGCCGATCATCTTGGCGAGCAGTCGGCGTCCGGCCTCACGCCATCTGTCCTGGGTCAGCTCGGGCGGGTCGTAGAGCGCGGTGGAGGGGCAGGAGATGGGGCTGGCGGACGGATTCGGCACGTGGACTCCTCAGGGAGGGAACCGGATCGGGTCGAGCGGTGCACCAAGAGTGATCGGGTCAGAGCACTGCGCGCAGGGCTCGGTCGCGGACCATGAGCGCCGCCCGTTTGTCGGGCAGGTCCACTTCGGCGGAGAAGCGGAAGCCAGCACTCAGGAATGCGGAGACGGAGGGGGTGTTGCGAAGGTCGGGTTCTGCGATGACGCGTGCGCATGCGGGGCGGCGGTCGAGGACAAGGTCTGCGACGGCCCTGAGCAGTGCTGTGCCAAGGCCGCGGCCGCGGTTGACGACGCCACCGATGAGGAGGTGGATGCCGGTGTCGTGCGGGCGGAAGGGGTAGTGGCGGGCCAGCGGGTCGAGGTCCGCGCGGTAGATCTCCCAGTAGCTCATCGGCATGCCTTCGAGCACGCCGAGGCAGGGCACGCTGCGTCCGTCTCCGTCGAGCTGGGGGCGAAGGTGCTCCTCGGTGACGGCTTCGGGTCCCGCCAGTTCCCAGAAGGCCGCCACCGCGGGGTCGTTCATCCACCGGCTGATCAACGGGAGGTCGCGTTCGAGGCGGACAGGTACGAGTTGGAAGACACCGGCGTCGGTGGTGACCGGCCCCCAGGCGGCGATGCCGTCGAGGAGGTCCTCCACCGCCACGGTGCCCGGAGCATGGTGCGGCGCTCGTTCGCCGTGCTCGATGTGAGCTGCCGTTCGCGGAGTTCGCTCGTCGCTCTCGGCCAGCAGGGCGACGAGCTCGTCGGGCAGGCGCAGGTCGAGGGTGTCCGCGCCGTCCGCGCCATCGGCGCCGGAGGCCGCGGGTTCGGTGCCGGCGTCGGTGCTCGCATCGGTGGGAGACACGGCGTCGCTCCTGTCAGAAGAGTCAGAAGAGTCTGGAGAGGTGGGGCATGTTCCTCAGGAATGGAGGGGGTTGGTGATGGTGACGTACACGGACTGGGTGTCGACCGGGCCGACGAGCTCGTCGAGGCCGTGGAGCCGGGTCAGCAGGTTGGCCTTGCACCGCAACACGGGTGAGTCGAGCAGCATCGTGGGCAGCGAGGTGCGCAGCCGGTCGGGGCCGGATGCGATGTCGCCGAGGAAGCGCCGGAAGGCCGCGAGCAACAACCTCTCGTCCGCCAGACGTTCGGCGCCGAATGCTCCGATCAGACCCAGGACGTTGTTGATGCCGAGGTAGTAGGCGAACCGCTCGTCGGTCACGTCGTCCGCGACGAAGGTGTCGCTGTGCTGCCCGATGCCGGGGAGTCGCCGGTCGAGTTCGGCACGCCGGGATTCGCGGAAGTAGTAGCCCTGGTTGTCGCGGTAGCGGCCGCCCACGGGCCAGCCCTCGGAATCGAGAAGGATGATCGTGTTCTGCTGGTGCGCTTCCAGAGCGACGCCCGCCTCGCTGTCCAGCCACAGCACAGGGCGGACGACGGTCTCCAGGTAGCGCAGGAACCACTCGGTGGCGACCGCGCCTCGGGGGCGGCCCGTCCGTCCCGCCAGCCTGGTCACCGTCTCGCTGAGCCGGGAGCGCATCAGCCGGAGGTCCTGGCAGGCGGGCAGCGTCGAAGGTTTGGGCGAGACGAGGCCCGCGACGCAGGTGGCGTCGTCCCCGGGGCCGAAGGGGTTGTGCCGGATCATGACGTCGAGCCCGGCCACGGGCGCACCGTCACGGTCATTGACAGCGAGCCACGCGGGGTCGCGGACGATGTCGAAGCGGGGGTGCGCCGCCTGCCACTGCTTGGCGAGGCCGCTGCGCAGCAGCCGGTGGACTTCGACGCCGCGATGGAGTTCCTTGCGGAGGTTCTCACGACGGGAGTTGGTGATGCGCACGCCGAGCGAGAGCTTGAGCATGGCGGCTGCGCCGGAACGGTAGAGGGTGCGTACGGAGGAGGTGGGGTGCCAGGGGGCGCCATGAGGGCCGAGGTCCTGGAGGAGGCCCGCGTCGAGGAGTTCGGCCGCCGTGGGGCGGTGCCGGAGCTCGCGGATCTGCCATGGGTGTACGGGCAGGGCAACGCGGCCATCCGGCAGCGGCAGTTCAGGGCCTGCGAGGCGGGCGGCGAGCTGGTCGGCCGGGAGCGTACGCCCACGCTCGGTCCAGGCCGAGTCCGCGGCGAGCACGGAGGGGTCGACGGCCAGCCAGTGCAGTGCGAAGGCTCCGCGCGACTCCGGTGAGTAGAGGCGGGATTCGGTGTCGGACAGGCCCTCGCGGCTTTTGGGGGTCGGGTGGAGGGGGTGGCCGAGGAGCAGCGATTGTTCGGCGGCGAGAAACAGGTCGGGTTCGTCGGCCGGGCTGGCGCGACGGTCGGCGATGAACTGGGCGGTGCGGCGGACCGAGTCGGCGACCCGGCCGACCAGGTCGGCGCCGTCGACGGGGCCTGCCGGGGGCGCAGCTGCCGGGGGCGCAGCTGCGGGGGGCGCCGTGGTCGGGGGCGTTGACCCGCCTGGGTTCGCCTGCGCTGCCCGGTTCGCTGCGGGTGTCGGGGTTCCTGTGGCTGGCGGGTCTGGCTCCGTCGGTTGCTTCGGCGTGGCTGGGGGCATCGAGCCTGCCGAGGTGACCGGTTCTGCCGGTTCCATTGAGCTGGCGGATTCCGCTGAGCCTGCCGGTTCCGCTGAGCCTGCCGGTTCCGCTGAGCCTGCCGGTTCCGCTGAGCCTGCCGATTTCGCTGACCCCGCCGGGCTCACCGGAGCTACCGGGCTCGCCGGACCTGCCGGGCTCATCGAATCCGCCGAGCTGATCGGATCCGCCGGGCTCACCGGACCTGCCGGGTTCACTGGGCTCGTCGAGCTCACGGGGCCTGCCGCGCGCTTATCGCCCTCCCGGCTCACGACTTCTGCCGTGCCCCCCGCCGCCGGAGTGCCCGCCGCCGGACCGGCCGTCGTCGGTTCCGCGTCGCGGCGTGCCGTCTCGCGGCCGAGGAGGGCGGCGACGGTCACCGCGTCGACGGGAGGGGCGCTGGCCGGGCCGTCCTCCAGGTAGGGCAGGCCGAAGCGGTGCCAGCCGGTGGCCGACCAGTAGTGCACGGGGACGAGCAGGGCCGTGCCGCTGGCGTGGAGGGGAAGGCGCAGGGCGCCCTGTTCCGGTGCCGGAAGGTTGTTCTCCCTGACCCAGCAGCGCAGGAGGCTCTCGACGGCGGCCGCCTGCGCGGCGGTGTGCGGGTCGGGGTGCTCCAGCAGGTCGATGGCCGTCCCGCGCAGGTGGTCGGCCTCTTGGCCACCACATTTCTGCCGGGGGACCGTACCGGACTCCGCCACCAAGGGGGATTGCGTGACGCACATGCCTGGGGCGTCGAGGTGGGGGCGGCCTTCGGATGCGGGGGTGGCGTTCAAAGGAGGTTCCTTGTGAGGTGGTTCGGGCTCCGTGTGGCGACGGGTCCGGGGCGCGCCCGGCATGTCAGGGCCGCCGCGGGGCGGTCCGGGTCCGTCTTGGCTATCCGTGGTGGGAACGCGCCGCGGTGGTCAGCGCGTCGGCGAGCCGGTCAAGGACCGCGGCCGCCTGTTCGTCGGTGATGGTCAGCGGGGGAAGGAGTCGTACGACGCTGGAGTGGCGGCCGCCGAGTTCGACGATGAGGCCGCGCCGCAGGCACTCGCGCTGTACGGCGGCGGCCAGTTGGGGTGCCGGCGGGCGAGGGCGGGCAGCGGGCGGCACATGGTCGGTGCCCCTGATGAGCGGGTCGTGTGCTGTACCGGGCCGGCCAACCGTCGGCATGTTCTCGGAGCCCTGGTTGCCGGTGACGTCACCATTGGCGGTCAACAGTCCCCCGGCCTCGGTCCCGCCGCACGCGGAGCCCGAGCCCGCCACCGTCAGTTCAACCGACCCGACGGGCTCCCCGACCTCGACGGGCTCTACGGGCGCACTTAGAACACGGGGAACACCAGGCTCACCTGGCTCGACGAGTTCGACACCGATCATCAGGCCCCGGCCGCGGACCTCTCCGATGCACGGGTGGGCCGCGGCCAAGGAACGGAGTTGGCTGATCATGCGGGCGCCCAACGTGGCGGCACGTTCGGCGAGGCCGTTCTCGCGGACGTATGCGAGAGTCGCCGCGCCCGCTGCCATGGCGAGTTGGTTACCGCGGAAGGTGCCGGCGTGGGCACCGGGGGCCCAGACGTCGAGGTCGTCTCGGTAGATCACGACGGCGAGGGGCAGACTGCCGCCGATCGCTTTGGAGAGCACCATCACGTCCGGTACGACGCCGCTGTGTTCGACGGCCCAGAAGGCGCCGGTCCGCCCGACGCCCGTCTGGACCTCGTCGGCGATGAGCGGGATGCCGCGTGCCGCGGTGATCTCACGCATCCGGCGGAGCCAGGCATCGGGCGCCGGAAGGACGCCGCCCTCGCCCTGCACGGGTTCGAGGATCATGCCTGCGGGGACCGGGACGCCCGACTTGGCGTCGTCGAGGAGGTTCTCGGTCCAGCGGGCGGAGAGTTCTGCGCCGCGTGAGCCGCCGAGGCCGAACGGGCAGCGGTAGTCCTGCGGGTATGGGAGGCGCGCGACCCGTACGTCCTGCGCGCCACCGGATACTTCGAGCGCTCCTGCCGTCATGCCGTGGTAGGCGCCGGTGAAGGCCAGCATGCCGTCGCGACCGGTGGCCGCGCGGACCAGTTTCAGCGCGGCCTCCACGGCGTCCGTTCCGGCGGGGCCGCAGAACTGGATCCGCGCACGCTCGGCGAGGCCGCTCGGCAGTGTGCTGAACAGCTCGGTGGTGAAGGCGTCCTTGACGGGTGTGGCCAGGTCGAGGACGTGCAGCGGCGCCCCCGAGTCCAGGACCTTCCTGATGGCTTCGAGCACCACCGGGTGGTTGTGGCCGAGGGCCAGGGTTCCGGCACCTGAGAGGCAGTCGAGGTAGCGGCGCCCATCCGCGCCCTCGATGGTCATGCCGCGCGCCCGCACCGGCACGATCGGCAGGGCCCGGGCGTAGGTGCGAGCGGCCGACTCGCGCGCGGACTGCCGCCGCAGGATGCCCTCCTGCGCGACGGGCTGCGAGGAGTTCTCAGACCGCACCGGCTCCACCGGCAGAAACGGCACAGGGGACACAGGCAGGGTGGTCTCCACGCACTCGACACTCTCACCGGACCGCGCGGAAGCCACGGCGGCCCCACCGGCGGCCCGGTCGGCGGCCCGACCGCGTTCTCCGCCTCGCCCAGGCTCCTCGCCCCAACCGCGCCGCTCCGGCCGACCATCCCCTCCGGCCTCCCCCATCACCTCAGCCGCCTCACTCCCCCCGCTCTCCCCCCTCCCCCCGATTTCTCCATCCTCCGAAGTCCCCCCAACCCCAACAGACTGTGAGGACTGCAAGGGCTGCAAGGGCTGCAAGGGCTGCGCTACGGAACACGCTGCGGACACCGCCGCGGGCGCAGGCTCGGTCACGGCCACGACTGTTGGTCCTCCCGCTGTGGACAAGCACGCCCGGTCGTGACTCCGGTGAGCCCATATGACCGTGGGTGCAGGCGAGCTGGCAGGGGGATGAACGCTGGCCGCGACTCCCCCGTACGTACCAACGACGGTGAACCCCCGGGATCACGGGTCATCGGAAGATCCTTGCCGTGACGGAACCGTTGCCCTTCCGTCGGCCGTCCCCAACGGCATCGGCATAGTGTGGGGGGCCGCTCACCAGGGACAGCGCGCCGCTCCCCCGAATGATGGGGATCCGCGCCGGTGGGCGACGGGTGCTCCGCACCCGGATGTCCAGCTCTTTGAACGTTTTTCGAGGCCCAGGGGGAATCTCACGATGCGACCCATACGTCCGCTCTTCACCGCCCGCAGTGGGAGGAGTGCGCGCACCAGGACCTCCCCCGTGGCGGCCGCGGTGGCGCTCGGCGCGGCGCTCGTTCTGACCGCCACGGCCTGCGGCCCCACCGAGGACAACGCCGACGGCGACTCCTCCTCGGCGCAGCCCGGTGACAGCGAGGGCGGCGGCAGCAACGGCGATGACAAGATCAAGCTTCCGGCGGACCTCCAGGACCGGCTCAAGGAGCACGGGATCGACCTGGACAAGTGGAAGAACGGCGCCTGGAAGAACTGGGACAAGGACGACTGGCTGCGCGAGGCCGGTGACTTCGTCAACCCGATCATCGAGGACCTCTGGGATTCCGACCGGATGCGGGACGCCGACAAGAACCCGGACCGCAGCGTCGACGACAACGACATCTCCGGTGACCAGGGCATCACCGACCCGACGCCCGAGCCCGTCGAGGCGGCAGCCGTGAAGGCGCCGTACCACGCCCAGGCAGCCGAGTCGGGCAAGCTGTTCTTCGACGGGCCCGAGGGTTCGATGGTCTGCTCCGCGACCGTCATCAAGGACCCGGCTCACCCGGGCAAGTCCAACATGGTGTGGACCGCCGGCCACTGCGTGCACGCCGGTGCCAAGGGCGGCTGGTACCGCAACATGGTCTTCGTCCCCTCGTACAACGACAGCGGCAAGTCGGCCGCGGAGCTGCAGAACGCCCCCAAGGAAGAGATCGCTCCGTACGGCGTCTGGTGGGGTGACTGGGCGCAGACTTCCGACCAGTGGATCGAGCAGGGCGGTCCGACGGGCGGCAAGGGCGCACCGTACGACTTCGCGGTGATTCACGTGGCGCCCGAGAAGGGCAGCGAGGGCAAGTCGCTCGAGGAGACCGTCGGTTCGGCGCTCCCGGTGGACTTCGACGCCCTCGCGGTTCCGCAGATCAAGACGATGACGGCCACGGGTTACCCGGCGGCGCCGCCCTTCGACGGCCAGAAGCTGTTCCAGTGCGCCGACAAGCCGGGCCGGCTCTCGCTCACCAAGCCCGACCCGACGATGTACCGCATCGGCTGCACGATGACCGGCGGCTCGTCCGGCGGCGGCTGGGTGGCGCAGGGCCAGGACGGCAAGCCCGCCCTGGTCTCGAACACCTCCATCGGTCCGGTGACGGCGGGCTGGCTGGCCGGTCCGCGCCTGGGCAAGGAGGCCAAGGGCATCTACACGGCGGTCAGCAAGAAGTTCGCCGGACAGTAAGTCGGCCCTGGCAAATCGGACTCCCGGTAAGCCAGGTCTCTCATACCGCATGCCGTACAACGGCGGGGCCGCCGGAAACCTTCACGGCCCCGCCGCTGTTCGTCCCCAACCTCACAGGCATAGTGGGATGTTGTGTCAACGCGGGGTTTACCGGGCTTCCCGGAGCCTTGCATGACGCGTCCATGACATACATGTCCTGTGGCGCATGCCCATCTCCATGGCCATCACCACGCACATGACAATGCCGCAATCACGTACCAATGATGCAATCTCGTTCTATCGGGGGTAATAGCACCATGCGTTCCACTCGTGCGCTCTTCGCGCGCAGCCGTGGCCGGCGCGCCGCACTCGCCGCCACCGGGCTCGCGGCGACCCTGGCGCTCACCGCCACGGCCTGCGGTCCCAGCGAGGACAAGGCGAGCGGCAAGCCGGACACCGCCGCTTCCCAGGGATCCGACGGCTCCGACGCCGGTTCCGAGAGTGCCGACTCCAAGCTGCCCGGCGAGCTCGCCGACAAGCTCAAGGAGCACGGTATCGACCCGGACCAGTGGAGGAACGGCGCCTGGAAGAACTGGGACAAGGACGATTGGCTGCGCGAGTCCAAGGACTTCGTCAATCCGGTCATCGCCGGGCTCTGGAAGCCCGAGCGGATGAAGAAGGCCAAGGACCCGAACAAGACGATCGCAGCGAAGGACGCGAGCGCCGACCAGGGCGCGACCGACCCCGCCCCGTCGCCGGTCCGGGCCAAGCCCGAGAAGACGCCGTACCACGAGAACGCCGCCCCCGTCGGCAAGATCTTCTTCGACTCTCCCGAGGGTTCGATGGTCTGCTCCGGCACTGTCGTGAAGGACCCGCGCAACCCGGGCAAGTCCAACCTCGTGTGGACCGCGGGCCACTGCGTGCACGCCGGCGCCGAGGGCGGCTGGTACCGCAACATCGCGTTCGTGCCCGCCTACAACGACCTCGGCAAGTCCGAGGCCGAGCTGGGCAACGCGGCCGCGCAGGAGATCGCCCCCTACGGCCAGTACTGGGCGGACTGGGTATCGACCTCCAACGAGTGGATCAACGAGGGCGGTCCGACGGGCGGCGCGGGCGCGACGCATGACTACGCCGTGATGCACGTGAAGCCGGAGCGGGGCGGCAAGTCCCTCGAGGAGACCGTGGGCAACGCGCTCGATGTCGACTTCTCGACTCCGACCACGCGGAGCGTGAGCTCGATGGGCGCCTGGGGCTACCCGGCCGCTCCTCCCTACAACGGTCTGATCATGCACAAGTGCGTGGACAAGCCGGGCCGTCTCTCGCTGTCGCCGAGCCTGCCGACGATGTACCGCATCGGCTGCACCATGACCGGCGGCTCGTCCGGCGGCGGCTGGTTCCGGATGGTGGGCGACAAGACCGAGCTCGTGTCGAACACCTCCATCGGCCCGGCCGAGAACACCTGGCTGGCGGGACCGCAGCTGGGCAAGGGCGCCGAGCAGGTCTACGACATGATGAGCAAGAAGTACGGCTCTCAGTAACCGAAGTAACTGAAGTAACCGAAGCAACGGACACGGCGAAGGCCCGCCCCCTGCGAGAGGGGGCGGGCCTTCGCCGTGTGACTGGGCCGGACCGTGACCGGACCGGCTGCCGTCAGCGGGTGGCCGGTACGTACGGCCCGAGTTCCGCGGCGAGTTCCTCGTGCACCCGCGCCTTGAGCAGGGTTCCCTCACCGGTGTGCTCCTCGGAGAGGACCTCGCCCTCGGCGTGCGCACGCGAGATGAGCTGGCCGTGGGTGTACGGGACGAGGGCCTCGATCTCGACCTTGGGCCGCGGCAGTTCGGAGTCGATCAGCGCGAGGAGCTCCGCGATACCGGCACCGGTGCGCGCGGAGACCGCGATCGCGTGCTTCTCGTTCCGCATCAGCCGCTGGAGGACCAGCGGGTCCGCCGCGTCGGCCTTGTTGATCACGACGATCTCGGGCACGTCGGTGGCGCCCACATCACGGATCACCTCGCGCACGGCGGCCAGCTGCTCCTCCGGCACCGGGTGCGAACCGTCCACCACGTGCAGGATCAGGTCGGAGTCGCCGACCTCCTCCATCGTGGACCGGAACGCCTCGACGAGGTGATGCGGCAGATGCCGTACAAATCCGACGGTGTCGGCCAACGTGTAGAGACGGCCGGTCGGCGTCTCGGCCCGGCGCACGGTCGGGTCGAGGGTGGCGAACAGTGCGTTCTCCACCAGGACGCCCGCGCCCGTGAGGCGGTTGAGGAGCGAGGACTTGCCCGCGTTCGTGTAGCCGGCGATCGCGACCGAAGGCACCTTGTTGCGTCGGCGCTCCTGCCGCTTGATGTCGCGGCCCGTCTTCATCTCCGCGATCTCACGGCGCATCTTCGCCATCTTCTCGCGGATCCGTCGCCGATCCGTCTCGATCTTGGTCTCACCGGGACCACGGGTGGCCATGCCGCCACCGCCGCCGCCACCCATCTGACGGGAGAGCGACTGACCCCAGCCGCGGAGCCTCGGCAGCATGTACTGCATCTGCGCGAGGGCCACCTGTGCCTTGCCCTCTCGGGACTTGGCGTGCTGGGCGAAGATGTCGAGGATCAGGGCGGTCCTGTCGACCACCTTGACCTTCACCACGTCTTCGAGGTGGATCAGCTGGCCGGGGCTCAGCTCACCGTCGCAGACGACGGTGTCGGCGCCGGTCTCGAGCACGATGTCACGCAGCTCAATAGCCTTGCCGGAGCCGATGTACGTCGCCGGGTCCGGCTTGTCGCGGCGCTGGATGACGCCGTCGAGCACGAGCGCACCCGCGGTCTCCGCGAGAGCGGCCAGCTCGGCGAGGGAGTTCTCCGCATCGTCCACGGTCCCGGAGGTCCACACGCCGACGAGGACCACGCGCTCCAGGCGGAGCTGGCGGTACTCGACTTCGGTGACGTCCTCGAGTTCGGTGGAGAGCCCGGCGACGCGGCGCAGAGCCGCGCGGTCGGAGCGGTCGAGCTGCTCGCCGTCCCGCTCTCCGTCGATCTCGTGGCTCCAGGCGACGTCCTCTTCCATCAGGGCATCGGCCCGAAGACCTTCGGGGTAGTTCTGCGCGAAGCTCTGTGCGTCCTGGGAAGGGGAAGAAGAGGAGGTCATTGGGTCCTTACGTCGATGCGTCGATGGAATACGGACGGATCCCTGATCCGTCACCGACGGATGCGTCACCCGTCACAGTCGACAACGCCCGGGTCGGCCCGGAGATTCCCGGGACCGGCCTCGGCCGACCCTGAGATGTCCCCGAGGGGAAACCCCGGAGTCCGGACCGGCCGTGCCGTCGACCTGAAGATGGTTGCACGAAACGGGTCGTCTCGTCATCCGTGTTTTTCCCTGCCGGGAAGTTATTTCCCTTCCGGCGCTCCCGTACGCCAGTCCGGGTGCCCCGGCATGGGCGGCGTCTTCGGCCCGTACAGCCAGGCGTCGAAGAATCCTCCCAGGTCACGGCCCGCGACCTCGGAGGCGAGCCGCACGAAGTCGGCGGTCGTGGCGTTGCCGTCACGGTGCATGTGGACCCACTGCCGCTCAAGGTGCTCGAACGCCCGGCGCCCGATCTCCTGGCGCAGCGCGTAGAGGACCAGGGCGCTGCCGTCGTAGACGACGGGCCGGAAGAGGCTGGTCTTCTGCCCGGGAGCGGGCTCCTTGGGCTTGGCGGGCGGTCCGCCGGCCGCGCGCCAGCCGTCCGACCGGGCGTAGGCAGCCCGCATCCGGTCCTTCATGAGCCGCTTCGTCTTCTCCTCGGCGAAGAGCGCCTCATACCAGGTGGCGTGGCCTTCGTTGAGCCAGAGGTCCGACCAGGTCCGCGGGCTCACGCTGTCACCGAACCACTGGTGCGCCAGTTCGTGCACCATGATCGCGTCGACGTACCACTCGGGGTACTCGGGGCGGGTGAAGAGCTCTCTCTCGAAGAGAGAGAGCGTCTGTGTCTCCAGTTCGAAGCCGGTCCGCGCGTCGGCGACCAGGATGCCGTAGGTCTCGAAGGGGTAGCGGCCGACTTTCTTCTCCATCCAGTCGATCTGGCCGGGCGTCTTCTTCAGCCAGCGCTCCAGGAGCTTGCGGTCCTTGGTGGGCACCACATCGCGTACGGGAAGGCCGTGCGGGCCCTTGCGGTGCACCACGGTGGAGCGCCCGATCGACACCTGCGCCAGTTCGGTCGCCATGGGGTGGCGGGTGCGGTACGCCCACGTGGTGGTCCCGTCGGCACGGCGCGCTTTGGCTACCGGCAGGCCGTTGGCGACAGCGGTGAGCCCCTTGGGGGCCGTGACACGGAAGGTGAACGCCGCCTTGTCCGCCGGATGGTCGTTGCACGGGAAGACCAGGTGGGCGGCGTCCGCCTGGTTGGCCATGGCGAGCCCGTCCCTCGTGCGCAGCCAGCCGCTCTGGGCGTCCTTGGTGGAGACGGGGTCGCTGGTGTGCCGGACGGTGATCCGCAGCCGCTCGCCGGGCGCGACCGGCGCGGACGGCGTGAGGACCAGGTCCTCACCGGTGCTGTCGAAGCGGGCGGTTTCGCCGTTGACCTCGACGGAGCGGACCTTGCTGTGGGTGAAGTCGAGGTTCACGCGCTCCAGGGGCGACGTGACACGGGCGTCGATCTTGGTGACGGCATCCAGGGGCTTGCGGTTGTCACCGCGGTAGGTGAAAGCGATGTCGTACGAGTCCACGTCGTACCCGGGGTTGCCCAGGTGCGGGAAGAGCGGGTCGCCGATGCCGAGCGGGGCGGCCGGCGACGGCGCGCTCGCGGCGACGAGGGCGGCGGATGCGGTCGCCGCGATCAGTGCCGCGGCGATGCGGGGGGTGCGAAGGGCCTTCGGCCGCTGGGCCGTGATCCGAGGGGTGAGCAGCATGGCTTACGGCTATCAGCGCGGGCCCGTCATGGGGTGACGACGCGCGTTCCGGCCACTCGAACGAGTCGCCGTGCCTCCGTTCGATGAGCCGAGTCGACGGTCCCGGCCCCCGGGGTCAGTGGGCGGCGGCCGGGTGCTGGGCGCGGCTCACGTCGTACACGCCCGGCACGGCGCGCATGGCCCGCATCAGCGCCGGAAGGTGCGCCGCGTCCGGCAGTTGCAGCGTGTACGTGTGGCGGACGCGCTGCTGGGTGGGCGGTTCCACGGTCGCGGAGATGATGGCGACGCCCTCAAGGGCGATTGCTTCGGTGAGGTCGGCGAGGAGGTGGGCGCGGCCGAACGATTCGGCGGTCAGGGTCACCCGGCACTCCGTGGTGTCCCCCCAGCGCACACCGACCTCCGCGCGCCCCACTTCCTTCATGCGCTCCACCGCCGGACAGCCGACACGGTGGACGGTTACGACGCCTCCGCGCACGGCGAAGGCGGTGATGGCGTCGGGCGGCACCGGCGTACAGCACCCCGCCAGGCGCACGGTCGCGCCCTCGCGGTCCACCACGGCGCTCGCGGCGGCCGGGCGAGGCGCGTCGGCGGCCTCGGGGCGGGGCGTGGTCACCGGTGTCTGCCGGGCCGGCCGCCGACGGGACGGCGTGGGGGCGGGAGCGGGCGTCGGATGCGTCGTCAGCCAGCGCCTGATCGCGATGCGGGCGCCGGGCGTGCGGGCGTGGTCGAGCCACTCGCTCGACGGCCCGGAGGTGGCGTCCTGCCCCATGAGCAACTGCACGGTGTCGCCGTCCCGCAGGACGGTGCTGAGCGTCGCCAGACGGCCGTTGACGCGTGCGCCGATGCATGCGTGCGCGTCCTCGCCGTACTGGGCGTAGGCGGCGTCCACGCAGCTGGCGCCTGCGGGCAGGCCGAGCGTGCCGCCGTCGGGGCGGAAGACGGCGATCTCGCGGTCCTGCGCGAGGTCTTCGCGCAGCGTCGACCAGAACGTGTCCGGGTCGGGCGCGGCCTCCTGCCAGTCGAGGAGCCGGGAGAGCCAGCCGGGCCTGGTCGGGTCCACACGCTCGTCGTCGGCCCGCTCGGAGGGCTCCTCCGAAGAAGGAGCGTAGGGATTGCGCAGTGCGACGACGCCCGCCTCGGCCACCTGGTGCATCTGGTGCGTGCGGATGAGGACCTCGGCGACCTGGCCGTCGGGGCGGGCCACCGCCGTGTGCAGCGATTGGTAGAGGTTGAACTTCGGTACGGCGATGAAGTCCTTGAACTCCGAGACGACCGGCGTGAAGCAGGTGTGCAGTTCGCCGAGGACTCCGTAGCAGTCCGCGTCTTCGTTGACGAGCACGAGGAGGCGGCCGTAGTCCGAGGCGCGCAGCTCACCGCGCTTGCGGTGCACCCGGTGGACGGAGAGGAAGTGCCGCGGCCTGATGAGGACCTCGGCGGTGATGCCCGCCTCTCGGAGCACGCCGCGCACCTCGCCCGCGATGTCCCCGAGCGGGTCCCGCTCGCTTGCGGCGTTGGCGTCGATGAGGGCCTTGACCTCGGCGTACTCCTGCGGGTGGAGGATCGCGAAGACGAGGTCCTCCAGCTCGGTCTTGAGCGCCTGTACGCCGAGGCGCTCGGCGAGCGGAATGAGGACGTCCCGGGTCACTTTGGCGATGCGGGCCTGCTTCTCGGGGCGCATGACACCGAGCGTGCGCATGTTGTGCAGGCGGTCGGCGAGTTTGATCGACATGACGCGTACGTCGTTACCGGTGGCGACGAGCATCTTGCGGAAGGTCTCCGGCTCGGCCGCCGCTCCGTAGTCGACCTTTTCGAGTTTGGTGACGCCGTCGACGAGATAGCAGACGTCGTCACCGAACTCGGCCCGGACCTGGTCGAGGGTCACGTCGGTGTCCTCGACGGTGTCGTGGAGCAGGGACGCGGTCAAGGTGGTGATCTCCGCGCCGAGCTGGGCGAGGATCAGGGTCACGGCGAGGGGATGCGTGATGTACGGTTCGCCGCTCTTGCGCGTCTGGCCCCGGTGCGAGGACTCCGCCAGGACGTACGCACGGCGCAGCGGCTCCAGGTCGGCGTCCGGATAGTGGGCCCGGTGTGCCTCCGCCACGTGGCCGATCGCGTCGGGGAGGCGGTCGCGGGTGGCGGGCCCCAGCAGGGCGGCCCTGCCGAGCCTGCGCAGGTCGAGACGGGCGCGGCCGCGCCTGCGCTGGCCCCCGGTCGTCATGGGGACGGGCGTGGCAGGGTTCGTGGCCTCCGCGCTCATGGGCACCTCCGGCTGCGTCGACCGGCGGTGAACGGACGGTGACGTACTCCGTCCGGGCCGGTGCTTGATGCTACCGAGCCCATCACGCGGCACTGACCACCTCTCGCCGAGCGTGAAACGGATCACCCATTCGAGCGACAGTTCATGCGATTGCCGTTTCGAGCCATTCGGACGCGAACTCGCCTTCGGCGACGATCACGGCGGGGCCGGTCATCTCGATCTCGCCGTCGGGCCGCTCGGTGATCACCAGCCGCCCGCCGAGCACGTCGACGGTGTACGTGACCGGGGCGCCGGTGGCGGCCGGGTCCACGCCGTCCCTGCGGGCCGCGGCCACGGCCACGGCGCACGTGCCGGTGCCGCACGAGCGGGTCTCCCCCGCGCCGCGCTCGTGCACGCGCATGGCGACGTGACGCGGGCCGCGGTCGACGACGAACTCGACGTTCACCCCGTCCGGGTAGGCGGCAGCGGGGCTGAAGAGCGGCGGGGCGTAGAGGTTGCCCGCTTGGGAGAGGTCGTCCACGAAGGCGACCGCGTGGGGGTTGCCCATGTTCACGTTGAGCGCGGGCCACTCGTGGTCGGCGACCGAGACCGTGACGTCGTCTCCGGAGAGGCGCGCCTTGCCCATGCCCACGGTGATCTCGCCGCCGGATTCCGCCTTGGCGATGTGCACGGTCTTCACCCCGCCACGGGTGGCCACCGCCAGGTCGCCGGCGCCGATGTGTCCCGCGTGCTGGAGGTACCGGGCGAAGACGCGCACTCCATTGCCGCACATCTCGGCGATCGACCCGTCGCCGTTGCGGTAGTCCATGAACCATTCGGCCTCGTCCGCGAGATGACGGGCCTCGGGGTGGGCGGCGGAGCGTACGACGTGCAGGACGCCGTCGCCACCGATGCCCGCCCGGCGGTCGCACAGGGCGGCGACGGCGGCCGGGGGCAGCTCGATGGCGTTGTCCGGGTCCGGGATGATCACGAAGTCGTTCTCGGTCCCGTGCCCCTTGAGGAAGGCGATCCGCGTGCTCATCCCTCGATCGTACGGGGTGGGTACGACACTCGGTCGGCCCGGTGCCCGCGGGCTGCCGGTGGCGGCCTCAGCGGAGTCGGGCCACCCGCCACACGGCGAGGACGGCGGCGCCGACGAACAGCAGGGCGTACGCGGAGACGACCCGCCAGTCCGGGCGGCGTCCGGAGCCGCGCTCGGGCAGCCCGGGCCAGGTGTGCCCCACCCGGCGGGCGGCCATCATCCCCCAGCCGGCCGCACAGCAGCTGAGCAGCAGTCCGAGCATGGCGACCACCGCGCCGCCGTCGCCGAACTCGAAGGCGAGCGGGAAGGCGAACATCAGGGATCCGACCGCGGCGAGGATCACGATGGGCGCGAGCTGCCAGATGCGCAGGCGTCGCTGCGGGCGCAGCTCGACCTCGACCTCGGCCTCCGCGGACATCTCGTCCGCGCCGGGACCGTCGTCCGTCACGCCTCCCGGCGCCTCGTCGGGGCCGTCGGGACTCAGCTGCTCTCCACCGTCATGCGCGGTGTCACGAGGGCCGGCCTCCATCGCCACGCGCCCTCCCACTTCGGACTTCACTGGTCGATCGATGGTCGATGATGGCACGCCGTCAGGTGCCCGGATGACCGCCGGAGCGTCCCGATGCCATCACGTGATCAGGCTGTGACCGGTCGTTCGACCAACGCCAGTGCGCGTGCCGGGAGTTCCCCGCGATCGGCCACGGCCCCACTGAGCCAGTGCACCCGGGGATCGCGCCGGAACCAGGAGTCCTGACGGCGCGCGAAGCGTTTGGTGGCGCGCACCGTCTCTGCGCGCGCCTCCTCCTCGGTGCACTCTCCGGCGAGGGCGGCGAGCACCTGTTGGTAGCCGAGCGCCCGCGAAGCCGTAAGCCCCTCGCGCAACCCTCGGGCCTCCAGCGCGCGTACCTCGTCGACCAGGCCCGCGTCCCACATGCGGTCCACGCGCGTGGCGATGCGTTCGTCGAGTTCGGGGCGGGCGACGTCGACGCCGATCTGGACCGTGTCGTACACGGACTCGGGCCTCGGCAGGTTGGCGGTGAAGGGCTTGCCGGTGATCTCGATGACCTCCAGGGCGCGGACGATCCGGCGGCCGTTGCTCGGCAGGATCGCCTGGGCGGCCCCGGGGTCCGCGGCGGCGAGGCGGGCGTGCAGCACTCCGGGGCCCCGCAGGACCAGCTCCTCTTCCAGGCGGGCGCGCACGGCGGGGTCGGTGCCGGGGAACTCCAGGTGGTCGACGGCCCCCCTGACGTACAGCCCGGAGCCGCCGACCAGGATCGGCCAGCGCCCCACGGCGAGGAGACGGTCGATGTGCGCGCGGGCCAGCTTCTGGTACTCGGCGACGCTGGCCGCCTCCGTGACGTCCCAGATGTCGAGGAGGTGGTGGGGGACTCCGTCGCGCTCTTCGGGCGTCAGCTTGGCGGTGCCGATATCCATCCCTCGGTAGAGCTGCATGGAGTCGGCGTTGACGACTTCGCCCCCGAGACGCTGGGCGAGGAAAACGCCCAGATCGGACTTTCCGGCCGCGGTGGGGCCGACGACGGCGATGACCCGCGGGGCGGGAGCTGCGCTACTCACCGCCCCAGTCTCGCAAACCCCACGACCACTTCCCGAACGAGCTACGTGACGACAGGGCTCTCAGGTCGTTGCCTGTTGCGAGGTTCCGGCCGCCGGTTTCGAGGACCGACGACCCGGGCGACGCAATGTGCCGCACCGGGCGGCGCGGGATTTCGCCCACACGAGTAACGTATGGAGTAGATATGGGCGTTTTTGCAAGGTTCCGCCGGAAGGCCAAGGACAGCGAAGAGACGACGACCGAGGCAGCGGCCGCCGCGTCGGTGACGGCCGAACCGGAGAAGGACGAGGGAACCGCCGGGGGCTCCCCCGGCTCGACCGATTCCAAGCCCGTTGCCGAGACCGGCACGGACAAGGAGAGCGCCGCCGAGGACAAGCCTGCGGAGGGCGGCGACGAGACGGCCGCGGCGGAGGGCGTGGACATCCCGAAGCAGCAGTCCGCCGAGAAGGCGGCCGACACCGAGGCCGGTGAGGGCGCCCGAAAGTAGCTCCCGCAGCCCCTAAGCGAGGGAAGGTGAACCCATGGGCTTCCTGGACCGCATGAAAGCCAAGCTCGCCCCTGCCAAGGACAAGGTCTCGGACCTCGCGCAGCAGCATGGGGACAAGATCGACCACGGTCTGGAGAAGGCCGCGAAGGTGGTCGACAAGAAGACCAAGGGCAAGTACAGCGACAAGATCCAGGCGGGCACGGGCAAGGCGAAGGACGCCGTCGACCGTCTCGCCGCGCAGGACCAGGGCAAGGGCAAGGACGACGGCGGCAGCGCAACTCCGCCGCCGTCGGCGCCTCCGACGCCCCCTCCGGCTCCCTGACCCGCATCGGCGGACGGCCGTGAAGCATGCCGCTTCACGGCCGTCGCCGTGCGCGGGGACGGCTGTCCGCACAGTCGGCGGGCCCTTCCGCGGGACCGCCCGGCGCCCGTCCGCGCGCCCGCGGGGGCCTCGTCAGCATGACCGTCGGGCCTGTTCCGCAGGCCCCCCGCGGCCGTCGGGGCCGCGTCAGCACGGCCGTCGGGCCTGTCCGTCCGGCCGTCGGGCGTCGGCCGGCAGGCGTCAGGCGGCGGGCGACGGACGGGCCGCCGTGGGACGGGGCGGGAATCGCTCGGCCTCTGGAGGCGGTGCGGCCAGGCGGTCACTACGGTCACCAGGTCCAAGCGCTCACTAGGACCACCCGGTCACTAACACCACCCCGTCACTACGACCAGGCGGCCACCAGATACCCCACACCGTACGGCGCGTCCTCGTAGAGCAGCTCGCCGCTCAGCGCCGCGCCCTCGGCCGCCCCGGCGAGCACCTGCCACGGGGCGCGGCCCGCCGCCTTCAGTTCGTGCGCGAGCTCGGCGTCCAGCGCCTTCAACGCCGCCACGTCAGCCGCGCCGAGTGCCCGCCCGACCTCCTCGTCGAAGCCGGCCGCGCGCTCGTCCAAGTACCCCGGCGCCTTCAGCGTGCGGCACGCGCTGGCGTCGCCCATCACCAGCAGGGCCACGCGGTCCGCTCGCCCCGCGATCTCCCCTCCGAGTCGAATACACCGCTCGGCGGCAAGTGGTTCCCCCACACCCAGGCCTTCCAGGGGAGCGGTCGACCAGCGGGTGCGCTCGAGCAGCCAGGCGGCCACCGCGAGCGACGGCGGAAGCTCCCGCCCGGCCGCCTCGCCCTGGGGGTAACCGAGTCGTACGTCGAGATCGACCCCGAAGTCCCGGAAGGACCCGCGCGCCCCCTGCGCATGCGATCCCTGCCCGCTGGGCTCGGCGGGACCCACCACCACGAGCCGGTCGGGCCTGGCGGCGGCGAGGACCCCGATGGCGTCCGTGCACGCCGCGCGCGCGGCGTGCAGTTCGGGAGCGGCCCCCGCTGCGACTTCGGGGACGAGCAGGGGCGGACAAGGGCACACGGCGGCGGCGACAAGCATGATCCGCAGCGTAACGCGCCTACTGGGAGACCGGTCCCGAGTCCCACTCCAGCTCGCAGATCAAGAACCGGTAGGGGTACGACACCCTCGTGGGCGGCCTTGTCCACCAGAAGCGCCCAGAGTGCCATCGCAGCCCCCGACCCGGCGTCGGCGGCCCCCGCCGCCGACGGCCCTCACCTCAGGTCAGTCGCAGCCGCAGCCGCTCCCCGTCGCCACCGGCAGCGGCGCGGGAGCGCCGATCTTCGGCAGGCCCAGCATGACGCCCGCGGGCTTCGCGGCCGCTTCGGTGTTGCGCTTCTCCCAGGCGTCACCCGCGCGCGTGGGGCGCACGTTCAGCACGGTGCCCTCGGCGAGCAGGTGGTGCGGGGCGGCGTAGGTGATCTCGACCGTCACGACGTCACCGGGGCGCACCTCGGTGTCCGGCTTGGTGAAGTGCACCAGGCGGTTGTCGGGGGCGCGGCCGGAGAGGCGGTGCGTGGCGCCGTCCTTGCGGCCCTCGCCCTCGGCGACCATCAGCTCCAGGGTGCGGCCGACCTGCTTCTTGTTCTCCTCCCAGGAGATCTCCTCCTGGAGGGCCACCAGGCGCTCGTAGCGCGACTGGACGACCTCCTTGGGGATCTGTCCCTCCATGGTCGCGGCCGGGGTCCCGGGGCGCTTGGAGTACTGGAAGGTGAAGGCGTTGGCGAAGCGGGCCTCGCGGACCACGTGCATCGTCTGCTCGAAGTCCTCCTCGGTCTCGCCGGGGAAGCCCACGATGATGTCGGTGGAGATCGCCGCGTCCGGCATGGCGGCGCGGACCTTCTCGATGATCCCCAGGAAGCGGTCCTGGCGGTACGAGCGGCGCATCGCCTTCAGGACGGGGTCCGAACCGGACTGCAACGGCATGTGGAGCTGCGGCATCACGTTCGGCGTCTCGGCCATCGCGGCGATCACGTCGTCGGTGAAGTCGCGGGGGTGCGGTGAGGTGAAGCGCACGCGCTCCAGGCCCTCGATCTTCCCGCAGGCGCGCAGCAGCTTGCTGAAGGCCTCTCGGTCGCCGATGTCGGAGCCGTACGCGTTCACGTTCTGCCCGAGGAGGGTGATCTCGCTGACGCCCTCGCCGACGAGTGCCTCGATCTCCGCGAGGATGTCGCCGGTCCTGCGGTCCTTCTCCTTGCCGCGCAGGGCGGGGACGATGCAGAAGGTGCAGGTGTTGTTGCAGCCGACGGAGATGGAGACCCACGCGGCGTACGCGCTCTCGCGCCGGGTCGGCAGCGTGGACGGGAAGGCTTCGAGCGACTCGGCGATCTCGACCTGTGCCTCTTCCTGGACGCGGGCGCGCTCCAGGAGGACCGGCAGCTTGCCGATGTTGTGCGTGCCGAAGACGACGTCGACCCAGGGCGCCTTCTTGACGATGGTGTCGCGGTCCTTCTGGGCGAGGCAGCCGCCGACGGCGATCTGCATCCCGGGACGCTTCGTCTTCATCGGGGCCAGGCGGCCGAGATTGCCGTACAGGCGGTTGTCGGCGTTCTCGCGCACGGCGCACGTGTTGAAGACGACGACGTCGGCGTCGCCGTCGGCTCCTTCGGGCGCACGTTCGTAGCCGGCGTCCTCCAGCAGCCCGGAGAGCCGCTCGGAGTCATGGACGTTCATCTGGCACCCGTAGGTGCGCACCTCGTAAGTCTTCGCGCTCATCTCGCCCCCCAGAGTACGGGGTCGCCACGCGCGCGTGGCCGCCGATGGCGAACCCGGGCACTCCGGAGACGGCTCGCAGCGGGGAGTGGTGTGACCTCGCCCCTGGTCATCACGGTGAGCGGGCTGGCAGGATCGCGCGCATGCTCCAGGTCCTCCCCCGCATCGGCAGGCGCCGCGCCCTTCAGGGCTCGGCCGCGGCGCTCGTGGTGCTCGGGCTGCTGTCGTGGTGGCTGTTTCCGGTGGGTGAGGACTCTCCGAACGGGCGGATGAAGTTCAGCACGGGCGTGCGGAACGGCGTCTACGAGCGGTACGGAAAGCTCCTGCGCACAGCGATTTCGCAGGACATGCCGAAGGTGGACGTGGAGCTCCTCAACAGCCAGGGGTCGCCGCAGAACATCGAGCGGGTGGCGACGGGCGAGGCCGATTTCACCATCGCGGCCGCCGACGCCGTCGAGAAGTACCGCCTTGAGGGCGCGCCCGAGGCGGACCGCCTGCGCGGCTGCGCACGCCTCTACGACGACTACGTCCAGCTGGTGGTGCCCCGGGGCTCCGACATCCAGTCCGTGGCAGATCTGCGGGGCAAGCGGGTGGCGGTGGGGCAGGACCGCTCGGGCGTGCGGCTGATAGCGGACAGGGTGCTGGACGCCGCGGGCCTCGATCCGGAGACGGACATCGAGCCGGTGTCCGCGGGCATCGACACCATGCCGGACCTCCTGAAGAACCGCTCCATCGATGCCTTCTTCTGGTCGGGCGGGCTGCCGACCACCGCTGTGCGCACGCTCTCCAAGGACATGGACCTCCGCCTCGTCCAGCTCGGCCACCTCGTCGAGAGGCTGCACAAGCAGGGCGGCGCCTCGCGCTACTACCGGGCCGCGACGATGCCGGCCGACGCCTACCCCCTCGCCCAGCAGGGGTCCGCCGTGCCCACCCTGGCGGTCGCGAACCTTCTGGTCACGACCGACCGGGCCGATGCCGACCTGACCGCCGGGCTGACCCGCACCGTGATCGACAGTCGCGACCACATCGGCGATGAGGTGCATGCGGCCCAGCTGGTCGATCTACGGACCGCCCTGTTCACCGATCCCCTCCCGCTGCACGACGGGGCGCGCCGCTACTACCGCTCGGTCAAACCGTGAGCGGGGGCACGGGAAGGGCCGGGGAGAAACCTGGCGAGGGCCGTCAGCGGCTCTCAGGAGGCCGCTGACGGCCCGCTACGGGGGACGCTGACGGTCACCTTCAGTCCATGCGGTTCGTTCCGCGCGTACGCGATGGAGCCGCCGCCGGCCGTGAGCAGGGCCCGCGAGATGGACAGGCCGAGCCCCGAGCCCTGCACGTTCTGGTGGCGGTTGCTGCGCCAGAAGCGGTCGCCGACGCGCGCCAGCTCGTCGTCGGTGAGACCGGGCCCGCTGTCGGTGACCACCACGGTCGTCGTTCCGTTGCTGGAGGAGACCGTCACGTGGACCGGCCCTCCCTCGGGGGTGAACTTCAGGGCGTTGTCGATCACCGCGTCCAGCGCGCTGGAGAGGGCGACCGGGTCGGCCCAGCCGGTGGTCGCCGGGCAGTCGCCCGTGAGCCGTACGCCCCGCTCGTCGGCGAGCGGCCGCCAGGCTGCGACGCGCTCGGCCGCCAGCTCGCCGATGTCCGTGAGGCGCAGGTCGGCCGCCGCGTGCTCGGCGAGCGCCAGGCCGAGCAGGTCGTCGAGGACCTGGGCCAGGCGCTTGCCCTCGGTGCGGACGGAGGCGATCTCCTCGTTGCCCTCGGGCAGTTCGAGGGCGAGGAGTTCGATGCGGAGCAGCAGGGCGGAGAGAGGGTTGCGCAGCTGGTGCGAGGCATCGGCGACGAAGGCACGCTGCTGTTCCAGCACGTCCTCCACGTGGTCGGCCATCTCGTTGAACGACCGGGCGAGGCGTCTGAGTTCCGGTGGCCCGCCCGCGGCGGCGACACGTGACTTGAGGCGTCCGGTCGCTATGTCGTGCGTGGTGGCGTCCAGGACCCGTACCGGGCGCAGCACCCAGCCGGTGAGGCGCAGGGCCGCTCCCACGGCCAGGAGCATGGCCGCCGATTCGCCCGCGGCGATGAGCAGCCAGCCCTGGAGCGTCTTCGAACGCATGCGTCCCGTGGGCGAGTCGGTGACCACCACGGCGATCACGTCCCCGTCCCTGATCACCGGGGACGCGACGGCGAGGCGGCCGCGCTGCCACGGCCAGACCTGCTCGGGGTCATGGCTGCCGCGGGAGCGCAGGGCCTCCTGGAAGGCTCGGCGGACATCCCCCTTGGAGGGCAGGTACCAGGAGGCCGGGGCGTGGGCCATGGGGTCGTCGTCGCGGTAGAAGACACCCGCTCTGATGCCGTAGACCTCGTAGTAGTCGTCGAGTTCCTTCTGCAGCGTCTCGCGGCGCTCGTCCGTGCCACTCTTCACCCGGGAGCCCGTGGGGCGTTTGGTGACGAACTGCGCGAGGGAGGCGAACCGCGCCGTGTCGTCGATCCGGTCGACGATCACCTTCTGCTGCTGCGCCGCCGCGACACTGACGGCCAGCGGGAACCCGAGCGCGAGCAGGACGCCCGCCATGAGGACGATCAGCAGCGGGAGGAGGCGGGAGCGCACCTGTCCTCGCTCTTGCTATGTGGCCGGGGCGACGAGGCGGTAGCCGACGCCGCGCACCGTCTCGATCAGGGCGGGCATGTGCAGCTTGGAGCGCAGGGACGCCACGTGCACTTCCAGCGTGCGCCCCGTCCCTTCCCAACTGGTGCGCCACACTTCGCTGATGATCTGTTCACGGCGGAACACCACTCCGGGGCGCTGGGCAAGGAGCGCGAGCAAGTCGAACTCCTTGCGGGTCAGTTGGACAACCGAACCCGCCACGCTGACCTGCCGGGTGGGCAGTTCGATGTGCACGGAACCGAGACGCAGCTCGCTGTCGCCGGGCGCCGTCGCGCCGCCGGGCGTGGGGCGCCGGATGACCGCGTGGATGCGGGCGATCAGCTCACCGGTGTCGTACGGCTTCACTACGTAGTCATCGGCTCCGAGGTTCAGGCCGTGTATCCGGGAGCGTACGTCGGCGCGGGCGGTCACCATGATCACCGGTGTCGAGCCGCGCTTGCGGATCTTGCCGCAGACCTCGTAGCCGTCCTGGTCGGGCAGGCCGAGGTCGAGCAGGACCACTCCGAAGGGGGGCGCTTGTGCGGGCAGCAGGGCCTGGAGGGCCTCTTCGCCGTTCCGGGCGTGTACGACGTCGAAGCCGTGCCGGGTCAGGATCGCGGACAGGGCGGCGGCCACGTGATCGTCGTCCTCGACAAGAAGCAGTCTCATACGGGCCCCCTCCAGTTCATCCGTCATTCCGTTGTGGCCGGTAGTCGCGCAGCGCGCATGCGCACAAGGCATCCACGCCGATGGGTAAGGACCGCGTCAAGAGGGATCGGGTCACGGACACGTTCCGTTATCCAGCCGGTACGCACATCGTGGACCCTCTTCACACGGTGTGTCCGGTTGCGGCCGGATCGTTATGCTCAATTTCCCCTCAGATGTAATGACGCTGGTCGCACTGGGTTATTACTGTCCTCCCAACCGAGGAGGATGGAGCAACAAGCCGTGACCGAAGTATCGGTGACCAAGGACGCCATACCGCCCGGGGCGGACGACCTGGTCGTGCTGAAGAACGTCAACAAGCACTTCGGCGCTCTGCACGTCCTCCAGGACATCGACCTCACCATCGCCCGTGGCGAGGTCGTCGTGGTGATCGGCCCCTCAGGGTCCGGCAAGTCGACCCTGTGCCGCGCCATCAACCGCCTGGAGACGATCGACTCGGGAGCCATCTCGATCGACGGCAAGCCGCTGCCCCAGGAAGGCAAGGAACTCGCCCGCCTCCGTGCGGACGTGGGCATGGTCTTCCAGTCCTTCAACCTTTTCGCGCACAAGACCGTGCTCGAGAACGTGACGCTGGGCCAGATCAAGGTGCGCAAGACCGGCAAGGCGGAGGCGGAGACGAAGGCGCGCGGTCTGCTGGACCGCGTGGGCGTCGCCTCGCAGGCCGACAAGTACCCCGCCCAGCTCTCCGGCGGTCAGCAACAACGCGTCGCGATCGCACGTGCGTTGGCGATGGACCCCAAGGTGATGCTCTTCGACGAGCCCACGTCGGCGCTCGACCCGGAGATGATCAACGAGGTCCTCGAGGTGATGCAGCAGCTCGCCCGTGACGGGATGACGATGGTCGTCGTCACCCACGAGATGGGCTTCGCCCGGTCCGCGGCGAACCGCGTCGTCTTCATGGCGGACGGCCGGATCGTCGAGGAGGCCACGCCGGACCAGTTCTTCAGCAACCCGCGCAGTGACCGGGCCAAGGACTTCCTGTCGAAGATCCTTAAGCACTGAGGCTCCCGCGCCGTCTCAACTCCTGCCGAAACAAGAGGATGTTCACCATGAAGCTCCGCAAGTCCGCCGCCACCGCGGCGGCCATCGCCGCGCTCGCGCTGACCGCCACCGCCTGCGGCGGCAAGGAGGGTTCCGCCGGCGACAAGCCGGAGGGCCCGGACAGCAAGGACACCAAGGCCCTCAGCTACACGGTCAAGAAGGACGTCTCGATCGACTCGTCCGTCTTCAAGGACGCCAAGAAGCGCGGCAAGCTGGTCATCGGTGCCAAGGCCGACCAGCCTTACCTGGGCTTCCAGGACCAGTCGACCAAGGAGTACTCCGGGTTCGACATCGAGATCGCCAAGATGATCGCGGCCGACCTCGGCTTCTCGCCCAAGCAGATCGAGTGGAAGACGGTCGACTCCGGCGCCCGCGAGACCGCGGTCTCCAAGGGCGACGTCGACTTCATGATCGGCACGTACACGATCAACGACGAGCGCAAGAAGCAGATCGACTTCGCCGGACCGTACTACCACGCCGGTGCCTCCCTGCTGGTCCGCAAGGACGAGAAGGACATCAAGGGCCCGGAGACGGTCCGCGGCAAGAAGGTCTGCTCCATCGTCGGCTCCACGCCGCTGCAGAACATCAAGAAGCCGAAGTACGGCGCCAAGGTGACCGAGCTGTCCAAGTACTCCGAGTGCGTGGCGCAGATGCTCAACAACCAGGTCGACGCCGTCACCACCGACGACGCCATCCTGATGGGCTACGCGGCGCAGAACCCGAAGAAGCTCAAGGTCGTCGGCAAGCCCTTCTCGGACGAGCCCTACGGTGTCGGCCTCAAGAAGGGTGACAAGGCGCTTCAGAAGGCCGTCGCGGACGCCATCAAGGCGCACCAGGAGAACGGCGACTACAAGAAGGCGTTCGACGCCACCATCGGCAAGTCCGGCTCCGAGTACAAGGACCCGCCGGCCTTCACCGACCCCAAGTAGGACCCCGCGCCCCGCTTCGTACGGCCGACACGTCCGTACGGGGCGGGGTGTCTTGTGAGCCCGCCGCCGCCCGACCGCCCTCTCGCGGAGAATTCATGAACGTACTGACCGACAACCTGTCGCTGTTCCGCGAGGGGTTCATCGGCACCGTGGAGCTGACCGTGGTCAGCGGAATCATCGCCATGGTGCTCGGCGTGATCATCGCCGCTTTCCGGGTCTCACCGGTGCCGCCACTGCGCGTCTTCGGTACCGCGTGGGTGAACATCCTCCGGAACACCCCGCTGACCCTGCTGTTCCTGGTGGCCTTCTTCATCCTGCCGAAGATCCTGTTCCCGGACATGGACTCCTTCGTGCTCGGCGTCGTGGCGCTGGGCTTCTACACCTCGTCCTTCGTAGCCGAGGCGCTGCGGTCCGGCATCAACACCGTGCCGATGGGCCAGGCCGAGGCCGCTCGCGCGATCGGCATGAGCTTCACCCAGGTCATGCGGGTCGTAGTGCTCCCCCAGGCCACCCGCGCGGTGATCGCTCCGATGGGGTCGATCTTCATCGCGCTGACGAAGAACTCCGCGATCGCGGGCGGCTTCGACAACGTCGACTTGTTCAACGTCACCAAGACCCTCAGCAATGACGGTTACGACATCACCATGATCTTCGTCTGGGTGACCCTCGCCTACCTGATCATCACGTACGCCATCAATGGCGCCTTCCGGCTGCTGGAGCACCGTATGGAGGTGGCCCGATGAGCGCCAGTGTCCTCTTCGACGCACCCGGCCCCAAGGCCAAGGTCCGCAACCGGATCTACTCGGTCGTCGGCACCGCGGCGGTGCTCGGCCTGCTCGTCTGGGTCGTCCTGCGGCTCAACGAGAAGGGCGAGTTCGAAGGCGCCCTGTGGGACATCTTCAACTACTCCGGCATCCGCGACAACATCTTCGAAGCGCTCCTGGCGACGCTGAAGGCCTTCGCGTTCGCCGGTGTCCTCTCGCTGGTCTTCGCGGTCGTGCTGTGTGTCGGCAGGCTCTCCGACCACCGCCCGGTGCGCTGGGCCTCGGTGATCTTCATCGACCTCTTCCGGTCGATCCCGCTGCTGATCACGATCTTCGCCCTGTGGGTCGGCATCGTCGGCGACATGACGCCGTTCTGGGCGCTGGTCCTCGGCCTGTCGATCTACAACGGCTGCGTCCAGGCCGAGGTGCTGCGCGCGGGCATCAACGCCGTGCCGAAGGGCCAGCGGGAGGCCGCCTACGCCCTGGGGCTGAACAAGACGCAAGTCATGACCAGCGTCCTGTTCCCGCAGGCCGTGCGCTCCATGCTGCCGACGATCATCAGCCAGCTGGTGGTGACCCTCAAGGACACCTCGCTCGGCTTCATGATCCTCTACCCCGAGCTGCTGTACTCGGCGCGGCTGATCGCCAACAACACGCCGGTGAACGGCTCGTACCCGTTCGTCCAGACGGTCGTCGTCGTCGGCGCCATCTACATCGCGCTCTGCATGGCGCTCTCCTCGCTCGCCACCTGGATCGAGAAGCGCGGGCGCCGCGCCAAGACCGGCATCGTGGTGGCCGCCGCCGCGGAGCCCACGGAGGCCCCCGGCGTACTGGACACGACCACGCAGCTCGGCCCGTCGGTCGCCGTGGAGCCCGCGGCGGGTGCCGCGCCCGAGGCCGGAGCCGGTTCTTCCGATGGCGGCTCCGGGCGTCCGGGCGACGACTCCACCGGCTCAGTTGGCAAGTCCAACTGACGGAGCGTCGACAGAGGAGTGGGGGGTGGCCACCGTGCCGCCCCCCACTCCTGTCTCCCCAGGCCTGAATCCCCCTGCCCGCACTCCGCCCCACTGTTACTTCCTGGTGGACGCCACTGCCGACGTCACTTGACGCAAGCACCAGCAATAGGTTGCATACGTTCTGTGATCGTGCACCGGGCTCCAACTGCCAGTTTCCGTACGTACGTCCAGCGCTTCCGGACAGCCCGGACCCTCGGATCCCGCCGGGCCGGAGGGTGCGCGCCGTGGACCCGGTGATCATCGTCGGCGCGGGCCCCGTCGGCCTCGCGCTCGCCCTCGCGCTCGCCCGCCACTCCGTGCCCACGGTCGTCCTCGACGAAGGGCCGGGCAAGGACGAGCAGCGCCTCGCGCGGACGACCGTGCTCCGCGAGGACACCGCGGCCTTCGTGGAACGGCTCGTCGGTCACTCGTTCGGTGACGCGGAGTCCGGCGCCCGCTGGGCCGGTTGGCGGTCCCTGCGGCGCAAGCAGGTGATGCGGGAACTCACTTTCGACGACGAGTCCCCCTCCCCGCTGCATCTGCCGCAGCACGTGCTGACCGGCGCGCTGCGCAAGGCCATCGCCGGCGAACGGCTCGTCGAGATCGCGGTGGAGAGCAAGCTCGACTCCCTGGAGCAGGACGCGTCCGGGCTGACCGCCCATACGCGCGCCCCCAAGGACACGTGGTGGCGTGGCAGTTACCTGGTGGGCTGCGACGGGTCCCGCTCCACCGTGCGCAAACTCCTGGACATCCGTTTTCCGGGCCGTACGGCGGTCGAGCGCCACGCCGTGGCGGCGCTGCGGACGGAACTTCCTTGGGCCGGCGAAGCGTTGTTGCACCGGATGCCTCCGTGGCGTGGCGGGGGCGCCGAGGTGACGGGCCGCCCGCTCGCCGGCGGGGTGTGGCGGCTCGACTGGCTCCTGCCGCCGCGCGGCGAGCTGGTGACGCCCGACGCGCTCGTCCTGCGGATCCGGGAGACCCTCGCGGGCTGGTGCGGGGGTTCCACACCACCGTACGAACTGCTCGACACGGGCGTGCACACCATCCACCACCGGCTGGCCCGCCGGTGGCGGGTCGGCCGCGCCTTCCTCGCCGGGGACGCCGCGCACCTCCTGGGCGCGCTCGGCACGCAGGGGCTCGACGAGGGCCTGCGGGACGCGGACAACCTCGCGTGGAAGCTGGCGCTCGCCTGGCACCACGGCCCGCACGATCCGCTGCTCGACAGCTACCAGGCCGAGCGACGGGCCGGTGTGGCCACGCGCCTGCGCGCCGCCGACCAGTCGCTGCCGGTGCTGCGCGGCGGTGGAGGTCTGCGCTCCTACGTGCCGGGGTCGGCACGCGGACACGACGCGCTCCTCACGGACGGCCACGTGGGGCGCGGGCCGCTCGGTGCGCCCTCGTCGTACGCGGACTCCCCCCTGGCGCCCGCGCCGTCCGAGTCGCAGGTGGCGGTCGGCACGGAGGCGGGCGCACCGGTCGCCGACGTGCAGGTCACCGCCCCCGACGGGTCCTTCGTCCAGCTGCGGGAGCGGCTCGGATTCGGTCATCTCCTCGTCGTCCTCGTCGCCCCGGGCACGGCGGTGTGGGAGCGGCGGCACTGGGTGACGGCCGGGATCATGCCTCGGCTCGCCGCCGCCGTGACGGCA
The DNA here is from genome assembly GCF_020026305.1 of Streptomyces sp. 135. Lineage (NCBI taxonomy): Bacteria > Bacillati > Actinomycetota > Actinomycetes > Kitasatosporales > Streptomycetaceae > Streptomyces > Streptomyces sp. 135. The sequence goes on along the minus strand of NZ_CP075691.1, from coordinate 6,322,028 downwards.
CTGCCGCACCCGGCCGAGTTGCTCGTCGCGGAGAGCTATCCCGGGGCCGCCGCGCACACCGTTCTACTCGTACGCCCCGACGGGCACCTGGTCACCGCGCTCTCCGGAGTACGGCCGGCCGAGCTGTACGCGGCTGCCGAGGCGGCGGTGGGCGGCGCGGGGCCGGCGGAGCGTGAGGGCGCGGATCAGGCGAGCGGAGACGAGAAGGGCGGCGACCAGAAGGGCCGCCGGGAGGGTGACTCGGCGCAGCGGGGCCTGGCGGTGCGGCCGGGCTCAGCGGTTCAGGCAGGCGGGCAGGAGAGCTCGGCGGGGGCGGCGCGGCCGGGCAAGTGAGGCGGTGGCGGGAGGTGCGGGTTGGCCGGGGTGGCGAGCGGCGTGGCTGGTGTGGCGAGTGGCCGGGCCCGCTCCCCTCGCGGCCACCAGGCAGAGGCGGCGGTGCGGGCGGAGACGGACGGGGGGCGGACCCGGGCGGAGGCCGGTGATCCGTCCGGCAGAGGTGTCCGAATGCCCGGAGGCCCGCGTACACGCCCCGCCGTACCGAGTCCGTCCGACCGCCCCCTGAACCCCTCGCGACCGCATGCCGAGCAGGAGTTGACCGCCCCAGGCCTCCATGGTCTACTCCGGATCGTGACCGACACCGATGTGCGCCTGTGGCGGAGGGTCCATATGGACCTTGTCCGGTACGCAGGCTGCGTGTGTCACTCGTCCTGCTGAATTCGCATCTTTTCTCCACGCGCTGAGCGCCGCCCTCCGGCCTGCTCGCGCGTCTTCCGCGAACCTCCAGGACGGTACCCGTGTCTGTTTCCCCACCTTCCGCTTCCGCCTCCGTCACGCCCGCGTCCGCGCGCTCCACCGCTCCGACCGCTCCGACCGCCGCCGAACTCCTCGACTTCGTCCGCCGCAGCGCGGCCGACCCCGACCTCATCGCCTCCCTTCCGCTCGACCCCGAGGGCCGCACCTGGGTGCGTCTGGAGGGGCCCGGTGGCAGCGAGGCGTGGCTGATCGGCTGGCCGCCGGGTACCGGAACCGGCTGGCACGACCACGCGGAGTCGGTCGGCGCCTTCCTCACCGCGGCGGGCACCCTCAAGGAGAACTCGCTCGCCGTGCGCCTGCCCACCGACGGCTGGAAGACCCTGGAGCTCTCCGAAGACGTCGACCGCGAGCGTGAGTTGAAGGTCGGTGAGGGCCGCGCCTTCGGCCGTAACCACGTACACGAGGTGCTGAACGAGTCGACCACCGAGCACGCCATCTCCGTACACGCCTACTACCCGCCCCTCCCCCGGATCCGCCGCTACAGCCGCACCGGCGAGGTGCTCCGCCTGGAGTCCGTGGAACGCCCGGAGGACTGGCAGTGAGCGATCGGCCGACCGGTATCGACGAGTTGCTGGAGCGCGTACGGCGCGACCTGGACCGGGTCGGCCCCCAAGAGGCGTACGACGTCGCGCGGGCCGGCGGCCTGCTGGTCGACATCCGGTACGCGGCACTGAGGGAGCGCGACGGCTTGATCCCCGGAGCCCTGGTCGTCGAGCGCAACGAACTGGAGTGGCGCCTCGACCCCCAGGGCAGCCATCGCGCCCCGCAGGCCACGGATCACGATCTGCGCGTCGTCGTGTTCTGCAACGAGGGCTACGCGTCGAGCCTCGCGGCCGCTTCCCTGCGGCAGTTGGGCCTGCGTCACGCGACCGACCTCATCGGCGGCTTCCAGGCGTGGAAGGCGGCAGGGCTCCCGGTCGCGGTGTGACCGCGCGGAGGCCCGGCCGCCCTCCTCCTCGCCGCCTACTCCTTGGCCGCCGCCACCGTGACCGGGAGTGACCTGAGGACAGCGCGGCCGGGCAGCGCGGTCGCCAGCAGGGCGAGCAGTCCGGCGACGGCGACCACGGAGACGTACACCAGCGGAGTGACCGTCGGTGCCGCACTGCCCGTCATGCCCACGCTGAACGCGGTCAGTACGGCGAGCGCCACTCCGCTGCCGAGTGCGGTGCCGATGAAGAGCACCGACAGCGCCTCGGTGCGCAGCATCCGCAGTACCTGGCGGCGGGTGGCGCCCGCGAGCCGGAGCATCGCGAATTCGCGCATGCGCTCGGACACGGACATCGCGAGGGTGTTGACGACCGCGATGGCGGTGAAGGCCAGGACGAGACCCATGGCGAGGTGGTTCACCTCGGCATTGGCCTGCTGGCGTTCGGCCTGGAGTCCGTCGGCGACGGCCGGCGAGAGCACTTGGACGCCCGGGAACTTCTCGACGGCGGCCGCGAGTTGTTCCTGTGTACGGTCGCTCTTGACGAGGACCGTGGCGGCGAGCGGGTTGTCGACGTGGCGGGCGACCAGGTCGCGAGCCATGGTCAGGTCGCCGAAGCCGAGCCCGCGGGCGTACACGGCACGGACGGTGAGCTCCGCCTTCGTGCCGTCTCCGAGAGTGAGCGCAAGCGTGCCGCCCGGCTTCAGACCGAGCTGGTCGGCTGCCAGTTCGCTGACGGCGACGCTGCCCGCGCCGAAGCCCTTCAGGGATCCGGCGACGACATCAGGGTCCCAGGTCCGGGCGAGCCCTTCCGGCGTGACGCCTTGCGCCGGGTACTTGTCGAGCCCTACCCGCACGGTGGTGCGGACGACCTCGGTGGCGGCCTCGACGCCTTCGGCCGTACGCAGTTCCCGCGCGGCCTGCGCCGGGATGCCCGGCCCTTGCGCGACGAGCACCCAGTTCGCGCGGATGCCGTCGCGGGCCTGCGCCCGGGCCGCGTCCCCAAGGGTCGGCTGGACGAAGAGGACGGTGCAGGTCATGCCGGTGAGGAGGGCGAGGGGGGTGACGGCGGCGGCCATCCGGGCCGCGTTGCCGCGCAGATTGGCGTGGGCGAGCTTGCCGGTCGCCCCCGTCAGCCGGAGCGGGCCGCGCAGCAGCGCGGCCGCCGCCCTGACGACGAACGGGCCGAGGAGCGCGAGGGCACAGGCCAGGACCACCACCGCCAGGAACGTCACGGGAGTCGAAGCGGCCTCCGTGCGCAGCGCGCTCAGCACGGCGACGAGCACCGCACCGCCGGCGAGCAGGACGAGACCGGCGACGATCCGGCCCCAGGCGGGTCTGGACCGCTCCACCCGTGCCTCGGCGAGGGCCTCTGCGGGGCGGATCCGGACGATCCTGCGCCCGGCGATACGAGCGGCGGCCCAGGCTCCGAGCACGGTCGCGCCGATGGCGACGCAGGGCGGGAAGACGCTGACGGCGCGCTCCAGGGTGGCGGGGACCGCTCCGGTCTCCACGAAGCGGCCGTGCAGCCAACCGCCGAGCGGGATACCGGCGAGCGATCCGATGACGCCCGCGGCGGGCCCGACGAGCAGGGCCTCGCGTCCGAGCAGCTTGCGGATCTGCTGGGGCGTCGCGGCGACGGCACGGAGCAGGGCCAGTTCGCGGTGGCGCTGCTGGACGGAGAGGGCGAAGGTGCCGACGACCACGAGAACCGCGACGAGGAGGGAGGTGCCGCCCATCGCGCCGCCCATGCTGACGAGCTTGACGCGGGCACCGGCCGCATCGAGGAACTCGACGGGCCCGCGGTCGTCACCCGCGCTGACCTGCGCCGTCGTACCGTCGAGGGCGTGTGCGACGGCACGCTTGAGGTCGGCGACGCCGGTGTTGCGGTCCGGTACGACGCCGAAGGCGCTGACCATTCCGGGGTGCGCCGCGAGCCGCTCGGCCTCTCCGGAGGAGAAGAAGAGCGAGGTCTGGTGGGAGAGGGCACCGCTCTCGGGGGCGGCGACGCCGGTGATGCGGTAGGTACGCGGGCTCTGCGTCGACTGGACGGTGAGGCGGTCGCCGGGGGCCAGTCCGGTGCGGTCCGCGAGGTCACGGTCGATGACGAGGTCGCCTGACGCGCGCGGAGCACGGCCGTCGACGAGGCGGAACGGGGTGAGGGCGGCGGACCTCCATGCGTGTCCGTACGCGGGCCTGTCCCTGTCGATCGCGGCGGCGGCCGTCAACGGCTGTGCAAGGAACGTCAGTTCGGGCACGACCTCACCGACGCCCGGAGCCTTCTTGAGCCTGCGCTCTATGGCATCGGCCGGCAGCCAGGCCCGTTCGGCGATCGGTTTCGCCTTGTGCTTGACCTTGGTCTTGCCCTTCTTGTGCTTGACCTTGGTCTTGCCCTTCTTGTGCTTGACCGTGGTCTGGTGGACGTTCTGGTCGGCGGAGACGATCACCGGTGCGGCGGCGTAACGCTCGGTCTTGACGGTGCCGCGCAGGCCGGTCTCCAGAAGCGTGCCGCAGGCCGTGATGAGCGCGGCGGCACACATCAGCGCGAGGAAGGCACCCAGGAATCCGCCTTTGCGGTCCCTGACCGTTTGCAGTGCGTAGCGCAGCATCATGAGGGCTCGGTCTCGTCTCGGTTCTCGGAGGGGGCGTCCGGGAAGGGCGGCGTAGCGGGTGCGGGCGCGGGTGCCGGTGCCGGTGCCGGTGCCGGTGCGGGCGCGGGCGCGGCTTCGGGTACTGGTGCCGGGAAGGCCAGGAAGCGCGTGAGCACGGTGCGGGCGTCGGCCGGGGTGTCGGTGTCGGGCCTCTTGTAGCGGTTGAGCAGCGCGATGTACGCCTCGAAGAACTCACGGAGTTCGGAAACGGTCAGCCGCATCGTGCCGCGCGAGTAGGGGAAGGCGTCGCCCCACTCCCCCGGTTCGGCACCCGTCTCCCGCCGCACCTGCTCGAAGAGTTCGAGGTCGGCTGCGTACGAGATGTCGTTGAGCTCGTCCATCACGCGCCGCACCTCGGGGCTCTGGCGGCTGCGCGGTGGAAAGCGGCGGTCACCGGGGACGGCCCGCCACCAACGCTCACGACCATGCCCCGAGCCCGGCGTCTCCTCGACGAAGCCGTAGCGGGCGAGTTCACGCAGGTGGTAACTGGTCGCCCCGGTGTTGAGGCCGAGCGCCCTGGCGAGCGTCGCCGAGGTCGCCGGGCCGTGCACGGTGAGGTGCTGCAACATCTGCTGGCGGCGCGGCTGCGCGAGGGCTTTGAGTACGCGGAGGTCGCTGAGTTCTTCTGGGGGTGGTGGTGGCAGGGCCGTCTGGCGCTGGGGTGTCTGCGGCTGGAGCGTCTGGGGTGTGGGCGGGGTGGAGGCCTCCGCCGGAGCCGGGGTCTTCTCCGGGGCCGGGATCGATCCCACGTCGAGGCTCGGGCATGGTGCCGGGTCCGCCGACGAAGCACTGGCCGGCACCGGGGCCGAGGCCGCGCCGGGAGCCGGATCGCCGGGAGCCGAAGACGTGCTGGGCGCCGGGGCATGCGCTGGGGCCGCGTCAGTAGTGCCGGGTTCCTGTGCCATACGTACACAGTCGTCCGTGCACATGGTCCTGTGCACTGCGGTGGCCCGGCGTCTCCGCAGGGGGGTTAACCCCACCCCGCGGAGCGCTGGTTGGGGTACGTGGATCGTTCCGGGTGCCGCCCCACCCCCGTGGGAGCGGCGCCCTCAGAACGCCTCGTACCCCAAGTCCTCGGTGTCCTCGCCCTCTTCCTCCAGGGCCTGCCGGACCACTCTGAGCGCCATGCCTTCCCCGTAGCCCTTGCGAGCGAGCATGCCCGCGAGGCGACGGAGCCGCTTGTCGCGGTCGAGGCCGCGCGTGGAACGGAGCTTGCGGGCGACCAGCTCTCGCGCGGTCGCCTCCTCCTGCTCCGAGTCGAGCTGCCCCACGGCTTCGTCGATCAGCGTGGACTCCACGCCCTTGGTGCGCAGCTCCCGGGCGAGCGCCCGGCGGGCCAGGCCTCGGCCGTGATGCCGGGACTCCACCCAGGCGTCCGCGAAGGCGCTGTCGTTGATCAGCCCGACCTCTTCGAAGCGGGAGAGGACTTCCTCCGCCACGTCGTCGGGGATCTCCCGCTTGCGCAGCGCGTCGGCGAGCTGCTTGCGCGTGCGCGGGGTACCGGTGAGCAGGCGCAGACAGATCGCCCGCGCCCGCTCAGCCGGATCCCCCGTCGACGGATCCCCCTTCTCGGCCCTCGACGAGGGAGGGGGGCCGCCGTCCTGGTGGTCGCCGAAGCCGCCACGGCGTCGGCGACGCCCGCCGCTCCGGCCGGTGCCACCCTCCCGGTGGCCGTCACCGCCCCGGAAGCCCGTCCGGTCATCGCCGTGCGAACCGGTCTCGTCACCGTTCTGGAAGCCGCGGCCGTCGTCCGGGCCGACGCCGCCCTGATCCACACCGCCCCCGTGGCCCCGCCCCGCGGCGCCGGGGCGGCTTTCGGGGGTGGTGTGGTCCGCCCAGTCCGTTCGCCGTGTCACGGGCTAGCTCTTGGCCGCCGCGGCCTTGGACTTGGTGGCCTTGGCCGCCGGTGCGGGCACCGTCTTGGCGGCGTCCTCGGCCGGAGCCGCGCCCGCCGCACCCGCCGCGTCCGCGCCCGGCTCGGCGACCGGAGCCTCGGGCTTCACGCCGACGCCCAGCTTCTCCTTGATCTTCCTCTCGATCTCGTTGGCGAGGTCGGGGTTGTCCTTCAGGAAGTTGCGGGCGTTCTCCTTGCCCTGGCCGAGCTGGTCGCCCTCGTACGTGTACCAGGCGCCCGCCTTGCGGACGAAGCCGTGCTCGACGCCCATGTCGATCAGGCCGCCCTCACGGCTGATGCCCTGGCCGTAGAGGATGTCGAACTCGGCCTGCTTGAAGGGTGGCGCGACCTTGTTCTTGACGACCTTCACGCGGGTGCGGTTGCCCACCGCGTCCGTGCCGTCCTTCAGGGTCTCGATGCGGCGGATGTCCATGCGCACCGAGGCGTAGAACTTCAGCGCCCGACCACCGGTGGTGGTCTCCGGGGAGCCGAACATGACGCCGATCTTCTCGCGGAGCTGGTTGATGAAGATCGCCGTGGTCTTGGACTGGTTGAGCGCGCTGGTGATCTTCCGGAGCGCCTGGCTCATCAGGCGGGCCTGGAGACCCACGTGCGAGTCGCCCATCTCGCCCTCGATCTCCGCGCGCGGCACCAGGGCGGCGACGGAGTCGATGACGATGAGGTCGAGGGCGCCGGAACGGACCAGCATGTCGACGATCTCGAGTGCCTGCTCGCCGTTGTCCGGCTGGGACAGGATGAGGTTGTCGATGTCGACGCCGAGCTTCTTCGCATACTCGGGGTCGAGGGCGTGCTCCGCGTCCACGAAGGCCACGGCGCCGCCCGCCCGCTGGGCGTTGGCCACGGCGTGCAGCGTGAGGGTCGTCTTACCGGAGGATTCCGGTCCGTACACCTCCACCACACGGCCGCGGGGGATGCCGCCGACGCCGAGGGCGACGTCGAGCGCGGTCGACCCGGTGGGGATGACCTCGATGGGCTCATTCGGCCGCTCGCCCATGCGCATCACTGCGCCCTTGCCGAACTGCCGTTCAATCTGTGCGAGCGCGGCGTCGAGCGCCTTCTCGCGGTCGGTTCCTGCCATGGGTTCCACCCGATTTGCTTGAGTCGATCGCTTCACGTCAAAGACGCTAACGCCTGCCACTGACAATCCGCCCCGACGCCCGTCCAGCCTGTGGATAACTCAAGGCCGTCCCTCACCGAAATCCTGCGCAGCGGGCCAGGGATCCTCCCTCGCGCCCCTGGAAAATGACCGCCGGACACCCTATAAGAATGGATGTTCGATTTTAGTGTCAAGCGTGGCACGCCGCACCGCCCGGCGATCCGGGACGGTGGCCCGAACCCTGGCTGGGGCGCGGTGCCGCGAGGCAGAATCCTCCGCTGTGATGATCACCGCGGACGAACTCAACCGGGCCACCCTCAGCCGCCAGCTGCTGCTGAAGCGCGAGCCACTGACCGTCCAGGACGGGATACGGCGCGTGGTCGCGCTCCAAGCGCAGCACCCGGCCTCGCCGTACGTCGCGCTCTGGAACCGGCTCGCCGACTTCGCTCCCGGCGAGCTCGACGCCGCCTTCACCGAGCGCACGGTGATCAAGGCGACCCTCATGCGGATCACGCTGCACACCGTGCACGGTGCGGACTACCGGGACTTCCGCGAGGCGATGCAGCCGACGCTGTACGGTTCCCGGCTCGGTTACCGCTTCGCCGCGACGGGCCTGACGCCCGCGGACGGCGAGGAGCTGGTGCCGGAGCTGCTGGCCTTCGCCGACCGCCCGCGGACCTCGGCCGAGATGCAGGCGTGGGTCGAGGAGCGGCTCGGCGCCGAGAAGGCGGCCGGGGCGTGGTGGGGACTGAAGGCCTACGCGCCGCTGCACCACGCCGCGACCGGCGCCCCGTGGTCGTTCGGCGTCCGGCCGTCTTTCGTGGCGGCCGATGCCGGGCCCCCTCCCACAGGGCGGGCGGTGCGGCCGGAGGCGTTGCGCGCCCTTCTCCTGCGGTACCTGGCCGGCTTCGGGCCCGCTTCAGTGGCGGACATGGCCCAGTTCTCCATGGTGCAGAGGGCGCCCGTCCGTGCGGCACTCCGCACCCTGGAGGGGACCGTCGAGGCGCTCCAGGGGCCGGACGGCGGCACCCTCTTCGATCTCCCCGGCGCTCCTCGCCCGGCCGCGGACACACCCGCCCCGCCCCGTCTTCTGGCGATGTGGGACAGCGTCCTGCTGGCCTACGCCGACCGCAGCCGGGTGATACCCCCGGCCTACCGCCCCCTGGTGATCCGCAACAACGGCGACGTGCTGCCCACCCTGCTGGTGGACGGCCGTGTCGCCGGGGTGTGGCGGCAGGTGGACGGCGCCATCGAGGCCACGGCCTTCCATCCCCTGTCCTCCGCGACCTGGGACGGGCTCGCCACGGAGGCCCGCTCCCTGCTGGCGCTCCTCACCGGCCGCGGGACGAAGGTCTACAGCCGCCACCATTACTGGTGGGCCAAGCTCCCCGAGGCCGAGGTCCGGTTGCTGGCATAGCGAGCGGAGGTGTGGGGCCTCCTGTCCTGCTGAGGTGCTCTGGACGTCGGTCCCGCCGACGCCCGCCGCAGCCTACGGACGCCCGTCCGGCTTCGGCCTCGTCTCGGACTCCGCCGCCGCCCCCGGTTCATTCGGCCCGCGCAAAGCGCGCCGCACGCGCGCGAGGAGGGTCGGTCCGACCCTGCGCCGGTGACCGTGCACCCGGGGGTCGTCGGTGACGTCGTACCGCTTCACGTACGCCCCGAGGAAGGCCTGAAGGGTCGCGACGGCGGGGATGGCGATAAGCGCACCGACCGCTCCGAGGAGTGCCGTCCCCGCGATGACCGACCCGAAGGCGACCGCGGGGTGGATGTCCACGCTCTTGGCGGTGAGCTTCGGCTGCAGCACGTAATTTTCGAACTGCTGGTAGATCACGACGAAGATCAGTACCCAGAGCGCGTACCAGGGATCGACCGTGAAGGCGATCAGCATCGGCAGGGCGCCCGCCAGATACGTGCCGATGGTGGGGATGAACTGGGAGACCAGGCCCACCCACACCGCGAGCACGGGCGCGTAGGGGACGTCGAGCGTCTGGAGCAGGATGTAGTGGGCGATCCCGGAGATCAGCGCCATCAGCCCGCGCGAGTACAGATAGCCGCCGGTCTTGTCGACCGCGATCTCCCAGGCGCGCAGCACCTCGGCCTGCCTGGCGGGCGGCAGCACCGAGCACAGCGCGCGCCGCAGCCGCGGTCCGTCGGCCGCGAAGTAGAACGAGAACAGCAGGATCGTCAGGAGTTGGAAGAGGCCGCCGAGGACCTGCGCGGAGACGTCCAGGACGCCGCTGGCGCTGTTCTGCACGTACTTCTGGAGCCAGTCGGAGTGGACCAGGCTGTCCTGCACCTCGACGCGGGAGAGGTCCGTGTGGAACGTCTGGTTGATCCAGCTGATGACCTTGTCGAGGTAGTCGGGGAAGTCCTCGACCATGTCCACGATCTGTCCGGCGAGCATCGAGCCCATCAGCGTGACGAAGCCCGCGCTCACGATCATGACGCCCATGAAGACGATGAACGTGGCGAAGCCCCTGCGCAGCCCGCGTGCCGCCATCCAGCTCACCGCCGGCTCGACCGCGAGGGCCAGGAAGAACGCGATCAGGACATTGATCAGCAGCCCGGTCAGCTGGTGGAAGGCCCAACTGCCCAGCTGGAAGCAGGCGATGAGCGCGAGGGCGAGCACCATGGCGCGTGGCAGCCAGCGCGGCATGTGGGCGCCGTTCCCCGCCTCGGCATCGGCGGGGGGCCGCGGGGGCGGCGGCGTGCCGAACGGAGCGATGTCCTGGGTGACCTGCGCGGTCTCGTCTGTGGATGCCACGGGCCCAGTCTCGCCCACGCCGCCGGCAAACGGCCGCCGCCCCCGCATCTCGGGACGGCTCACGCGCGCGTGGTGCCCTTCGGCGTGAACCAACCGCCCTGAAGTCAGCGCTTTTCGGCCGGTACGTCCATGGCCGTGCAGACCGCGCGCCACACGTCCTTGGCGTCCCAGCCCGCGTCCAGCGCCTCATTGACCGTACGGCCGCCCAGTTCCGACATCACATGATCGCGCGCGAACGAGTCGGCGTACCCCGCTCCGAAGTGAGCCGCCATCCGCTGCCAGAAAACCGTCAACCGCATGCCTTCAGTATCGCGCCCCTGAGAGTGCAGCCGGGCTCAGGGGGCTTGCCGGGGCCGCTTTCCGCCCTACGGTCGGGACATGGCCGAAACCGGAGCATCCCCCGACCCAGTGCCCTCCCCCGACGCGGCGCCCTCCCCGGTAGCCCGCGCCGAGCACTTCGTCTGGCTCACCGCGCGCGTCCTGGAGCAGCGGCGGTTCGCGTACCACTTCCCCACGAAGGCCGTCGGCACGGGCCGCGACCAGGCCGCGGACGCGGTGGAGACCGCCCTCGCCGCGTACGCCACCGCGGACGGCGGGTACGGCTACGCGCTCGAACCCGATCTGCGGGGCCCCGTGAGCCAGCCGCTGCACACCGGGCACGCGCTGCGGGTCCTGGACTCGATCCGACGCTGCGGCGGGCAGCGGGTGGAGCGCGTGTGCCGCTATCTGACGGCGGTCTCGACACCTGAGGGTGCTCTCCCCGCGATCCATCCCAGCCAGCGTGGCTACCCTTCGGCGCCGTTCGTGCCCATCGTGGACGACCCGCCCAGCGAGCTGCTCGCCACCGGACCCGTGGTGGGCCTGCTGCACCGGAACGACGTGTGGCACGCCTGGCTCTTCCGGGCCACGGACTTCTGCTGGGCGGCCGTCGAATCGCTGGAGAAGTCGCACCCCTACGAAGTCCAGGCGGCGGTCGCCTTCCTGGACGGCGTGCCCGACCGCTCGCGCGCGCAGGCCGCCGCCGACCGCCTCGGCCGCCTCGTGCGCGAGCAGCGCCTGGCCGCGCTGGACCCGGATGACCTGGACGCGTATCCGGTGTCGCCGGGGTACGCGCCGGGCGAGCACCACTTCCCGCACGACTTCGCGAAGGCCCCCGAGTCGCTCGCGCGCGCGTGGTTCACCGACGCCGAGATGGAGCGCTCGCTGGACTTCCTGGCGCGGGAACAGCAGGAGGACGGCGGCTGGCCGATCCGCTGGCGGCAGTGGGCGCCGGGCACGGCCTTCGAGTCGCGTCCGATCGTGACGATCGAGGCGCTGCGCACCCTGCGGGCGTACGGGCGGCCCATCGACTGAGTCGTCGGCCGCCCTCGGGTCGGCATCGCGACAGGGCGGGCGGCACCGGCGGCCGTCACCCCTCGTCGCCGGCCCCCTCTCCTCGCCCCCGGCGCGACACCATTTCCGCAGGTCGACGCCGTTGTCAGTGGCGGGGTGCACGATGGGGTCATGGTCAGCTCCACGTCCGGTGCCCACGGCGCCCTCGACGCGTTCTCCCCCGCGACCCGCGGCTGGTTCACGGGGGCTTTCTCCGCGCCCACCTCCGCCCAGACCGGCGCGTGGCGGGCGATCGCCGAGGGGTCCGACGTGTTGGTCGTGGCGCCCACGGGATCCGGCAAGACCCTGGCCGCGTTCTTGGCCGCGCTGGACCAGCTGGCCTCGACCCCGCCGCCCGCGGACCCGAAGAAGCGCTGCCGGGTGCTGTACGTCTCCCCGCTCAAAGCCCTCGCGGTCGACGTGGAACGCAACCTGCGCAGTCCCTTGACCGGCATCCGCCAAGAGGCCGTGCGCCTCGGCATGCCCGAGCCGGAGGTGCGCGTCGGCATCCGCTCGGGTGACACCCCTGCCGCCGAGCGCCGTGCCCTGGCGACCCGCCCGCCGGACATCCTGATCACCACCCCCGAGTCGCTCTTCCTGATGCTCACCTCGGCCACACGGGAAGCGCTCACCGGCATCGAGACGGTGATCCTCGACGAGGTGCACGCCGTCGCGGGCACCAAGCGCGGCGCCCATCTCGCCCTGTCCCTGGAGCGGCTGGACGAGCTGCTGCCGAAGCCCGCGCGTCGCATCGGCCTCTCGGCGACGGTGCGGCCGGTGGACGAGGTGGCGCGCTATCTCTCCCCGAAGCGGAAGGTGGAGATCGTCCAGCCGCCGTCCGGCAAGGAATTCGACCTTTCGGTGGTCGTGCCGGTCGAGGATCTCGGCGAGTTGGGCGGCTCCCCGGTCGCCGATTCCGGGGACGGCGGGGGCCCGGCGGCGGAGCGTCCCTCGATCTGGCCGCACGTCGAGGAGCGCATCACCGACCTCGTCCAGGCGCACCGCTCGACGATCGTCTTTGCCAACTCCCGCCGCCTGGCCGAGCGCCTGTGCAACCGCCTCAACGAAATCGCGTACGAACGGACGACCGGGGAGGCCCTCCCCGAGGACCACTCCCCGGCGGAGCTGATGGCCGAGTCAGGCGCCGCCAAGGGCGCCCCGCCGGTCCTGGCGCGCGCCCATCACGGCTCGGTCTCCAAGGAGCAGCGCGCCCAGGTGGAGGAGGACCTGAAGGCGGGCAGGCTGCCGGCCGTCGTCGCCACCTCCAGCCTGGAGCTCGGCATCGACATGGGCGCGGTCGACCTGGTCGTGCAGGTCGAGTCGCCGCCGTCCGTCGCCTCCGGGCTCCAGCGCGTGGGCCGCGCGGGCCACCAGGTGGGCGCTGTCTCCACCGGGGTCGTCTTCCCCAAGTACCGCGGCGACCTGGTCCAGGCCGCCGTCGTCACGGAGCGGATGCGCACGGGCTCCATCGAGTCGCTGCGCGTCCCGGCCAATCCTCTGGACGTGCTGGCGCAGCAGCTGGTGGCGATGGTCGCGCTCGACACCTGGCAGGTCGACGACCTCCTGACGGTGGTCCGCCGGGCCGCCTCCTTCGCCTCGCTCCCGGAGTCCGCCTTCACGGCCGTCCTCGACATGCTCGCGGGCCGCTACCCCTCCGACGCCTTCGCGGAGCTGCGGCCCCGCGTGGTCTGGGACCGCGTGGCGGGCACGGTCACGGGGCGGCCCGGCGCGCAGCGCCTCGCGGTCACCTCCGGAGGCACGATCCCCGACCGCGGCCTCTTCGGGGTCTTCCTCGCGGGCGCCGACCCGAAGAAGGGCGGCGGCCGCGTCGGAGAGCTCGACGAGGAGATGGTGTACGAGTCCCGGATCGGGGACGTCTTCACGCTCGGCACCAGCTCCTGGCGCATCGAGGACATCACCCGAGACCGCGTCCTCGTCTCCCCCGCTCCCGGTGTCCCCGGCCGGCTGCCCTTCTGGAAGGGCGACCAGCTGGGCCGCCCGCTCGAACTGGGCCGTGCGCTCGGCGCGTTCCTCAGGGAGGTCGGCGCGCTCTCGCGGGAGGACGCGCGCGTGCGGCTGCTCGCCGCGGGGCTCGACTCCTGGGCCGCCGACAACGTCCTGTCGTACCTCGCGGAACAGCGCGAGGCCTGCGGACACATCCCGGACGACCGCACGATCGTGGTCGAGCGGTTCCGTGACGAGCTGGGCGACTGGCGGGTCGTCGTGCACTCCCCCTTCGGCGCCCAGGTACATGCCCCGTGGGCCCTCGCCCTGGGCGCCCGCCTGACCGAGCGGTACGGCATGGACGCCCAGGTCATGCACGCCGACGACGGCATCGTGCTGCGCCTGCCGGACGCCGACCTGATGGGCCTGGACCTCCTCGACCAGGACCCGACCGGGCCCCCTGTGGAGTACGACGCGGAGAAGGCCCCCGTAGGCGCCGGTGACGTCGTCTTCGACAAGGGCGAGGTCAACCAGATCGTCACCGACCAGGTGGGCGGCTCGGCCCTGTTCGCCTCCCGCTTCCGGGAGTGCGCCGCCCGCGCCCTGCTGTTGCCGCGCCGCAGCCCCGGCAAGCGCACCCCTCTGTGGCAGCAGCGCCAGCGCGCCGCCCAACTGCTCGAAGTCGCGAGCGAGTACGGGTCGTTCCCGATCGTCCTGGAGGCCGTCAGGGAGTGCCTCCAGGACGTCTTCGACGTACCGGGCCTCACGGAACTGATGGGCGACATCGAGTCCCGCAGCGTCCGCCTCGTCGAGGTCACCACCCCCGAGCCCTCCCCCTTCGCCCGCTCCCTCCTGTTCGGATACGTGGCGCAGTTCCTGTACGAGGGCGACTCCCCCCTGGCCGAGCGGCGCGCGGCGGCCCTCTCCCTGGACTCCCATCTGCTCGCGGAGCTGCTCGGCCAGGCCGAGCTGCGCGAGCTGCTCGACGCGGACGTCCTCGCCGAGCTGGAGCAGGAGCTCCAGTGGCGCACGGAGGACCGGCGGATCAAGGACTCCGAAGGTGTCGCCGACCTGCTGCGGCTGCTCGGACCGCTCACCGATGCCGAGCTGGCCGAGCGCGGCGCCGAGGCCGAGTGGGCGGCCGAGCTGGGCTCCGCCCGCCGCGCCATCCGGGTCCGCATCGCCGGGGCCGACCACTGGGCGGCGATCGAGGACGCGGGCCGCCTGCGGGACGCCCTCGGCACGGCCCTGCCCGTGGGGGTCCCCGAAGCGTTCACCGAGCCGGTCAAGGACCCCCTCGGTGACCTCCTGGCCCGCTTCGCCCGCACGCACGGCCCGTTCACCTCCGCCACCGCCGCCGCCCGCTTCGGCCTCGGGACCGCGGTCACGGAGGGCGCGCTGCAACGCCTCGCGGCGAACGGCCGTGTCGTACAGGGAGAGTTCCACCCCGCGGGCATCGGCCAGGAGTGGTGCGACGCCACGGTCCTGCGCCGTCTGCGCCGTCGCTCCCTGGCGGCCCTGCGGCATGAGCTGGAGCCGGTGCCTCCGTCGGCGCTCGCCCAGTTCCTGCCCCAGTGGCAGCACCTGAGCGGCCATGGGCTGCGCGGCATCGACGGGCTGGTGCGCGCCGTCGAGCAATTGCAGGGGGCGACCGTCCCGGCCTCCGCCCTCGAAAAGCTCGTTCTGCCCTCGCGCGTCTCCGGCTACACCCCCGCCATGCTCGACGAACTCACCGCGGCCGGCGAGGTGGTCTGGGCGGGCGCCGGGTCCCTGCCGGGAAAGGACGGCTGGGTTTCCCTCTACCTGGCCGACACGGCACCGCTGCTCCTGCCGCCGGCTCACCCCCTGGAGCTCACGGCCCTGCACCAGTCCGTGCTGGACACCCTCTCCGGGGGGTACGGCCTCTTCTTCCGCCAGATCGCCGACCAGGTCCGCGCGACCACGCACCCGGAGGCCTCCGATCCGCAGCTGGCCGACGCGATCTGGGAGCTGGCCTGGTCAGGACGGCTCACGAACGACACGCTCGCCCCGATGCGTTCGCTCCTCGGCTCCGGGCGCACCGCGGGCTCCACGGCCCACCGCGCCAAGCGAGGCATCCCGCGCGGGCGCTACGGCTCCTTGACCGCCGCCGCCCGCACCGCCTCGCGCACCGTCTCCCGCACCGGCCCCCCGACGGTCGCGGGCCGCTGGTCGCTGCTCCCGGAGCGTGAGCCCGACCCGACGCTGCGCGCCCACGCCCTGGCCCGCACCCTCCTGGACCGGCACGGCGTGGTCACCCGCGGCGCGGTGGCCGCCGAAGGCGTGGAAGGCGGCTTCTCGGCGACGTACCGGGTCCTGTCCGCCTTCGAGGACAGCGGTCAGGCCCGGCGGGGTTACGTCGTGGAGGGGCTCGGCGCGGCCCAGTTCGCGATGGACGGCGCGGTGGACCGCCTGCGCGCCACGGCGAACACCCGGGAGCGTACGGACAGCACCCGGCCCTCCGACGCCCAGGCCACTGTCGTCCTCGCCGCCGCCGACCCCGCCAACGCGTACGGCGCCGCCCTGTCCTGGCCCGAGCCACCGGCCGGCGCGAGCCACAAGCCCGGCCGCAAGGCGGGCTCCCTGGTGGTTCTGGTCGACGGCGAACTGACGCTCTATATGGAGCGCGGCGGCAAGACGCTCCTGGCCTGGCCCGCGACCCCGGAGGACCCAGTCACCGAGGACCCCCGCCTGCACGTCGCCGCCGAAGCCCTGGCCTCAGCCGCCCGAGCAGGCTCGCTCGGCACGGTCACGGTGGAGCGGATCAACGGCGCCGCGGCCCTGACCTCCCCTTTCGCGCCCCTCCTGGAAGGAGCCGGCTTCCACGCCACCCCCCGGGGCCTGCGACTGCGCGCATAGCTCCTCCCCACGTCCGCCGCAGGCCAGCCAGGCCGAGCCTCACGGCCAGCCGCAGGCCCCGCGCAGACTCAGCGCAGGGCTGCGCCCTCACGCCCGGCCTAGCCGGGGACTCAGCGCAGGGCGGCGCCTCCAAACCCGGCCCAACCCGAGCTCAGCCCGGACTCAGCTCAGGGCTGCCCCTGCCCCTGACCCAGCCCGCACCCCCGACGCAGCCCAGCCCAGGACCGCGGGCTCCCACACACCCCGGCCCCACCGCCAACGCCCGCGCCCCACCAACGGCACCCGCCCAGCGCCCAGCCGCCGCACCCACCAACCCACCCCGCCCCACCCCCCACCCCGCCCCTCCATGCCACCCTGGACCCATGCCCGAAGGTGACACCGTCCACCAGGCAGCCCGGCGTCTGCACACCGCCCTCGCCGGGCACGCCCTCACGCGCTCCGACCTCCGCGTCCCCAAGCTCGCGACGGTCGACCTCACCGGACGCACCGTCCTGGACGTGACCGCACGCGGCAAGCACCTCCTCACCCGGATCGAGGGCGGGCTCACCCTGCACTCGCACCTGCGCATGGACGGCATCTGGCGCATCTACGCCCCCGGGGAGCCCTGGCGCGGCGGCCCAGGGCATCAGATCCGGGCGATCCTCGGCACCGCGGAGCGCACCGCCGTCGGCTACCGCCTGCCCGTCCTCGACCTGCTCCGTACCGCCGACGAGGACAAGGCCGTGGGCCACCTGGGCCCCGACCTCCTCGGCCCCGACTGGGACCCCGAGCGCGCGCTGGAGAACGTCCTCGCGACGCCCGAGCGCGCCCTCGGCGAGGCCCTCCTGGACCAGCGCAACCTCGCGGGCATCGGCAACATCTACAAGAGCGAACTCTGCTTCCTCCTGGGCACCACCCCCTGGCTCCCCGTAGGTGAACTCCCCGAGGAGACGGCCGCCCGCCTGCCCGGCCTCGCCAAGAAGCTTCTGGAAGCCAACCGCGACCGCCCTTCCCGCACCACTACCGGCCGCCCCCGCACCGGTCAGCGCCTGTACGTGTACGGCCGCGCGCCCCGCCCCTGCCTGCGCTGCGGCACCTCGATCCGCGTGGCGGAGCAGGGCGACGGCTCCCGCAGCCGCCCCACCTACTGGTGCCCCACCTGCCAGCAGGGCCCGACCCCCTGACGTACCCCTCCCCCGGCACACACGCCCAGGCCCAAACCCAGGCCGCCGCACACACCTAGTTGACGCCCCGTCAGCTCAGCCGTACCGTCCCGTCATGGCCGTCAAGGCGTACGACCTCACCGGGCGCACCGCGTTCGTCACCGGCGCCGCGAGCGGCATCGGCCGCGCCTCGGCTCTGCTCCTGGCCGAGGCAGGCGCCACCGTCCACTGCGCCGACCGCGACGCCCGGAAACTCCACGAGACCACGGCGCTCATCAAGGCGGCCGGCGGCGAGGCCCACGCCCACGAACTCGATGTCGCCGACAAAGAACAGATCGACCGAGCCGTCGCGCAAGCCGCGGCCACCACCGGCACAGACACCGGCACCGGCACAGGCACCGGCCGACTCGACATCATGGCGGCCATCGCCGGAATCATGCACAGCAGCCCGGTCCTGGAGACTCGCGATAAGGACCTCGACCGGGTTCTGGACATCAACTTCAAGGGCGTCCTGTACGCGTGCCAGGCCGCGGCCCGAGTCATGATCGAGGCGGGTAGGGGCGGCAGCATCATCACCATGGCCTCGGGAGCCGTGGACACCGGCGGCCCCGGACTCCTCTGCTACGGGGCGTCGAAGGCAGCCGTCGTACAGCTCACGAAGACCCTGGCGACGGAGGTCGGCCCGCACGCCATCCGGGTCAACGCCGTGGCGCCGGGCTGGATCCGCACTCCGATGACCGAGCGCCACGACACCCAGGCCCAGGCGCATACGGAAGGGGTCATGACACGGATGTCACCCCTGGGCCGCGTCGGCGAACCGGACGACATCGCACACGCCGTGCTGTACCTCGCGTCCGACGCCTCGTCCTTCACGACGGGCCAGATCCTCCGCCCGAACGGCGGCGTCGCCATGCCTTGGTAGCACGCCACCGCACCCCGGCGACCCGCTCCCGCCAGGCACTGCGCCCCGCACGCCTCGAAGTCGCCCCCGCGCGCTTCAAAGCCGCCCCCGCACGCCGCGAAGCCGACCGCGCCCGCACCCCCGAAGCTCCTGCACCCTTCGCCCGCCCCTCCGCCCGCCCCTTCGGCACACAGTGCACGGGAAGCAGACTCAACCCCCACCCCCCAGCCGCGGCCGCCCCTTCCAACGCCCCCGCGTCGGGCGCGAGGGCGAGCCGCAGTACTCCCCACCACCACACCACGCCGACCGCGACGAGAGGCGCCCACCGCACCACCCGCCACGTCACGACTATTCGGCGCACGGCCGTCACGGCTCTCACCTCCCGCCACGCGAGATCGACGCTAGGCCCCCCGGTTCATCCCGCGGGAGGGCGCATCCGAGGGCGCGCCGACGGCGCGGGAAGCACTACGGCCCCTACGCCACACCACCGGCGGCGCGCCACACCACCCCGTACTCCGCCAGGCCTTCTCAGCCCTTCTCAACCGTTCTGGGCCCTTCTCGGCCGTTCTCAGCCGTTCTCGGCCTGGAACATCCAGTGATGCTTCTCGAGATCGGCCGTGATGCCGATGAAGATGTCCTGGCTGACCGGATCCGCCTCACCGGTCGCGTCGATCCGCTCACGGAAGCGCGTGATCACCGCGCCCAGCGCGTCCACGAGCACCCCGATCGCGTCCGCGTCCTTGATCCAGCCCTCGGGGGTCTTGCCGATGCCGCTGCTCTGTGCCACGGTCGCCGCACGCCCGTCGGGCGAGACACCGAGCGTGGAGGCACGCTCCGCCACCGTGTCGGAGTGCTGCCTCGCGGTGTCGACGACCTCGTCCAGCTGCAGATGTACGGAGCGGAAACGCGGCCCGATGACATTCCAGTGGACCTGCTTGGCCACCAACGACAGGTCGACCAGGTCCACCAGCGCGCCCTGCAGCGCCTCCGAGACCGTCTTCTGATCCGCGTCGGACAGCGGGCTCTTGGCGACGTACATCTGTCTCCTCCAACTCATCGACGAACGAGTGAAACCCTCATCAACCATGGCACAAGTAAGCCAATATGGCTGATTAGAGGCTTTCAAACCACTTCCGGGCTTCAATCCGATTAACGTGCTTAAACCCGGTTTGCGGGCTTCAAGCCGGTTAACGGGCGTCAACCCGACTAAGTGGTCTTCTGTCCCGTCCCGGAGCTTCTACACGGGACGTCCGTCCCTTCGGGGAACGCAGAAGGTCCCGACCGGGTACCCGGTCGGGACCTTCACACGCATGAGCGCTCAGCCAGGAAGCACGTCAGCGGTCAGCACACGTCACACCACGGCGTCATCACGCCGCGACGACGTCCACCGCCTCGGCCGGCGCCTTGATCGTCACCCGTTCCGGTGGCACACCGGCCACGGAGACGGAATTGAGCATCGGGCGAACCGGCGCGCGCACCGGTTCCGTGACTGCTGCAGACTCAGCCAGCTCCGCGAGCGACAGTTCGTCGCTCACTTCACGCATCAGCTCGGACATCCGTACGTCAAGCGCGTCGCAGATCGCGGAAAGCAGCTCGGAGGAAGCCTCCTTCTGCCCCCGCTCCACCTCGGAGAGATAGCCGAGCGAGACTCGGGCGGACGAGGAGACTTCGCGCAGAGTACGGCCCTGGCGCTGGCGCTGCCGACGCAGCACGTCACCCAGCAGGCGACGGAGCAGAATCATCGGTGGCTCCCTCCTCGGACCGCGTAGCCGCATCCTTCACGCCCCACCGTACCGCCTCGTGCGGCGGCCGTGCGGGGAGCGATGTCGTGTTCACTCAGGGCTGCAAACATCAATTCCCCCCGTTCTGTTCCGTATCCTGTGCCCGCCCGTTCCCGGCAGGTTCGTCCGCGAGCTGCTCCAGCAGCAGCGTCAGCACGCTCCGTACACTCTCCATACGGATTTCCGAACGGTCTCCGTTCAACCGCAGGGCGGCGACTTTCCCCTCGGCTCCGCCACCGGCGTAACCCCGCATACCGTCCAGGCCGGGCCCCGCGACGGCCACGAAGACGGTGCCGACGGGCTTGCCGTCCTGGGAGTCGGGCCCCGCGACACCGGTCGTCGCGATACCCCAGTCGGCGCCCAGCGCCTTGCGCACCCCGACCGCCATCTGCCGGGCGACCTCGGGATCCACGGCTCCGCGTTCGTCCAGCAGAGTGCCCTCGACGCCGAGCACGTCCCGCTTCAGGTCGGTCGCGTACGCCGTGACGGACCCCCGGAAGACCACCGAGGCGCCCGGCGCCGCCGTGATCTCCGCGGCCACCAGGCCCCCGGTGAGCGACTCGGCGACGGCCAGCGTCTCGCCGCGCGCGGCCAAGAGCCGCAGCAGCCTGCTCGCCGACACCGCGACAGCCGAGAGTCCGGGGGATGTCACTTCGCTGCCTCCCGGGCGGACTCCGTTGCCGCCGTACGCTCCTCGGCCCTGCCCTGCTTGCGCAGCACCACGGCCTGCTTCACATAGTCGAGCGCGGTCACCACCGTCAGTACGACGGCGACCGCCATCACCCAGAACCGCAGTGTCGCGAGCGGCCCCGTCAGGGCGAGAACGTACATGCCGACCGCCGTGCCCTGCGCGAGCGTCTTCATCTTGCCGCCGCGACTGGCCGGAATGACTCCATAGCGGATCACCCAGAACCGCAGCAGGGTGATGCCGAGCTCACGTCCGAGAATCACCCCGGTGACCCACCAGGGCAAGTCCCCGAGCCACGACAGGCAGATCAGCGCGGCCCCCATGATCGCCTTGTCGGCGATGGGGTCGGCGATCTTCCCGAAGTCCGTGACCAGGTTGTATGTGCGTGCCAGATGCCCGTCGAAGAGGTCGGTGATCATGGCGACGGCGAAGGCGGCCCAGGCGAAGGAGCGCCAGGCCGGGTCATATCCGCCGTTGCCGAGAAGCAGCATCACGAAGCCCGGCACGAGCAGCAGGCGGAGCATGGTCAACAGGTTGGCCACGTTCCACAGGCTGGCCTGATCGACAGCCACAGCGCCCAGCTTCCCGCCACGCACCGGCTTGGCGCCCGGAGCGCCGTGCGCGCCGGAGCCGCCTGACGCGGATGCCGGGACTCCGGTCATCTGCCGGCCTCCTCTGGACATTCAGCCACCAAGTCCACGCCCTCCGTGCCGACGACCTTTGCCATGACCATACGGCCGACCTGGAGACCCTCGGAGGCGCCCGGGCCCGTCAGACGGATCTGGCCGTCCGTCTCCGGAGCCTGGTGCTCGGCCCGGCCCAGCGGCCCGTCCTCCTCGTCGAGGGACTCGACGAGGACCTGGACGCTCTCGCCGAGCCGCTCCTCGGCACGCTGCGAGGTGAGGTCCTCGGCGAGCCGCGCGATGTGCGCGAGCCGCTCGTCGACGACGTCCTGGTCGAGCTTCCCGTCGTACGTCGCCGCTTCGGTGCCCTCCTCGTCGGAGTACCCGAAGACGCCGATGGCGTCCAGGCGCGCGCCGGTCAGGAACCGCTCCAGCTCCGCGACGTCGCCCTCGGTCTCGCCGGGGAAGCCGACGATGAAGTTCGAGCGGACACCGGCCTGCGGCGCCTTGGCCCGAATGGTGTCCAGGAGCTCCAGGAAGCGGTCGGTGTCGCCGAAGCGCCGCATCGCGCGCAGCACGCCGGGCGCGGAGTGCTGGAAGGACAGGTCGAAGTAGGGGGCGACCTTCTCCGTCGAGGTGAGTACGTCGATGAGTCCGGGGCGCATCTCGGCGGGCTGGAGGTAGCTGACGCGCACGCGCTCGATCCCGTCGACGGCGGCCAGCTCGGGCAGGAGCGTCTCCAGGAGCCGGATGTCGCCGAGGTCCTTGCCGTAGGAGGTGTTGTTCTCGGAGACGAGCATGACCTCCTTGACGCCCTGCTCGGCGAGCCAGCGGGTCTCGCCGAGGACGTCGGAGGGCCGGCGCGAGATGAAGGAGCCGCGGAAGGACGGGATGGCGCAGAACGAGCAGCGCCGGTCGCAGCCGGAGGCCAGCTTCACCGAGGCGACGGGGCTGCTGCCGAGGCGGCGGCGCAGCGGGGCGCGTGGCCCGGACGCGGGCGCGACGCCCTCGGGCAAATCCTTGGGGGCCTCCACCGGGGCGTGCCCGGGCAGGGCGACCCCGGCCCCGGCGTCCTGCCGCTCCGCCGGGCTGATCGGCAGGAGCTTGCGCCGGTCACGCGGGGTGTGCGCCTCGACGCTGCCGCCGCTCAGGATGGTCTGGAGACGGCTGGAGATGTCGGAGTAGTCGTCGAAGCCGAGCACGCCGTCGGCCTCGGGGAGCGCGTCGGCGAGTTCCTTGCCGTACCGCTCGGCCATGCAGCCGACCGCGACGACGGCCTGGGTCCTGCCGTGACCCTTGAGATCATTGGCTTCGAGCAGGGCGTCGACGGAGTCCTTCTTGGCGGCTTCGACGAAGCCGCAGGTGTTGACGACGGCGACGTCTGCGTCCTCGGCGTCCTCGACGAGCTGCCAGCCATCCGCCTCCAAGCGGCCTGCGAGCTCCTCCGAGTCCACCTCGTTACGGGCGCAGCCAAGAGTGACAAGGGCGACGGTGCGGCGTTCGGGCATGGTCTCAAGACTACTTCGTCCACGCCTCGGCCCCCGCCGCCAGGGTTACCCGGCGGTCGGTACGCGGCCGCCGGGACGTCACCTGGACGTCACCGCGGCCCGCGCCGCTTCGCTGGTCAGCGGCCCAAAGGGGGCCGGTCAGCCGACCTCCGGGTCACCCTTCGTGTACGAGAGGCGCTCGACCTGGCCGGGTTCGAATTCGTTCTCGACCGGCTTGCCGTTCACGTACAGGTTGATCGCGCCCGCGTCACCGAGGATGAGGTCGATCTTCTGCTTGTCCTGGAACGTCTTGGCCTGGCCCTGCTCCAGGACGCCGTCGAAGAGGGTGCGGCCGCTGTGGTCCTTGGCCGAGATCCAGCTGCGGCCGTCGGCGGCGTCGACCTTGACCGTGACCTTGTCGCGGGGCACGCCCGCGATGGCGCTGTCCGACGGGTCGGGCTTGGGGTCGGCGGGCTTGTTGGGCTTGGGCTTGTCCGCGGGCTTGGTGGGGGCGGGCACGGAGCCCTCGGCGACCGACTTCGACCCACTGCTGTCGTCACCGCCGTTGAACGCGGTGAAACCGACGAAGCCGATCACCGCGACAATCGCGGCGACCATGGCGGCGGTCCAGTTCGGCCGGCGCGGATCGGAGCGGATGCGCTCGGCCTCGAAGAGGGGCGCCGCCGAGGTGGGCACAGGCGGGCGGCCGCCGTGCGCTGCGTCGTACTGCGCGAGGAGCGGCGCCGGATCGAGGTGGACGGCGCGCGCCAGCGTTCTGATGTGGCCGCGGGCGTAGACGTCGCCGCCACAGCGGGAGAAGTCGTCCTGCTCGATGGCGTGCACGATGGGGATGCGCACCCGAGTGGACGTGCTGATCTCGTCCACGGTCAGGCCCGCGTCGACGCGGGCCTGCCGCAGCGCGTGGCCGATCGAGGGCCGGTCGTCGGCCGGGGCGTCTTCGGCCTGGCGGTCGTCCGCCGGGCTGTCGTCGGCCGGGCCGGGGAGTCGGTCGAGGCGGTCGTCTGAAGGTCGGTCGTCTTCAGGGGAGTTGCCGATGGACACGGGGGCGCCTTTCGAGCGTGTAGCCACCTGCCGGAGGTTCAGTTTAGGGGGGTCCTGAAAGGGTGGGGCAACCGGACGGACGGACTTTGTACGCCATCGGAAGGGACGGACATCCTGATGGCGGCACATCGTGCCGTCCCGACATCACGCCGCCCTCTCCCTCAACTTGACGTACGCCGAAGGGAAACGGTTGCCTCCCGGATTCCTCAGGGCTGAGCCTCCCCGCGGATCACGGCGAGCACTCCGTCCAGCTCATCGGGCTTCACCAGGACGTCACGCGCCTTGGAGCCCTCGCTGGGGCCGACGATGGAGCGCGACTCCATGAGGTCCATCAGCCGTCCGGCCTTGGCGAAGCCGACGCGCAGCTTGCGCTGGAGCATCGACGTGGACCCGAATTGGGTGGATACGACCAGCTCAGCGGCCTGACACAGCAGGTCGAGGTCGTCGCCGATGTCCTCGTCGATCTCCTTCTTCTGCTTGGTGCCGACGGTCACGTCCTCGCGGAAGACGGGGGCCATCTGGTCCTTGCAGTGCTGGACCACCGCGTGGATCTCGTCCTCGGTGACGAAGGCGCCCTGCATTCGGGTGGGCTTGTTCGCCCCCATCGGCAGGAAGAGGCCGTCACCCTTTCCGATGAGCTTCTCCGCGCCCGGCTGGTCGAGGATGACGCGGCTGTCCGCGAGCGAGGAGGTCGCGAAGGCGAGCCGCGAGGGGACGTTCGCCTTGATCAGGCCGGTCACGACGTCCACGGAAGGCCGCTGGGTGGCGAGCACCAGGTGGATGCCGGCCGCTCGCGCGAGCTGCGTGATGCGCACGATCGAGTCCTCGACGTCGCGTGGCGCGACCATCATCAGGTCGGCGAGCTCGTCGACGATCACCAGTAGGTACGGATAGGCCTGAAGCTCCCGCTCACTGCCCTCGGGCGTCTTGAGCTTGCCCTCGCGCACGGCCTGGTTGAAGTCGTCGATGTGCCGGTAGCCGAACGCGGCCAGGTCGTCGTAGCGCAGATCCATCTCGCGTACGACCCACTGGAGCGCCTCGGCGGCCCGCTTGGGGTTGGTGATGATCGGCGTGATCAGGTGCGGAATGCCCTCGTACGCGGTGAGCTCGACGCGCTTGGGGTCGACGAGGACCATCCGTACGTCCTCCGGGGTCGCCCGCATCATGATCGAGGTGATCAGACAGTTGATGCAGGACGACTTACCGGAGCCGGTGGCTCCGGCGACCAGGATGTGCGGCATCTTCGCCATGTTGGCCATGACGTAGCCGCCCTCGACGTCCTTGCCGAGCGCGACCAGCATCGGGTGGTCGTCCTCGGCCGCGTCCGCGAGGCGCAGCACGTCGCCGACGTTGACCATCTCGCGGTCGGTGTTCGGGATCTCGATGCCGACCGCGGACTTGCCGGGGATCGGCGAGATGATCCGCACGTCCGGGGAGGCGACCGCGTACGCGATGTTCTTGGCCAGCGCCGTGATCTTCTCGACCTTCACGGCGGGGCCGAGCTCGATCTCGTAGCGCGTGACCGTCGGGCCGCGCGTGAACCCGGTGACGACCGCGTCGACCTTGAACTCCGTGAACACGTTCGTCAGGGAGGCCACGACCGCGTCGTTGGCCGCGCTGCGCGTCTTGCCGGGGCCGCCGCGCTCCAGGAGGTCGAGGGAGGGCAGCGCGTACGTGATGTCGCCGGCGAGCTGAAGCTGCTCGGCGCGTGCCGGCAGTTCGCGCGGGGTGTCGGGCGCGGACTTGGTGAGGTCCGGCACGACGCCCTCGGTGGCCGCCTGCGGCTTCTTCTTGAGCTTGCCGGGCACGGGGGCGTCCGTGGCGCGCGCGGGCGGTACAGGGGCCGTACGCGCGCGCTCCTCGCGCTCCTCACGCTCCTCCCGCTCGCCCGAGACGCCCTGCGTCAGATCGGCGACCAGCGGCGAGGGCGGCATGCCGTGCAGGACGGCGCCGTCCAGGTCGGCGGCCGCGGCGGCCGCCACGTCCACGGCGTCCATGGGCCGGCCGAGCTCCGGCTGTACGGGAGTCCTGCGCGGCCTGCGGCGCTTGGAGAGAGCCTCTTCCTCGACCTGGTCGGGAGCGTACGCGTCGGGGGCGGCGGTGCGCCGCCGCGAGGAGCGCGCGGGCAGGGCCTCGCGCCACTGCTCGTCGTAGCGCTCGTCGTCGTCGGAGAACGCGTCGGCCTCGGGATACGGCTGGATCACGCCCAGCTTGGTGCCGAGCAGCCGCAGGCGCTGCGGGATGGCGTTGACGGGCGTCGCCGTGACCACGAGCAGCCCGAAGACGGTGAGCAGCACCAGCAGCGGCACCGCGAGGATCTCGCCCATGGTGAAGATCAGCGGGGTGGAGGCGCCCCAGCCGATCAGGCCACCGGCGTCCCTTATCGCCTGCATGCCGTCGCTGCGGGCGGGCGAGCCGCACGCCACGTGGACCTGCCCGAGGACTCCGACGACCAGGGCGGAGAGGCCGATCACGATCCGGCCGTTCGCCTCGGGCTGCTCCGGGTGCCGGATGAGGCGTACGGCGATGGCGCCGACCAGCAGCGGCACCAGCAGGTCGAGGCGGCCGAAGGCGCCGGTCACCAGGATCTCGACGAGATCGCCGACCGGGCCCCGCAGATTCGACCAGGTGCCCGCCGCGACGATGAGCGCGACGCCGAGCAGCAGCAGCGCGAGGCCGTCCTTGCGGTGCGCCGGGTCGAGGCCCTTCGCGCCGCGCCCTATGCCACGGAACAGCGCGCCGACCGTGTGTGCGATGCCCAGCCAGACCGCGCGTACCAGGCGGTACAGCCCGCTGGTGGGGCTCGGGGCCGGCTTGGGGGCGGGCTTCTTCGCCACCGCCTTCTTGGCCGGGGCCTTCTTCGCGGGCGCCTTCTTTGCCGCGGTCTTCTTCGCGGGCGGCCTGCCTGCGGCCTTCTTCACCGGAGCCTTCGTCGGCGCGGCCGCCTTCTTCGCGGGCGTCTTCTTGGCTGCGGGCTGACGTGAGGCCATGGGTGTGAGGTTACCGTTGTCGACCACTGCGGACACGTGTGCCCTCCCCCGAGTTCTCGACTTCGCTCGAACAGGGGGGACCCCCACCTTCGCCCGTTTGTGTCGCCCTTGAGGACGCGGTGAACTGACGGGGGCTCACCGGGTCCGCGTGGCGACGCGCCGCGTCAGTTCTGCGAGGGGACCGAGGGGGCGCCGCTGCCGGTGCCTGGTTCCAGAGCGTCAAGAGCCCGGCGCAGGCCGGTTAGTTTGCGTTCGAGATGGGCGGCGGTGGCGACCGCGGCCGCGTCCGCCGACTCGTCGTCCAGCTGTTTGGAGAGCGCCTCGGCCTGTTCCTCGACGGCCGCGAGCCGCGCCGACAGCTCGGCGAGCAGCCCCGCCGGCTCCTTGGCGTCGCCCGCCGAGGCCTTGCCGCCGCCTTCGAGCTGGAGACGCAGCAGCGCCGCCTGCTCCCGCAGTTGGCAGTTCTTCATGTACAGCTCGACGAACACCGAGACCTTCGCGCGCAGCACCCACGGGTCGAACGGCTTGGAGATGTAGTCCACCGCTCCCGCCGCATAGCCACGGAAGGTGTGATGCGGTCCGTGGTTGATGGCGGTGAGGAAGATGATCGGGATGTCCCGGGTCCGCTCCCGCCGCTTGATGTGCGCGGCGGTTTCGAAACCGTCCATTCCTGGCATCTGCACGTCCAGCAGAATGACCGCGAAGTCGTCCGTGAGTAGTGCTTTGAGCGCTTCCTCCCCGGACGATGCCCGCACCAGTGTCTGATCGAGCGCAGAGAGGATGGCCTCCAGCGCCAGCAGATTCTCCGGCCGGTCATCGACCAGGAGGATCTTGGCCTTCTGCACCATGGCCCGCCCTCCTCGCCCCGGCGAAACACCGGGCGCCGCCCCAGAGGACGACTCCCTTGCGCCGCCCGTCCTTGTGCCGGTCATGGTAGCCGCACCCCGCCTGTCGCCACACCCTGTCACCGCGATGTCACTGTGCACGTAGCAGAAACGCGGTGGGAGACCAGAAGGTTCCCCGAATACCGCGGTTCTACACGACTCCGGCCACACTCTGTCAGCAACTCCGTGTGACGAAGCCGGTTCTCGGTCATTGACCGCGCATCCACTGCTCCATCACCGACAACAGATGATCCGGATCGACCGGCTTCGTGACGTAGTCGGAAGCTCCGGAGTCGATCGCCTTCTCCCGGTCGCCCTTCATCGCCTTCGCCGTGAGCGCGATGATCGGGAGCCCGGCGAACTGCGGCATCCTGCGGATCGCCGTCGTCGTCGCGTACCCGTCCATCTCCGGCATCATGATGTCCATCAGAACGACCGTCACGTCGTCGTGCTGTTCCAGCACTTCGATGCCCTCGCGGCCGTTCTCCGCGTACAGCACCGACAGGCCGTGCTGCTCCAGGACGCTGGTGAGCGCGAAGACGTTGCGGATGTCGTCGTCGACGATCAGCACCTTCTCGCCCTCGAAGTGGAAGCCCGGCCGCGCGGCCGACGCCTCCTGTCCCGCGGGCCACTGCTCCTGCGGCCTCTGGTCCTGGCCGCCGACCACCGGCTGCGCGGGCGGCTGTTCCGCCACGGACGTCCCGGACGCCGCGGCCGCCGCGCGCCGACGGCGCCGCAGGAGCGCCGCCGGGCCCGTCTGCGGCTCCTTCGGCACCGGCGAGCTGCGCGGGGGCCTCGGGGCCCGTAGGGCCGCTCTCCGCGGCGGGCAGCTCGGCCGTGGCGCGCGGGGGCGCGAGCTGCGCGTAGCCCTGCGGAGGCAGTTCGCTCGGGTGCAGGGGCAAATAGAGCGTGAAGGTCGAGCCGCGGCCCGGCTCGCTCTGGGCGTAGATCTCGCCGCCGAGCAGCCGTGCGATCTCCCGGCTGATCGACAGGCCGAGGCCGGTGCCGCCGTACTTCCGGCTGGTCGTCCCGTCGGCCTGCTTGAACGCCTCGAAGATGACCCGCATCTTGCTGGCCGCGATGCCGATGCCGGTATCGGTGACCGAGAAGGCGATCAGGTCGGCGCCCGCGTCCCGCAGCGAGCCCGCTTCCAGGAGCTGCTCGCGGATCGCGTTGGGCACGTCGTTGTTGGCGTGCCGGATCACCAGCTCGACCGCTCCGGAGTCGGTGAACTTCACCGCGTTCGACAGGAGGTTGCGCAGCACCTGGAGGAGGCGCTGCTCGTCCGTGTGCAGCGTCGCGGGCAGCTCCGGGGAGACGCGTACGGAGAAGTCGAGCCCCTTCTCCGCGGTCAGCGGGCGGAACGTGGCCTCTACGTAGTCGACGAGTTGCACCAGGGCGATGCGCGTCGGGGAGACGTCCATCTTGCCGGCCTCGACCTTCGACAGGTCGAGGATGTCGTTGATGAGCTGGAGCAGGTCCGAGCCCGCGCCGTGGATCGTCTCGGCGAACTCCACCTGCTTCGGAGTGAGGTTCGAGTCGGCGTTGTCGGCGAGCAGCTTGGCGAGGATCAGCAGGGAGTTGAGCGGTGTGCGCAGCTCGTGCGACATGTTCGCCAGGAACTCGGACTTGTAGCGCATCGAGACCGCGAGCTGCTCCGCGCGCTCCTCCAGGACCTGCCTGGCCTCTTCGATCTCGGTGTTCTTGACCTCGATGTCGCGGTTCTGCTGGGCCAGCAGCTCGGCCTTCTCCTCCAGCTCGGCGTTGGAGTCCTGGAGCGCCTTCTGCCGGCTCTCCAACTCGGCCGATCGTTCGCGCAGTTGCTCGGTGAGCTCCTGCGACTGCTTGAGCAGCACCTCGGTCTTCGTATTGACGCTGATGGTGTTGACGCTCGTCGCGATCATCTCGGCGATCTGGCTGAGGAAGTCCTTCTGGATCTGCGTGAAGGGCTGGAACGCGGCCAGCTCGATCACGCCGAGGACGGTCCCTTCGAAGAGCACCGGCAACACGATGACCTGCGCGGGCGGTGCCTCACCGAGGCCGGAGGCGATCCGCAGGTAGCCGGAGGGCGCGTTCTCCACGAGGATCGTCCGCCGCTCCTTGGCGGCCGTGCCGATCAGCGTCTCGCCGGGCCGGAAGGACGTCGGCATGGAGCCCATCGAGTAGCCGTAGCTGCCGAGCATGCGCAGCTCGTACGCGTCCTCGTTCTCGCCCCCGAGATCCTTGGCGTCGTCCGTGGGCATCGCCAGGAAGAACGCGCCGTGCTGCGCGGAGACCACCGGCGTCAGCTCGCTCATGATCAGCGAGGCGACGTCCTCCAGGTCCCGGCGGCCCTGCATCAGCCCCGAGATCCGCGCGAGGTTGCCCTTGAGCCAGTCCTGCTCCTTGTTGGCCAGGGTGGTGTCGCGGAGGTTGGCGATCATCGTGTTGATGTTGTCCTGGAGGACCTGGATCTCGCCCGCCGCGTCGACCTCGATCTTGAGGTTCAGATCGCCCCGGGTCACCGCGGTGGCGACCTTGGCGATGGCACGCACCTGCCGGGTGAGGTTTCCGGCCATCTCGTTCACGGACTCGGTGAGGTCGCGCCAGGTGCCGTCGACGTCACGCACGCGTGCCTGGCCGCCCAGCTGGCCCTCCGTGCCCACCTCGCGGGCGACCCGGGTGACCTGCTCGGCGAAGGACGACAGCTGGTCGACCATCGTGTTGATGGTGGTCTTGAGCTCCAGGATCTCGCCCCGGGCGTCGATGTCGATCTTCTTGGTGAGATCGCCCTTGGCGATCGCGGTGGTCACCATCGCGATGTTGCGGACCTGCCCGGTCAGGTTGGACGCCATCGAGTTCACCGACTCGGTGAGGTCCTTCCACGTACCGGAGACGCCCGGCACGCGCGCCTGGCCGCCGAGGATGCCGTCCGTGCCCACCTCGCGGGCCACGCGCGTGACCTCGTCGGCGAACGAACTCAGCGTCGTCACCATGGTGTTGACCGTGTCGGCGAGCTGCGCGACCTCGCCGCGCGCCTCGACCGTGACCTTCTTGGTGAGGTCGCCGTTGGCGACCGCCGCCGAGACCTGGGAGATGTTCCGCACCTGGCTGGTCAGGTTGTTGGCCATCAGGTTGACGTTGTCGCTCAGGTCCTTCCAGATGCCGGTGACTCCGGGCACCCGTGCCTGGCCGCCGAGCTGCCCCTCGGTGCCCACTTCGCGGGCCACGCGCGTGACCTGCTCGGCGAACGACGAGAGCTGGTCGACCATGGTGTTGACGGTCGTGACGAGTTCGAGGATCTCGCCCTTCGCGTCGACGGTGATCTTCTTGGAGAGGTCACCCATGGCGACGGCCGTGGTGACCTCGGCGATGTTCCGCACCTGGAGGGTGAGGTTGTTCGCCATGCCGTTCACGGACTGCGTCAGGTCCTTCCAGGTGCCCGAGACGCCCTGCACCTCGGCCTGGCCGCCGAGGATGCCGTCGGTGCCCACCTCGCGGGCGACCCGCGTGACCTGCTCCGCGAAGGCCGAGAGCTGGTCCACCATGGTGTTGAGGGTGTTCTTCAGCTCCAGGATCTCGCCACGCGCGTCCACGTCGATCTTCTGCGACAGGTCACCGCGCGCCACCGCCGTGGCGACCTGCGCGATATTGCGCACCTGGGCCGTGAGGTTGCCCGCCATGCCGTTCACGGAGTCCGTCAGGTCACGCCACACACCGGCCACGCCCGGCACCTGCGCCTGACCGCCGAGGCGCCCCTCGGTGCCCACCTCGCGGGCCACCCGGGTCACCTGGTCGGCGAAGGCGGAGAGCTGGTCGACCATCGTGTTGATGGTGTTCTTCAGCTCCAGGATCTCGCCACGCGCGTCGACCTCGATCTTCTGCGACAGGTCGCCGCGCGCCACCGCCGTCGTCACCTGCGCGATCTGACGTACCTGCGACGTCAGGTTCCCGGCCATGAAGTTGACGGAGTCGGTGAGGTCCTTCCACGTACCACTCACGCCGTCCACGCGCGCCTGGCCGCCGAGCCGGCCCTCGGTGCCCACGTCGCGCGCCATCCGCGTGACCTGGTCGGCGAAGGACGACAGCTGGTCCACCATCGTGTTCACGGTGTTCTTCAGCTGGAGCATCTCTCCGGAGACGTCCACCGTGACCTTCTGCGACAGATCGCCGTTGGCCACCGCCGTCGTCACCTGCGCGATGTTGCGCACCTGACCGGTGAGGTTGCGGAAGGCGGTGTTCACCGAGTCGGTGAGGTCCTTCCACGTACCGGCCGCGCCCTGCACCTGCGCCTGGCCGCCCAGCTCACCCTCGACGCCGATCTCCCGCGCCACCCGCGTCACTTCGGAACCGAAGGCGGAGAGCTGATCCACCATGGTGTTCACGGTGTTCTTCAACTCGAGCATCTCGCCCGCGACGTCGACGGTGACCTTCTGCGACAGATCGCCGTTGGCCACCGCCGTCGTCACCTGCGCGATGTCCCGCACCTGCGTGGTGAGGTTGCGGAAGACCGTGTTGACCGAGTCCGTCAGATCCTTCCAAGTGCCCGCCGCTCCCGGCACATTGGCCTGACCACCCAGCTGCCCCTCGGCACCGACCTCGTTCGCCACCCGGGTGACCTCGTCCGCGAACGTACGCAGCGTCTCGGTCATCTGGTTGATCGTCTCGGCGAGCTGGGCGACCTCGCCGCGCGCGCTCACCGTGACCTTCCGCGACAGGTCACCGTTCGCGACCGCCGTGGTCACCTCCGCGATGCCACGCACCTGGGCGGTGAGATTGCCGGCCATGAGGTTCACCGAATCGGTGAGGTCCTTCCACACGCCCGCCACACCCGGCACCTGCGCCTGGCCGCCGAGCTCGCCCTCCGTACCGACCTCGCGGGCGACGCGCGTCACCTCGGAGGAGAACGAGGAGAGCTGGTCCACCATCGTGTTGACGGTGTTCTTCAGCTCCAGCATCTCGCCCGCGACGTGAACCGTGACCTTCCGGGACAAGTCACCCTTCGCCACGGCCGTCGTCACCAGCGCGATGTCCCGTACCTGCGCCGTCAGGCGGTACGCCATGGTGTTGACCGAGTCCGTGAGGTCCTTCCACGAACCGGACATCCCGCGCACCCGGGCCTGCCCGCCCAGCTTGCCCTCCGTACCGACCTCGCTGGCCACCCGCGTGACCTCGTCAGTGAAGGTGGACAGCTGATCGACGAGGTTGTTGACCGTACGGCCGACCTTCAGGAACTCCCCGCGCAGCGGATGGCCGTTCCCGTCCACCCCTTGCGCCCGCAGCTCCATGCGCTGCTCCAGGTCACCCTCCGCCACCGCGGACAGGACCCGGCCGACCTCGGAGACGGGACGTACGAGATCGTCGACAAGGGCGTTCGACGCCTCGATCGCGGCCGCCCACGAGCCCTCGCTCGCTCCGCCCTCCAGCCGTTCCGTGAGTTTTCCCTCACGCCCGACCATGCGCCGGACCCGCGAAAGCTCACCGGTGAGGTGCAGATTCCGGTCGGCGACCTCATTGAAGACCGCGGCGATCTGCGACATGACGTCGTCGCCGGAGACCGTGAGCCGCTTGCGGAAATTGCCGTCCCGCATCGCCACCAGGGCCGCGAGCAGCCGGTTCAAGGCCGCCGCGTCCACGGAAGCAGTCGCCCCATTGCGCGGTTTGCGCTGTTTGTTCAGGGACTGTCCGTCTTTCGCGCGCGTCTTAGTGCCCCGCGTCGCTGCGCCAGACTCCACTGTGTCCCTCCCGCAAGGGTTGACCTACTGCTTGGGCTGCTCGAGCTGCCTTCATGAAGCCTGCCCAGTGTTTCACCATGGCAGAACCAGGCCATAACAGTTCGGCAGCTTCGCATACCGTCCGTACCCCTCCGGGCGGAAAGACCGACGACCGGCATCAGCATGGACGGCGAAGGTAAGTAACCTTGCATCCGGCTGTCCAACCACCCCGGTCCTGCCCGGCCAGGGCGGTGGTACACGAACAAGCGGGCATCGGAGGGGCGGCCGCACCATGGGTTCGGGAGAACTGGGCGTCGAGACAGTCAACACAGTCGAAACTGTGGAAACCGTCGAAACTCGTACGAGGAGTGCTGTGATCACCGCGCGTGCGGCTGCGACCTTCGACCCCGTCGGACGTTCCGTCGCGACGGCCCGCTCCTTCGTGCGCGACACCCTCCAGGGCTGGGGGTTCTCGGACATCATCGACGACGCCGTCGTCCTCACCAGCGAGCTCGTGACCAATGCCGTGGTGCACGCCGGCACGGCCGCCGACGTCCTGTGCCTGCGCAGCGAGGACGCCGTACGCATCGAGGTCTCCGACCGCTATCCGGAGCGCGAGATCCCGCTCCAGCAGTCTTCCGTGAACGTGGGCAGCCCCGACCGCGAGGGCGGCCGCGGCCTCCAGCTCTGCGCCGCGCTCGCCACCCGCTGGGGCGTCGACTACACCCCCACGCACAAGCTGGTCTGGTTCCAACTCGACCTCCCCCACCGCTCGGTGGGCACCCGCACCGCGGGCCCCGCCCTCCCGGCCGACCTCCTGCCGCTCGCCGACGGCAGAGTCCGCGTCGCCGTGATCCAGATCGACCGCGCAGGCGCGATCAACGCCTGGAACGAGGACGCAGAGGACCTCTTCGGGTACGCCGCCGAGCAGGTCATCGGCAAGCCCCTGAACGACCTGGCGGCCTGGCCCCACACCCCCGGCACCAGCACCGGCATCGCCGAGGCCCTCCAGCTCTCCCGCTGGGAGGGCAGCTACGGCATCCGCGGCTCCCACGGCCGCGTCATCCCCGTCTACGCCTCCCACCTGCGCGTCCGTGACAACGAGGGCGAGCCGTCCACGGTCTGTCTCCTCGTACGCGACGACGAGCGCGCCGTACTGCAGACCCCGCTCCGCGGCGCGACCCCCGAGCAGGGCACCCTCAGCGAGCCGAACGCCACGGACCCCTTCGAGGTCTTCATCGGCTCCCCCGCCCCCGAGGACCTCGACGGCCTGCTCCAGCGCACCGTCGAACGCGCCCGCGACATGCTCGACGGCGACGCGGCCTTCCTGCTCCTGGCCACCGACGACGAGACGGAGCTCGAGGTCCGCGCCTCCACCGGCCTGCCCTCGGCCCGCCAGCGCTTCGCCCGCGTCCCCGTGGAGGCGGGCCCCGGGCGATACGGCTCGGCCCGCATGCCGGCCGTCCACGAGGACCTCACCCTCGTCCCCGGCGCCGTCCCGCTGCTGGGCGGCACGGGCATGCGCTCCGTCGTCACGGTCCCCCTCAAGGTCGAGGGCCGTCTCACCGGCTCCCTCGGCGTCGCCGCGGAGGCCCCCGACCGGTACTCGAACGAAGAAGCCCTGCGCCTCCAGTTCGCCGCCGACCGCATCGCCCTCGCCGTGGAGTCCGCGCGCCTCGGCGAGCTGGAGCGGCTCCGCCGCGGCTCGCTCTCCTTCCTCGTCGAGGCCTCCGACCTCCTCGCCGGCACCCTGGACCGCGACCAGACCCTGGCCCTCATGGCCCAGATGACGGTCCCGACGCTCGCCACGTGGTGCGCCGTCTACACCATCGCCGACCAGTCCGCCGAGCCCTACCTCTCGTACGTCCTGCACGAGGACGAGGAGCGCATCGACGGCCTCAAGGCCCTCCTCTCCAAGATCGCCCCGCCCGACCCGGTCCCCACCCCGGGCGCCCGCGTCTGGGCCGCGCCCTCGGAGGCCGCCCACCAGGCGGCGCTGCGCACGTCCATGCGCAGCCTGGGCCTCGGCGAACCGATGACCCTGGGCTCCGGCATCGGCACCACCTTGTCCACGGCATCCGCGGTGGGCGGCGAGACGGTGGTCCTGCCGCTGGTGGCCCGCAACCGCGTCATCGGCATGCTCACGCTCGGTAAGCCCTCCGACGAGCACTTCCGCCAAGAGATCCTCGAATTGGCCGAAGATCTCTCCCGCCGGGCGGCCCTGGCCCTGGACAACGCCCGCCTCTACTCCGAGCGCATGGCCATCAGCCAGTCCCTCCAGCGCAGCCTGCTGCCGCCCGGCCTTCCGCAGGTCCCGGGCGTGGAGGTCGATGTCATCTACCGCGCGGCCGGCGAGGGCAACGAAGTCGGCGGCGACTTCTACGACCTCTTCCCGATCCGCGACGGCGCGTACGGCTTCGCGATCGGCGACGTCTGCGGCACCGGCCCGGAGGCCGCCGCCGTCACGGGCCTCGCCCGGCACGCCCTGCGCTTGCTCGCCCGCGAGGGCTTCGGCGGCCCCGCGGTCCTGGAGCGCCTGAACGCCGCGATCCTCGACGAGGGCGCCCGCAGCCGCTTCCTGACACTCCTGTACGGCGAGTTGTGGCCCTAGGAGGACGGCTCCGCGGTCCTGAAGATCGTCTGCGCCGGCCATCCGCTGCCGCTGCGCCTGCGCCAGGACGGCACGGTCGAGCCGTACGCCGAACCGCAGCCGCTGCTCGGCGTCATGGACGACCTCGAACTGTACGAGCAGACGATGACGCTCGACCCGGGCGACGTCCTGCTCTGCGTGACCGACGGCGTCACCGAGCGCCGCGAGGGCACCCGCATGCTCGGCGACGACGGCCTCGCGGACGTCCTGACGACCTGTACGGGCCTGACGGCCGGCGCGGTGGCGGCCCGCATCATGCGCGCGGTGGAGCGCTTCGCGTCGGACGCCCCGTCGGACGACATGGCCATCCTCGCGATGCGCGTCCCCGGCCTCGACAAGGACTGAGCGCTCCGGGGCACCTCCAGGCGCCCCGGACCACAGCACAGCGAGCAACGCCTGAACGCGAAGAAGGCCCCCGCCCAACCGGGCGGAGGCCTTCATCCGTTGAGCCCCCAAGCGGAATCGAACCGCTGACCTTCTCCTTACCATGGAGACGCTCTACCGACTGAGCTATAGGGGCCTGCTGTCCTTCGCGGTTTCCCGCGCGGCAACGGAATAGATCATACCTGAAATCCGTGCCCCTCCGAACCGCCCATTCCTCTGGACCACCTGCCCGGGCACTGTCACCCTGCGCGCATGCCGACCCGACGTACGACACGTCCGCGCTCCGCCGCATCCCTGGCGATCGCAGCCCTGCTCCTGCCGCTCACGGCCTGCGGATCCGACGCCAAAGAGACCCCGGGCCCGCGCCCCTCGAAGAAGCCGGCAGCCGCGGAGATCCCGCGCCCCGGCGACCACAAGGTCACGCTCTCCTGGAAGGGCGAGAAGCGCGTCTACACCGTCCACGCCCCACCCGGTTATACGCGTTCCGAGAAGCTTCCCCTGGTCGTCGCCATGCACCCTTATCCGGCTGACGGAAAGGCCATGGCGGCGATCAGCGGTCTGAACGCCAAGGCTGACGACGAGAACTTCCTCGTCGCTTACCCCGACGGACTCAACCGGGGCTTCAATGCCCTCATCTGCTGCGGGACCGAGGACGACGTCGGCTTCATCCGTACGCTCACGACAAGGCTGACCAAGACCTGGAACGCCGATCCGTCCCGCATCTACGCCACGGGCATCTCGAACGGCGGCGACATGTCGTACAAGCTCGCGGTGGAGCTCCCCGACACCTTCGCGGCCATCGCCCCTGTCAGCGGCGGCTATCTCGGTACCGACGCGGAGAAGGCCTCGTACATGCCGAAGACCCCGGTCTCGGTGATCACCTTCATCGGCGGTCTCGACGAGCACTACGGGGGAATGGACGCGGGCGTCGACTCCTGGCAGAAGCGCCTGTCCTGCGATCCTCGCGAACCCCAAAAGCTCAAGAACGGAATCAGGAAGACGACCGCCACATGCCGCGACGGCTCGGACGTCATCGTCTATCGACTGCCCGAGATGGGCCACTCCTGGCCGGGCGGCACGGGCGGCAGCATGTCCGACCCGCAGGCCGGTGTCGATGCCACCGACCTGATATGGGAGTTCTTCAAATCCCAAACCAAGAAGGCGACCTAGAAAGCGGGTTGGAGAAGCCCTCCGAGGGCGTTGCAGGCGGAGACGACGCGTTGCAGCTCGCGCCGCGACATCGACGCGTCGACGGGCAGCGCCAGCGTCTCGTCCGCGGCCCGCTCGGTCTCGGGCAGGCATACGTCCCTGCGGAACTGCGGCAGCCGGTGCACCGGAGTCTTCACGGGCACCCAGCAGTTGACTCCCTTGGCCCGTACCGCGCGCGCGAACGCGTCCCGGTCCGGCCGCCCGTTCCCGGGCACGCGCACCACGTACTGCTGATAGCTGTGCCCCTCACCGGCGTCCGGCGTCATGACTCCACTGAGCCGCCCGCTGAGGTACGCGGCGTGCGCCCGCCGGCGCTCCATGCCTTCGTACGGAGCTTCCGACTCGCCCTGCTCCAGGACGAGGAACCCTTGCCGGTCCCCCAGGTCCCGCAGGCGCCGCACGTCGGCCTGGCTCCCGAAGCGGTGTACGACGATGACGGCGGCCGTACGCGGGGTCACCACGGCGGCCACGGCGTCAGGGTCGAGGCAGTACGTCGCCGGCTCTATGTCGGCGAAGACCGGCAGCGCTCCGGCCCGGACCACGGCCTCGGCGATCTCGGCGTTCCCGTAGGCGGGCACGACGACCTCGTCACCGGTGCCGACACCGGCGGCGCGCAACATTCCAACTGTCCCCATGTCTGCGGATGTTGGCTGCACAACGTGAACGGCAAGTGACGCAAAACAAAAAAGAGCTGGTCCCTGAACCGAAGTTCAGGGACCAGCTCTATCAAGATGAGTTCGGCGGCGTCCTACTCTCCCACAGGGTCCCCCCTGCAGTACCATCGGCGCTGTGAGGCTTAGCTTCCGGGTTCGGAATGTAACCGGGCGTTTCCCTCACGCTATGACCACCGAAACACTATGAAACTGTCAACCGCACCATGCGTGACCACACATGGGGTTGTTCGTGGTTTCAGAACCAACACAGTGGACGCGAGCAACTGAGGACAAGCCCTCGGCCTATTAGTACCAGTCACCTCCACCCGTTACCGGGCTTCCAGATCTGGCCTATCAACCCAGTCGTCTACTGGGGCCTTAACCCCTCAAAGGGGTGGGAATACTCATCTCGAAGCAGGCTTCCCGCTTAGATGCTTTCAGCGGTTATCCTTTCCGAACGTAGCCAACCAGCCATGCCCTTGGCAGGACAACTGGCACACCAGAGGTTCGTCCGTCCCGGTCCTCTCGTACTAGGGACAGCCCTTCTCAATATTCCTACGCGCACAGAGGATAGGGACCGAACTGTCTCACGACGTTCTAAACCCAGCTCGCGTACCGCTTTAATGGGCGAACAGCCCAACCCTTGGGACCGACTCCAGCCCCAGGATGCGACGAGCCGACATCGAGGTGCCAAACCATCCCGTCGATATGGACTCTTGGGAAGATCAGCCTGTTATCCCGGGGTACCTTTTATCCGTTGAGCGACGGCGCTTCCACAAGCCACCGCCGGATCACTAGTCCCGACTTTCGTCCCTGCTCGACCCGTCGGTCTCACAGTCAAGCTCCCTTGTGCACTTACACTCAACACCTGATTACCAACCAGGCTGAGGGAACCTTTGGGCGCCTCCGTTACTCTTTGGGAGGCAACCGCCCCAGTTAAACTACCCATCAGACACTGTCCCTGATCCGGATCACGGACCGAGGTTAGACATCCAGCACGACCAGAGTGGTATTTCAACGGCGACTCCACACACTGGCGTGCATGCTTCACAGTCTCCCACCTATCCTACACAAGCCGAACCGAACACCAATATCAAACTGTAGTAAAGGTCCCGGGGTCTTTCCGTCCTTCTGCGCGAAACGAGCATCTTTACTCGTAGTGCAATTTCACCGGGCCTATGGTTGAGACAGTCGAGAAGTCGTTACGCCATTCGTGCAGGTCGGAACTTACCCGACAAGGAATTTCGCTACCTTAGGATGGTTATAGTTACCACCGCCGTTTACTGGCGCTTAAGTTCTCAGCTTCGCACACCCGAAAGTGCACTAACCGGTCCCCTTAACGTTCCAGCACCGGGCAGGCGTCAGTCCGTATACATCGCCTTACGGCTTCGCACGGACCTGTGTTTTTAGTAAACAGTCGCTTCTCGCTGGTCTCTGCGGCCACCCCCAGCTCAGAGTGCAAGACTCATCACCGGTGATGGCCCCCCTTCTCCCGAAGTTACGGGGGCATTTTGCCGAGTTCCTTAACCATAGTTCACCCGAACGCCTCGGTATTCTCTACCTGACCACCTGAGTCGGTTTAGGGTACGGGCCGCCATGAAACTCGCTAGAGGCTTTTCTCGACAGCATAGGATCATCCACTTCACCACAATCGGCTCGGCATCAGGTCTCACCCTCATGTCATCCGGATTTGCCTAGATGACGGGCTACACCTTACCCCAGGACAACCACCGCCCGGGCTGGACTACCTTCCTGCGTCACCCCATCACTCACCTACTACCACCTTGGGTAAGCGGCTCCACCACTTTCCTTTCCCCGAAGGGTCGGAACAGCTTCACGGCCTTAGCATTAATGGGCTCGATGTTTGACGCTTCACAGCGGGTACCGGAATATCAACCGGTTATCCATCGACTACGCCTGTCGGCCTCGCCTTAGGTCCCGACTTACCCTGGGCAGATCAGCTTGACCCAGGAACCCTTAGTCAATCGGCGCACACGTTTCTCACGTATGTATCGCTACTCATGCCTGCATTCTCACTCGTGAACCGTCCACCACTGCCTTCCGGCGCAGCTTCACCCGGCACACGACGCTCCCCTACCCATCCCAGCGGGCGTTGGCCCTCATGCTGGAATGACACGACTTCGGCGGTACGCTTGAGCCCCGCTACATTGTCGGCGCGGAATCACTAGACCAGTGAGCTATTACGCACTCTTTCAAGGGTGGCTGCTTCTAAGCCAACCTCCTGGTTGTCTGTGCGACTCCACATCCTTTCCCACTTAGCGTACGCTTAGGGGCCTTAGTCGATGCTCTGGGCTGTTTCCCTCTCGACCATGGAGCTTATCCCCCACAGTCTCACTGCCGCGCTCTCACTTACCGGCATTCGGAGTTTGGCTAAGGTCAGTAACCCGGTAGGGCCCATCGCCTATCCAGTGCTCTACCTCCGGCAAGAAACACACGACGCTGCACCTAAATGCATTTCGGGGAGAACCAGCTATCACGGAGTTTGATTGGCCTTTCACCCCTAACCACAGGTCATCCCCCAGGTTTTCAACCCTGGTGGGTTCGGTCCTCCACGACCTCTTACAGCCGCTTCAACCTGCCCATGGCTAGATCACTCCGCTTCGGGTCTTGAGCGCGCTACTAAATCGCCCTATTCGGACTCGCTTTCGCTACGGCTTCCCACACGGGTTAACCTCGCAACACACCGCAAACTCGCAGGCTCATTCTTCAAAGGCACGCAGTCACGAGGATGGAGCAAGCTCCATCCCGACGCTCCCACGGCTTGTAGGCACACGGTTTCAGGTACTATTTCACTCCGCTCCCGCGGTACTTTTCACCATTCCCTCACGGTACTATCCGCTATCGGTCACCAGGGAATATTTAGGCTTAACGGGTGGTCCCGCCAGATTCACACGGGATTTCTCGGGCCCCGTGCTGGGTGTCTCTCAAACGAGCCGCTGATGTTTCGACTACGGGGTCTTACCCTCTACGCCGGACCTTTCGCATGTCCTTCGTCTACATCAACGGTTTCTGACTCGTCTCACAGTAAGCAGACTATGAAGAGAGATCCCACAACCCCACGACGCAACCCCTGCCGGGTATCACACGTCGTAGGTTTGGCCTCATCCGGTTTCGCTCGCCACTACTCCCGGAATCACGGTTGTTTTCTCTTCCTGCGGGTACTGAGATGTTTCACTTCCCGCGTTCCTCCACACTGCCTATGTGTTCAGCAGCGGGTGACAGCCCATGACGACTGCCGGGTTTCCCCATTCGAAACCCCGGATCAAAGCCTGGTTGACGGCTCCCGGGGACTATCGTGGCCTCCCACGTCCTTCATCGGTTCCTGGTGCCAAGGCATCCACCGTGCGCCCTTAAAACTTGGCCACAGATGCTCGCGTCCACTGTGCAGTTCTCAAACAACGACCAACCACCCATCACCCCACCAGCAAAACCAGTGAGTGTACTGGGGTCGGCATTGAGGTCGGGAACAAGCCCGTACCCTCAGATACCCAACAGCGTGCCCGACACCCTTCACCGCTCCCTCAACTTTCCACGCTCCGAAGAGCAGTACTTGCAGGAGAAGACAACCAAGAGTGCCGAGTAGTCAACGTTCCACCGCATGAGCAACCACCGTCGATCGTTTGCCGACGTAGTGGCCTCTGAACCAAGCAAGCTTGGCTTAGAAGTGCTCCTTAGAAAGGAGGTGATCCAGCCGCACCTTCCGGTACGGCTACCTTGTTACGA
Source organism: Streptomyces sp. 135 (assembly GCF_020026305.1). Lineage (NCBI taxonomy): Bacteria > Bacillati > Actinomycetota > Actinomycetes > Kitasatosporales > Streptomycetaceae > Streptomyces > Streptomyces sp. 135. Next base: position 6,279,781 of record NZ_CP075691.1, on the reverse strand, counting down.
CTTCGTCCCAATCGCCAGTCCACCTTCGACAGCTCCCTCCCACAAGGGGTTGGGCCACCGGCTTCGGGTGTTACCGACTTTCGTGACGTGACGGGCGGTGTGTACAAGGCCGGGAACGTATTCACCGCAGCAATGCTGATCTGCGATTACTAGCAACTCCGACTTCATGGGGTCGAGTTGCAGACCCCAATCCGAACTGAGACAGGCTTTTGAGATTCGCTCCGCCTCGCGGCTTCGCAGCTCATTGTACCTGCCATTGTAGCACGTGTGCAGCCCAAGACATAAGGGGCATGATGACTTGACGTCGTCCCCACCTTCCTCCGAGTTGACCCCGGCAGTCTCCTGTGAGTCCCCATCACCCCGAAGGGCATGCTGGCAACACAGAACAAGGGTTGCGCTCGTTGCGGGACTTAACCCAACATCTCACGACACGAGCTGACGACAGCCATGCACCACCTGTATACCGACCACAAGGGGCACCATCTCTGATGCTTTCCGGTATATGTCAAGCCTTGGTAAGGTTCTTCGCGTTGCGTCGAATTAAGCCACATGCTCCGCTGCTTGTGCGGGCCCCCGTCAATTCCTTTGAGTTTTAGCCTTGCGGCCGTACTCCCCAGGCGGGGAACTTAATGCGTTAGCTGCGGCACCGACGACGTGGAATGTCGCCAACACCTAGTTCCCACCGTTTACGGCGTGGACTACCAGGGTATCTAATCCTGTTCGCTCCCCACGCTTTCGCTCCTCAGCGTCAGTAATGGCCCAGAGATCCGCCTTCGCCACCGGTGTTCCTCCTGATATCTGCGCATTTCACCGCTACACCAGGAATTCCGATCTCCCCTACCACACTCTAGCCTGCCCGTATCGACTGCAGACCCGGGGTTAAGCCCGGGCTTTCTAACTCGACGTGACAAGCCGCCTACGAGCTCTTTACGCCCAATAATTCCGGACAACGCTTGCGCCCTACGTATTACCGCGGCTGCTGGCACGTAGTTAGCCGGCGCTTCTTCTGCAGGTACCGTCACTTTCGCTTCTTCCCTGCTGAAAGAGGTTTACAACCCGAAGGCCGTCATCCCTCACGCGGCGTCGCTGCATCAGGCTTTCGCCCATTGTGCAATATTCCCCACTGCTGCCTCCCGTAGGAGTCTGGGCCGTGTCTCAGTCCCAGTGTGGCCGGTCGCCCTCTCAGGTAGCTACCCGTCGTCGCCTTGGTGAGCTTCTACCTCACCAACAAGCTGATAGGCCGCGGGCTCATCCTGCACCGCCGGAGCTTTCAACACACTCAGATGCCTGAGCGTGTGTTATCCGGTATTAGACCCCGTTTCCAGGGCTTGTCCCAGAGTGCAGGGCAGATTGCCCACGTGTTACTCACCCGTTCGCCACTAATCCCCACCGAAGTGGTTCATCGTTCGACTTGCATGTGTTAAGCACGCCGCCAGCGTTCGTCCTGAGCCAGGATCAAACTCTCCGTGAATGTTTTCCCGTAATCGGGATGAACACCACGAGCGGAACCAAGGAGAGAATAATCTCCCGGTTCACAGCGTCCTCGCTGTGTCGCCTGCACGATCGAATTGCCGTACAGGACTTTTTCAAAGGAACCTCAACTCACCGAAGTGAGTCGGGGTATCAACATATCTGGCGTTGACTTTTGGCACGCTGTTGAGTTCTCAAGGAACGGACGCTTCCTTTGTACTCACCCGCAGACCTTGTCTGGGGCTTTCCTCCGGGCGCTTCCCTTCGGTGTTTCTTTTGTTCTTGCGTTTCCGACTCTATCAGACTCTTTCGTGTCCGATTCCCTCGGCGCCTTTCCGGTTCCCGCTCCGGCCTTTCGGCTTTCGCGTTTCCCTTTCCGGCGGCTCCGACTTTATCAGAGATTCTGAGTCGGAATTCCCGCCCCGTTCGGGTTGGGCCCCTCGCACGTGAGTGCGCGGTGCTTCCCGGTTGGGCGGAGCCGTAAACCTAACGGAGCGGGGCGCCCCGATGCAAATCGAGGCGCCCCGCTCCGTGGATCACGCGGTCAGGAGGGTCAGACCTCCACGACGACCGGCAGGATCATCGGGCGTCGGCGGTAGTTGTCCGAGACCCACTTGCCCAGCGTGCGGCGGATGAGTTGCTGCAGCTGGTGGGGCTCGACGACGCCGTCCTGGGCCGACTTCTCCAGGACTTCCTGGATCTTCGGGGTGACGGTGGTGAAGACCCCGTCGTCGATGCCCGAGCCGCGAGCCTGGATGTGGGGACCGCCGGTGATCTTGCCGGTGCTGGAGTCCACCACGACGAAGACCGAGATGATGCCCTCGTCCCCGAGGATCTTGCGGTCCTTCAGCGCGGGCTCGCCGACATCACCGACGGAGAGGCCGTCGACGTACACGTATCCGGCCTGGACCTTGCCGACGATCTTGGCCTTGCCCTCGATGAGGTCGACGACGACGCCGTCCTCGGCGATGACGATGCGGTCGTGCGGGACGCCGGTGAGGGCGCCGAGCTCGGCGTTGGCGCGCAGGTGGCGCCATTCGCCGTGGACCGGCATCAGGTTCTTGGGCTTGCAGATGTTGTAGAAGTACAGCAGCTCGCCGGCCGAGGCGTGGCCGGAGACGTGCACCTTCGCGTTGCCCTTGTGGACGACGTTGGCGCCCCAGCGGGTCAGGCCGTTGATCACGCGGTAGACCGCGTTCTCGTTCCCGGGGATCAGGGACGACGCCAGGATCACCGTGTCGCCCTGGACGATGCGGATCTGGTGGTCGCGGTTGGCCATGCGGGACAGCGCGGCCATCGGCTCGCCCTGGGAACCCGTGCAGACCAGGACGACCTCGCTGTCGGGCAGGTCGTCGAGGGTCTTGACGTCGACGACGAGGCCCGGCGGCACGCGCAGATAGCCGAGGTCGCGGGCGATGCCCATGTTGCGGACCATCGAGCGGCCGACGAAGGCCACTCTGCGGCCGTACTCGTGGGCGGCGTCCAGGATCTGCTGGATGCGGTGCACGTGGCTGGCGAAGCTGGCCACGATGATGCGCTTCTGGGCACCGGCGAAGACACCGCGGATCACGTTCGAGATGTCGCGCTCGGGCGGTACGAAGCCCGGGACCTCGGCGTTCGTCGAGTCGGAGAGGAGAAGGTCGATGCCTTCCTCGCTCAGCCGCGCGAACGCGTGCAGGTCGGTCAGGCGGCCGTCCATCGGCAGCTGGTCCATCTTGAAGTCGCCGGTGGCGACGACCATGCCCGCGGGAGTGCGGATGGCGACGGCCAGGGCGTCCGGGATGGAGTGGTTGACCGCGATGAACTCGCAGTCGAACGGGCCCAGGTGCTCGCGGTCGCCCTCGACGACCTCGAGCGTGTACGGACGGATGCGGTGCTCCTGGAGCTTCGCCTCGATCAGCGCGAGGGTCAGCTTGGAGCCGATCAGCGGGATGTCCGGCTTCTCGCGCAGGAGATAGGGGACGCCACCGATGTGGTCCTCGTGGCCGTGCGTGAGGACGATGCCCTCGATGTCGTCGAGGCGGTCCCTGATGGACGTGAAGTCCGGCAGGATCAGGTCGATTCCGGGCTGCTCCTCCTCCGGGAAGAGCACTCCGCAGTCGACGATCAGCAGGCGACCGTTGTACTCGAAGACGGTCATGTTGCGGCCGATCTCGCCGAGGCCGCCGAGCGGGGTGACCCGCAGGCCGCCCTTCGGGAGCTTCGGCGGGGCGCCGAGTTCAGGATGCGGATGACTCAAAAGACTCTCCTCACCACGCGCGCCACGTACCTCCGGGGCACGTGGCGCGTATGACGTTCGTGCAGTAGCAGTTGTTGTTCGGGACGTATTCAGTTGTGAAGTCTGTGGTTAAAGCTGTACCCCGCCGGCCGCGAGGTCGATCTTGAGCTGTGCCGTCTCCTCGGGCGTCAGCTCCACCATCGGCAGGCGGAGCGGACCGGCGGGGCGGCCCTGGAGGGCGAGCGCCGCCTTCGTCGTGATCACGCCCTGCGTGCGGAACATGCCGGTGAAGACCGGGAGCAGTTTCTGGTGGATCTCCGTGGCCTTCTGGACGTCGCCCGTGAGGTGCGCCTCCAGCATCGCGCGCAGTTCGGGCGTGACGACGTGGCCGACGACGGAGACGAAGCCGCATGCGCCGACCGAAAGGAGCGGGAGGTTCAGCATGTCGTCGCCGGAGTACCAGGCGAGGCCCGAGCGGGCGATGGCCCAGCTGGCGCGGCCGAGGTCGCCCTTGGCGTCCTTGTTGGCGACGATGCGGGGGTGCTCGGCGAGGCGGACGATCGTCTCGGTGTTGATCGGTACGCCGCTGCGGCCCGGGATGTCGTACAGCATGACCGGCAGACCGGTGCTGTCGGCGATCGCCGTGAAGTGCCGGAGGAGGCCCTCTTGCGGGGGCTTGTTGTAGTACGGCGTGACGGTCAGGAGGCCGTGGGCGCCGGCCTGCTCGGCGGCGCGGGCGAGCTCGATGCTGTGGCGGGTGTCGTTGGTGCCGACGCCCGCGACGACGTGGGCGCGGTCTCCGACGGCGTCCAGTACGGCTCGTACGAGATCGTTTTTCTCCGCGTCACTGACGGTCGGGGACTCACCGGTGGTGCCGTTGATGACGAGGCCGTCATTGCCTGCGTCCACCAGGTGGGCGGCGAGCTGCTGCGCGCCGTCGAGGTCGAGTGCGCCGTCCGCCTTGAAGGGCGTGACCATGGCGGTGAGGACCCTCCCGAAGGGGGTCTGCGGAGTGGAGGTCGGAGCCATGGGTAACACGCTACTCGCTGCTCAGCGCGGGGTCCCCCCTCGGGGGACGTGAGCGGACCTGTCAAGTGAGGACCCGGCACTGCCTGCTCGGGGGTTCAAGCAGTGCCGGATCCGTTTGATCAGGCTAGATGAACTTCACGAAGTGCCGCAATACGGACACTTCGCTCCGCGCATCCGTACATCAGTGCCTTACGGCGCCACGCGTCCGTTCTTGTTGAAGGCCGCATGGGTGAGCGGCATCAGTTCCGCCCAGTGCTGCTCCATCTTCTCGCCGACCATCTCGATCTCCCGCTGCGGGAAGGAGGGGACCTTCGCGAGCTCGTGCTGCGTGCGGAGGCCAAGGAAGTGCATCAGCGAACGGGCGTTGCACGTCGCGTACATCGAGGAGTAGAGCCCGACGGGGAGCACCGCTCGGGCGACCTCGCGGGCCACGCCGGCGGCGAGCATCTCCTGGTACGCCTCGTACGCGTGGCGGTAGGAGTCCTCCATGACGCGGCCCGTCAGCTCCTGCTGGGCCTGCGTGCCCTCCACGAAGACGTACTTGCCGGGGCGGCCTTCCTGGACCAGCTTGCGGGACTCGTCGGGGACGTAGAAGACGGGCTCCAGCTCCCTGTAGCGCCCCGATTCCTCGTTGTACGACCAGCCGACGCGGTGCCGCATGAACTCGCGGAAGACGAAGATGGGGGCGCTGATGAAGAACGTCATCGAGTTGTGCTCGAAGGGGCTGCCGTGGCGGTCCCGCATCAGGTAGTTGATCAGGCCCTTGGAGCGCTCCGGGTCCTTCTGGAGCTCGTCGAGCGACTGCTCGCCCGCCGTGGAGACCCGGGCGGCCCACAGGACGTCCGAGTCGGTTGCGGCGTGCTTCACGAGCTCGACGGTGACCTCGCTGCGGAAGCTGGGCTTGAGGTCTTCGGTGGGGGTCTCGCTCACAGGCGGGGGTCCTTCCATGTGCATCACTCGGGCGGCGCCCACTCTATGGCCCGGCACCGACAATCGGCCGTTCGGTGACCCGCCACGACATTCTTCGACTAATTTGCCGAAACAGGGCACCTTTTGGGCGATTCGATCGTCTATCCAGTCGAGAGACAACGTTCGAGACCCGTGAGGAGAAGCGCGCCCCATGTTCCGTCGGCGAGAGCCCGTCCCGTTCGCCTTCATCGCCGAAGCCGACAAGTTCCGCAGCAACGTCACTCCCCCACCCCGTGAGCGCGCGTCGGCCAGTCAGATCGCGGGCCGCACGCTCATCGGCCTGACCGTCGTGGCCGGTCTCGTGGGATCCCTGCTCTTCGGGATGCCCGCCATGTCCGCCGATCAGTCACCCGCCCGGACGCAGCAGTCCGAGGCCTCGGACGGTCGCTGACCTGGCCGGTCCGGAGCACTCGTCCGGACCCCCGAGGGTGGTAGCGGGGGACGCGGCTCGGTAGCCTCACCGGGCACAGCCCATGCGTGGATCGAGTGAGGATCAGCCCGTGCCCCTGCCTTTCCTGACCGCGGACCGCGCTTTCGACGACGCGGCGCTCGACGCCGCGCTGCCCTTCGACGACCGCGATCAATGGCGGCGCCCCTACCGTCCGGGGCCCTGGCGGGTGGGCGTCGCCGCACTTTCGCTGCTGCTCGCCTCGTACATCCTCTTCGCCGCGGTGATCATCGCGTTCGCGGACAGGCTCGCGGGTGCCGCGATCTGCGCGGGCCTCGCGCTGCTCATCGTCGCGGGCGCCCTGCGGCTGCTGCGCGTGGGCACCTGGGTGAGCGCGCGCGGAGTGCGCAGGGTCGGCTTCCTGAGGACGCGGACCGTGCCGTGGGCGCAGGTCGAGGCCGTGCGGACCGCTCAGCAGCCGGTGCGGTGGCTCGGGCTGCCCCGCACTGTGCAGGGGCAGGCCCTCATCCTCGTACGCCGTGGTGCGGCGGGCGACGGGCAGCAGTTGTTGCTGACCGATCGGAACGCCGACTTCCTGGCGCGGCACGAGGCGTTCAACCGGGCGGCCGACTCCATCGAGGTGTGGGCCGACGAGTACCGCGCCACGGCGTGAGCCTCGGCCGCACCCTGCGCTAGACGTTCACCGGCTTGCCCGCGTGCAGTGCGATGGCGCGTTGCATCGCCTTTCGCGCGCGCGGGGTGTCCCTGGCGTCGTGGTAGGCGACGGCCAGGCGGAACCAGCAGCGCCAGTCGTCCGGCGCGTCCTCGGTCTCGGCCTTGCGGCGGGCGAACACCTCGTCGGCCGAGTCGCGGTCGATGCGACCGCCGGGGGTGCGCTTCAACTCGTCGACGGGGAGGCCGCCTTCGGCCTCCAGTTCGGCGGCGAGGCGGTTGGCGCGCTGGACGAACTGGGTGTTCTTCCAGAGGAACCAGACGCCGATGACCGGCAGGATCAGCACCGCGACCCCGAAGGTGACGGTGAGCGCGGTGCCGTGCTGTATCAGGAGCACGCCGCGGCTGCCGACCAGGACGAAGTAGACGACCAGGACGGCAGCCGTGACGGCGTAGGTGATCTTCGCTCGCATGGGTTCCGCTTCCCGGCTCAGCCGAGGTCCAGGAAGTGTTCCAGGCCGAAGGTCAGACCCGGAGTGCTCACCACGCGACGCGCGCCGAGCAGGATGCCCGGCATGAAGCTGCTGTGGTGCAGCGAGTCGTGGCGGACGGTCAGGGTCTCCCCCTCGCCGCCGAGCAGGACCTCCTGGTGCGCCAGGAGGCCGCGCAGGCGCACGGAGTGAACCCGTACGCCGTCGACGTCCGCGCCGCGGGCGCCGTCCAGGGCCGTCGTCGTGGCGTCGGGCTGCGGGGCGCTGCCCGCCTGCCTGCGGGCCTCGGCGATGAGCTGGGCGGTGCGCGAGGCGGTGCCGCTCGGGGCGTCGGCCTTGTTCGGGTGGTGCAGCTCGACGACCTCGACGGACTCGAAGTAGGGCGCCGCGATCTGCGCGAACTTCATCGTCAGGACCGCGCCGATGGAGAAGTTCGGGGCGATGAGCACGCCCGTCCCCGGGGACGCGGCCAGCGCCTCCCGCAGCCGCGCGAGGCGCTCGTCGGTCCAGCCCGTCGTACCGACCACGGCGTGGATGCCGTGCCGTACGCAGTAGTCGAGGTTGTCCATCACCGAGTCGGGGTGGGTCAGCTCGACCGCGACCTGGGCGCGGGCCTTTGCCAGTGACTCCAGCTCGTCGCCCCGGCCGAGGGCGGCGACCAGTTCCATGTCGTCGGCGGCCTCCACGGCCTTCACGGCCTCGGAGCCGATGCGGCCCTTGGCGCCGATGACCGCCACGCGCAGCTTGCTCATGTCCTTCATTCCTTACGGGAGTTGGGCCCTGTCGTGGCTAGGCGACCGCGTCGTGGAGGCGGGCCGCCTGCTTGTCCTTGAGCGGGCCGATGGCCGACAGGGACGGGCGGTGGCCGAGCACGTCGCGGGCCACTTCACGCACCTCGTCGGGGGTGACCGCCGAGATCTTGGCCAGCATCTCGTCGACCGACATGTGCTCGCCCCAGCAGAGCTCGCTCTTGCCGATGCGGTTCATCAGGGCGCCGGTGTCCTCCAGGCCGAGGACGGTGGAGCCCGCGAGCTGGCCGATGGCACGCCCGATCTCGTCGTCCGTGAGGCCGTGCTCCGCGACCTGGTCCAGCTCGTCGCGGCAGATCTTCAGGACGTCGTGCACCTGGCTGGGGCGGCAGCCCGCGTACACACCGAAGAGGCCGGTGTCGGCGAAGCCCGAGGTGTACGAGTACACGCTGTAGGCGAGGCCCCGCTTCTCCCGCACCTCCTGGAAGAGGCGCGAGGACATGCCGCCGCCGAGCGCGGTGTTCAGCACGCCGAGGGCCCAGCGGCGCTCGTCGGTGCGGGCGAGGCCCGGCATGCCGAGGATGACGTGGGCCTGCTCGGTCTTGCGGTTGATGACCTCGACGCGGCCCGCGGTGCGCAGCGCGCGGGAGCCCTGGCGCGGGGGCATCGGGGTGGCGTCGGTGCGCGTGAGGGCGCCGGCCTTCTCGAAGGCGGCGCGGACCTGGCGTACGACCTTGTTGTGGTCCACGTTGCCCGCGGCGGCGACCACCAGGCGGGTGGGGTCGTAGTGCTTCTTGTAGAAGCGGCGGATGCGGTCCGCGGTGAGGGCGTTGATCGTCTCCTCGGTGCCGAGGACCGGGCGGCCGAGGGGGGTGTCGCCGAACATCGTGTGCGCGAACAGGTCGTGCACGCAGTCGCCCGGGTCGTCCTCGGTCATCGCGATCTCTTCGAGGATGACGCCGCGCTCGGCGTCGACGTCCTCCTGGAGGATCAGGGAGCCCGTCAGCATGTCGCAGACGACGTCGATGGCGAGCGGCAGGTCGGTGTCGAGCACCCGTGCGTAGTAGCAGGTGTACTCCTTCGCCGTGAAGGCGTTCATCTCGCCGCCGACCGCGTCGATCGCGGAGGAGATGTCCAGGGCGCTGCGCTTCTTGGTGCCCTTGAAGAGGAGGTGCTCCAGGTAGTGCGTGGCGCCGTTCAGCGACGGGGTCTCGTCGCGCGAGCCGACGCTCGCCCAGATCCCGAAGGTCGCCGAGCGGACCGAGGGCAGGGTCTCCGTGACGACGCGCAGGCCGCCGGGAAGAGTGGTCCTGCGGACCGTGCCGATTCCGTGCTCGCCCTTGATGAGGGTTTGGGTACGGGCGACGGCCCGCGCCTCCGAGGAGGTGCGGGCCGTCGTCGTGGTGCTACGCGACGTCACTTGTCGGTGTCGTCCTTCTTGTCGGCGGCCTGCTCGTCGCCCTCTTCACCGTCGATGACGGGGATGAGGGAGAGCTTGCCGCGGGAGTCGATCTCGGCGATCTCGACCTGGACCTTCTGGCCCACGCCGACGACGTCCTCGACGTTCTCCACGCGCTTGCCGCCGGCGAGCTTGCGGATCTGCGAGATGTGCAGCAGACCGTCCTTGCCCGGCATGAGCGAGACGAACGCACCGAAGGTCGTCGTCTTCACGACGGTGCCCAGGTAGCGCTCGCCGACCTCCGGCATGGTCGGGTTGGCGATGCCGTTGATCGTGGCGCGGGCGGCCTCGGCGGCCGGGCCGTCGGCGGCACCGATGTAGATGGTGCCGTCGTCCTCGATCGTGATGTCGGCGCCGGTGTCCTCCTGGATCTGGTTGATCATCTTGCCCTTGGGGCCGATGACCTCACCGATCTTGTCCACGGGGATCTTGACCGTGATGATCCGCGGCGCGTTCGGGGACATCTCGTCCGGGACGTCGATGGCCTCGTTCATGACGTCCAGGATGTGCAGACGCGCGTCACGGGCCTGCTTCAGCGCGGCGGCCAGGACCGAGGCGGGGATGCCGTCGAGCTTGGTGTCGAGCTGGAGCGCGGTCACGAACTGCTTCGTGCCGGCGACCTTGAAGTCCATGTCGCCGAAGGCGTCCTCCGCACCGAGGATGTCGGTGAGGGTGACGTAGTGCGTCTCGCCGTCGATCTCCTGGGAGATCAGGCCCATGGCGATACCGGCGACGGCGGCCTTCAGCGGCACACCGGCGTTCAGCAGCGACATGGTGGAGGCGCAGACGGAGCCCATGGACGTCGAGCCGTTGGAGCTGAGCGCCTCGGACACCTGACGGATCGCGTAGGGGAACTCCTCGCGCGTCGGCAGCACCGGCACGAGCGCGCGCTCGGCGAGGGCGCCGTGGCCGATCTCGCGGCGCTTCGGGGAGCCGACGCGGCCGGTCTCACCGGTGGAGTACGGCGGGAAGTTGTAGTTGTGCATGTAGCGCTTGCGCGTCACCGGGGACAGCGTGTCGAGCTGCTGCTCCATCCGGAGCATGTTCAGCGTCGTGACACCCAGGATCTGGGTCTCGCCACGCTCGAACAGCGCCGAGCCGTGCACGCGCGGGATGGCCTCGACCTCGGCGGCGAGGGTGCGGATGTCGGTGACACCGCGCCCGTCGATGCGCTTCTTCTCCTTGATGACGCGCTCACGGACCAGGGTCTTGGTCAGCGAGCGGTACGCGGCGGAGATCTCCTTCTCGCGGCCCTCGAACTCCGGGAGGAGCTTCTCGCCGGCCAGCGCCTTGACGCGGTCCAGCTCGGTCTCGCGCTCCTGCTTGCCGGCGATGGTGAGCGCCTGGGCGAGCTCGGTCCTGACCGCGGCGGTCAGGGCCTCCAGGACGTCGTCCTCGTAGTCGAGGAAGACCGGGAACTCGCCGGTGGGCTTGGCGGCCTTGGCGGCGAGGTCCGACTGCGCCTTGCAGAGGGCCTTGATGAAGGGCTTCGAGGCCTCGAGACCGGCGGCCACGACCTCCTCGGTCGGCGCCTCGGCGCCGCCCTTGACGAGCTCGATGGTCTTCTCGGTGGCCTCGGCCTCGACCATCATGATCGCGACGTCGCCGTCCTCGAGGACGCGACCGGCGACCACCATGTCGAAGACGGCGTCCTCGAGCTCGGTGTGCGTCGGGAAGGCGACCCACTGGCCCTTGATGAGCGCCACGCGCGTGCCGCCGATCGGGCCCGAGAAGGGCAGGCCGGCCAGCTGCGTGGAGCAGGAGGCGGCGTTGATCGCGACCACGTCGTACAGGTGGTCGGGGTTGAGCGCCATGATCGTCTCGACGACCTGGATCTCGTTGCGCAGGCCCTTCTTGAAGGAAGGACGCAGCGGGCGGTCGATCAGGCGGCACGTGAGGATCGCGTCCTCGGACGGGCGGCCCTCACGACGGAAGAAGGAACCGGGGATCTTGCCGGCGGCGTACTGCCGCTCCTCGACGTCCACCGTGAGGGGGAAGAAGTCGAGCTGGTCCTTGGGCTTCTTGGACGCGGTGGTGGCCGAGAGGACCATCGTGTCGTCGTCCAGGTAGGCCACGGCGGAGCCGGCGGCCTGACGGGCCAGACGGCCCGTCTCGAAGCGGATGGTGCGGGTACCGAAGGTGCCGTTGTCGATGACGGCCTCGGCGTAGTGGGTCTCGTTCTCCACTGTTCTCCTACGTGTCTACGTTTCGTCTTCTCGCCCCTGGGCCCGTGTGGCCCGGAGGCGGTGTCCCCTCTGTCCTTCGTGGACCGGGACGGTGCGGAGAAGCGCGCCGTGTGTGCGGGCCGGTCTTCGATCGAAGCACCCGGGAACGTCTCCCGGGGGCCACTACCGAGGACCGGCGGCGGCTGGGTGCGCCTCTCCCTCGTGGGGTCGTGCTGGTGCTGGTGTTGCTCGTGGTGCTCGTGTTGCTCCGGGTACCCGTGTACGGATACCCGCGCACCTCGGAGGGTGTGCTTCCTGTCACCAGACTACAAAGCGTCGGTGACACCGCGCACGTACAGCAAAGGGAGCGGCCCCCTTCGAGTGCTTCGAGTGGGAACCGCTCCCTTCACGGCGTCTTACTTGGCGCCCGCCGCACCGCGACGGATGCCGAGGCGGTCGACCAGGGCACGGAAGCGCTGGATGTCCTTCTTGGCCAGGTACTGGAGAAGGCGGCGACGCTGGCCGACCAGGATCAGCAGACCACGACGGGAGTGGTGGTCGTGCTTGTGCGTCTTGAGGTGCTCGGTCAGGTCCGAGATACGGCGAGAGAGCAGCGCGACCTGAACCTCGGGGGAACCGGTGTCGCCCTCCTTCTGGCCGAACTCGGTCATGATCTGCTTCTTCGTAGCGGCGTCGAGCGACACGCGTACTCCTCGTGATGTCTTCGTGTGCCTCCGAGTGCCCCTGGTCTACATCTCAGGGGAGCTTCCGGGACTCGGGAGGCGGGGATGGGCCGCCGGGCGCGGGGTCCGGGTCCTTGACGGGTCCGGGGCCGGATCCTTGAAGGTCCGGGGTCCGGATCCCTGGGGGATTCGGGGTGCGCAGACAGGCGGTCGTTAGACAGGGTAGCAGTCGGCTTGTCCGGTCCTGACCGTGGGGATCGCGGGCGCCGCAGGGACCGGCGTACCCGGCCCGGGATCGTACCCGGCCCGGGGGCGGGGCCCGAGGATCCCGAGGATAAGGGCCTACCGCGGAGGCTCGTCAGCTCGTCAGCGATCTGGCCCTGGCGTACACGTCGAAGACCGCGAGGGCCAGCGGCACCAGGGTCAGCAGGACGAAGGCCTCGGCGATCTCCAGGAAGCGGCCCCAGAAAGGCGTCACACCGGTGCGCGAAGTGATCAGTCCGAGAGCCGTGACCAGCGCCACCGCCACCGCGATGGCCGCGACGAGCCAGACGGTGCGCAGGTCGAGCGCGGCCGAGTCGCCCGCCAGGGCGTCGCGCACGAGGTCCTGCGGAGGGTCGAGGCAGAGGCCGACGCCGAGCAGGACCAGGGACGCGAGGCCGGCGGCCAGGGCGGAGCCGACCTGCGCGGTGTAGCGGAAGAGGTGGGCCCGCATCAGCATCGCGACGCCGGTGGCGAGGGCCAGGAGCTGCGCCCACACGTCATCGGAGAAGCCGAGGACGGCTGCCGAACCGATGGCCAGCAGGGCGCAACCGCCGACGAGACCGACGAGCAGCTCGTGCCCGCGGCGTGCCTGGGCGGCGATGCGCTCGGCGTCGACGGGTTCCTGCGGGGCGGGCTCCGCACCGTACGCGCTCCGGCTGCCGTGCGGCGGCTCGAACCCGATGGGGAGGCGGGCGAACCGCATGGACAGTCCCGGCAGGAAGGCAAGGGCTCCCACGGCCGGCGGGGCGCACATGGCGGCTGTCTCGACGGGGGACAGCCGCCACAGCGCCGCGAGGAACGTCGCGAGCAGGCCCACGGCCGAGGCGAAGAGGCAGGCGACGAACGGGCCGTCCCCGCGCGGCGACACCAGGGTGAGGACCGTCGCGGCGACGAGCACAGCGGCGCAGGCGAGCAGGGCCTGGAGCCGGCCGATGCCTTGCCCCTCGCCCAGCGCAAGCAGCCCCGACCCCGCCACGGCGAGGTTCGGCAGCGCGCCGAGGCCCAGGGCCACCGACGCGGCGCGGTCGTCGTAGACACGTGCCCGCACGGCGGAGAGGGTGAGGAGAAGGATTCCGGCGACGGCGGCCAGGATGCCGGGGAGGCCGTGCATGTCGTGGCGCGGGTCGGCCGTCCAGGCCACGAAGGCCAGGAGGGCCGAGAGCGCCGTGGTGCCGGTGAGGCCTGCGCCGCGCGTCAGGTCGCCGTTCCACAGCATGCGGTCGCGGGTCACCGCGGACGCGACCGCTTCGGACACGTCGTCGAACACGGCCGGCGGGAGCGACTCCGAGAAGGGCCGCAGGGTGAGCAGCTCGCCTTCGAGGATGCGCTGCGCGGCGAAGGAGCGGCCGCTGTCGAGGACCAGGCCGTCACGGCGTACGAGGTGGTAGCCGACCGGTGCGCCCTCGGCGGGGCCTTGCCGGGACAGTCGCAGGATCTCCGGGTAGAGGTCGGCGACGGGGACGTCGTCGGGCAGGGACACGTCGATCCGGCTGTCCGGCGCGACGATGGTGACCCGGCAGAAGCCGAATCCCGCGCTGGTCCCCGAAGCGGTGCCGGGACTGGGCCGCGCTGCTCCGCCGGCCGTCGCGGACGCCGTCATGCTCACCTGCTGCTCCCCCTCGATCGCTGGCGCCGGTCCGACTGTGCCGCATGACCGGCCGGGCCACGAGGCGTATGAGCACACCTGGCCGGATCTTGCTCCCGCGCACTGCGGTTCAGCGCGAAGTTCCCGTACATTGCGGTTCGTTGCCCGCGCCGGCCCGCGGCTTGATTCACATACGTTCACGCGCGCATCGGCACCTTATCGCCCGCCCGTCTTCGTGTATGTCAGTAGGATCACCCGACGGTCGCCGTTCGCCCGACACGGGGCGGCGGACGGAACGCCGCGGCCCGGCAAGGGATTTGGTGCCCAGTGAGCCACATCGTCGTCAAGCGCCCACCTCGGGCCCTGCCCTCGGCAGTGCCCGGCGAAGAAGTGGTGTTGCAACCTCCGCCCGAGCTTCCGCGGGACCAGCAGGAGGGCGCGATGATGCAGCTGCTGCCCATGCTCGGCATGGGTGGCTCAGTGGTCTTCTTCTTCATGCCCAATTCGCATCCGTTCATGAAGATCATGGGCATGGTCATGGTCGCCTCCACGGTGGCCATGTCGGTGGCCATGCTCATCCGCTACCGCCGCGGCAGCCAGGGGCAGCTGGCGGACCTGCGGCGCGACTACCTGCGGTACCTGCGACAGACGCGGCGCGCGGCGCAGGAGACCGCGCGGGCCCAGCGCGACGCGCAGTACTACCTCCACCCCTCACCCGAGCAGCTCTGGGCGCTGGTCGCCGAGGGGAGCCGGGTCTGGGAACGCCGCGTCGGCGACGGGGACTTCGGGCAGGTGCGCGTCGGTCTCGGCCCGCAGGAGCTCGCCACTCCCCTCGTCCCGCCGCAGACCGCTCCGGTGGACGAGCTGGAGCCGCTCACCGCGGGCGCGATGCAGCGCTTCCTCGCCGCGCACAGCACGCTCGACGATCTGCCGATGGCCGTCTCGCTGCGTGCCTTCTACCACGTGACGATCAGCGGGGATCCGGAGACGGCGCGCGGCACGGCCCGTGCGCTCACCGCGTCGCTCGCCTCGCTGCACTCCCCGCAGGACCTGGTGATCGCCGTCGGGGCGGGCCGGTCCGCGGCGCCGTTCTGGGAGTGGACCAAGTGGCTGCCGCACAGCCAGATGCCGGGTGCCGCGGACGGAGCGGGCAGCCGCCGCCTGATCACCGGTGACCCGACGGGGCTGGAGTCCATGCTCGCCGCCCGGCTCCAGGGGCGGCCGCGCTTCCACCCGGAGGGCGGTCCGCTGCCGGACGAGCCGCACATCGTCGTCGTACTCGACGGCCTGTCGCTGCCTCCGCTGTCGGTGCTGACCTCGCCCGAGGGGCTGCAGGGCGTGACGGTCGTGGAGGTGGTCCCGGGAGAACTGGCCGAGGGGCGCGGAGGGCTGTCGCTCGCGGTACGTCCGGGGACGATGCGGATCGAATCGGGCCACGGCCTGGTGTACGAGGGGACGCCCGACGTCCTGTCCTACGAAGGGGCCGAGGCGCTGGCCCGCCAACTCGCTCCGCTGCGCGTCCCCTCCGGCGGCGACGAGTCCGAACCCCTGCTGGCCGACCTGGAGTTCACGGACCTGCTGAACCTGGGCGACGCCGAGTCGGTGGACACCAGCAGGACGTGGCGCCCGCGCACCCAGGCGGAACGGCTGCGTGTCCCGATCGGTGTCGGCGAGGACGGCCGTCCCGTGATGCTCGACCTCAAGGAGGCCGCGCAGGAGGGCATGGGCCCACACGGCCTGTGCGTCGGCGCCACCGGCTCCGGGAAGTCGGAGCTGCTGCGCACCCTGGTCCTCGGCCTCGCCGTGACGCACTCCTCCGAGACCCTGAACTTCGTACTCGCCGACTTCAAGGGCGGCGCCACCTTCGCCGGCATGGCGCAGATGCCGCACGTCGCCGCGGTCATCACCAACCTGGCGGACGACCTGACGCTGGTCGACCGCATGGGGGACTCCATCCGCGGCGAGCTCAACCGACGTCAGGAGCTGCTGCGGGACGCGGGCAACTACGCGAACATCCACGACTACGAGAAGGCGCGGGTGGCGGGCGCCCCGCTCCAGTCGATCCCGTCCCTCGTCCTGGTGATCGACGAGTTCAGCGAACTCCTCACCGCCAAGCCGGACTTCATCGACATGTTCGTGCAGATCGGCCGCATCGGCCGCTCCCTCGGCGTGCACCTGCTGCTTGCCTCGCAGCGCCTGGAGGAGGGACGGCTGCGAGGGCTGGAGACGTACCTCTCGTACCGCGTCGGGCTGCGCACCTTCTCCGCCGCCGAGTCGCGCGCCGCGCTCGGGGTGCCGGACGCCTACCACCTGCCGAACGTTCCCGGCTCCGGCTATCTCAAGTTCGGCACGGACGAGATGGTGCGGTTCAAGGCGGCGTACGTCTCCGGGGTGTACCGCTCCGGGTCGGCGCAGGCCGCGGCCCTCGGCGGCCCGCGTCCTGTGGACCGCCGCCCGGTGCTGTTCACGGCGGCCGAGGTACCGGTGCGGTACGCGGCCCCGCCGGTCCCCGCACCGGGTCCCGCGCCGAACCCCGGCACGCCCGGCGCCTCCGACACCTCCGACACCTCCGACACCGATGACGCGCTCGCCGACACCGTGCTGGACGTCATCGTGCGCCGCCTGGAGGCCCAGGGCCCCGCCGCCCACCAGGTGTGGCTGCCGCCGCTGGAGAGCCCGCCGCCCCTGGACGCGCTGCTCACGGGGCTCACCGCCGTCGAGGGGCGCGGACTCACCCAGCCCGGCTACGCGGGAGCGGGACGCCTCGTCGTACCGCTGGGCCTGGTCGACAAGCCGTACGAGCAGCGCCGCGAACCCCTGTGGTGTGACTTCTCCGGCGCGGCGGGCCACATGCAGATCATCGGCGGCCCCCAGTCCGGCAAGTCGACCCTGCTGCGCTCCCTGATGGCGGCTTTCGCCCTCACTCACACGCCGTACGAAGTCCAGCTGTACGGTCTCGACTTCGGCGGCGGAGGAATGGCGTCCGTCACCGGGCTCCCCCACGTCGGCGGGGTCGCCTCGCGCCTCGACCCCGAGCGGGTGCGGCGCACGC
Source organism: Streptomyces sp. 135 (assembly GCF_020026305.1). Lineage (NCBI taxonomy): Bacteria > Bacillati > Actinomycetota > Actinomycetes > Kitasatosporales > Streptomycetaceae > Streptomyces > Streptomyces sp. 135. Next base: position 6,262,587 of record NZ_CP075691.1, on the reverse strand, counting down.
TCGCCGAGGTGTACGGCGTACTGAGCCGACGCGAGGAGTACTTCCGCACGGCGGGCATCGCGTCGATCGCCGACTTCCGGGCCCGCCGGGCGCGCGGCGAGATCTCGGTGACGGACCAGCCGTGGGGCGATGTCTTCCTGGTCATCGACGGGTGGGGCAACTTCCGTTCCGAGTACGAGGCTCTGGAGCCCGCCGTCCTCGACATCGCGGCCCGCGGCCTCGGCTACGGCGTCCACCTGATCCTCACCGCGTCACGCTCCATGGAGGTCCGGGCCAATCTGAAGGACCACCTGATGAACCGGCTCGAACTGCGGCTCGGCGACTCCATGGACTCCGAGTTCGACCGCAAGGTCGCGGCCAACGTCCCCGCCGGTGTCCCCGGCCGGGGCCAGACGCCGCAGAAGCAGCACTTCATGGCAGCCGTGCCCCGCATCGACGGGCTCTCCTCCGACACGGACCTGGCCGACGCGACGGCCGCGCTCACCGCCGAGGTCTCCCGCCACTGGACGGAGCCGGGCGCGCCCGCGGTCCGCCTGCTGCCGCGCGAACTCCCGGCCGAGCAGCTGCCCCCGGGCCACGTCTTCCCCGACCGGGGCGTCTCCTTCGCCCTCGACGAGAACAACCTCGAACCGGTCTTCGTGGACTTCGAGCAGGACCCGTTCTTCCTCGTCTTCGGCGAGAGCGAGTCCGGCAAGTCGAACCTGCTCAGGCTGCTCATCAAGCGCCTGACGGAGCGCTACGGCGGTGACGTCTGCAAGCTCTTCGTGGTGGACAACCGCCGCTCCCTCCTCGACGCCGCCCCGGCCTCCCACCTGGCCGAGTACATCCCCATGTCCAACGCCATGGATCACCACATGGCCGCGCTGGCCGACCTGATCCAGCGGCGTACCCCGACGGCGGACGTCACGGCGCGGCAGCTCCGCGAGCGCAGTTGGTGGCAGGGCCCGACGGTGTACGTGATCGTCGACGACTACGACCTGGTGTCCACCTCCAGCGGCAACCCGCTGGGCGTCCTCACCGAGCTGCTCCCCTTCGCCCGGGACGTGGGCGTCCGCTTCATCATCGCCCGCTCGACGGCGGGCGCGGGGCGGGCGGCGTACGAGCCGTTCATGCAGCGGATGAAGGAACTGGGCGCACAGGGAGTAATCCTTGCGGGCGACCCGGACGAGGGCGACATCCTCGGCGGCGTACGACCGCGGCCGATGCCGGCCGGGCGAGGGATCTTCGTCTCCCGCAGGCGCGGGAAGCCGATGGTGCAGACGGGGTTGGTGGCCGGGGAGTACTGAGGCCGCCGCCGGGCCGAACCCCAGGCGCCTCGGGCCTTGCCGGCCTCTGACGCTCACAGTCCTCGCCAACCTCTGAACAGGGACGGAGTGCCCCAAGTAGGGTGAGTCCACAGCAGATTCGTACGTTGTGAAGGGACCCTTCCGCCATGACCGACGCCCCCGACAACGAGGCGCAGACCAAGGCCCGCAAGGAACGCGAGAAGGAGGAGCTCTACGCCCTCGACATCTCCGGCGTCGAGTGGCGCAGCGCTCCTGGCACCGAGCAGCACGAGGAGCGGGTCGAGATCGCGGATCTGCCGGGGGGCGCGGTGGCGATGCGGTCGTCCCTGGAGCCGGAGACCGTGCTGCGGTACACGGAGGCGGAGTGGCGGGCGTTCGTGCTGGGGGCTCGGGACGGGGAGTTCGACCTGGAGCCCTCTTCGCGTAATGGCGGGCTCCCCGCGGAGTGAGGAACGGCGCCCCCGGGCGACGTGAAGGGGTGGACGCCTCCCGCGCGCGTCCACCCCTTCACGTTCTACGACTGCCTTCTCGCCCCGCGCCCGCGTGGGCTCACTGGAAGTAACTGGCGCCCTTGAGGTCCCCGCCGCGGTAGTCGCCGCCGGCCTGGCCGACTTTCTGGCCGATCTCCACCAGGGCCCGGTGGATGGCCTCGACGTGCTTGTCCCATTCCTTCTGTTTGACGGTGTACGCCGTGTGCGCTTCGCCCTCCCAGCCCTCCGCCACCTTGGCCACGGCGCGCTTGATGTCCGCGAGGTCGGCTTCGAGTTGCTTGGCCTGGATGCCGAGTTCGGTGGTGATGGCGTCGAGGCCGCCGTATTTGACGGCGAGTTCGTCGAGATGCACGTTTGCCATGCTTGCCCCGTTTCCTAGTGGTGGGTTCTTGCCCGGTGCTCCGGCACTCAGTAGCTGCTGATGGCCGAGTGCTTGCCGCCGTACTGGACGTCGATGCTGTTCATCGTCGACTGAACCTGGTCCTCAAGGCCGTCCACGAGCTTTTCGTTGCCGCTGATGCCTTCGAGGAAGTCGACCAGGAGGTTGCCGATCGCCCGCATGTGCTCGTTGATCTCGGTCTGCTTCTTGTCGAAGGCGTGCGCGCCGATGCCGCGCCAGTTGCCCTCCATCGTGTCGAGGGTGCCCTGGAGGCGCTTGAGCTGCTTCTGCACGGAGTCGTACTTGCCGACGATCTCCTTCTTCAGAAGCGCCACTTGCTGGTTGTTCAACTTCTGGCCGTCAGACACGGCGGGCTCCCTTCACGAGCGTCCGTTGGAATGGATCGGGTGGGGCTGTGCCGGCTTCAGGCCCGGCGACGGGATCGCACCGCCGCGAAGGCGCCGGCGGCGATCACGGTGACTGCGGCGATACCGCCGAGTGCCAGCCACAGCCGACCGCTGCCGTCGTCGGAGGACTTCACCGCCGCGGCCGGCTCGTCGTCCGAAGCGTCCTTCCGCGGGGGCTGCGAAGACGCGGCGGGAGCGGAGGCCGAGGCGGACGGAGCGGCACCGTCGGCGGCGGAGCCGGCGACCGGTGTCTTCTTGTTCGTGATCGGGTCGATGTCCGCAGGGCCAGGCTTGCCCTCGCCCTTCACGACATTGCGGGCGGGCCGGATCAGCCCGTAGCCGAGATAGTCGCTGGGCTCGTCCTTGGGCCAGTCGCGACCCGCGGTATCGATGAGGACGCGGAGGACCTGGTTGGCGGTCCAGTCGGGATGCTTGGACCAGACGAGGGCGGCGGAGGCGGAGGCGATGGCGGTGGCGGAGCTGGTGCCGCCACCGCCTTCGTCGCAGTAGGAGCGGAAGGTGGCGTCGCACCAGCGGGGGATGTCGAGGCCGGGGGCAGCAAGATCAACGTGGACGCCGAACTCGGAGAACTTCGCCACTTTGCCCGACTTATCGGCCGCGGAGACGCCGGTGACTCCGGGATACGCAGCGGGATAGTCGATGGAGTCCTTCTTCTCCGCCTCGTTCCCCACGCTGGCGAACATGAGCTTCCCCTTGGAGGCGGCATACCGCACTGCCGCCTTAGCGGCGGGGTACATGAAGTCTCCGCCGAAGGACATGCTGATGATCTGGGCGTCGCTATCTGCGGCAGCTCGGATCGCTTCGGCGGAGTCACTCTCCTTCTTCTCGAATCGCTTCCCCAGACTGGCGCGAACGGAGATCACTTCGGCCCCAGGAGCCAACCCCTTCAGCCCTCCTCCTCGCCCAGACCCCGCGATGAGTTCCGCCATGGTGGTTCCGTGGCTGTCGTAGTCGTCCAGTGCGTCACCACGCATCCCGGTCACGTCTTTGCCCGGCTGAACGCGGCCTTGGAGGGAAGGTGACTCCCAGACTCCGGTATCGACAACCGCGACCTTGATGCCCTTGCCAGTGCTGACCTTCCACAGCTCGTCCGCGCTCATCGCGTCCAAGTACCACTGCTTCGACTGAACGCCATCGGCCACCGCACTGGGAGCCGGCCCGAAGGACAGGAGCACCAGCGCACCAACCACGGAGCCCGCGGTGGCGCACCGTCTCCCCACACGGCCGGCAGGCGGAGCGTTCCACCTGCCACGTCGGTCCAACCCTGACTGCATGCCCTGCACGTCCTCGCTCGCCGTTAGCCGATCACTGGTGGTACATGCCGCCGACTCTCAGGCGTATGTGTCTCTTCGTCCTCAACGGTGTCGTCGAAGCGCTGAGGTTCCCCGTCCTCTTCCCTCTCGGGACTTCGCCGATCACCTCCGGAACCTCGTACGAGGCCGACGCCACCGGGAGTGAACCCGCTCCCACCTCTTCGTGCGCCAGCCGTGCGTTCCTTGGGAGTACCGACCGGCCCGCCGGACCGGTGTGTCCCCTGCCCTCTGCCTCCAGCTCCCGGGGCCCCAGTCATGGTGGGACGTCCTCCCATTACGCCTTGGGGTCGCCCTGCACCAGTGGCATTGGACAGATTAGGGCGCGGCCCCGTCACACCGGACGGCCGCGGAGTACCGCCCGTGACACTGCGCCCTGGGGCCGGTTGCCCAGGTGTCATCGGCCCGCTGGGGGCACGCCCCCGCACGGTCGGATCAGTCCGCCCGGTCGGCAGGGCGGGTCCACGCCCGGGGCTTTCGGACACTCCCCCGGGCCCACCCGTGCCACTTCGTCCCTGCGCCGGCATCGGAAGTTTCACGCCTCCGACAGGACCAGGGGAACGTGTGGCGGGGCCAGGAAACGACGGATTGAAGCGGCCCCCTCCCATCGGAGGAATCGGGCCCGCGTCAGGAACTGCTCGGCCAGGCGCCGGAGGCTGCGCGCCAGTCGTCGGAGTTGTGGTCTGCGGAGGCAGGGTATGGATGCTGTCGATCTCCGTACCCACAGAACGGTCCGAAGAGACGATCGGGACTGGCGCCTCATTGCGCGACGGCAAAGAACCGCTGCTCGACGCTGCTCCTGTGTCACCTGACGTGGCAGTGCTACCAGCATGTGGGGACAGTGACGCCGGAGCACCACCTGCGCCCGCAGCAGCGGCCGGCGCTCCCTGCCCTTCACCCGCGAGCCTGGGGTCCTCCGGGCTCGGCATCGGCATCCCCACCTCGGGCATGGCCGAAAACGTAGGCGGCTCCTGCCGCCTCATTCCGTCCTGCGCCACCAGATAGAACGACGCCAACCGATTCATTTGGTTGATCGCCTCTTGGCGATGCTGCTCGGCCTTGACGGCGGCGCCGTACTCCTCGTTCCCTTCCACCCGCTTCGGAGAGGGGATGTCCTTGACAGTCTTGGGGTCGGCTCGATTGTCACGCGGCGGCATGGAGCTGCGTACGGACGCCAATCCGGCACCGGCTGCGGCGATCTGGGCGGCGGCGGTATCAGCGAAGTCGGACAACCTATGCGCGTCCTTGACGAGGTTCTTGCCCCACTTGCGGAATGCCTGACCCGCTTCCCCCTCCCAGTCGACTCGGTCGATGTGCTCGCCAAGTTCCCTGGCAGCGGCGGCGATGGCATTGCGCGCCCTCTGCAGCGCCTCGCCCGCCCTCTCCAGGTCGGCCGGCTTTGCCTGCTCGACCAAGTCGATCATGTCGTTCAGGTTGTGCCCCTCGAAACCCACTACGACCACCCGGCATCGGACTTGTCGCTGCCATGGCCGCCTTGGTCATCAGGCCTGCCGCTACCGCCACGCCCAGTGGGCACCTGCTCACGGTCGACCTTGGCCTGGATCGCCCAGAAGCGTTGCCGAAGGTCGTCTTCAAGGTTGTCGAAGCCGACGTCCGCACCATGCACGGCGATCCCCATGGCCTCGATCTGCTGACCGAGCATCGAGGAGAGCGAAGTCAGCCGCTCGTGGACCTGGTCGTACTGCGAGTACAGACCGTCAGCCTCCGGGAAGGAACTGCCCCCGCCGCTGAAAGCGGCACGGGGGATCTTCTGACCCCCGACCTTGCTCGGGCCTGCTGCCGAACCCTCGAACTCCGTGAGCAGCGTGTTGACGCGGCGACGAAAGGTCTTCAACGCCTCTAACCCACGCTTGAGATCCGTGCCTGACGGCGGCGACCCTCCCCCGTGTCCATCCGTAGGAAGCACGATGCTTTCCCTCCCCGTTACCGGCCTTCCTGACGCCCTCGTGGGCGCAGTGGCTCGGCAGCTACTTATGGCACCTGTACCACTCTAGTCACACTGAGTGCAGGGTCCAACTGGCTTACCGCGACGCCGGGTTGCAGTCGGACAGCCGCCCCAGAAGGTGAACTGTCAACCAACGTGGTGCACCTGGTTTGAACGGCTCCACACGACGAGCGGCCGTTGTTAGGTTGAGCCGGTCACTCCCGCCGGGACGCCGTCAACAGCGCAGACTCAGAGGGCAAGAGGATTACTCATGGCATGGGACGAGTGGGAGCGGTTGAAGACCGAGGCCGCCGACAGCCGTCGTTCGCAGATGCAGCTGAATCAGGCCCCCGCCGCATCTGGACACGGAAACGACGGCGATCTGGTGGTGCGCCGGGACGACCTGGGAGCAGTAGGCCATGAAGCCTTCATCCTCCATGACCAACTCGGCAAGCAGGCAGACATCGCCGGCGCAGGCACGGGCGCGGACGGCGCCGGGTCCACCCTTCAGGCAGCAAGCGCACTCACCAGTCACAACTTTTCCCTGGGCACCGAGCTGGAGACCACCGTGTCCCTCTGGGACTCGCAGCTCAAGACCCTGCGGCAGGCGTGCGCGCACATCTCCAACCACCTGGATTACTCCAAAGCACTGCACACGCAGAACGACGTCACGATCGCTGCTTCGATTCGCCACCGCGACGGGTCCGCCGAGTCCGTGTCACGCATCAGTGACTACTTCAAGTAGAAGCGTGCGACTACTGGCACGAGGAGCAAAGCGATGAGCAGCCTTACTTATATGGACGTCGCCGAGGTTGACCTCGGAAAACTCGGAACGGCGGTCGCCGATTGGAAGAAGGTGGTCGACAACCTCAAGCGGCTCGCCAAGAGTGCGGATAAAGGAATGTGGGCCAAAGCAGAGACAGCCCGCTGGAAGGGAGTCAACGCGACGGTCAGCCGAGAGTTTATCAAGAAGACGAAAAAGGAGTTCGCCGATGCTCACGCCCAGGCTGAAAGCACTTGGAAGCTCCTCGACGACGCCCATACGGAGCTCGTAGAGATCCAAAGAAAGATGCAGGAAGCTGTCGCGGACTGCTCCACCCTCGGAGTGAAGGTCGAGGACACAGGCAACGGATCCATGCGGTGGTTCTTTCCGCGTAACAGATCCGAGAACGAAGATCGCACCCAGCAGGAGCTCGAGTCTGCTCAAGCACTTTCAGACCGCATCTCAAGGCTTCTCGTCCATGCGATGGAAATCGACGCTTCGGTGACCAGAGCCCTGAAGAGCACCCATGGAAATGAGGGCAACAATTTTGGTCACAAGACGTACGATTCACTTGATGATGCCCAGCAGAAGCGCGCCAACGAACTTGCCGAGCTCGGCCCGAACATGACGGACAAGCAGCTGCAAGAGCTTAACCGAATCATGAAGCACAACGCCAGGGACCCGGATTTCTCCACGGCCTTCTACAAGGAACTCGGTGGCCCGAAGGCTGCCTTGCAGTTCTACGGTGAGATGTCACTTGACGGCACTGAAGGAGATGATCGAGCACGACTGGACCTGACCAAGGAATTTCAACGTAATATGGGACTTTCCTTGGCCTCTGCTACCGATCCGGATAATAAGTCACATCTACCGGGGAACTGGGCGAGCGAGTTCCGGAAGCTGGGGAACCAGGAGATCGAGCTGAGTAGAGGCTCTGTCAACTCGCCCTACGGCTACCAGATCCTCGGCGGGATTCTGCGGTACGGTGATTACGATCCGAAGTTCCTCAATCCCATCGCCGAGCACATCGTTCAGACCCATCATGACGATCGTCAAAAATTTATGATGAACAAGCCTTTGGGCGGCGGCGATTTGAACTACGGTTTTAATCCGTCAGGAAAGAACGGAGCAGGGTACGACCCGCTGGTCGGCGCCATGGAGGCATTGGGACACAGCCCCGAAGCGGCGAAGCAGTTCTTTTCCGAGCGGACGACACCGACCGTTTACAACGAGGACGGAACCGTCAACAAGGGAGAATCCCTTGACTATACATACTTCGAAGAATTGACCAGAAAAGACTTCGAATGGCCTCCCGACAGCCTCGAAGGCCCCGGTGATGAAGCTCGCAGCAAGGCTGTCGCATTCGGCCCGGACGCGCTTGGGCACGCGCTCGAAGCCGCCGTCACGGGGCACGCTTGGGATGCCGCGCAGCCTGTACTCCACCGCGATGAGACCACCGCTGAGATCATGAACAAGGTTGTGACTCTCTACAGCGCAACGTCCGATCTGCAGCCTCACGATGCGATGAGGGACAGCCTCGGGCGCATGGGCGCGGCCTATATCGACGATCTGAATTACTCGATCAAGAACTTCGGCGGGTCGGGAGACGAGCTCGGGCGCGATCAACTGTTCGCTCATAGCAGCGACGGATCATCGAGGACGGACTTCGGCGAGAAGGAAGCGCTTAATTTCCTGGCCGTGACGGCAGAGGACGAAGAAGGATACAAGTACCTCTCTTCTGCACAGCAGATTTTTGAGGCGAGCGGACTCTCCGCATTTGAGCGGGACGAAGACAAGGGTCTTTCCTTCGCCCACAACTCGTCTAAAGTCCATGGGATTATCGATGAGGCCCGCTCCCAGCAGATCCGTGACGAGTTCAAGGATTTGGAAGACCAGCGCAACCTGGCTAACGAGCAGGCAGCCGAGTGGCGCAAGTTCGGCGTGAGTGCCAGCGTTGCCACGGTGGTAGGCGTGGGAACCTCGCTGGTCATCGGGCCCGCTGCAGGTGTTGCCGCAGCCACCGCTGTACCACTCGTGATGGAGACAGGAGGTGAAGCGATCAATACCGCATATGGCAATCACACGCTCGAATATTTGCAGGACAACGAGTACAAGAACGATCCCGATGCCCTCCGGGCCGTCCAAAGTCACGAATCGGTCGCCGAACGCGGAGCGTGGGTCCCCGTGGGGAATTACGCGGATTTCATCCACCTGCCATCGGCGGACAAGGAAGACCTGGCGAGGGAGATCGAAACGTCGTACCGGTCGGGCAAGCAGATGACCGAAGACGTGAAAAAGGTGCAGCAGTGAAATCACATCACGCCCGGGCATCAGCGTGCGGCATGGCCTTGACGTTCCCGCTGCTCGCCATGGGCTGTTCCGCTGATCCTCCCGAACGGGACGACTCACCCAAGGGCTGGGCCGTGTGCAACGACCTTTTCGGCTCGGAGAATATTGATTCGCTGGTAGCGGCTATGGGCAAGGGCACTGCCCGAATCGAGAACAGGCTCGTTACAGTCGGCGAATTGGCGGATGCCCTTGTGGCCGGTGCGCGGCATTGGAAGCCTGGGAGCGATGCCCACCTCGGTTCCTCCTTCGCGCCGTGTGAGATTGCTGTGCCAGAGAACGGCGCACGCTTCACTTCGGAGGTGCGCTGGTCGCCCTCGAGCCTCGCGGAAATTGCATCCGGCGAAGATTCCATCACGTGGCGTCAGGCAGGGAACGGCATGTTCTCGAGCGAGGATGGCGGAACTGGCCTGTTGAAACTAACGCTCTCCTGCGCCGTACCTGGGGCTCACGGTGGACAGGAGTCAGGGATCCCTCTGGAGATCACAGTTCATTTGACAAAGGCCCCCGAAGCCGACTCGTCTCTACGAGGAACAATGGTCTCTTCCTTTGCCAAGAAACTCACTCAAGAGCTTCCTTGTGGAAACAGGCCAAATATCCCGGACGAGGTTCCCCGGCGCTGACGGGCAGCAAGACCTCTGGTCCGTCCGGATCACCGACCAGTCACACCGCCCCGCTGTCCTCGGCGGGCGTCCCTCGTGGCCACCCCCACCCCGCCCAGGCCGACCACGACGACAACAGCTCCCACGACAACGTACGTAGCGATACGCGCCGTTCGTTGCTCCGGCGTTTCACCGAGGTGTAGCTCCGCGGGAGTCGGGGCCTTTGCTCGGTGTACTTCCTCCTGGGCAGTGGGGCGTTCGAGTGGGTGGACGTCTTCCGTCAGGGCGCGGGTCGGGTCTGCCACGCCCCAGCCGACCAGGCGGTCGTGGCCCGAGACCGAGCGTTCCGCTGTCTGTTGGATCTGGGCCGTGATCTGACGCGGGGTCCAGTGGGGGTGTTCGGACTTGAGGAGGGCCGCCAGGCCGGCGACGTACGGGGCCGCGAAGCTCGTGCCGCTGTCGGCGCAGTGGCCGCCCAGGGGGACCGTCGAGATCATGTCGACGCCCGGGGCCGCCACGTCGACGAAGTCGCCGGACTGGGAGAAGGCGGCTCGTTCGTTGTTGCGGTCCGAGGCCGCCACCGCGAGGACGCCCTCGTAGGAGGCGGGGTAGGTCTTCTTGACGTTGCCGCCCAGGCCGTCGTTGCCTGCTGACGCGACGACGACCCGCCGCAGGCCGAGGGCCCTGTCCACCGCCCGTTCGAGTTCCGGAGAGGGCTTGGCCGCGTTCGCGGTGTCCTGGGAGATGTTGATGACGTCCGCGCCGGCGTCGACCGCGTAGTCGATGGCTTTCGCGAGCGTCTCCGCGGTGCCGTGGCCCTCGGCGTCGTTCTGCTTGATCGGGATGATCGTCGCCTCGGGGGCGAGGCCCACGAAGCCGGTGCCCTTGGCCGGGCGAGCCGCGATGATGCCTGCCACACGCGTCCCGTGGCCGACCGTGTCCGTCGTGCCGTTCGCCTTCCCGCGGTCGATCTTCTCCCCCTTGTCGTCCTTGGCGGGCAGGTAGTTGCGGCCGCGTGAGGCGTCCACCGCGGGCCTCAGTTGGGGGTTCCTGGTGTCCACGCCCGTGTCGATCACCGCGACGCGCACGCCTTTGCCCTTGGACTGCAGCCACAGTTCGTCCAGGAGGACGCGCTGCAGGGACCAGGGGCGGCCCTCGTACTTCTTGGACGGAAACGTGCACTGCCCGGACGACGACGGATCGGCGACGGCGGGCATCGGCGTGGCCAGGCCGAGGGCCATGGCCGCCGCGGCCATCCCCGCGGCTCTTCTCGCGGCTCTTCTCGCGCGGCGTGTCCGCACGACGGCTGTCGTGGATGCGTACGTCATCTCAGCGCTCCCTTCCAACCCCTCAGGCACCTTGCGGCTGGCGGGCCGCAGCCGTTGACAGGCGCGGGCCCGTGGGCAGGAAGGCGGACCAGGCGGCGGGGATCGGAGTCACGTCCGCATCGCCGTAGCCGAGGCGTGTCTGGGCCTGCTGCGCCTCCTGTTGTTGCTGCTTGCGCTGCTTGGCGGAGGTGCCGATCCCGGCGTCGTCCGTAGCGCTGTCGCTGTTGGACTGCATCGCGTACCGCAGGCCCGTGTCGGTGGCCAGGAAGATGCCGCCCGCCTTCGTCTCGGAGCCGAGGAACTGCCGGAAGAGCTGGCCCGAGCCCGGGGTGACGTAAGCGCTCGACGAACCGGTGGGGAGCGGGGCCGGGAAGTCGGTTCCCGCCCACGTGCTGAGGGTGGTCACGCCGGTGTCGGCGTCGACATCGCGCAGGACGTTGCAGACGGTGTTGCGGCTGCCGTCCGCGGTCGATGCCTCGTTGGCCGCCGTCGGCATCTCACGCGGCCATCTGTTCCCCGGCCCGAACTCCTTCGTGTCGGGGGTGAAGGCTCCGGCGCTCAGTGGACGGGCCCTGCCGTCCTGCTTCAGATCGACGAGGTCGGGGCTGCCGAGGAGCAGCTTCGCGGTGAAGTCCGACACCGGGGCGATCCGTCCGGGAAGGACCACGTAATGCTGTGCCCTGTCGCCCTCGGTCGCCTTGATGATCATGCCGATCCGGTCGGCCGCCCGGTCCTGGAGGCCCGGCACCTTCGCGTCGGCTCCGGGGACGCCCTCGATGTCGGGGAACGCGATGGCGCCCCCAGAATGCAGTGTGCCGAGCCACTGCTTGGAGACACGCTGTGGTTCACGGCTCGATCTCATGAGGACACGCAGCAGGAGTTCGCGGTGTTCCTTCTCCGAGATCCGGTACGCGGTGCCGCGGGCGTCGACCACGTACCGCGTCCTGTCGGGGCCGACGACGTACAACAGCTCGCCGCCCCGCAGGCGTTGGCGTCCCTCGGTCCTGTTCCGGTCCCGGTCTCCCAGGACGAACGCGGCCTTCTGGATGCTGCTTCCGCCCGCCACGGGGCGTTCGCACACCGCCCAGCGCTTGGCCGTGCCGGCCTCGGACGCGGAGGGGAGGCGGTCGGGGGCGTACGGGATGCCGATCGTGGCGCCGTGCGGGATCTTTCCCTTGTCGAGGATCGACTCATCGACTTTGATGACTTCGCCCTTGCCGGAGTCGAGGAGGAGCTTCGCGGAGGCCATGTTGAGGACAGGGTGCAGTTGACGCTTGCCGTCGGTCTCGAGCACGACATAACGGGTCGTCGAGTCGCTCGCGATGATGACGTGCTCCTTGGGCTTGTCCCAGCCGGGCTTGGCCGCCGGCTTGAACATCCCCCAGGCTCCGAAGACGGCCAGGACGATCACCCCGACGATCAGGCCCGGCACCACCGCGCGCAGCGGACGCGGGGCGCCTTCCTCCGAGCCCGACGGTGAGGGCTGGACGAAGGCGGCCAGTGTGCGGCGCTTCGCGAAGGTGTAGGCGTTGAGTTCGTCCCGTCGTGATGCCATGCGCGTCTGCATTCCCCCGTGAGCGAGCGTGGGTGATCGTTGCTCCCCGAGCGGTGCCGGAACGCTTGCCCCGGCCCTCCGCTGTCAGACCGGCCCCCTACTATGCCTGTTGTGTAATCGCGCGTGTGAGGTGGGTGAGGTCGGCAGGCCTCAAGTGCGCGCCCTGCGTGATGATTTGGGAGACCTACGAGGGGTTGTGCCGATGGTTACGACTGTGCGGACCCGGCCCGGGCGACGTCGTCCTGATTCCGGGGCGCGGGCACAGGCACCGGCGGCCCCGTCACCCGCGGCGCTCTCCCCCAGCGCCTTCGCTCCTCGTCCCACGTCCCGCTTACCGCAGTTCGGCCGGTCCCGCCTACGCCCCGTGGTGCTCGTGGAGTCGGCCCTTGCCCTGGTGGGAGCGGCCTGGACCGTCGGCCCACTGGCGGTCGCACCGGCGGTGGCGATCGCGGCCGTCCTGGTGCTCTTCGCCCTCGGGCGGCGCCATGGCCGGCCGTGGCATGAATGGCTGGCCACCACTCGGGCGTTCCGGGGGCGCGTGCGGCGCTCCGCCGAAGTGCCGGTGCCGCCAGCCACGGACCCCTCCTTCGCCCCGGCCGTCGAATGCGATCCCGCCCTGCGGACGTACGCCTACAGGGGCCGTGCCCGGCGCCAGGTCGGCATGGTCGGGGACGGGACGTTCCTGGCGGCGGTGTTGCAGGTCGAATCCGACGCGACGGCGCTGCGGGCCGAGCGGGGGCGGCAGCCGCTGCCGGTCGGGCTGGTCCGCGAGGCACTCGAAGTGGACGGGATCCGACTGGAATCCGCGCAGATCGTGGTCCATACGCAGCCCGCGCCCGCACTGCACCTGCCGCAGCAGTCCGTGGCCGTCAGCAACTACGCGCCGCTTCAGGCCCAGACAGGGGCGCCGGCCGTGCGCATCACGTGGATCGCCCTCAAGTTGGACCCGGAGCTGTGTCCGGAGGCCGTGGCGGCGCGCGGGGGCGGGCTCGTGGGGGCCCAGAAGTCCTTGGTTCGCGCCGCCGACCAGCTCGCGAGCCGGCTGACGGGGACGGGATTCCGGGTGACCGTGCTGAACGAGGACGAGGTGGCTGCCGCCGTGGCGACCTCCGCCTGTGCCAACCCTCTGATGACCGCGCAGGCCGGGCTCTCGGAGCTGCCGGAGCGCAGGACCGAGGAGTCCCCGCGCGCGTGGCGGTGTGACAACCGGCGGCACACGACGTACTGGGTACGGCGCTGGCCCCGGCTCGGTGCTGCCGGTGGACCCGCGCTGCATCAACTCGTCGCTCTTCTCACCGCGGTTCCGGCACTCGCCACGACGTTCAGTCTCACGCTCGGGCGAGATGGGCGGCAGGGAATCACCGTGAGCGGTCATGTGCGGGTGACGGGCCGCAGTGACGCCGAACTCTCGGCGGCACGGCAGGTTCTGGAACGGGGAGCACGACAGGCCGCGACGGGCTTGCTGCGGCTGGACCGGGAACAGCTGCCCGGGATGCTGGCGACGCTTCCGCTGGGGGGTGCCCGGTGATGGCTCGGAGCTCCGCTTCCCGGTCGGGGACCGCGTCGGTGGTGTCCGCCGCGTCTGGCGTGCGTGGTGGGTTCGGGCTCCTAGGGCCCCGGCACGGGCGACACGGGCTCTCCACTGAACAGCTGGACGCGCTTTACCTGCCCATAGGGGACGACGGGGTGGTGATCGGGGTGGACGCGGAGGGTCAGCCCGCGACCCTCGGGCTCAACCGCCCGACACCGTACGACGTTCTGTTCATCGGCGGCCTGTGGACCGCCCAGGTGATCGCCTTGCGCGCCGCCGCTGTTGGGGCTCGGGTGGCCGTGGAGACGGGGCGGGCCGGGGCCTGGGCGCAGCTTGTTCAGGCGCTTGGGGTGGGGCCCAGTGGGATGGCTGTGCATGACGTGGGGCGGGTGCCGCCGCAGGGGGCCTCGGCCGGGAGCCCCGTGCTCGTGGTGCGTGACTGTGGGATGCGGCCGCCTCGGGGGCGGGTCGTGGCCGGGCCCTGGCAGTCGGTGCTGACGGTGTTGCCCTATCTCAGTCCTGTCGCGCCCCGGTTGATGCGGCAGGCCCGGCTCGTGGGAGTGCAGCGGGTTTCGCCCGACGAGGCCACGCTGATCGGGCGGGAGCTGGGGCTGCCTGGCGGGGACGTCGATTCCCTGCCGACGCTGGCCGACGGCGTGACGCTGTGGTGCGCCGATCGCGATCGGCAGTACGTGATGACGCAGGCCACCGATGCCGAGACCGGATTGTTGGGTGCCGCCCGGCGGATCGACTGAGGCCGGGCGGAGGCAGACTTCGCGGTGAAATCAGCGCGCTCCATCCCCTGTTGGGTGATTTGTCCGTCACGTTTTGGCGTACGTGGATCACTTCCGGGCGGGGCGTGACGCAATGGACAGTGTGGGCGGGGTGGGCTGCCCTGCCGTGCCGGTGGTTTTGGTGATTAGTCTGGGGCAGGGCGCGACGCCAGAAACCCGCGAGCGGGTCGTGCGCGTCCTCAACGGGGAGAGCCAGGCGGATCGGACGACAGGAACGGTCGCCCCCCACCACGGCACGAGGGTGCTCGACCACACCAGGAGGCATTGTGAACAGCGATCGGGACGAGATCCGCGGGGGCTGGGACTCACCCGTCGATGATCAGTCCGACGCGGAGTCCGCCGCCGAGACGACGGGCGAGTTCACCATCGACTACGCGCCGCCCGCCTGGTACACGCAGAACGCTTCGGGCAGTGCCGGTGAGACGCCCTCGTCGTCGGCCGCCTCCGCCTCGCCTGTCTCCACGCCTTCCTTCGCCGCGCCGCCCGCGCCGATCGCTCCGCCGGCGGGGCCCGTTCCCCCTGTGCACGTGGCTCCGGCCGAGCCTGCCGAGGCGCCGGTGGCAGCGCCCTCCCCCTCTGTTCCCTCCGTGGTGCCGAAGCTTCCGGTAGGGAGCGGGTTCCAGCCTGCGGCTCTGGACGAGGACGAGGAGAGGGAGAAGGAGAAGGAAGGGGAGAGGGCGGAGGCTGCGGAGACGGGCTCCGGGGCTGCTTCTCCTGAGGTCTCCGGTGGTGGGGCCACCGACTGGAGCACCGCGCTTGCCGGGCCCGCCGCCTCCGTCCACGTGACCGGCGTCGTACCGAAGAACGAGGTTGACGCCCTCGCCGAAGCCAAGGCCGAGGCAGACGCAGAGGCAGAGATTGGGGAGCAGGAGGCCCGTCCGGGCTCCGGTGACTCGCTTGAGGGCGGTTCGGCGGAGCCTGCGGGCGGCGCTGAGGACGTCGAGCCTGTTTCGGAGAGTGGTGATCTCGAGAGTGGGGCCACCGTGCGGTTCTCCGCTCGTGCCCTGAAGCGGGAGATCGAGGAGCGTGCCGCCGCCGCGGAGCCCGAGCCTGAGATCGAAGCCATGCCTGTTTCTGCTGCTCCTGAGCCTGAGTCGGTCTCCAGCGATGACGACGAGGTCGAGGGCGGCTCTGCCGCGGGTGATCCCGTAGTGACCGTCGATGAAGGTTCCGGTGAGGCCGAGGCTTCGCGTGCCGAGGGGCCGGTCGCCTCCGCGCCCGCCGCCGCGCCTCAGGATGCCGTTCCCGCCGTCGCCGCCGATGACGCCGATGGCGCCGACGACGACGTGCAGGACTCCGTGCCGTCCTCCTGGACTCCGCCGCCCGCGCCGCAGAGCGGGGTTCCGCCGTTGCCGCCCGCCTACCAGCCCGCGGCTCCGGCCTCGGCTCCGCAGTGGCCCGTGCCGACGCAGGCTGCCCCGCCCGCGCAGCCGGTTCAGGCCGAGCCCACCTCCGCCCCCGTCCCCGAGCCCGAGCCCGTACAGGCGCAGACTCCGCCGCCCGCGGTGGTGCCGCAGCAGGCCCCTGCCCCGGCGCAGCCCCAGCCTCAGGCTCCGGTCCAGCACCAGCCCCAGGCTCCGGCTCCGGCTCCGGCTCCGGCTCAGCCCCAGGCTCCGCAGGGCGGTCACGGATTCCCGCAGGCAGCACCCGGCGCACCCTTCACTCCCGCGCAGCAGCCCCCCGCGGCGGCTCCCGCGCCGACGCCCGCCCCTGCTCCGGCCACGCCCGACGCTCCCGCCCCGCAGGCCGCGTACGGCTTCCCCCAGCAGGGAGCGCCCGCTCCCGCCATGCCCGAAACTCCCGCCCCGCAAGCCGCTTACGGCTTCCCCCAGCAGGGAGCGCCCGCTCCCGCCACGCCCGAAACTCCCGCCCCGCAAGCCGCGTACGGCTTCCCCCAGCAGGGACTCCCCGGCGCCGGTTACGGCTTCCCCCAGCCGCCCGCCCCCCACGGCCAGCAGCCGATTCCGGCCCAGCAGCCGCAGGCTCCGCAGCCCCAGGCGCAACCGCAACCGCAGGCTCCGCACCCCCAGGCCCAGCCGCAGCCGCAGGCGCCGGTCCAGCCCCAAAGCCACCAGCCCGCCCCCCAGCCGCTGCCCCCCGTCGCCGCCCAGCCCCAGCAAGCACCGCAGGCACCCCAGGCCCAGCCGGGCCAGCCGCCCATCGACCCCCGTACCGGCGCCGCCTGGCCCCAGCCCCTGCAGCACGATCAGCGGGAGCGCACCAACCCGGGGGCTCCCCTCGGCTACACCGCCGCCGTGGAGCTCTCCTCCGACCGGCTGCTGCGCAACACCAAGCCGAAGACGAAGAGCAGCCGGCCCTCGGGCGGCGGTTCGCGGTTCAAGCTCGGCGGCAAGAAGGAAGAGGCCGAGCGGCAGCGGAAGTTGGAGCTGATCCGGACGCCGGTCCTCTCCTGCTACCGGATCGCCGTCATCAGTCTCAAGGGCGGCGTGGGCAAGACGACCACGACCACCGCGCTCGGCTCCACCCTCGCCACCGAGCGGCAGGACAAGATCCTCGCCATCGACGCCAACCCCGACGCCGGTACGCTCGGGCGGCGCGTGCGGCGCGAGACCGGGGCCACCATCCGTGACCTCGTCCAGGCGATCCCGTACCTCAACTCGTACATGGACATCCGCCGGTTCACCTCGCAGGCGTCCTCCGGTCTCGAGATCATCGCGAACGACGTCGACCCGGCCGTGTCGACCACGTTCAACGACGAGGACTACCGGCGCGCCATCGACGTACTCGGGAAGCAGTACCCGATCATCCTGACGGACTCCGGTACGGGTCTGCTGTATAGCGCCATGCGCGGGGTCCTCGACCTCGCCGACCAGCTGATCATCATCTCGACGCCGTCCGTGGACGGGGCGAGCAGCGCGTCCACGACGCTGGACTGGCTGTCCGCGCACGGGTACGCCGACCTGGTCTCGCGGTCCATCACCGTCATCTCCGGTGTGCGCGAGACCGGCAAGATGATCAAGGTCGATGACATCGTGTCGCACTTCGAGACGCGGTGCCGGGGCGTGGTCGTCGTGCCCTTCGACGAGCATCTGGCCGCCGGTGCGGAGGTCGATCTCGACATGATGCGGCCGAAGGTGCGGGAGGCGTACTTCAATCTGTCGGCGATGGTCGCCGAGGACTTCGTGCGGGCTCAGCAGCAGCAGGGGCTCTGGACGTCGGACGGGAATCCGCCGCCGCACATGGCTCCGCCGTTGCCGGGTCAGGTGCCGTACGGGGGGCAGCAGGGGCAACACGCGCAGCAGCCGTACGCCCCTTCGGCGCCGCAGAGCCACCCGCAGAGTCAGCAGCCGCAGCCTCCCCAGCCGCAGCCCCACCCCTATGCGCAGCCTCAGGCGCAACCCCAGCCACAGCAGCACCCCCAACCGCAGCAGCCGCAGCAGCCGCAGCCACCCCAGCAGCAGGTACCGCCCCAGCCCTACCCTCAGCAGCCAGGAGCCCCGCAGGCCTGGCAGCCGCAGCACCAGGCACCGCAGCAGCCGCAGCCGCAGCCGCAGCCGCAGCCGCAGGGTGAACCGCAGGCCCCGCAGCCGGTGCAACCGGGCGCCCCGTTCCAGGCACCGCAGCCTCCTCAGCAGCAACAGCCGCAGCCACCCCAGCAGTAAGTTCCGCAGAACCCCCAGCGGGCCCGCGCCGTTCCTCGGCGCGGGCCCCTCTGCCCGTCGACCGCTGCCCGGCGGCCCCCACCTGCCCCTCCCTCCACCGCCACGCCCCCACCAGCCACGCGTCAGAGGTCTTGACCAATGCGGGTGAAATCACGGTCAACTCGTTATTTCCGCAGGCCACATGGGGTTCACCTGCCGTTGACTCGCCCAGACCGGCGCTGGTAGACACACAACAATCCAGCTGACGCCCCTTGATCAACCAGCGTGCAACCAGCCATCCCTGTGCGAGCGATGACGCGAGGTCACCGACCCATGGACACACAAGATCAGCACGGCAGACCAGCAGCAACCACGACACCACCCCCCGCCCCGCCGCGGTCCCGCCGAAGCCGTCGCCTGAGGTTCCTCCTCGCCGGCGCCGCCGCCGCGTTCACTCTCACGGCCGGTCTCGCCACGCCTCTCGACCCGACCCCGCAGCAGGCCGAGGCCAAGGATGACGGCGGCAAGAAGGTCCTCACCGTCGCCGTGGCGCAGAGCGTCGACTCGCTCAGCCCCTTCCTCGCCCAGCGGCTGCTCAGCACCAGCCTGCACCGCCTCACGTACGAATACCTGACGAACTACGACGCGAAGAACAACCGCGCGATTCCCGGCTTCGCCACCGAGTGGAAGCCGTCCGCCGACAAGCTGACCTGGACGTACACGATCCGGGACGACTCCAAGTGGTCGGACGGCAAGGCCGCCACCGCCGAGGACGCGGCGTGGACGTTCAACAAGGTGATGTCCAAGGAGGGCACCGCCACCGCGAACTCCAACTTCGTCACCAACTTCAGGAAGGTGACCGCGCCGAGCCCCACCAAGCTGGTCATCGAGCTGAAGAAGCCGCAGGCCACGATGGCCGCGCTCGACGTGCCGATCGTCCCCAAGCATGTCTGGGAGAAGGTCGACGACATCTCGAAGTTCAACAACGACAAGGACTTCCCGGTCGTCGGCAACGGCCCGTTCATCCTGACGGACTACAAGGTCGACCAGTACGTGCGGCTCAAGGCCAACAAGGACTTCTGGCGCGACGCGCCCAAGTTCGACGAGCTGGTCTTCCGGACGTACAAGGACCAGGACGCGGCGGTCTCCGCCCTCAGGAAGGGCGAGGTGTCCTTCGTCGCCGGGCAGCCGGCGCTCACCCCGGCGCAGGCGAACTCCCTCAAGAGCGCGGAGAACGTCAAGGTCAACGAGGGGCCGGGCCGCCGCTTCTTCGCCATCGCCACCAACCCGGGCGCGCGGACGAAGGACGGCGAGAAGTTCGGTGACGGCCATCCGGCCCTGCTGGACAAGCGGGTCCGTCAGGCGCTGTTCCTCTCCGTCGACCGCGAGGCGATCGTCGACAAGGTGTTCCAGGGCAACGCCGTCGAGGGCGCGGGCTACATCCCGCCCCGCTTCTCCGACTACGCCTGGAAGCCGTCCGCCGACCAGGAGATGACGTACGACCCGAAGAAGGCCGCCCGGCTCCTCGACGAGGCGGGTTACAAGAAGAACGGTGACGGCAAGCGCGTCGGCAAGGACGGCAAGCCGCTCGACCTGCGCATTCTCTGCCACGCCACCGACCCCAACGACAAGGCGGTCGGCAAGTATCTGAAGGAGTGGTGGGGGGACCTCGGGATCGGGCTCAAGGTCAACTGCCTCGATGACGTCTCCGTGCCCTGGTACGCGGGCGAGTACGACCTCGCGTTCGACGGCTGGTCGGTCAACCCCGACCCGGACTTCGTGCTCGGCATCCACACCTGCGCCGCGCTGCCGGTGAAGGCCAAGGAGAGCGCCGCCACCGACAACTTCATCTGCGACAAGAAGTACGACGAGCTGTACGCCAAGCAGCTCGCGGAGTACGACCCGGCCAAGCGGGCCGAGATCGTCAGGCAGATGCAGTCGTGGCTGTACGACTCGGGGTACATGAACGTCCTCGCGTACCCGAACGCCGTCGAGGCCTACCGCACCGACCAGATCAAGTCCATCACCACCATGCCGACGGCCGCGGGCAACATCTACGGCCAGGACGGATATTGGAGCTGGTGGTCGGCCGTCCCGGCGGATGGGAAGAGTTCCTCCAAGGACGGCGGCTCGACCGGTGTCATCATCGGTATCGCCGCTGCCGCGGTGGTGCTCGTGGGCGGCGGAGTCCTGTTCGCCCTGCGCCGCCGTTCGACCGCAGAGGACCGCGAGTAACGCATGACCGCTGACAGCAATCCCGCTCTGCTCGACACCGAGGGCCCGCTGGGCCCCGGGGCCGACGGCGACCCGGCGAAGGCCGGGCTGTCGTCGGCCCGCGGGCCACGGGCCCGCAACACCCGCGCCTATCTCCTCTATGTGGCGGGCAAGCTCGGCGGCGCGATCGTGTCGCTGTTCGCCGTGCTCGTCACCAGCTTCTTCCTCTTCCGGCTCATCCCCGGCGACCCCGTCAAGCAGATGACGGGCGGCAAGCGCGTCTCGGCCGAGCAGCTCGCCGCGATGCGCAAGGAGTTCGGCCTCGACAAGCCCGTGATGGCGCAGTTCTTCGACTACACCGGCAAGGTGCTGAGCGGCGACTTCGGTACGTCGTACCAGTTCCACGCCCCTGTCATGGAGAAGATCACGGAGGCACTGCCCGCGACGCTGCTCCTCACCGGAACGGCGTACGTCCTCTACACGCTGATCGGCATCTGGCTCGGCACGCGCACGGCCTGGCGCAACGGCAAACTGGGCGACCGCCTGCACACCGGGCTCGCGCTCACGCTCTACTCCGTGCCGTCGTTCTGGCTCGGGCTGCTGCTGATCATCACCTTCGCGGTGGGGATCGGGCCGATTCCCGGGATGTTCCCCACGGGTGGCCTGGAGTCGGGCGGTGAGACCGGGTTCGCGTACGTCATCGATGTCGCGCACCACATGGTGCTTCCCGTGATCACGCTGGTCGCCGTCGGGTACGCGCAGACGCTGCTCGTCATGCGGTCCTCGCTCCTGGACGAGATGGGCGGCGACTATCTGACGACCGCGCGGGCCAAGGGGCTCCGCGACGATCTCGTACGCCGCCGGCACGCCGTGCCGAACGCGATGCTGCCGACCGTCACCCTGATGTTCGTCAATCTCGGCACGGTGGTGGCGGGCGCGATCCTCGTCGAGACCGTCTTCTCGTGGCCGGGGCTCGGCGGACTCTTCTACCAGGCGCTGAGCGTGCCGGACCTGCCGCTGGTGCAGGGGTTGTTCTTCGTCTTCTCGGTCGCGGTGATCCTGATGAACACGCTGGCCGACGTGATCTATCCGCTGCTCGATCCCCGGGTGGGCCGATGACGACCGAATCCGCACCGACTCCCCCGCCCACACCGGCCCCTCCCGTCGTCTCCGCCGTGCCGGTCGGGAGCGCGCGGTCGCTCACGTGGGCGCGCAGGCGGCACTCCGCGGCCCGGTTCTGGCGGCAGTACCGCACCCACCGGGCCGGGCTCTTCGGTCTGGCCGTGCTCGTCCTGATCGCGCTCGCCGCGGTCTTCGCCCCGCTGCTCGTGGGGTCGAACGCGCAGAGCGTGACCGACGCGCCGGGCAAGCCGATGGAGTCGCCGAGCGCCGAATTCCCGCTGGGCACCGACCAGTTCGGGCGGGATCTGCTGGGCCTGCTGGTGTGGGGCGCGCGCATCTCGCTCTCCGTGGGGCTGCTCGCCGCCGTCCTGTCCGTGGCCATCGGCACCCTCGTGGGCATCACGGCGGGGCACTTCAAGGGCTGGTACGCCACCGTCATCATGCGGATCACCGACTGGTTCCTGGTGATGCCGACGCTGGTGCTCGCCATCGCGCTGGCCGCGGTGATGTCCGGCACGATCTGGACGATCATCCTGGCCATCGGTGTCACGACCTGGCCGACGACGGCACGGCTGGTCCGCGCGCAGACCCTCGCCGTCGAGTCGCGGCCGTACATCGAACGGGCGCAGGCACTCGGCGGCGGCCACGGGCACATCATGGCCCGGCACGTCCTGCCGAACGTCATGCCGCTCGTCCTCGCGCAGACCACCCTCGTCATCTCCGGCGCCATCCTCACCGAGGCCACGCTCGCCTTCCTCGGCCTCGGCGACCCGACGAGCGTGTCGTGGGGCGGCCTGCTCCAGGACGCGCGCGAGGCGGGCGCGGTCAGCGCGGGCCACTGGTGGTATCTCGCCCCGCCCGGTCTCGCCATCGCGATCGTCGCGCTCGCGTTCACGCTGTGCGGGCGTGCCGTGGAATCCGTGCTCAACCCCAGGCTGGGGGCCACCCGTTGAACGACGTAGCGAAAACCGAAGGACACCGGCTCCTCGACGTGCGCGACCTCGAAGTGACGTACGCGAACGGCGCCGCCGCCGTCCGTGGCGTGCACCTCGCCGTCGACGCGGGCCAGAAGCTGGGCGTCGCGGGCGAGTCCGGCTGCGGCAAGTCCACGCTCGCGCTGGCCCTGCTGCGGCTGCTGCCCGCGGGCACGAAGGTGTCCGGCGAGATCCTGCTCGACGGCGAGGACGTGCTGGCCATGAAGTGGGGCCGGGTACGGGCCGTGCGCTGGGCGGGCGCCTCGATCGTCTTCCAGGGCGCGATGCACTCGCTGAACGCCGTGCACCGCATCGGCGACCAGATCGCCGAGCCGATCCTGCTGCACAAGAAGGCGACGCAGGCGGGCGCGCGCGAGAAGGTCGGCGAGCTGCTCGAACACGTCGGGCTGCCCGCCGCCCGCGCGGACGCCTATCCGCACGAGCTGTCCGGCGGCCAGCGCCAGCGCGTCATGATCGCCATGGCGCTGGCCTGCGATCCCCGCCTGATCATCGCGGACGAGCCGACGACCGCGCTCGACGTGATGATCCAGGCCCAGATCCTGCGCCTGATCGAACAGCTCGTGTCCGAGCAGGACCTCGGCCTGATGATGATCAGCCATGACCTGGCGGTGCTCTCCGACACCTGCGACCGGCTCGCGGTGATGTACGCGGGCCGCGTCGTCGAGGAGGGCCCGGCCTCCCAGGTCTACGAGAACGCCCGGCACCCCTACGGCAGGGCCCTCTCCGCGGCCTTCCCGCGCATCGGTGACCCGGCGTCCCGGTTCGCGCCGCGCGGCCTGCCCGGCGACCCGCCCGACCCGTCGGCGCTCCCCACGGGCTGTACGTTCCATCCGCGCTGCACGGTCGCGCTGGACTCCTGCACGACGGAGGACCAGGCCCTGCCCGGGCGCCCGCCGCGCCCGTCGCGCGCTCCCCACAGGCGTGACCGCATCCAGCCGCGCTGCGAGCCGGGCGGCGGTGCTGTGACATCGCCTTCCCCGGCCGCCGGGGCGCGCCGACCGCGCGGGCGGTGGACGGCGTCGACCTCGACATCAAGGGCGGCGAGATCGTCGCCCTGGTCGGCGAGTCGGGCTGCGGCAAGACGACGCTGGCCCGTTCCCTGCTCGGCCTGGTCCCACCGACCTCCGGCACGGTGACGTTCGCCGGGAAGCCGCTGGAGTACTCGGCGCGCTCCCTCAAGGCGTACCGAAAGCGCGTCCAGCTGGTCCTCCAGGACCCGAGCGGTTCGCTGAACCCCCGGCACACGGTGTACGAGGCCGTGGCCGAGGGGCTGCGCATCCACGGGTACGCGGGCGACGAGCGGGCCGCGGTCGCCGAGGCGCTCTCGCGGGCCGGGCTGCGCCCTCCGGAGCGCTTCTTCCTGCGCTATCCGCACGAGCTGTCGGGCGGTCAGCGCCAGCGGGTCGTCATCGCGGGCGCGCTGGTCCTGGGACCGGAACTCATCGTCGCCGACGAGCCGGTGGCCTCCCTGGACGCGTCCGTGCGCGGCGAGATCCTCGCCCTGCTGCTTCGCCTGCGGGACGAACTGGGGCTGTCGGCACTGGTGGTGACGCACGATCTGGGGCTGGCGTGGAACATCGCGGACCGGGTGGCGGTGATGTACCTGGGCCGCATCGTCGAGACGGGGACGGTGGAGGAGGTACTGACGGCCCCTCAACACCCTTATACGCAGGCTCTGTTGTCGGTGCTTCCGGAAGCTCCGGGGAAGCCGGTCGTCCTCACCGGCGAGCCCCCGGACCCGTCCCGCGTCCCGGGGGGCTGCCGGTTCCACGTCCGGTGCCAGGTGCTTGCCTCCGGGGAGGCGGAGCGGGCGGGGGTGGCGGACCGATGCCGTGGGGAGGATCTGGCGGTGCTGTCCGGGCGCGGCGAGACGCAGGTGGCTTGTCACTGGGCGCGGGAGCGGGTGGTGGAGGGGGCGCCTTAGACGGGGCTCGCCTGGCCGCACCGCCTACGGCGACTAGGCGGCCTCGATCAGGGCCCGGCACCGCTTCACGTCATCCCCGATAGCGACAAGCAGCGCCTCGACGGAGTCGAACTTCGCCTGCCCCCGCACGAAGGCGAGGAAGTCCACCGCGACATGCAGCCCGTACAGGTCAAGACCGACCCGGTCGATCGCGTACGCCTCGACGGTCCGCTCGGTGCCGTCGAACTGCGGATTCGTGCCGACGGAGATCGCCGCCGGCATCGCCTCCCCCTCGACGTGCAGCCAACCGGCGTAGACACCGTCGGCGGGGATGGCGGTGTGCGGCAGCGTCTCCACATTGGCGGTGGGGAAGCCGAGCTCGCGGCCGCGCTGGGCGCCGCGCACGACGACGCCCTCGACGCGGTGCGGGCGGCCGAGGATCTCCGCGGCGCCCGCCATGTCGCCCTCGGCCACCAGGCTGCGGGTCAGCGTCGAGGAGAACGGGCGGCCACCACCGGCCTCGCCGGTCACGTACAGGTCGATGACGTCGACTTCGTAGTCGTACGTGCGGCCGAGCTCGGCGAGGAGGTCCACATTGCCCGCGGCCTTGTGGCCGAAGCGGAAGTTGGGGCCCTCGACGACCACGCGCGCGTGCAGCTTGTCGACGAGGACCTTCACGACGAAGTCGGCGGGCGACAGCTTCGAGAACTCGGTGGTGAAGGGCAGGATCAGCACCGCGTCCACGCCGAGGCCGGCCATCAGCTCGGCGCGCCGGTGGTGCGGGGCGAGCAGCGGCGGGTGGCTGCCGGGGCGCACGACCTCGCTGGGGTGCGGGTCGAAGGTGACGACCACGGCGGGCACGCCGAGCTGCCTGGCGCGCTCCACGGCACGCCCGATGATCAGCTGGTGACCGCGGTGCACGCCGTCGTAGGAACCGATGGTGACGACGCTGCGCCCCCAGTCCTGGGGGATGTCCTCCAAGCCACGCCAGCGCTGCACTTCTTTGCTCCTCGCCGAACCCGTGTACGTCCGTTACGTCTGTACGTTCCCATTGCCGATTGCGCAGGTCTAAGACTGCCATGCCGAGGGGCGCCGCCCCGCATCGGTGTCTCCCCGGGAAGGGTGGCGGGGGTCACTCGGGCCGTTCCGGCCTAGGCAGGCACCGGCGCGCCGCCCGCGAGGTCCGTCAGCGTCCGGGAGGCGCTCGGGCCGACCAGGGCGGCCCACTCCTGCGGGGCGTCGCGGAGCCAGCCGGTGACGAGGGCGGCGAAGCCGGGGTCGGAGCGGGCCAGTTCGACCACGCAGCGGTCGAAGCGGGAGGCGCCCTCCGGGGTGCGGCCCAGGAGCAGCCCGGCGCGGTGGACCCGCTCGCGGGTGGGGGGTTCGCCGATCTCGGCGGCGCCGCGGGCCACGGAGCGCAGGACGCTCTCCAGGACCGCGGGGTCGCGTTCCTGGCCGAGCAGTACGTCGAGCAGGTCGCTCCGCAGGGCCTGTGAGGCGGCGGTGCCCGGGGCGGCGAGTACCGGCGCGAGGGCCGCCCTGACGCGCGGGAGACGGCTGTGCAGCAGACCCGCCACCAGGGGGAAGAGGACGGTCCGCGCCTCGGGCCCCTGTTCGAGCCGCCGGTCGAAGTACGCGGCCGCGTACGCGATGGCCTCGGGGCGGGCCTCCAGGGCGTCGCGCACCAGGGAGGCGACGCGGTGCGCGAGGGCGGGTGTGGCCGCGTCGGCCAGGCGGCGCAGCGCCTCGCCGAACCCGTCGTCCGCCGGGCCCGGCCGGTGCAGGCGGGCGGTGAAGGCGGCGAGCACCTGCTCGGGGTGGGTGGCCAGGGCCTCGGCCGCCGCGCTCGCAGGCAGCGCCGGATCCCCGGCGGTGAAGCGCCGCAGGACCAGGGCAGGTACCGGGAGCGGGTCTGCGGGTCGCGGACGAGCAGGGCGAGCGCGGCGCCGTGCAGGGCGCCGTCGTCCGGGTGGGCGAGCAGGGCGAGGGCGGCGTGCCGCAGGTGGGCGCGGTCGGTGTCGGCGGTGGCGTGGGGGCGGCGCGCAGGCGGGAGGCGGCGGCCGCGCGCGCCCGGCCGCTCGTCGTGCGCCCAGCGGCCGACGGCGCGGCAGACGGCGGCAGGCTCCTCCTCGGCGAGGGCCGCGAGCAGTTCGTCGGCGCGGGCGTGCGCGCAGTCGGCGAGGGCTTCGGTGAGGTCGTCGACGGCGTGGTGCCGGTGGGTGTGGAGCAGCGCCTGCGCGGCGGAGGCGACGGTGGCGTCGGGCGCGGCGTCCAGCGGCCGCTCGTCGGTGAACCAGCGGACGAGGTGCGGCTGTACGTTCGCGGGGTCGGCGGCGAGGAGTCCGGCGACGGCGTCGAGGCAGCGGCCCGGGGCCCCCGGCGGCCCGTCGTGTACGACGAGGTGCCGCAGCAGCGCGAACCGCGGGGTCTCCCCCAGCGGCAGCCGAAGCCAGAAGGCGGCCTCGAACAGGCCGCGCTCGGCGAGGTCTTCGAGCACCGGGAGGTGGGGCGCCGCGTCGGGCACGCGCAGCAAGGTCCCGCGCAGCAGGTGCGCGGCCCACCACCGGGCGTCCGTCACCGCGTCGTCCGTCACCGCGCCCGCCTCGCCGCCCGGCGCCGCCTCCTCCGTGAGGTCGGTCAGCGCGTCCGCCAAGTCTCGCAGCCGCTCGTCCAGTTCGGCAGGGCCGCGCTGTCGGCCCAGCGTGAGCAGGGCTTCGATCACGGGGCCGATGCGGTGGCGCGGCACCGGGGCGGGGCGGGTGGGGGCAGGGCCGCGGCGGCGCTGTTCCGGGACCACCGGGGAACGGGCCGTGCCCCGGTGCCGGTGGACGAGGGAGGCAAGCGCGCCGTCCACGTCGAGATGCGTGCCCTGGAGCCAGTCGGCCACCTCCTCGTGCGCGAAGCGGTAGCCCGTGCCCGCCGGTACCAGCAGTCCCTCGGCCAGCACGGCCGACGCCCAGCCCGTACAGCATCCGGGAGCACCGGGGAGCGCACCCCACGGGAAGACGTCCTCGAAGGAGGCCCGGTCCAGCTCCCCCCGCGCCGGCCCCAGGCAGCGCCGCGCCGCCTCGTGGACCTGGCCGGACACCTTCGCCGCGAGGCATCGCACGGCGGTGCCGCGCAGGCCGTGTGCCGCCGCGAGCCGCACGGCGACCCGCAGGCACATCAGGTCCAGATAGGCGGCGAAGACCTCGTCCCGGCCGGGCGTGCCCGGCGGCGGCGCGTCGGGGAGGGCGGCCCGCACCTCGCCGAGCAGCCGCAGCGTCAGCGGATGCCGCGCGTCGGCCTCGGAGAGCGCCCCGTCCGGGATGCCGTACCGCGCGCGGACCTGACGCGCCTGCGGCTCGGACAGCTCGTCGAGACGTACGCACCGGGGGAAGCCGGAAGCCGCCGCCCCTGCCGCCGCCCCGTGGAACGCCGCCCCATGGAGCGACGTCCCGTCGAAGTACGCCCCCGCCTGCTCCCAGTACTCCGCCCGGCAGGCGATGACGAGGCGCGCGCCCGTGTTCCGCAGCCAGGCCGCCGTGGCGTCGCTCCACCCGGCGAGGCGCTGTGCCGACAGAGGCGGCATCTCCTCGGGCCCGTCGAGGAGCAGCAGCAACGGCAGCCCCGCGTCCCGCACGAGTCGCGCCACGCGCCCCGCCGAGACGTCCCCGAGGCCCTCGCCGCCCGGTGCCTCCTGTGCGGCCGCCAGGATCCGTACCGCCCGGTCGAGGACCCGCTGCACGGCGTCGGCGACGGACGCGTCCGTGCCCCGCAGGTCGGCGCCGCGCAGCCACAGCGTCGGCGCGGGCTCGGCGCCCCGGGTCCGCCGGGCGGCGAGCGCGGCCAGTTCCGTCGTACGCCCCGTGCCGGGGTCACCGACCAGGCCGAGGACGCAGGCCGGGCCGTCGAGGAAGGCGGCGAACTCCCGCGCCACATCGGGCCGTTCGACCGGCTCCAGGTGGGCGGCCTGTGGCCCGTCGGAGCCCGCCGAGGTGGCCGTCAGGTGCAGCGCGCCCGCCGGATTCAGGTCGTGGCCGTACGCGGGGACGGTCGCGGCGTTGCGGGCGATCAGCTCGGCGAGCGGCCCGCCGGGGTCTGCGGCGGCCGCCTCCCGCAGCGAGATCGCGAACCCGGGCGGGCGGTGGGTGAAGAGCGCGTCGCCGGGCGGGCGGGGGCCGGGGTCCTGGGGCAGCAGGGCGGTGCCGAGGACGGCGAGGACCGCGCCGGACGCGGCGTCCACGACCGGTCCGCCCGCGGCTCCGCGGCCGGGCCGCAGCGCGTCGGCGCCCTCCGTGCCGATCGCCAGCTCCAGGGCGGCGCCCACCGGGTGGAAGCGGTCGGTCGTGGTGTACGTCACCGGGGACGAGCCGAGGACGCGGGCCTCGCGCCAGCCGAGCGCGGCGATCCGCACATAGGTGCCCCGCGCCACGGAGTCCCGCACGGCCAGGGGCAGGGGCCGCAGTCCGAGGCCCTCGGTGCGCACCAGCGCGAGGTCGGCGCCGGGCAGCGCCACGACGGCCTCGGCGGGCACCACGCAGGTGCGCCCGTCCGGCGCGTGCAGGACGATCCGCGCGAGGCCGTCGACGGCCTCGTGGCTGGTGATGACCGTGCCGTGCTCATCGGCGGCGAAGCCCGTGCCCCGCGGGCGCCCCGCCAGGTCGCACACCCGCACGAGGGCCTGGTCCGGCGCCGTGTGGCCGCCCCGCTCCCCCGCGCCCGCGGTGTCCCCGGCACCCTCGGCCCGCGGACCCCGTCCCGCCATGCTCGAACCTCCCGGCTGTTCCCCGTCCTCCGACCGTAGGTCGGCGGTGATCAGCGGAACAGAACGCGACGCGAACGCGCCCCCTTCCGCTCCCTCGGTTCACTCCGAGCGCCTGCCCGAAGGGGTGAATCCGCGCGGTGATGTGGAAACACCTTGAGTGGGGGGACCGTGGGGGGACCGTGGAGCGGCGTACCGGAGTCCGCCGCTCCACGACGAGGCGAGATGCGGGCAGGGCCCGCTCAGGCGAAGACGGCCAGGCTCTTGGCCTTGCCCCGCGACTCCTCCGCGAGGACCAGGAAGCGGCCCTCCGGGTCGAAGACGGCGACGGCGCCGGCACCCGCGTACTCCTCGGGCATGTCGATCCGGACGCCGTTGAGCAGCAGCTTGCCGCGCTTGTCGTCGACGTCCCAGCGCGGGAAGGCCCGGCTCGCGGCCTCGGCCACCGGCATCACCGTCAGCTCCTCCTGGAGCTGGTCCAGGGTCTTGGCCGCGTCCAGCTTGTACGGCCCGACGCGGGTGCGGCGCAGGGCGGTCAGATGGCCGCCGACACCGAGGTCCGCGCCGAGGTCACGGGCGAGCGCCCGGATGTACGTGCCCGAGGAGCAGACGACGGAGACGACCAGGTCGAGGACGGGGGTGCCGTCCTCGGCGACGGCGTCGCGGACGTCGTACACGGTGAAGGCGGAGATCGTCACCGGCCGGGCCGGGATCTCGAAGTCCTCGCCCTTGCGGGCGCGCGCGTACGACCGCTTGCCGTCGATCTTGATGGCGCTGACCTTGGACGGCACCTGCATGATGTCGCCGGAGAGCTTGGCGATGCCCGCGTCGATCGCCTCACGGGCGATCCCCGAGGCGTCGGCGGACGAGGTGATCTCGCCCTCGGCGTCGTCGGTGAGCGTGTTCTGCCCGAGGCGGATGGTGCCCAGGTACTCCTTCTCGGTCAGCGCCAGATGGCCGAGGAGCTTGGTGGCGCGCTCCACGCCGAGCACGAGGACGCCCGTCGCCATGGGGTCCAGGGTGCCCGCGTGACCGACGCGGCGGGTCTTGGCGATCCCGCGCATCTTGGCCACCACGTCGTGCGAAGTGAAGCCGGACGGCTTGTCGACGATGACAAGTCCGTCCGGCGTTGTGGTGCTGCTCTTGCTCATGCGCGGGCGTCGCCGTCCGTCTCGTCCGAAGTGCCGTCCGTGTCCTCGTCGGACTCGGGCTTCTTGTACGGGTCCGCGTCGCCCGCGAACTCGGCGCCCGCGGAGACCTCCCGCACCTTCTCGTCCGACATCCGGGCCTTGTCGAGGAGGTCCTCGATGGCCCTGGCGTTGTCCGGCAGGGCGTCCGCGACGAAGGACAGCGTCGGCGTGAACTTCACGCCCGCGGCCTGGCCGACCGCCGAGCGCAGCACGCCCTTGGCGCTCTCCAGGCCCGCCGCCGCGGCGGCGCGGTCCTCGTCGTCGCCGTAGACCGTGTAGAAGACGGTCGCCTCCCGCAGGTCACCGGTCACCCTGGTGTCCGTGATGGTCACGTGCGTCCCGAGCCGCGGGTCCTTGATCCCGCGCTGCAGCTTCTGGGCAACCACCTCTCGGATGAGGTCCGCCAGCCTTTTCGCCCGCGCGTTGTCGGCCACTGCTCCGTCTCCCTTATCCCCGGGCATTCCCTGGGCTTGTCTTGCTGTTGTTCAGTCGTCGTCGCCGTGCAGCCGCCGCCGGACCGACAGCAGCTCCACTTCGGGCCGGGCGGCGACGAGGCGCTCGCACCGGTCCAGTACGTCCGTGAGATGGCTCCAGTCGCCCGACACCACGGCGAGGCCGATCTCGGCCCTGCGGTGCAGATCCTGACCGCCCACCTCCGCCGCGCTCACCCCGTACTTGCGCTGGAGTTCGGCGACGATCGGGCGGACGACGGAGCGTTTCTCCTTCAGCGAATGTACGTCGCCGAGGAGCAGATCGAAGGACAGAGTCCCCACATACATGTGTATCCGGATGTCCCGCCGGTACGGGTTCGGCGCCCCGCCAACCACTTGGCAGGGACACAAGAACCGTACACGGAACGGCCGGGGCCGATCGACGGGATTTTCCCCGTCGACCGGCCCCGACACTGACCGCGCAGTTCGAACTGCCGTGAGGCAGTCGATCAGCCGCGCGGCTTCTCGCGCATCTCGTACGTCGCGATGACGTCGTCGACCTTGATGTCGTTGAAGTTGCCGAGGTTGATACCGCCCTCGAAGCCTTCGCGGATCTCGGTGACGTCGTCCTTGAAGCGGCGCAGACCCTCGATGTTGAGGTTCTCCGCGATGACCTTGCCGTCGCGGAGCAGTCGGGCCTTGGTGTTGCGCTTGACCTCGCCCGAGCGGATGAGGACACCGGCGATGTTGCCGAGCTTGGACGAGCGGAAGACCTCGCGGATCTCCGCGGTGCCGAGCTCGACCTCCTCGTACTCCGGCTTGAGCATGCCCTTGAGGGCCGCCTCGATCTCCTCGATGGCCTGGTAGATCACCGAGTAGTAGCGGACGTCGACGCCCTCGCGCTCCGCCATCTGCGCGGCACGGCCGGCCGCGCGGACGTTGAAGCCGATGACGATGGCGTCGGAGCCCATCGCCAGGTCGATGTCCGACTCGGTGACCGCACCCACACCGCGGTGCAGGACGCGGATGTCGACCTCTTCGCCGACGTCCAGCTGGAGCAGCGAGGACTCGAGAGCCTCCACCGAACCGGACGCGTCACCCTTGATGATGATGTTGAGGTCCTGGACCAGGCCGGCCTTGAGCACCTGGTCGAGGTCCTCGAGGGAGACCCGGCGGGTGCGCTTGGCGAACGCGGCGTTGCGCTCACGGGCGGCACGCTTCTCGGCGATCTGACGGGCCGTACGGTCCTCGTCGACGACCAGGAAGTTGTCGCCCGCGCCCGGGACGTTGGTGAGACCGAGCACGAGGACCGGAGTCGACGGGGTCGCCTCCTCCACGTTCTCGCCCTTGTCGTCGAGCATCGCGCGGACTCGGCCGTAGGCGTCACCGGCGACCATCGTGTCGCCGACGCGGAGGGTACCGCGCTGGACGAGGACGGTCGCGACGGCGCCGCGGCCCTTGTCGAGGTGGGCCTCGATGGCGATGCCCTGCGCGTCCTGCTCCGGGTTGGCCCGCAGGTCGAGCGAGGCGTCCGCGGTCAGGACCACGGCTTCGAGCAGCTGCTCGATGTTGAGGCCCTGGCGCGCGGAGATGTCGACGAACATCGTGTCGCCGCCGTACTCCTCGGCCACCAGACCGAACTCGGTGAGCTGACCGCGCACCTTGGTCGGGTCGGCGCCCTCGACGTCGATCTTGTTGACCGCGACCACGATCGGCACGTCGGCCGCCTTGGCGTGGTTCAGCGCCTCGATCGTCTGCGGCATCACACCGTCGTTCGCCGCGACCACGAGGATCGCGATGTCGGTGGACTTCGCACCACGGGCACGCATGGCGGTGAACGCCTCGTGACCGGGGGTGTCGATGAAGGTGATGGCGCGCTCTTCGCCGTTGACCTCAGTGGCGACCTGGTACGCACCGATGTGCTGCGTGATACCGCCGGCCTCGCCCGCGACGACGTTCGTCTTGCGGATCGCGTCGAGGAGGCGGGTCTTGCCGTGGTCGACGTGACCCATGACGGTCACGACCGGCGGGCGGGAGACGAGCATGTCCTCGCCGCCCTCGTCCTCACCGAACTCGATGGAGAACGACTCGAGCAGCTCGCGGTCCTCCTCCTCCGGGCTGACGATCTCCAGGACGAAGTTCATCTCGTCCGCGAGGAGCTTCAGCGTCTCGTCG
This sequence comes from Streptomyces sp. 135, assembly GCF_020026305.1. Classification (NCBI taxonomy): domain Bacteria; kingdom Bacillati; phylum Actinomycetota; class Actinomycetes; order Kitasatosporales; family Streptomycetaceae; genus Streptomyces; species Streptomyces sp. 135. Next base: position 6,229,453 of record NZ_CP075691.1, on the reverse strand, counting down.
GAGACGGACTGCGTGGCGGTGACCATCTCGCCGAGGTTCATCATCACGCCGACGAGCGACGCCGGGTTGGCGTTGATCTTCTCGGCGAAGTCGGTCAGCGAGGCACCGCGCGACAGGCGGACGGTCTGTCCGTTGCCGCGAGGCAGCATGACGCCGCCCACCGACGGGGCCTGCATGGCCTCGTACTCCTGGCGCCTCTGCCGCTTCGACTTGCGGCCACGACGGGCGGGCCCGCCGGGACGGCCGAACGCACCCTGCGTGCCACCACGGGCACCGGGACCACCGGGACGGCCACCGAAGCCGGGACGACCGCCGAAGCCGCCGCCACCACCGGGACGACCGGCGCCGCCACCGCCACCGGGACCGCCGGGACGACCGGCGAAACCGCCGCCGCCACCACCGGGACCGGCCGGACGGCCGCGAAGCCGCCGCCACCAGGACGACCGCCGCCGCCACGGGCGACCGCCGCCGCCGGGACCTCGGCCACCGCCGGGGCCACCACCGGGACGCGGTAAGCAGCGGGACGCTGCGGCATCATGCCGGGTTCGGACGGTTACCGGCGGGACCGCCGCCGGGACGCAGGGCCTGCGGGCGAGGCATGCCGCCGGGGTCGGACGGGCGCCGCCCTGACCCTGCGGACGGGGAGCGCCACCGGGGCCGCCCTGACCGCCCTGCGGGCGCGGGGCGCCGCCGGGGCCGCCCTGGCCGCCAGGACCACCGGGGCGCGGGGCGCCGCCGGACGGGCGCCTGCGGGCGCGCCATGCCGGTGGAGCCACCAGAGGTGAACGGGTTGTTGCCCGGACGCGGACCCGCAGGACGGGCACCGCCGGGACGCGGGGCGCCCTGGCCGCCGGGGCGCGGAGCACCCTGACGGTCGCCGCGGCCGCCGCGCTCGTCGCGGCCTGACCACCCTGGCCGGGGGCCGGACGGCCACCGGGCTTCGGGCACCCTGGCCCGGACGGGCGCCGGGGCGCGCGCCGGACAGGGCGGCCGGAGCCGAGGCGGCCGGGGCAGCCGGAGCGGTAAGCGGAGCGGTGAACTCAGGGCGGCCGGAGCCGGGAGACCAGGGTAAGCAGGGGCCAGGGGCTTCGGGCCGGGCGTCGGGCGCGGGCCCGGCGTCGCGGGGAAGCCGCGGGCTTCTCGGCCGCAGGCTTGGGGCGGCTTCGGCGCGGCCGGGCCCGGACGGGCGGCCTGCGCGGGAGGGGACGCCTGCCCGGAGGGTAAGCGGCAGGGGCGGCCTGCTTGCGCGGCGCGCCGGGCTTGGCGGCGGACTTGCCGCTGCCGCCCTGGAATGCGTCAGTCAGTTTGCGTACCACGGGCGCCTCGATCGTCGAGGACGCCGAACGTACGAATTCACCGAGTTCTGTGAGCTTGGCCATGACGACCTTGCTCTCTACCCCGAACTCCTTGGCGAGTTCGTATACCCGGACCTTAGCCACTTCGCTCCTTTTAGGTCCGGGTTACGCCGGACCGTCGCTACTTCATGGGCGTACTCATCGCGTGCTCATCGAGTGCTCATCGCAATCTCGACCTACTTCCAACTCGCGGAATACCAAGACCGCACGGGGTTCCGTGCGACCACGTCTTACGGTGTTGCCTGCTCGGCAACTGTCTCGACAGCTCGGCGCAGCGCCTCGGTGCCGAACGGTCCCTGGGCTCGGAAGGCCCTGGGAAACGCCCGGCGGCGGACCGCCAGGTCAAGACAGACCGGGGCGGGGTGCACGTACGCACCCCGGCCGGGCAGCGTACCGCTTGGGTCGGGGACGCAGTCGCCCTCGATCGCCACGATGCGCAGCAGTTCACTCTGGGCCGCTCGCTCCCGGCACCCCACACAGGTGCGCTCAGGGCGTACGCGGGTATGCGTCCGGCCAGACACGCTTAAGTCTACCTCCCCGCACCGACCTCACCCCTTTGGGGCAGAAATCGAACGGCTACTCGCCACATACTGTCGTGATCCAAGCGGTGATCGCCCGGATTTATTCCCGCGGCCGCCTCCGGAGCCGGGCCCCGCCGTGCGAGGAGGGGCCCAGCGCCGGTCCGGCTACTGCTCGGGCTGCTCGGTGTCGGGCCTGATGTCGATGCGCCAGCCCGTGAGCCGCGCGGCCAGGCGGGCGTTCTGCCCCTCCTTGCCGATGGCCAGCGAGAGCTGGTAGTCCGGCACGGTCACCCGGGCCGATCGGGCGGCGAGGTCGACGATCTCGACCTTGCTGACGCGGGCCGGGGAGAGCGCGTGGGCGACCATGTCCGCAGGGTCGTCCGACCAGTCGACGATGTCGATCTTCTCGCCGTTGAGCTCGGCCATGACGTTGCGCACGCGGCTGCCCATCGGGCCGATGCAGGCGCCCTTGGCGTTGAGCCCCGAGCGCGTCGAGCGCACGGCGATCTTGGTGCGGTGGCCGGCCTCGCGGGCGATGGCCGAGATCTCGACGGAACCGTCGGCGATCTCGGGCACCTCCAGTGCGAAGAGCTTCTTCACCAGGTTCGGGTGGGTGCGCGAGAGCGTGACGGACGGGCCGCGCACGCCCTTCGCCACCCGGACGACGTACGAACGAAGGCGCATCCCGTGGGGGTACTCCTCGCCCGGGACCTGCTCCTGCACCGGCAGGATGGCCTCGAGCTTGCCGATGTCGACCAGGACGTTCTTCGGGTCGCGGCCCTGCTGGACCACGCCGGTGACGATGTCGCCCTCGCGCCCGGCGTACTCACCGAGCGTCGCGTCGTCCTGGGCGTCGCGCAGCCGCTGGAGGATGACCTGCTTGGCGGTCGTCGCGGCGATGCGGCCGAAGTCGGACGGGGTGTCGTCGAACTCCTTGGGCTCCTGGCCCTCTTCGAGATCCGCCGGGTCCTCCGTCGCCCACACCGTGACGTGACCGGTCTCGCGGTCCAGCTTCACACGGGCACGACGGAAGCTTCCCTCGGTGCGGTGGTAGGCGATGAGGAGGGCCGACTCGATCGCTTCGACGAGCAGGTCGAAGGAGATCTCCTTCTCCCGAACCAGACCCCGCAGGGCACTCATGTCGATGTCCACGGCTACGCCTCCTCCTCTTCCTTCATGTCCTTGTTGTCTTTCCTGTCCTTGCGGTTGAACTCGACCTGCACCCGCGCCTTGTCGATCTCCGCGAAGGCGATCCGGCGGCTGGTGGGCTTGCGGCCCTTCACGCCGGGCACTTCGAGGTCGAGGCCCTCGTCGTCCACCGCGAGGATGCGGGCGGTCAGCTCGCCGCCCTCGGTGAGCTGGAACTTCACCAGGCGGTCCACGGCACGCAGGTAGTGACGGTGCTCGGTCAGCGCGCGCTCGGCGCCGGGGGATCCGACCTCCAGGTCGTACTCGCCCTCGCCCATGGCGTCGGTCTCGTCGAGCTTCGCGGAGAGCAGGCGGCTCACTTCCGCGATCTGGTCCAGGTCCACGCCGTCGTCGGAGTCGATGACGACTCTCAGCACTCGCTTGCGTCCGACCGAGGCCACTTCGATCTCTTCGAGATCCAGGTCCTGGGAGCTGACGAGCGGTTCCAGTAGTTGCCGCAGCCTCTCGCTCTGGGTGGTGCTCATCCGGGTGACTCCTCGGCCGCGTGTGCTGTTGTGGGTGCGTTGCAAGTCTGCGTGTCAGGTCAAAGGGTATCCGGTCCGGAGGGGTGTTGCCGCCCACCTGCGGGGCCCCGTACCGCTTCGGCCCGAGCCGCTCACCCGTACGGAGACCGTCCGAAGGTACGGTGATCACAGGGCCCGCGCCCACCTTCTTCCTTCTCGCTCGCGCCTTTTGGCCTTCCTTTCCGAGGACGTCTGCCGTGCCGTCGTATCTCACCGCCCCCCGGTCCCGCCCGGGACCGCGCCGCAGGAGTCTGCTCGCCGGGGCCGCCGGCGTCGCGTCCGCGGCGCTGCTCACGGGCTGTACGGACTCCGCCGGCTCCGACGCCGACGGCCGTTCCTCCGCCGCGCGCCGCCTGCGCGCCCGGGCCGCCGAGGAGAGCACGGAACTGCTCGGGCGTTACGACGCCGTGCTCGCCGCGCACCCTTCGCTCGCGGGGCGGCTCGCGCCACTGCGGGCGGAGGTGAAGAAGCACGCGGAGGCGTTCGAGGACGGCCGCGCTCCGGCCGCCGCGTCGGCGTCGGCCGCCGGTTCCCGCGCCGCCTCCAAGCCGTCGCCGGCGCGTTCTGTGGCGTCCGATCCCAAGAAGGCCGTGGGCGACCTCGCCAAGGCCGAGCGGGAACTGGCCGACCGCCGGGGAGAGGCCCTGGTCGACGCCCCGGCCGCGGAGGCCAGGCTGCTCGCCTCGGTGGCCGCCGCGGGGGCGGCGCACGCGTATCTGCTGACGGAGGGGGACAAGTGAGCGGGGCCGAGTACTCCAAGAACTCCAGGGATGAGGAGCTGAAGGCGGTTCAGGCCGCCCTGAGCGCCGAGCACGCGGCCGTGTACGGCTACGGCGTCGTCGGCGGCCGGGTCGGCGAGAAGCGCCGGGACGAGGCGCGCACCGCGTACGACGCGCACCGCGCCCGGCGCGACGAACTGCGGCGCGCCGTGCGCGACCTCGGCGGCGAGCCGCAGCCCGCGGACGCGGCCTACGCACTGCCGTTCCCGGTACCCGACACCGCCGCCGCGGTCCGGCTCGCCGCCGAGCTGGAGGACCGCATCGTAAGCGTCTACTCCGATCTCGTACGCGCCTCTTCGGGCGACCGGCGCGGCGGCGCGGCCCGCGCGCTGCGGGAGGCGGCGGTCCGGGCGGCGCGGTGGCGGGGCGGGAGCGTAGCCTTCCCTGGGCTCGCCGAGCGGACGTCACCCGCGTCCACACCGACGACGCCCAAGGCGTGACGCTCAGGGAGCTCAGGGGAGCTCAGGGAAGGGAAACGACTCGCGTATGGCTTTCGAACCGCCCCGGCGCCTTGTCACCGCACTCGGCGAGACGGCGCAGGACGGCGACGACTGGCTGGAGAGACTGCCGGAGGCGGTCGAACGGGCCGTCGCGGCACGCGAGTTGACCGTCGAGCGGGTGCACGTCCCCGGTGGGCGCAGCGGCCTCGTCCTGATGGTCCTGCGGGCCGACGGCACGCCCGCCGTGCTCAAGCTCGTGCCGCCCCGGTCCCGGCCGGAGAGCGAGCGGGCCGCCCTCGCGCACTGGAACGGGCTCGGCGCCGCCCGGCTGCTCGACCCCGAGTGCTCGGACGGGGCGCTGCTTCTCGAGCGGCTGCACCGTGATGTGTCCGTGCGGTCGCTGCCCGAGGCCAAGGCGCTGCTCGAAGCCGCGGGGACGCTGCGGCGGCTGTGGGCTCCGCCGCCCGCCGGGCACCGCTTCGAGACGGTCGCCGAGCGGACGGGGCGGCAGGCCGAGGCGATGCGGGGTTCCGCCGACGCGGACGCGGAGGTCGTGCCGCTGGTCGACGCGGCGCTCGCGGCGCGGGAGGAGCTGCTCGCGGCGGAGGTGGCGCCGAGGCTGCTGCACGGCACCTTCCGGCAGAGCAAGGTCCTTGCGGGGGACCGGGTGCCGTGGCTGGCCGTGGGGCCGGATCCGGTGGTGGGCGACCCCGCGTTCGATCTGGCGCGGCTGGTCCGTGACCGCGTGGAGGATCTGATCGCCTCGCCGTCCGGTGCGGCGGTCACGCGGCGGCGCGTGAAGAAGCTCGCGGAGTCTCTTGAGGTCGATCAGGAGCGGCTGCGGGGGTGGACGCTGTTCCGGGCGGTCGAGTCCGGGGTGCGGGCACTTCGCGTGGGGCGTGGGCAGGATGCGGAGCTGTTGTTGGAGTTCGCGGGCTGGTTGTGAGGGTGGCGGTGGGGGGCCGCCGTGGGTGGTTGCTCTTCGGGTGAGTCTGCGGGCCGTGTGTGGTTGCTCGCGCAGTTCCCCGCGCCCCTGACGGGGCGCCCCCTCAGGGGCACCCCGCCCCCTCAGAGGCGCCCCCTCAGGTGTCGCTCGGGTTATGCCGTCAGGCGGGTGATGGCCTCGTCGACCGTCATTTCTTCTCGTTCGCCCGTGCGGCGGTCCTTCAGTTCCACGACGCCCTCGGCGGAGCGGCGGCCCGCGACCAGGATCTGGGGGACGCCGATCAGTTCCGCGTCGGTGAACTTCACGCCCGGGGAGACCCCGGCCCGGTCGTCCACGAGGACCCGCGCGCCCGCGGCGCCCAGCTTCTCGGCGACGTCCAGGGCCAGCTCCGTCTGGAGCGCCTTGCCCGCGGCGACCACGTGGACGTCGGCGGGGGCGACCTCCTTGGGCCAGCACAGGCCCTTGTCGTCGGCGGTCTGCTCGGCGAGGGCCGCCACCGCGCGGGAGACGCCGATGCCGTACGAGCCCATGGTCACGCGGACCGGCTTGCCCTGCTGACCGAGGACGTCGAGCTGGAAGGTGTCGGCGTACTTGCGGCCGAGCTGGAAGATGTGGCCGATCTCGATGGCACGGTCCAGCTTGAGGCCGGCGCCGCAGTTGGGGCAGGGGTCGCCCTCCTCGACCACGACGACGTCCAGGTAGTCGTCGACCTCGAAGTCGCGCCCGCAGACGACGTTCTTGGCGTGCTTGTCCTGCTTGTTGGCGCCCGTGATCCAGGCGGTGCCGGGGGCGACGCGCGGGTCGGCGATGTAGCGGACCTTGTCCAGGCCCTGCGGGCCGACGTAGCCGCGTACGAGGTCGTCGCGGCCCTCGAAGTCCTCGGCGGTGACCAGTTCGACCTCGGCCGGGGCCAGGTGCTCGCCGAGCTTGCCGAGGTCGACCTCGCGGTCGCCGGGGACGCCGACGGCCACGATCTCGCCGTCGACCTTGACCAGGAGGTTCTTCAGGGTCGCGGAGGCCGGGACGCCGAGGTGCTCGGCGAGGGTCTCGATGGTCGGGGTGTCGGGGGTGTCCAGCTCCTCGACCGGGCCGTGCGCCGAGCCGTCGACCGGGGCGAGCGCGAAGGTGACGGCTTCGGTGTTGGCGGCGTAGTCGCAGGCGGGGCAGTCCACGAAGGTGTCCTCGCCGGCCGGGGCGGGGGCCAGGAACTCCTCCGACTTGGAGCCGCCCATGGCGCCCGCGACGGCGGACACGATGCGGTAGTCGAGGCCGAGGCGCTCGAAGATGCGCTGGTAGGCGCCGCGGTGCAGGGCGTACGACTCGGCGAGGCCCTCGTCCGTGGTGTCGAAGGAGTACGAGTCCTTCATCTGGAACTCGCGGCCGCGCAGCACACCGGCGCGCGGGCGGGCCTCGTCGCGGTACTTCGTCTGGATCTGGTAGAGGATCACCGGCAGGTCCTTGTAGGACGAGCACTGGTCCTTGACGACCTGGGTGAAGATCTCCTCGTGGGTCGGGCCGAGGAGGTAGTCGGCGCCCTTGCGGTCCTTGAGGCGGAAGAGCAGGTCGCCGTACTCCTCGTAGCGGCCGGAGGCCTCGTAGGGCTCCTTGGGCAGGAGGGCCGGGAGCAGCACCTCCTGGCCGCCGATGGCGTCCATCTCCTCGCGGACGACGCGGGCGATGTTCTCGTAGACCTTCTTGCCGAGCGGCAGCCAGGTCCAGATGCCGGCGGCGGTGCGGCGGACGTAACCGGCCCGGACGAGCAGCTTGTGGTTGAGCGTCTCGGCGTCCGCGGGGTCGTCGCGCAGTGTCTTGACCATCAACCGGGACATGCGCTGGACCTGGGCCATGATGAACTCCTGCTACAAGGGGGTCCCCCCGCTCGAACGGTGCCGAGAGCTCGGGGAAGGGTGATGGCTAGGAGGTTAGCCGGGGCGCGGGCGCGGGCGGAAATCGGTTCTCGTGCGGACCCGCCCGGTTCTCGGTCAGACCCGGCGCGGCAGGGGCAGCGGGGCGCCCATCACGGCGTACGGCTTGGCGGCGCTCGGGAACAGGACGCGCCGCGCGAGGTCGGTGTAGCCGAGGGAGCGGTACAGGCCGCGGGCCGGGCTCTCGACGTCGATCGCGGAGAGGATCGAGCGAGGCTCCGCGACGCCGTCGGTGATGGTGGTGATCAGTGAGCGGCCGATGCCGCGGTTCTGGTGGCCGGGGTGCACGTGCAGTTCGGTGATGACGAAGGAGCCGTCGAGCCAGTGGTCCAGCTGCCGGCCGCGGAGGTAGGGCTCGACGACCGTCGACCACCAGTGGCGGCGGTCGTTGGGCATGCCGTAGACGAACCCGACGAGCCGGTCGTCGGGGGTGGTCGCGCCGAACGAGCGGGCCCCGGGGTAGGTGAGGTGGCGCAGGACGATCTGGCGCCGCACGGCCACCTCGTCGTCGCTCAGCCCGAAGGCATGGGCCTGGACCTCCAGCGCTTCGTCCACCCGCGCGGCGAGGTCGAGGGGCCCGATCACGACGTCGTCAGTCATGGGGCGACCCTACTTCGCGCCGCCGCGCTTCTGAACAGGGCGCTCTGGATGGGCGAGGGGCCCGGCCGGGCGTCAGAACAGCACGCTCATGAACGCGCCGACCTCCCGGAAGCCCACGCGTCGGTACGCCGCCCGGGCCGCGGTGTTGAAGTCGTTGACGTACAGGCTGACGACGGGGGCGACGTCCGCGAGGGCGTAGCGCAGGACGGCGGCCATGCCGGGGGCGGCGAGGCCACGGCCGCGGTACTCGGGGGCCACCCAGACGCCCTGGACCTGGCAGGCCCGCGCGGTGGCGGCGCCGATCTCGGCCTTGAAGACGACCTTGCCCTCGTCGTCGAGGCGGGCGAACGAGCGCCCGGAGCCGACCAGTTCCGCGACGCGCGCCTGGTAGAGCAGGCCACCGTCGCCGGCCATCGGGGAGACGCCGACCTCCTCGGTGAACATCGCCACGCACGCCGGCATGATCGTGTCCATCTCGTCCTTGCGGACGCGGCGGACGTACGGGTCGGGGGCGACGTCGTCCGGCAGCCGGTCGGTGACCATCAGGGGCTGCCGGGTGCGGACCTCGCGGGCGGGGCCCCAGGACGGTTCGAGGAGCCGCCACAGCTGGGCCGTGGCGGTCGCGGGGCCGACGATGGAGGAGCAGCGGCGGCCGGCCCTGCGGGCGCGGTCGGCGAAGCCGCGCACGGCCCGCGGGGTGGCGCAGATGGGGACGAGGTTGGCGCCCGCGTAGCAGAGCGACTCCAGCATGCCGCCCTCGTACCAGCCCCACATCTCGCCGCCGAGGCGCCACGGGTCGAGACCGGCCACCTGGACGCGAGCGGTCACGAAGGCGTTCGCGACCGGCTCGCGGTCGAGCACGGCCATCGCGGCGTCGAGGTCACTCGGTTCGAGGACCCGGGTGGTGGTCTGAGTCAACACGTGCGGGGGCCTCACCATACGGTCTGCTGATCTCCGCACTGTACCTGGCGAGGGCGGCGGGTGCGGGGGGCGCCTGCTGTCCGCGGCCCCCCGCCGCGGTGTCTCAGCCCGCCACCGAGATCGTCGGTTCGCCGGAGGCGACGCCGTCCTTCTCCATCTGCTCGGCGATCTTCATCGCCTCGTCGATGAGGGTCTCCACGATCTTCGACTCGGGGACTGTCTTGATGACCTCGCCCTTGACGAAGATCTGGCCCTTGCCGTTGCCGGAGGCGACGCCGAGGTCGGCCTCGCGGGCCTCGCCGGGGCCGTTGACGACGCAGCCCATGACGGCGACGCGCAGCGGCACCTCCATGCCCTCCAGACCGGCGGTGACCTCTTCGGCCAGCTTGTAGACGTCGACCTGGGCGCGGCCGCAGGACGGGCAGGAGACGATCTCCAGGCGGCGCTGGCGGAGGTTGAGGGACTCCAGGATCTGGATGCCGACCTTGATCTCCTCGGCGGGCGGTGCCGACAGGGACACCCGGATCGTGTCGCCGATGCCCTCGGAGAGCAGCGCGCCGAAGGCGACCGCCGACTTGATGGTGCCCTGGAAGGCGGGGCCGGCCTCGGTGACGCCGAGGTGCAGGGGGTAGTCGCACTGGGCGGCGAGCTGGCGGTAGGCGTTGACCATGACGACCGGGTCGTTGTGCTTGACCGAGATCTTGATGTCCCGGAAGCCGTGCTCCTCGAAGAGGGACGCCTCCCACAGGGCGGACTCGACCAGGGCCTCGGGGGTCGCCTTGCCGTACTTCTTCAGCAGCCGCGCGTCCAGGGAGCCGGCGTTGACACCGATGCGGATCGGCGTGCCCGCGTCCTTGGCGGCCTTCGCGATCTCCTTGACCTTGTCGTCGAACTGCTTGATGTTGCCGGGGTTGACCCGGACCGCCGCGCAGCCCGCGTCGATCGCCGCGAAGACGTACTTCGGCTGGAAGTGGATGTCCGCGATGACCGGGATCTGCGACTTCCGCGCGATGGTCGCCAGCGCGTCCGCGTCGTCCTGCGTCGGGCACGCCACCCGCACGATCTGGCAGCCCGAGGCCGTCAGCTCCGCGATCTGCTGGAGGGTGGCGCCGATGTCGGACGTACGCGTCGTGGTCATCGACTGCACCGAGACCGGGGCGTCTCCGCCGACGGCCACCGAACCGACCTGGATCTTGCGGCTGACCCTTCGGTCGGCGAGCTTGGTCGGAACGGACGGGATTCCGAGCGATACGGCAGTCATCTGGCGAGCATCCCCAAGAGTGTGGATCACAAGAGTGTGGATCGAGGTCCCGAGATCGGCGGGCTCCAGGCTTCGAGATTACGGCACCCCGAGGGGCCCGGGCACACCACGTCCGGAAGTCCACCCAATGGGGGGCGGCCCGGCGCATAGCACGCCGGGCCGCCCTGTTCCTGCTGAAATCAGGAAATTCTCACCGGGTTCACGACATCCGCGATGAGTACCAGGATCGTGAAGCAGATGAAGATCCCCGCCACCACGTAGGCGACCGGCATCAGCTTCGCCACGTCGAACGGGCCCGGGTCGGGGCGGCGCAGGACCTTCGCCGTGTTGCGGCGCACGGACTCCCACAGGGCGCCCGCGATGTGGCCGCCGTCGAGCGGCAGCAGCGGCAGCATGTTGAAGAGGAAGAGCGAGAGGTTGAAGCCCGCGATGAGGAACAGCATCATCGCGATCTGGTTCTGCGGCGGGATGTCCAGGGTGAACACGTCGCCGCCGACGCGGGCGGCGCCCACCACGCCCATGGGCGAGTCCTGCTTGCGCTCGCCGTCGCCGAACGCCGCGTCCCACAGGTCCGGGATCTTGGACGGCAGGGCGATGATCGACTCGACGCCGTTCTCCATCATGTCGCCCATGCGCTCCACGGACTGGCCGAAGGACTGCTGGACGATGCCGGTGGCGGGGGTGAAGCCGAGGAAGCCCGCGTAGACGTACTTGCCCTCGACGTACGCGCCCTCGCCGTCGGTCTTGGTGACCTGGTTCTTGATGAGGTCGGCGTGCAGGTCGATGCGCTTGCCGTCCCGCTCGACCGTGAGGGTGGCCGGGCCGATGGTCTCGCGGATCTTCGACTGGAGCGTGGACCAGTCGTCGACGGCCTGCCCCTGGAAGGCGACGATCTTGTCGCCCGGCTTGAGGCCCGCCGCCTTGGCGGGCGCCGCCTTGTCGCCCTTCTCGCACTTGGAGCGGTTCTCGCTCTGCTGGATGACGCAGTCCGAGACCTTGCTGACCTGGGTCGTCTGGCTGCTGATGCCGAACGTCATCATCACGCCGAGGAAGATCGCCACGGCGAGGATGAGGTTCATGAAGGGGCCCGCGAACATCACGATCACGCGCTTCCACGGCTTGCGCGTGTAGAAGAGGCGGGTCTCGTCGCCGGGCCGCAGCTCCTCGAAGGCCGCCGAGCGGGCGTCCTCGATCATGCCGCGCCAGGGCGAGGTGGAGCGTGCCTCTATGCGGCCGTCCGCGCCCGGCGGGAACATGCCGATCATGCGGATGTAGCCGCCGAGGGGGATGGCCTTGATGCCGTACTCGGTGTCGCCCTTCTTGCGCGAGAACAGGGTCGGGCCGAAGCCGACCATGTACTGCGGCACCCGGATGCCGAACATCTTGGCGGTCGACAGGTGCCCCAGCTCGTGCCAGGCGATCGAGAAGAGCAGCCCGATCACGAAGACGACTATCCCGAGGATCATCATCAAGGTCGTCATGCACGAGCCTCCGCGGTCGTCTGTGCTGCCAGTTCGCGTGCCCGGGCGCGCGCCCAGGTCTCCGCTTCGAGGACGTCCGCGACGGTGAGGGAGGTTCCCCCCGAGGGCGTGCCGTGCTCGTCCACGACCCTCGTCACCGTCTCCATGATGCCGTTGAAGGGCAGCGCGCCCTTGAGGAACGCGGCCACGCATTCCTCGTTGGCGGCATTGAACACCGCCGGGGCCGTGCCCGCGAGCGCTCCGACGTGCCGGGCCAGCCCGACCGACGGGAACGCCTCGTCGTCGAGCGGGAAGAACTCCCAGCTCGACGCCTTGGTCCAGTCGAAGGCGGGCGCCGCGTCGGGCACCCGCTCGGGCCAGCCGATGCCGATGGCGATCGGACCGCGCATGTCCGGCGGGGTCGCCTGGGCGAGGGTGGAGCCGTCGGTGAACTCCACCATGGAGTGCACGTATGACTGCGGGTGGACGACGACCTCGATGCGGTCGAAGGGGATGTCGTAGAGGAGGTGCGCCTCGATGACCTCAAGACCCTTGTTGACCAGCGTCGCGGAGTTGACCGTGATCACCGGGCCCATGGCCCAGGTGGGGTGCGCGAGCGCGTCCTCGGGGGTGACGTGCGCGAGATCGGCCTTCGTACGTCCGCGGAAGGGGCCGCCGGAGGCGGTGACGACGAGTTTGCGTACGTCCGCGCGGGTGCCGGCGGCGAGCGCCTGGAAGAGGGCGGCGTGCTCGGAGTCGACCGGGATGATCTGGCCGGGCTTGGCGATCGCCTTCACGAGGGGGCCGCCGACGATCAGCGATTCCTTGTTGGCGAGCGCGAGGGTGCGGCCGGCCTCCAGGGCGGCGAGCGTCGGCGCGAGGCCGATGGAGCCGGTGATGCCGTTGAGGACCGTGTGGCAGGCGGAGGCGGCGACCTGCGTGGCGGCGTCCGGTCCGGCGAGGATCTCGGGGAGCGGCTCCCCCGCCTCGTACTGCCCCTGGAGGGCTTCGCGCAGCGCCGGTACTGCGTCCTCGCGGGCGACCGCGACGGTCTTCACCCGGAGCCGGCGTGCCTGCTCGGCGAGGAGGCCGACGCGGCCGCCCGCGGCGGAGAGCGCGGTGACGCGGAAGCGGTCGGGGTTGCGCAGGACGAGGTCGATGGCCTGGGTGCCGATCGAACCCGTGGACCCGAGGATGACGATGTCCCGCGGTCCGTCCCCGTCCGCGATGGAGACGGGGTCGAAGACGAGATGCGGGTCGGCGAGGGGGGATGGGCTGTCGCTCATGCCCCCATTGTGGCCGCACGACGTCGCCGCCCGGACCCCGCGGGCCCCGATGTGGCGTACGTGGCGTCCGGCGCGGGTCACCGCTTCTTGCGGCGGCGCCTTTGCCGGGGGCGGTCCGCGGGGCTCGGGCCGTCCTCCCCCGTCTCTCCCGGCTCGTCCTGCCCGGGCGTGAAGTCGCCCCGTACGACGCCTTCCTCCGTGTCCATCGTGGGCGCGCTGAAGCGGAGCGGGCCGGTGCTCCCGGGCGCCTCCAGGTCCGATGGTTCGACCTGGACGTCCAGGTTGAAGAGGTAGCCGACGGACTCCTCCTTGATGGCGTCCATCATCGCGGTGAACAGGTCGAAGCCCTCGCGCTGGAACTCGAAGAGGGGGTCCCTGCCGAGGTAGGAGCGCATCCAGATGCCCTCCTGGAGGTAGTCCATCTCATACAGGTGTTCGCGCCACTTCCGGTCGAGGACCGCGAGCACCACGCGGCGCTCCAGCTCGCGCATGACGTCCTCGCCGAGTTCGCGCTCGCGTTCCGCGTAGCGCGCGTGGATGTCCTCGATGAGGCGCTCGCCGATCAGGGCGGCGGTCAGCTCCGCGCGGGAACCCGCGGCCTCCTCCAGCTCCTCGACGGTGACGCCCACGGGGTAGAGCTGGCCGAAGGCGCTCCACAGCCGGTCGAGGTCCCATTCCTCGCCGAACCCCTCGGCGGTCTCCGCGGCCACGTACGCGTCGATGGTGTCGTCCATGAAGTGGTGGATCTGCTCGCGCAGGTCCTCGCCCTCCAGGACGCGGCGGCGTTCGGCGTAGACGAGGGAGCGCTGGCGGTTGAGGACCTCGTCGTACTTGAGGACGTTCTTGCGGGTCTCGAAGTGCTGCTGTTCGACCTGGGACTGCGCGGAGGCGATGGCGCGGGTCACCATCTTGTTCTCGATGGGCACGTCGTCGGGGACGTTGGCCATCAGCATGACCCGCTCGACGAGTTCGGCGCGGAACAGCCGCATCAGGTCGTCGCCGAGCGAGAGGTAGAAGCGGGACTGCCCGGGGTCGCCCTGGCGGCCGCTGCGTCCGCGCAGCTGGTTGTCGATGCGGCGGGACTCGTGCCGCTCGGTGCCGAGGACGTACAGGCCGCCGAGTTCCTTGACCTCGTCGTGCTCGGCGGCGGCCTCGGCCTCGATGCGTGCCAGGACTTCGCGGTACTCCTCCTGGGCCGTCTCGGGAGTGAGGCCGCGCTGCGTCAGCTCGGCCTCGGCCATGGCCTCGGGGTTGCCGCCCAACATGATGTCGGTGCCGCGTCCTGCCATGTTCGTGGCGACGGTGACGGCGCCCTTGCGCCCGGCCTGGGCGACGATCCGCGCCTCGCGCCGGTGGTTCTTGGCGTTCAGCACCTCGTGCGGGATGCCGCGCCGGGCCAGCAGCGCAGAGAGGTGCTCGGACTTCGCGACGGAGACGGTGCCGACCAGGACGGGCTGGCCCGCGCGGTGCCGTTCGGCGATGTCCGTGACGACCGCGTCGAACTTCACGGACTCCTCGCGGTAGACGACGTCGGGTCTGTCGGCGCGGACCATCGGCTTGTTGGTGGGAATGGGCACCACGTGCAGTTTGTAGATCTGATGGAATTCGGCGGCCTCCGTCATGGCGGTGCCGGTCATTCCGGAGAGTTTGTCGTAGAGGCGGAAGAAATTCTGGAGGGTGATCGTGGCGAGGGTCTGGTTCTCGTCCTTGATCGTCACGCCTTCCTTGGCCTCGATCGCCTGGTGAACGCCTTCGTTGTACCGGCGTCCGGCGAGGATGCGCCCGGTGTGCTCGTCGACGATCAATACCTCGCCGTCGGTGACGACATAGTCCTTGTCCCTCTTGAAGTGCTCTTTCGCCTTGAGCGCGTTGTTCAGCTGGCCGATGAGGGAGGTGTGGGCCGAGTCGTAGAGGTTGTCGATGCCGAGCTGGTCCTCCAGGAATTCCACGCCGCTGTCGAGGATCGCGACGGTGCGTTTCTTCGGGTCGTACTCATAGTGGTACGCGGCCCGCAGTTCGGCCAGTTCGAGCTTGGCCTGCGGGGTGGTGAACTTCTCGTCCTGGATCGCGACGCCCTTCATCCTGCGCACCGCCGCGGCGAAGAACGCGTACCACTGCGTCGGCTGGTCGGCGGGCCCCGAGATGATCAGCGGGGTGCGCGCCTCGTCGATGAGGATGGAGTCCGCCTCGTCGACGATCGCGAAATGGTGTCCGCGCTGCACCAGTTCGTCCTTGGACCAGGCCATGTTGTCGCGCAGATAGTCGAAGCCGAATTCGTTGTTGGTGCCGTACGTGATGTCGCAGGCATACGCGGCACGGCGCTCGGCCGGGCTCATCTCGGCCCTGATGACGCCGACGCTCAAACCGAGGAAATCGTAGGCGCGGCCCATCCAGCGGGCGTCGCGCGCGGCCAGGTAGTCGTTGACCGTGACGAGGTGGACGCCTTTGCCCGTCAGTGCGTTCAGATAGGCGGGCAGCGTCGCGGACAGGGTCTTTCCCTCGCCGGTCTGCATCTCGGCGACGGTGCCGAGGTGGAGGGCCGCGCCGCCCATGACCTGGACGTCGAAGTGGCGCATGCCGAGGGTGCGCCGGGCCGCCTCGCGGACGGTGGCGAAGGCCTCGGGGAGCAGGTCGTCGAGGCTCTCGCCATCGGCGTACCGCTCTCTGTACTCGTCGGTGAGCGCGCGCAGTTCGGCGTCGGAGAGCCGCTCGACGTCGTTCTCGATGGAGTTGACCTGATCCCGCAGGCGTTCCAGGCGGCGCAGCATTCTGCCTTCGCCCGCGCGCATGATCTTTCCGGTGAGGCGTTCCAATTTGAGTACGGACAACGGAATTCCCCCCTGATTCCCCGGCCGGTCCGCTCATTGTGGGCGGGCTCCAACTCCCGGGCAAGCGGACCGGTTTCGGGCGGGGCGGAATGCGACGGGTGGGAATTGATTCAGCGGGTGGGGTGCGTGCTTCCAGCGAATAGGGCGCGCTTTCAGCGAATGGGGCGGTGGACGTTGTCGTGTTTGGAGGGGCCCGGGGCCGCTTCCGCGATCCACGGCCCGTCGCCGGAGGGGTCGATGATCCCCGATTCGAGCCAGGTGTAGGTGCCCGAGAGGACGCCCCTGACCACCTTGTGGTCCAGGTCGTCGGTGTTGGTCCACAGCCGGCCGAAGAGTTCCTCGACGCGGATGCGGGACTGACGGCAGAAGACGTCGGCCAGTTGGTACGCCTCGCGGCCGTGGTCCTCGGTGGTGCGCAGGAGTTCGGCGCGTACGCAGGCCGCGCTCATGGCGAAGAGCTCCGCCCCGATGTCGACGACGCGGCCGAGGAAGCCCTGCTTGGTCTCCATCTTTCCCTGCCAGCGGGACATGGCGTAGAAGGTGGAGCGGGCCAGCTTGCGGGCGCCGCGCTCGACGTAGCGCAGGTGGCCGGAGAGGTCCGCGTGCCCGGGCGGGTGGAACTCGGCGTAGGAGCGCGGGAGCTGGCCGGGCCCCGCCACCAGCTTCGGCAGCCAGCGTGCGTAGAAGCCGCCGGCCCTGGCGCCCGCCTTGGCCTTGTCGGAGAGGGTCTTGTCGGGGTCGATGAGGTCGCCGGCGACCTTCAGGTGGGCGTCGACGGCCTCGCGGGCGATCAGCAGGTGCATGATCTCCGTGGAGCCCTCGAAGATGCGGTTGATGCGCAGGTCCCGCAGGATCTGCTCGGCGGGCACGGCACGCTCGCCGCGGGCCGCGAGGGACTCGGCGGTCTCGAAGCCGCGGCCGCCGCGGATCTGCACCAGTTCGTCGGCCATCAGCCAGGCCATCTCGGAGCCGTACAGCTTGGCGAGTGCGGCCTCGATGCGGATGTCGTTGCGGTCCTCGTCGGCCATCTGCGAGGAGAGGTCGAGGACGGCTTCGAGCGCGAAGGTGGTCGCCGCGATGAAGGAGATCTTCGCGCCGACCGCCTCGTGGTGCGCGACCGGCTTGCCCCACTGCTCACGGGCGCCCGACCACTCGCGGGCGATCTTCAGGCACCACTTGCCCGCGCCGACGCACATGGCGGGCAGGGAGAGCCGTCCGGTGTTGAGGGTGGTGAGGGCGATCTTCAGCCCCGCGCCTTCCGGGCCGATGCGGTTCGCGGCCGGGACCCGCACCTGGTGGAAGCGGGTGACGCCGTTCTCCAGGCCGCGCAGGCCCATGAAGGCGTTGCGGTTCTCGACGGTGACGCCCTCGGAGTCCGCCTCGACGACGAAGGCCGTGATGCCGCCCTTGTGGCCCTCGGACTTCGGCACGCGCGCCATTACGACGAGCAGGTCGGCGACGACGCCGTTGGTCGTCCACAGCTTCACGCCGTCCAGGACGTAATCGTCGCCGTCGGGCACGGCCATGGTGGCAAGGCGTGCCGGGTCCGAGCCGACGTCCGGCTCGGTCAGCAGGAAGGCCGTGATGTCGGTGGTGGCGCAGCGCGGCAGGAAGGCGTCCTTCTGCGCCTGTGTGCCGAAGATCTTCAGCGGCTGCGGTACGCCGATCGACTGGTGCGCGGAGAGCAGCGCCCCGATCGCGGGGCTCGCGGAGCCGACGAGGGCGAGGGCCTTGTTGTAGTACACCTGCGTGAGGCCGAGCCCGCCGTACTTCGTGTCGATCTTCATGCCGAGGGCGCCGAGTTCCTTGAGGCCCTTGATGGTCTCGTCGGGGATGCGCGCCTCGCGCTCGATGCGGGCCGAGTCGATCTTCGTCTCGCAGAACTCCCGGAGCCTGGCGAGGAACTCCTCGCCGCGTACGGCGTCCTCGGCCGGGGGCATCGGATGCGGGTGGATCAGGTCGAGCCGGAAGCGCCCGAGGAAGAGTTCCTTGGCGAAGCTGGGCTTGCGCCAGTCCTGCTCGCGGGCGGCCTCGGCGACCCGCCGGGCCTCGCGTTCGCTCACGGACGGTTTGGGGGTTGGTGCGGTCATGAGGAGCTCACCTCGCCGCGCAGAAGGGTCGGGTACGGGCTGCGGTTACTGCCTGGTGCTACTGGATCGTTGGTACCCCATTCGTCCCGGACCCACCAGTCCTCGCGCAGCGTTCGTACGAGACGCGTCCGGCGTACGCACGAAAACGGCCGGAGCCCCCGCACAGTGGGCTCCGGCCGTTGTCCTCGGGGGACGTGGCTGCTGAGTGGCTTACAGGGCGAGGCCCGTCAGCACCATGACCCGCTCGTAGGTGTAGTCGTCCATCGCGTAGCGGACGCCCTCGCGGCCGACGCCGGACTGCTTGACGCCGCCGTACGGCATCTGGTCGGCGCGGTAGGACGGGGCGTCGCCGATGACCACGCCGCCGACCTCCAGGGCGCGGTGCGCGCGGAAGGCGGTCTGCAGGTCGTGCGTGAAGACGCCCGCCTGGAGGCCGTACTTGGAGTCGTTGACGGCGGCGAACGCCTCCGCCTCGCCGTCCACCTTCTTGACGGTGAGGACCGGTCCGAAGACCTCCTCGCAGGCGATGGTCACGTCGGCCGGTACGTCGGCGAGGACGGTCGGCGCGTAGGTGGCGCCGTCGCGCTTGCCACCGGTGAGCAGCTGCGCGCCCGCCTTGACGGCCTCGTCGACCCAGGACTCCACGCGCTTGGCGGCGTCCTCGTTGACCAGCGGGCCGACGTCGGTCTTCGGGTCGGAGGGGTCGCCGGTGACCTGGGCCTCGACGGCCTCGACGACGCGCGGCACGAGCCGGTCGTACACGGAGGCGTCGGCGATGACCCGCTGCACGGAGATGCAGGACTGGCCGCCCTGGTAGTTGGAGAAGGTCGCGATGCGCGAGGCGGCCCAGTCCAGGTCCTCGTCCGAGGAGAAGTCGCCGAGGACGACGGCCGCGCCGTTGCCGCCGAGCTCCAGGGTGCAGTGCTTGCGCGGCACCGAGTCCATGATCGCGTAGCCGACCTTGTCGGAGCCGGTGAAGGAGATGACCGGCATGCGCTCGTCCTGGACGAGGGCGGGCATCTTGTCGTTGGCGACCGGCAGGACCGACCAGGAGCCGGCGGGCAGGTCCGTCTCCGCGAGCAGCTCGCCGAGGATCAGACCGGACAGCGGGGTCGCCGGGGCGGGCTTCAGGATGATCGGCGCGCCGACGGCGATGGCCGGGGCGACCTTGTGCGCGCAGAGGTTCAGCGGGAAGTTGAACGGCGCGATGCCGAGGACGACGCCCTTGGGGAAGCGGCGGGTCAGGGCGAGGCGGCCCTGGCCGCCGGCGTCGGTGTCCAGGCGCTGGGCCTCGCCGCCGTTGAAGCGGCGGGCCTCCTCCGCGGCGAACCGGAAGACGGAGACCGCGCGGCCGACCTCGCCGCGGGCCCACTTGATCGGCTTGCCGTTCTCGGCGGAGATGAGCTGCGCGATCTCCTCCGTGCGCTCGACGAGGCGGCGGCTCACGTGGTCGAGGGCGGCGGCGCGGGCGTGGGCCGGGGTCGCGGCGAACTCGTCGCGGACGGCGTACGCGGCGGCGACGGCCTCCTCGACCTGGGCGTCGGTCGGGACGGCCGCCTTGGCGACGAGCCGGCCGTCCCAGGGGGAGGTGACGTCGAACGTGGTCTCGCCGGTGGTCTGGCGACCGGCGAGCCAGAAGGCGTGGATGGAAGTCATGTGATTCCCGGCCCTTCCGCGGAGGTGTGTCTGGGGGGTACGTGGTACGTCCCTCACCGTAGGGGGAGGTGGAGTTCTTGACGTTTGTCCGGGGCGGAGTACTGGCCGGGGGCCTCGCGCCGGTTTGTACGGGCGGGGGGTTGGGGGGCGGGGCGGGGCTTTGGTTGGCGCCGGCGCCGCGCGGCATGTGCGGGGGTGTCTTGGCTTGGCGACTGCGCTGCGCGGCATGTGCGGGTGTGTCGTGGCTGAGCGCGCCGTTCCCCGCGCCCCCTTCGGGGCGCGTCTCAGTCCGTTGTCGTCGTTGTTGCCTTCAGGGACAGCCACAGCTCCATGCGGACGTCCGGGTCGTCCAGGGAGCGGCCGAGGATTTCCTCCACCCTGCGCATGCGGTAGCGCAGGGTGTGGCGGTGGACGCCCAGGTCTGCCGCTGCGGCGTCCCACTGGCCGTGGCGGGAGAGCCAGGCGCGCAGGGAGGCGACGAGGTCGCCGCGGCCGGTCGCGTCGTGTTCGTGCAGTGCTCGCAGCAGGCCGTCCGCGAAGGCCCGCACCGCGTCGTCCGCGAGCAGCGGGAGCACGGACCCGGCGGCCAGTTCCTCGTGCTCGACCAGGGCCCTGCCGCGCCGCCGGGCGACGGACAGCGCCTGCTCGGCCTGCTTGTACGCGGTGGCCGCGGCGATCGGCCCCGCCGGTGCGGACAGGCCCATCACCAGCTCGGGCTCCTCGCCGGACGCCGTGGCCTCGCGCCCGGCGGCGCCCCGCCCGGCCTCCAGGGCGGCGGCGTACTGCGCGCAGGCCCGCGCCCCGGCGCCGCCGTCCACGACGAGCAGCACCAGCCGCTCCCCGTAGGGGACGACGAGCAGGGCCTCGCCGGAGCGGGCGGCCGCGGCCTCGACGATGTCGACGAGCGCGGCGAGCGGGTCGCCGCCGACCGAGGCCGCCGCCACGGCGAGCACCGCGGCCGATGTCGCGGCCGGTGCCGGAGCAGCCTTCTCGCCGCTCTCCTCGGGGCCCGGCGCCGCGCCCGCCCGCACCCGGGCCGCCGACGCGGAGGCCACCTCGGCGACGACGAGCCGGAAAGGGGCGTCCAGGAGGCCGCCGTAGAGATCCCCGGCGACGGTCCGCGCGTGGTCGGGCTCCCCGGCCAGCAGCATCCGCAGCACGGCGGCGCCGATCCGCTGCTCGGCCGCGTGCAGCGCGCGCGACCGCTCGGTGGTGAGGGTCAGGAGCGCGATCGCGGAGTGCACCGCGTACCGCTCGGCGGTGCCGAGGGTGGACGCCGTGCCGACGGCGAGCGCGGCGCGCGGCCTGCGGCCGGTGCCGAGGGAGTGCAGCTCCACGCGGTCCTCGGCGCCCGCGACGACCGAGCTGGCGGGCGCGGGCCGCTCCCTGAGGCGTTCGACGTCGGCGGTGAGCCGGGCGGCCCGGCGGGTGGCCCACTCCGGTGCGGTGGCGACGACGGCGCCGGACGCGTCGTACAGCGCGGCCCAGCCGTCGACCTGCCCGGCGAGCGCGAGCAGCAGGCCTTCGGGACCGTCGCTCAGCGCCTGCCTGGTCAGCTCGCGCTGGGCGGAGAACCCGGCGGTCACCGCGCGGTACTGCTCCTCCGCGATGGCGGCGGACACGGCCTTGCTGATGGCGATGAACGGCGTGCGGCGCGGCACCTCGATGAGCGGGAGCTCCGCCTCGGTGGCGGCGTCGAGGAGGGCTTTGGGGATGTCGGGGTAGTGGACGCCGACGGCGAAGCCGAGGCCGACGACGCCCGCGCCCGCGAGCCGTTTCACGTAGCGCCGCATGGCCTGCGGGTCTTCCGCGTCCAGTTTGAGCGCGGTGATCAGGAGCAGTTCGCCGCCCTCCATGTAGGGCACGGGGTCGGCGAGTTCGCTGGCGTGCGCCCAGCGCACGGGGGTGTCCAGGCGCTCCTCGCCCGCACGCACGGTCAGTTTGAGCGCGGAGTGGTGGACGAGCGAGGCGAGCGTGGGCGGCATGGGACCTTCAGGTCTGCGGCAGGCGGGGCGGGCGGACTTCCCGGCGGCCCGAGGGCCCGTGGGCTCCGAGGTTCGGTGGCCCGGGCGCCGGGATGTGGATCTTTTGGCCGGTCCGTATGAACGACCTGTGTCGATTCTGCCTCACCGTACGGTGTGGACAAGACCGGCCGCCCCCGTACGTGTGTCACCGGGTCGGCGCCCCTTCCGGGCCGCCGTCACCCGCGCAGGTCCACCAGCAGCGGCGGCGCGTACTCCCCTCGTACGTCGGTGAGCGAGAGCACCGCGTGCCCCGGCGGCATGGCGTGGGCCAGCTCGGACGCCGACCAGCGCTCGCGCTCCACCTGGCGGACGGTGACGGCGTCCCTGGTCACCGTCTTGCCGGTGACCAGCTTGCGCAGCGCGTGCAGGGCGCGGGTCATCGGCTGGTCCGCGAAGACCGCGTGCTGGGCGACCTCGCGGGTCTCGATCCACGCCTTGCCCCACGCCTCCGCGAAGCGTCTGCCGTCCCACGTCGAGATTCCCGAGAAGGCCATACGGCAGCCGACGGTGGCGTACAGCGGTCCTTGCAGCGGTTCGGGTACGTCGCTCACGGTGCGCAGGGCGAGCACCACTCCCGCGTTCGCCGACCGCAGGCGCTGCATGCCCCTGACCGTCTCGGCGGTCACGGTCCGCGTGGCGTCGTCGAGGACGAGGCAGATGAAGTGCTCACGGTCGGCGCGGGTGTGCGCCATGGCGTTGAACTGGGCGAGGAGGAGGCGGGCGAGCAGCCGGGACGCCTCCGCGTGCCCCCGCTCGGGCAGGTCGATGCGGACGCGCATCGGGTGGTGCACCACGGCGCGCAGGGAGAAGGGGCTGTCGCTGCCCGCGCCGAAGAAGTCGGCGAACGCGGGCCGGTCGAGGAGAGCGAGCCGGTCGGCGAGGGCGGGGCCCGGGTCGGCGACGCTGCCCTGCTGGCGGATCCGCGCGTCGAGTTCGCGCCGCATCACGGCGTGCTCCTGCGAGCCGAGGGCCTGGCGCAGGTCCGCCACCGCCGCGGGCACGCCTTCGAGCAGTTCCCGGAGCAGCGGCACGGAGGGGAACCGTCCGTACGCGGCCCAGTAGGGGCCGAGCACTTGGGCCAGCGTGGTGGCCGCGCGGCGGCTGTCCACCGCGTCGAGGTCGCCGACCAGGCCCTCGGCCAGGAAGGAGGCGGCCTCGTCCGGATCCGTGGTGCCCGCGTACAGGTCGAGGTCGTGCGTCGATGCGGGGTCGCCGAGCTTGACGACGACGTCGTACGCGTCGTCCGCGCCGAGCGGCGTACCCGCGGGGCACACCGCGACGACCGCGCAGCTGCCGGTGAGCGCCTGGAGGGAGAGGGATTCGACGACGGGCCGGATGAGCCTGCCGGTCTTGCCCGCGCCGGACGGTCCCACCGCGAGCAGCGAGGTGCCGAGCACCGCGGGGTCCAGGGCGATGCCCGCGCCGCGGCTGGCCCGGGGGTTGCGCTCCTCGGGGACGCACCGGCCGATCCTGACCTGCCCCACGAGCAGGTCGTGGAGCGCGTCGCGCGAGGGGAGGTCGCGGGCTCCGGAGGGGTGCGTCCACGCCGCGCCGCCCTGGCGCAGCACCGTCTCGGTGAACGAGGCGATCAGGGCCGAGCGCTGCTGTGCCGCGCTCCACCCCCGGCGCACCCGGACGCAGTCGACGTCGTTCATCCGGCCGCCGAGCACCTCGGCGGCGAGCACGTCGGCCGCCTGGTGCTGTCCCGCCCCCCTGAGTTCGGGCCACTGGGCGCGGGGCGCGACCGGGGCGGGGCCCGGCGGGGGCGGCGGCAGCTTCGGGTCCTTCCGGGAGTCGGCCGCCCAGCTCCGCACGAGGCCCCGCCAGTCGCCGAGCCGCGCGAAGGGCCACAGGACCGCCGCGGTGATCAGGGTGTACAGGCCATAGGTGACGAACTCGTTCTCGAAGACCTGGTATCCGCCCGTGCACAACGCCATCAGGGCCATGACGGGTGTGGCGATCGGCAGCGCGTCCCAGGAGACCGCCGGGAAGGCCTGCGGCCAGACGAACACCAGCACGAGCAGCGCGCCGAGCGCCGAGCGGATCGCCCGGACGGGCTGCTCCCTCCGGGCGATGACGTGCCGCAGGGCCTCGGACCAGTTCCCGAGGCGCCCGACGCCGTACACCAGCAGTCCGAAGAAGACGCCGTTGACGACGACCAGGGCTTCATAGCCCTGCCACACGCTCGGTTCGAGGCTCGCCGCGTAGAACCACTCGCCGGGCAGGAACAACTGGATGAGCGGCGTCTGGTAGGGCATGCGCCCTTGCCGCCAGAGGAACCAGACGAACAGCCCGAGTACGAGGGAGATCGTCATCCCGGCCAGCAGGGCGCGGTCCAGGCGCCGCCCGTCCTCCTCGTCCGGCGGCGGTGGGACGTGCCGGAACCGCCAGATCCCGGGGCCCGCGTCGGGGCGCGGCGCGTTCAGCCAGTCGGCGGTCTCCGACGGCGCCGCGGGCGGGCGGCGCGGCATCGGCGGTGCGGCACGGCCGCGGACGGCTCGGGCGGCAGGCCGACGGGCGGGGCCGGGAGGCTGTCCGGCCGGCGCGGCACGGGAGTCGCGTGCGTGCCGTGCACGTCCTGCGTACCGTCGGAATCCATGATCCTTGCCCCCTGGCCTGCCGCTCTCCTGGTTCGCGGGCCAATCTAGTGCCATGGCAAGGGGAGTTCACCGGCTACGCGCCCGGGTCCGTGGACGACGGTGGTGAGGCGGTCTCCCACGAGAAGCCGTCCGGGTCGGTGAAGGGACCCGTGTCGGCACCGATCGTGAGCCGGTGCGAGCCGCTGCCGTCGGCAGACACCCCGGGGTCCTTGGCGAGAGCGCGGCGACGGTAGAGCGCCAGCTTCACGGGGCTCGGGCCGGGCTCGGACTCCGCGTACACGGCCGGCGCTCTTCGCCACGGTGAGGCCCCGGCGGCCCGCAGCCGTATCTGTGTGTCCAGCTCGAAGGCGGCGGCGTGGAAGCGGCGGGCGGCCGCGAGGTCGGCCACGTCGAGGGTGACGGCGTCGATGACGGTCTTGCCCTCACACCGCCTGGGGTTCGGCGGCCGGGGTCCGTCGGTTCCTGACCGGTCTCGACACCTGTTTCACCACGCACGGCGGCACCCCCTCCGCGGCGCGGGCCGCCGCGCGCCGGTAGGCGCCCGGCGACATGCCGACCAGCTCGGTGAAACGGGTGCTGAAGGTGCCGAGCGAGGAGCAGCCGACCAGGAAGCAGACCTCGGTGACGCCGAGGTCGCCGCGGCGCAGCAGAGCCGTCGCGCGTTCGATGCGACGCGTCATCAGATACGCGTAGGGCGACTCGCCGTAGGCCTGCCGGAACTGGCGGCTGAGGTGCCCGGCGGACAGGTGCGCGCCGCGGGCGAGCGCCTCGACGTTCAGCGGCCGGGCGTACTCCCGGTCGATCCGGTCACGTACGCGGCGCAGCCTGGCGAGGTCGCCCGTGCGATGTGCCGCGGCGCGTGCGCGGCCCCACGAGGGGTGACACATGAGGGAACTCCTTCGGGTGGGTGAGGCACAGTCGTGCGGATGAGGCGCAGTTGTACGGGTGCGGCTCAGCGGACCTCCTGGATGCGGATCAGGTTGCCCGCGGGGTCGCGGAAGGCGCAGTCGCGGATGCCGTACGGCTGCTCGGTCGGTTCCTGGACGACCTCGGCGTCGCCCGCCCGCACCTTCTCGAAGGTGGCGTCGAGGTCCCGGGTGGCCAGCAGGATCCAGCCGTAGGTGCCCTTGGCCATCATCTCGGCGATGGTGCGCCGCTCGTCCTCGGTGACCCCGGGGTCGGCGGCGGGCGGGGCCAGGAGGATGGACGTGCCGGGCTGGCCGACGGGGCCGACGGTGATCCAGCGCATCCTGCCCTGACCGACGTCGCTGCGGACCTCCATGCCGAGGGTGTCGCGGTAGAAGGCCAGGGAGGCGTCCGGGTCGTCGTGCGGGAGGGCCGTGGTGTGAATCGTGATGTCCATGACGATGAGGCTAGGCAGGGCGGCCGCGCCGCGCTTCTCGATTCCTGATCGATGGCCGCCCCTGCCCGGCCGGGGGCCCTGCTATGTCCATCACGGACAACCGCCGCGCCGAACAACTCCCCCATGGAGCATGCCCGCGCCCCCGTACCGCCCCTAACCTGCGAAGAAAGCAGAGATACGCCCGGAAGACGGCGTCCCGGACGCTCCTCGTGGCCGGCCGGCGTCCCGCGGTCACCGATCCACCCAAGACCCCACCCCCAGGAGTCCCCCATGAGCGCACTTCCGCAGGAGCGTCGCCTCGTCACCGCCATCCCCGGTCCGAAGTCGCAGGAGCTGCAGGCCCGCCGCACCGCCGTGGTGGCCGGTGGCGTGGGCTCCGTGCTGCCCGTCTTCACCGCCCGCGCGGGCGGCGGCATCATCGAGGACGTCGACGGCAACCGGCTGATCGACTTCGGTTCCGGCATCGCCGTGACGTCCGTCGGCGCCTCCGCCGAGGCCGTGGTGCGCCGGGCCTCCGCCCAGCTCCAGGACTTCACGCACACCTGCTTCATGGTCACGCCGTACGAGGGTTACGTGGCCGTCGCCGAGGCGCTCGCCGAGCTGACGCCGGGCGACCACGAGAAGAAGTCGGCGCTGTTCAACTCCGGCGCCGAGGCCGTCGAGAACGCCGTCAAGATCGCCCGTGCGTACACCAAGCGCCAGGCCGTCGTCGTCTTCGACCACGGCTACCACGGCCGTACGAACCTCACGATGGCGCTGACCGCCAAGAACATGCCGTACAAGCACGGCTTCGGCCCGTTCGCCCCCGAGGTCTACCGCGTCCCGGTCGCCTACGGCTACCGCTGGCCGACCGGTGCCGAGAACGCCGGTCCCGAGGCCGCCAAGCAGGCCATCGACCAGATCACCAAGCAGGTCGGCGCGGAGAACGTCGCCGCGATCATCATCGAGCCGGTGCTCGGCGAGGGCGGCTTCATCGAGCCCGCGAAGGGCTTCCTGCCGGAGATCGTGAAGTTCGCCAACGACAACGGCATCGTCTTCGTGGCGGACGAGATCCAGTCCGGCTTCTGCCGCACCGGCCAGTGGTTCGCCTGTGAGGACGAGGGCATCGTCCCGGACCTGATCACCACGGCCAAGGGCATCGCGGGCGGCCTGCCGCTCGCCGCCGTCACGGGCCGCGCCGAGATCATGGACGCCCCGCACGCGGGCGGCCTCGGCGGCACCTACGGCGGCAACCCGGTGGCCTGCGCCGGTGCGCTCGGTGCCATCGAGACCATGAAGGAGCTCGACCTCAACGCCAAGGCGAAGAGCATCGAGGCCACCATGAAGGCCCGCCTGGGCGCCATGGCCGAGAAGTTCGACATCATCGGCGACGTCCGTGGCCGCGGCGCGATGATCGCCATCGAGCTGGTCAAGGACCGTACGACGAAGGAGCCGAACCCGGCGGCCACCGCGGCCCTGGCCAAGGCCTGCCACGCGGAGGGCCTGCTGGTCCTGACCTGCGGCACGTACGGCAACGTCCTGCGCTTCCTGCCGCCGCTGGTCATCGGCGACGACCTGCTGAACGAGGGCCTGGACATCCTTGAGGGCGCCTTCGCGGGCGTCTGAGTCCGCCGGGGCCTCTCGGAGTGACCATCGGGGGCGTGTGAAGAACGTGTGCGGGCCCTATGACGGGTTGCCGATGTTCCTGTCGGCCCGCCACCGCCTGCCGTACGGTTTCTGCAGATGAGAGAGACACCCCGCCCACAGGGGACTGTGGGCGACACCAGGGCGGAGCCTCCCCAGCCCCGTCTTGGTCGTGCCTTCGCGCACGCACCCGGAGCTTCCGGCTCCGGAACTCCTCACCGATCGGATGGCCGCCCGCCCCACACCCCCCGGGGCGCGCGGCGACCCGGTCCCTCCGGCCGCCTCGGAACCACCCCCTGTTCCGAGGCGGCCGCCCCTTTTCCTCCCGCTCTCCCTGTGCGCGTGCCTGTTCGCGCTCCTCACCTGGCAGGTCGTCGTCGACGGTCCGCTGCGCCGCGCCGACGAGCGCGCGGGGCGGGCGACCGTCGGCAGCCCTTTCCCGGAGCGCGCCGCGGAGTTCTTCGCCGACCTCGGCAACCTCGGCGTCGCCGTGCCGGTCCTCGGGGCCGTCCTCGCGTACGCCGCCTGGCACGGCCGCCGTGCCGGGGTGTTCCGCTGGTGGCTGGCGCCGCTGGCCGCCGCCGTCGCCATGGCCGCGGTGCCCGCGCTCGTCGTGCCGCTCAAGGCGGCCGTGGACCGGCCGGGGCCGCCGGGCATGGCAGGGCACGACGGCTTCTACCCCTCGGGGCACGCGGCGACGGCCGCCGTCGCCTACGGGGCGGCCGCGCTGCTGGCGCTGCCACTGCTGCGGCGCGCGTACGGCCGAGGTGGACTGCTCATCGGCTGCGTCCTGTTGAACGTGGCGGTCGGTTTCGCACTCGTGCGGCGCGGATATCACTGGCCGCTGGACGTGGTGGCTTCCTGGCTGCTGTGCGGGATGCTGCTGACGGCCATGGCCGCGCTGACCGGGCGGTACGGCCGGCACCCGGGCCCGGAGTGACCGTCGCGCAGGAGTGACCCTCGCCTGGGGCGTCGGAAGACCGCCGCAGGCAGGCGCCCGCGCGCGCAACCCGAGGTCACTCCCCGCGTTCCTCCCCCTCCCCCAGCAGCCCCGCGGCCGCCTCGTGCATGGCCAGTTCGAGCAGTGCCGGATCCGTCAGCGTGCCCCGGCCGTCCGGCGGCACCAGCCAGCGGACCCCGCCGCTCGCCCGCCCGGGATGGGGCACGACGATCCAGGTGCCGCGGCCGGCGCCGCGTACGCCCGTGCCCAGCCAGCGGGCGGCCGTGCCCGCGGGCACGAAGAAGCCCACGCGCGCGTCCCCGAAGTCGGCGAGCACCGGTCCGGGGCGCTCGACGCGGCGGTTCAGTACGTCGAGCGTGGTGCGGCCGAGCTCGCCGGGGAGGATCAGCACGTCCCAGCGGCGGCCCGCCGGCAGGAGCGCGACCCCGAGCGGACTGCGCTCCCACTCCCAGCGGCAGGCGTCCGGATCCGGCGCCACCGAAACGAGCCATTCGACCGCCGACCTCGCCCCCGGGCCGCCCGTGCGGCCCCTGCCGCCCGTGTCACCCGAGCCACCCGTGCCAGCCATGACCGGACCTCCATTTCCTGTGCGACGACCGTGCGTGTCACAGGTGAGAGGGGTCCGGGGGGCGGGCATTACGCGGGTTCGGACACCCGCTGGTGGTGAAGCGGCTCACGGCGGGGCGGTGGGGCGTACGCCGGTTCAGCTGTCGAAGCCGAGGCCCAGCTTGTCCATCGTCTTGAGCCAGAGGTTCCGCTTACCGCCGTTGGCGTCGGAGCGGGCCAGCGACCACTTGGTCAGCGCGACGCCCGTCCAGGCGAACGGCTCAGGCGGGAACGGCAGCGGCTTCGTACGCACCATCTCCAGGCTCGTCCGCTCCGTGCGCTCCCCGGAGAGCAGGTCCAGCATCACGTCGGCGCCGAACCGCGTGGCCCCGACACCGAGCCCGGTGTACCCGGCGGCGTAGGCGACGCGGCCCTTGTGCGCCGTGCCGAAGAACGCCGAGAAGCGCGAGCAGGTGTCGATCGCGCCGCCCCACGCGTGCGTGAAGCGGACCCCCTCCAGCTGCGGGAAGCAGGTGAAGAAGTGCCCGGCGAGCTTCGCGTACGTCTCGGGCCGGTCGTCGTACTCGGCGCGGACCTTCCCGCCGAACGGGTAGATCGCGTCGTAGCCGCCCCACAGGATGCGGTTGTCGGCGGAGAGCCGGAAGTAGTGGAACTGGTTCGCGCTGTCGCCGAGCCCCTGCCGGTTGCGCCAGCCGATCGCGGCCAGCTGCTCCTCGCTCAGCGGCTCGGTCATCAGCGCGTAGTCGTAGACCGGCACGGTGTACGCGCGGACGCGCTTGACCAGCGAGGGGAAGATGTTCGTGGCGAGCGCCACCTGGCGGGCGAAGACGCGGCCGTACGGCGTGCGGACCGCCATCCCGGCGCCGGCGGCGGCCAGCTCCAGGGCGGGCGTGTGTTCGTAGACGCGTACGCCCTTCTCCAGGCAGGCCCGCTTCAGGCCCCACGCCAGCTTCGCCGGGTGCAGCATGGCGACGCCGTCGCGGTCCCAGAGGCCGCCGAGGAAGGTGGGCGAGTCGACCTGCTCGCGCACGGCGTCCGCGTCGAGCAGCTCGGTGCCGCCCGCCAGGCCGTGGGCCGCCATCTCCTCGTACATCTCGCGCAGTTCGGCGACCTGGTGCGGCTCGGTGGCGACGTCGATCTCGCCGGTGCGCTCGAAGTCGCAGTCGATGGAGTAGCGCTTGACGGCCGCCTCGATCTCGTCGAGGTTGCGGGCGCCGAGCTCCTCCAGCTTCTCGATCTCGCCGGGCCAGCGGGACAGGCCGTTGGCGATGCCGTGCGTGAGGGAGGCGGCGCAGAAGCCGCCGTTGCGGCCGGAGGCGGCCCAGCCCGCCTCGCGGCCCTCGACGAGGACGACGTCGCGCCCGGGGTCGCGCTCCTTGGCGATGAGCGCGGTCCACAGGCCGCTGTAACCGCCGCCGACGACGAGGAGGTCGCAGCGGTCGTCGCCGGTGAGGGCGGGCTCGGGGGCGGGCCTGCCCGGGTCGTCCAGCCAGTACGAGACCGGCTGGGCGTCGGAGAGGGACTTGGTCCAACGGGTCATGGCGCTTGGGGCCATGATTTCCACTCCTTCGAGAACTGCGTCACGGTTACTTGGGCTGTTTGTTGCGGCGCTTGCCGATCAGCATTCCGGCGAGCACCAGGAGCACGGCGACGAGGAACATCGCCGTACCGATCACATTGATTTGAACGGGCGTGCCCCGCTGTGCCGATCCCCAGACGAACATGGGGAAGGTCACGGTCGAGCCCGCGTTGAAGTTCGTGATGATGAAATCGTCGAAGGAGAGCGCGAAGGCGAGCAGCGCGCCCGCCGCGATGCCCGGTGCGGCGATCGGCAGCGTGACCCTCAGGAACGTCTGCACGGGACCGGCGTAGAGGTCCTGCGCGGCCTGTTCGAGGCGGGGGTCCATCGACATGACGCGCGCCTTGACGGCGGTCACCACGAAGCTGAGGCAGAACATGATGTGGGCGATGAGGACGGTCCAGAAGCCCAGCTGAGCGCCCATGTTGAGGAAGAGCGTGAGCAGCGAGGCGGCCATGACGACCTCGGGCATCGCCATCGGCAGGAAGATCAGCGAGTTCACGGCGCCGCGCGCGCGGAAGCGGTAGCGCACCAGCGCGAAGGCGATCATCGTGCCGAGTACGGTCGCGCCGATCGTCGCCCAGGTGGCGATCTGGAGGCTCAGCGAGAGCGACCCGCACATGTCGGCCACGCCGCACGGATCCTTCCACGCGTCGAGCGAGAACTCCTGCCAGGAGTAATTGAAGCGCCCCTTCGGCTTGTTGAAGGAGAAGACGGTCACGACGATGTTCGGCAGGAGCAGATAGGCGAGCGTGCACAGGCCCGCGATGACGACGAGGTTGCGCCGCAGCCAGCGTACAAAGGCCATCAGACCAGGTCCTCCGTCCCCGACTTGCGGATGTAGAAGGTCACCATGAAGAGAATGGCGGCCATGAGAATGAAGGAGAGGGCCGCGGCCGTCGGGTAGTCCAGGACGCGCAGGAACTGCGTCTGGATGACGTTGCCGACCATGCGGGTGTCCGTCGAGCCGAGCAGGTCCGCGTTCACGTAGTCGCCCGCCGCCGGGATGAAGGTCAGCAGCGTGCCGGAGACGACGCCCGGCATGGAGAGCGGCAGCGTCACCTTGCGGAAGGTGGTGCTCGGCTTGGCGTAGAGGTCGCCCGCGGCCTCGTGGAGCCGGCCGTCGATGCGCTCCAGCGAGGTGTAGAGCGGCAGGATCATGAACGGCAGGAAGTTGTACGTGAGGCCGCAGATCACCGCGAGCGGCGTCGCGAGGACCCGGTCGCCCGCCGTGACGCCCAGCCAGCTGGTGACGTCGAGGACGTGCAGGGAGTTGAGGGCGCCGACGACGGGGCCGCCGTCCGCGAGGATCGTCTTCCACGCCAGCGTACGGATGAGGAAGCTGGTGAAGAACGGCGCGATGACCAGGACCAGGATGATGCCCCGCCAGCGGCCCGCGCGGAACGCGATGAGGTACGCGAGCGGGTAGCCGAGCAGCAGGCACAGGACGGTGGCGGCGCCCGCGTAGAGCACCGAGCGCAGGAACTGCGGCCAGTAGTCGGTGAGCGCGTCCCAGTAGGTGGCGAAGTGCCAGGTGACCTTGAAGCCTTCTTCGAGCGACCCCGTCTGGACGGAGGTCGAGGCCTGGTAGACCAGCGGCAGCGCGAAGAAGACGACCAGCCAGAGGAGGCCGGGGAGCAGCAGCCAGTAGGGGACGAGGCGGCCGCGCTTGCGGGGCTTGCGGGGGGCCGGGGCCGGGTCCTCGGGGTCCTTCGCCGGTGGTGCTTCGGTCAGGGTCGTCGTCATGCGGAGGCGTCCTCCTCGACCTTCTCGACGCCCGCCGAGCCCTCTGTCCCGGCAAGGAGGGACTGGGCGGCGTCCAGGCCGAAGGTGTGCGCGGGGTTCCAGTGCAGGACGACCTCGGCGCCCGGGGTGAGCCGGCCGTCGCGCTCGATGTTCTGCGCGTACACCTCGAAGGAGGGGCAGACGGGGCTGTGCACCACGTACTGCGTCGATACGCCGATGAAGCTGCTGTCGGCGATGCGTCCCGTGACGCGGTTGCGCCCCTCGGGAATCCGCCCCGCGTCGTCGGCGTGCGCGAGGGAGATCTTCTCGGGGCGGATGCCTACGAGGACCTTGCCGCCGGTGGCGGTGGGGCCGGTACATCGGGCGGCGGGCAGCGTCAGCTTGCAGTCGCCGGCCTTCACGACGAGGTCGTCGCCGCTCGTCGCGGCGACCTCCGCCTCGATGAAGTTGGAGGTGCCGAGGAAGTTGGCGACGAAGGTGGTGCGCGGGTTCTCGTAGAGGTCGGCGGGGGCGCCGAGCTGCTCGACGCGGCCGCCGTTCATCACGGCCACGGTGTCGGCCATCGTCATGGCCTCCTCCTGGTCGTGCGTGACGTGCACGAAGGTGATGCCGACCTCGGTCTGGATGCGCTTGAGCTCCAGCTGCATCTGGCGGCGCAGCTTGAGGTCGAGGGCGCCCAGCGGCTCGTCGAGGAGGAGCACCTTGGGGTGGTTGATGAGCGCGCGGGCCACGGCGACGCGCTGCTGCTGGCCGCCGGAGAGCTGGTGCGGCTTCTTGCGCGCCTGCTCGCCGAGCTGGACGAGGTCGAGCATCTCGCCGACCTGGCCCTTCACCGACTTGATGCCGCGCCGGCGCAGGCCGAAGGCGACGTTCTCGAAGATGTCCAGGTGCGGGAAGAGCGCGTACGACTGGAAGACGGTGTTCACGGGCCGCTTGTACGGCGGCAGGGACGTGACGTCCTGCTCGCCCAGGTGGACCGTGCCGGAGCTGGGTTCCTCCAGGCCCGCGATCATGCGGAGCGTGGTCGTCTTGCCGCAGCCGGAGGCGCCGAGCAGCGCGAAGAAGGAGCCCTGCGGCACGGTGAGGTCGAGCGGGTGCACGGCGGTGAAGGAGCCGTACGTCTTGCTGATCCCGGTGAGACGGACGTCGCCGCCGTGTTCTTGAGCGTAGGTCATAGTGGGTCCAGATGAAGTCGGGGGGAACGAAGGCGCCCCGTCAGGGGCGCGGGGCTCTTACATGTGCGGCTCCGCCGCGTGGGCGCGACCAGCCACGACGGACCCGCAGTTGCAAGCGGCCACAGCCCAGCGCGGCGGCGCCGTGTCACACGCCGGTCAGCCTCGCGAACTTCTCTTCGTAGGCGGTCTCTTCCTTGGGCGTGAGCGACCGGAACGCCCGGGACTTCGCCTTCATCTCCGCGTCAGGGATGATCAGCGGATTGGCCGCGGCGTCCTTGTCGATCTTCGCGAGCGCGTCCCGCACCCCGTCGACCGGGCAGACGTAGTTGATGTACGCCGCGAGGCGTGCCGCGGGCTCCGGCTCGTAGTAGTAGTCGATGAGGCGCTCGGCGTTGCGCTTGTGCCGCGCCTTGTTGGGCACCAGCAGGTTGTCCGTGGACGTGATGTAGCCCTGGTCGGGGATGTGGAAGCCGATGTCCGGGTTGTCGGCCTGCAACTGCACGATGTCGCCGGCCCAGCCGAGGCAGGCGGCGATGTCGCCCTTGGCGAGGTCCGAGGTGTAGTCGTTGCCGGTGAAGCGGCGGACCTGCTTCTTGTCGACGGCCTTCTGGAGGCGGGCGACGGCCGCGTCGAAGTCGTCGTCGGTGAAGTCGCCGGGGTCCTTGCCCATGTCGATGAGCGTCATGCCGACGGTGTCGCGCATCTCGGAGAGGAACCCGACGCGGCCCTTCAGCTTGGGGTCCTCGAGGAGCTGCGCGACCGAGGTGACCTCCTTCCCGCCGGTCGCCTTCTTGTTGTACGCGATGACGGTGGAGATGCCGGTCCAGGGATACGAGTAGGCCCGGCCCGGGTCCCAGTCGGGGTCGCGGAACTGGGTCGACAGGTTGGTGTACGCGTGCGGCAGGTTGGCCGGGTCCAGTTTCTGGACCCACCCGAAGCGGATCAGCCGTGCGGCGAGCCAGTCCGTGACGCAGATCAGGTCGCGTCCGGTCTCCTGGCCCGCGGCGAGCTGCGGCTTGATCTTCCCGAAGAACTCGACGTTGTCGTTGATGTCCTCGGTGTACTTGACGCTGATCCCGGTGCGCTTCGTGAACGCCGCCAGGGTCGGCCGCCTGTTCTCGTCCTTCTCGTCGACGTCCATGTACTCGGTCCAGTTGGAGAAGGCGATCTGCTTCTCCTCGGCCGAGTGGTCGTCGGACGAGACCTCGCCCTGGCTTTTGCCGGCCGGGGGGATGCCACAGGCGCTCAGGGCGCCCAGTCCGCCGACGGCGAGCGCGCCGCCGGTGGAGGCGCGCAGCAGGGAACGGCGGGTCAGGGACCCCCTGCCGTACCTCAGGCTGCGGTGCATGGCGGCCAGTTGGGCCGGTGACAGGCTGGCGGGCTCGTGCTGCTCCATGCGTGTGGTTGCCCTTTCGGGAGGAAGGCGGCCGCTGGTCGGGCGGCCTGTGACGACGTGGCGGCGTGGCCGAGCGGCCACGCGGCTACCGGTCCCCGAAGATCGTGCGGTGCCAGTCCTTGCGGACGACCGCGGTGTTGTCGAACATGACGTGCTTGACCTGCGTGTACTCCTCGAAGGAGTAGGTGGACATGTCCTTTCCGTAGCCCGAGGCCTTGTAGCCGCCGTGCGGCATCTCGCTGAGGATCGGGATGTGGTCGTTGACCCACACGCACCCGGCCTTGATCTCCCGGGTCGCGCGGTTCGCGCGGTACACGTCGCGGCTCCAGGCGGAGGCGGCGAGTCCGTAGGGGGTGTCGTTGGCGAGCCGGATGCCCTCGTCGTCGCTGTCGAAGGGCAGTACGACGAGGACGGGCCCGAAGATCTCGGACTGTACGACCTCGCTGTCCTGCGCCGCGTCCGCGATGAGGGTGGGCTTGTAGAAGGCGCCCGGGTGGGTGAGCGCCTCGCCGCCGGTCACCACGCGCGCGTAGGAGCGGGCCCGGTCGACGAAGCCGGCGACGCGGTCGCGGTGGACGTGCGAGATGAGCGGCCCCATGTCGGTGCTCGGGTCGAACGGGTCACCGAGCCGCACGCTCTCCATGAGGTCGGCGACGCCCTGCACGAAGGCGTCGTACAGCGGACGCTGGACGTACGCGCGCGTGGCGGCCGTGCAGTCCTGCCCGGAGTTGATGAGTGCGCCGGCGACCGCGCCGTGCACGGCGGCGTCGAGGTCGGCGTCGTCGAAGACCACGAAGGGGGCCTTGCCGCCGAGCTCCAGGTGGAGGCGCTTGACGGTGGCGGTGGCGATCTCGGCGACGCGCTTGCCGACGCCGGTGGACCCGGTGAAGGAGGTCATGGCGACAGCGGGGTGCCCGACGAGATGCTCACCGGCGTCCCTGCCCGCGCCCGTGACGATGTTGACGACGCCGTCCGGGATACCGGCCTCGGTGGCGGCCCGCGCGAAGAGCAGCGAGGTGAAGGGCGTCAGCTCGGCGGGCTTGAGGACGATGGTGTTGCCGGCCGCGATCGCCGGGAGCACCTTCCAGGCGGCCATCTGGAGGGGGTAGTTCCAAGGCGCGATGGACCCGACGACACCGATGGGCTCACGGCGTACGTACGAGGTGTGGTCCCCGGTGTACTCACCGGCCGACTGGCCCTGGAGGTGCCGGGCGGCGCCCGCGAAGAAGGCGGCGTTGTCGACGGTGCCGGGGACGTCGAACTCCCGGCTCAGCTTGATCGGCTTGCCGCACTGCAACGACTCGGCCTGCGCGAACTCCTCCGCGCGGTCGGCCAGCACGCCCGCGAAGCGGTGCATGGCGTCGGAGCGCTCGCCCGGGGTGGCACCGGCCCAGCCGGGGAACGCCTCTGCGGCGGCCGCGACGGCGGCGTCGACGTCGTCCCTTCCGGCGAGTTCGTACGAGTAGACCTCCTCGGCGGTGGCGGGGTCGACGACGGCGTGCGTGCGTCCCGAGGTCCCCTTCGTCAGCCGTCCGGCGATGTACTGCGCGCCGTCCGCGAAATGGTCCTGCGCCTGGAAGTTGTGCATGACGCTCTCCTCCGCCACCCTCCCCGTCGCGGGGGTCGGCGTAGCTCCAGATCGATTTGAGTGCCGATCCTGACAGAGCAGTACAGGTCCAACAAGTGATTCCGTTGTTGCCTTTTGGTTACGCGACGGAATCTGTCGACCAGGTGTCGAGTCGTCCTCGAAAACCCAGGACGGAGTGTCCGTGGTGCGTGCCAGACTCGCGTGCATGACGAAGATCGACTCGGTGGAGGCGCTGGTCGGCGCGGTGCACGCGGGGCAGCGCGTGAAGTATCTGTACTTCTGGGGGCACACCCCGCGCCGCGACGGCACGCTGGGCGCGAGCTGCCTGAGCCAGTGGTGGCCCTCGCCGTTCACCGTGGACGGCGTCACGTACGCGACCGCGGAGCACTGGATGATGGCGGCCAAGGCCCGCCTCTTCGACGACGCGGACGCCGAGCGCGCGGTCCTCGCGGCGCGTACGCCCGCCGAGGCGAAGAACGCGGGGCGGCTGGTGCGGGGCTTCGACGAGGCGATATGGGCGCGGGAGCGGTTCGGGATCGTGCTGACCGGCAGCGTCCACAAGTTCACCTCGGACCCGGCCCTGCGGGAGTTCCTGCGGGGCACGGGCGAGCGAGTACTGGTGGAAACGAGCCCACTGGACCGGGTATGGGGCGTGGGCCTGGCCGCCGACGACCCCCGCATCCAGGACCCGGAGAAGTGGCGGGGGCCGAATCTGCTGGGGTTCGCGTTGATGGGGGCGCGGGAGCGGGTGGGAGCGGCGGCGGACTGAGCGGGGGCGGTGGCGCGGGGTGGGGCCGAGCGCGGGGCGGGCGGGGCCGGACGTGGAGCGGGACGAGGCCGGGCCGGGCACGGGACGAGGCCAGGCACAGAGCGGAAGCCCGGGGGCGGCGCGCGGGGCCCGCAGCTGCGGGCACGGGTCGGTCACGACCGCAGCTCCCGGCCGGTCCCGGCCGTGGCCCCGGTCAGGCTCAGCCGCAGTCCCGATCGGCCTCGGCTGCGGCCCCCGGCCAATCCCCGCTGCGGCCCCCGGCCGGTCCCAACCGCAGCTCCCGGTCAATCCCGGCCACAGCCTCAGCCGGGCTGCGCTGCCGTCGTCGTCGTGCGGCCCGGCGGCTCCAGGGAGCGGGAGTCCGTCTCCTCGTCCGACATCACGAGGATGATCACCAGCAGCACCACGGCCAGCACGATGCCGACCGCCCCGCAGATGATCCCCGCGAGGGCCTGGCCCCCGTTCGTCGCCTCGCCTCGGCGCGCCTTCCCGCGCCCCACGGCGCCGAAGATCACCGCGAGGATGCCGAGCACGATCGCGAGCGGCCACAGGCAGAAGCCGACCGTCGCGATGATCCCGAGGACCAGCCCGGTGACGCCCATGCCGTTCGCGGGCGCCATCGGCATGGCGGGCCAGCCGTATCCGGGCATTCCCTGACCCGGGTAGCCGGGGTACCCCGGATATCCCTGCGGTCCCGCGTACCCCTGGGGGCCCTGATGCCCCGAAGCGTTCGCGTAACCGGGGTGCCCTGGGTGTACCCCGTGGCCCCCGTACCCGTAAGGCCCGTAAGGCATCTGCCCCGGCCCGTCCGGCGAGACCGGGGGCGGTGGCACCGGCTCGCCGGGAGCCGCGAAGGCGTTGCCGGCGCCCGATGCCCAGGCCGCCGGAGGTGGCGGCGGCGCCCCGGCCCCGGCCCCGGCCCCGGAGGGAGCCGCGGGCGAAGCCCAGTCCCCCCGCTTGTCCAGCCGCACCGCGGCATCCTCCGGCGGCGGAGCCCACGGGTCCCGCTCCTCCGGAGCGTCCGCGCCACGCGGCACGGCGTCGTCCCCGGATCCGGAAGGCCTGGCGGTCACGAGGTCACCTCTTTCATACGTTCCGTC
Source organism: Streptomyces sp. 135 (assembly GCF_020026305.1). NCBI lineage: Bacteria > Bacillati > Actinomycetota > Actinomycetes > Kitasatosporales > Streptomycetaceae > Streptomyces > Streptomyces sp. 135. Next base: position 6,191,182 of record NZ_CP075691.1, on the reverse strand, counting down.
ATGCTACGGCCCACGCTTTGCCCGCGACGACCGAGGCCTACGATGATCCCCGACCCACCGATCAGCCGATCAATTCCGTTCCTGGGGAGGAAACCGTGACCGAGCAGCAGACCGCAGCCACGACAGCCAGAGACCCGCACGCCTTCATCGCCGGACTGCCCAAGGCGGAACTGCACGTGCACCACGTGGGCTCGGCCTCCCCCCGCATCGTCTCCGAGCTGGCCGCCCGGCACCCCGACTCCGCGGTGCCGACGGACCCCGAGGCGCTCGCCGACTACTTCACGTTCACGGACTTCGCTCACTTCGTCCAGGTCTATCTCTCCGTCGTGGACCTGATCCGCACCCCGGAGGACGTGCGCCTGCTCACGTACGAGGTGGCCCGCGACATGGCGCGCCAGAACGTTCGCTACGCCGAGCTGACCATCACCCCGTACTCCTCGGTGCGCCGCGGCATCGACGACCGCGCCTTCATGGACGCCATCGAGGACGCCCGCAAGGCCGCGGAGGACGAGTTCGGCACCGTACTGCGCTGGTGCTTCGACATCCCGGGCGAGGCCGGGCTCGTGTCCGCCGAGGAGACGCTCCGCCTCGCCACCAGCGAGAAGCTGCGCCCCGAGGGGCTCGTCTCCTTCGGTCTCGGCGGCCCCGAGATCGGCGTGCCGCGCCCGCAGTTCAAGCCCTACTTCGACCAGGCCATCGCGGCCGGCCTGCACTCGGTGCCGCACGCGGGCGAGACCACCGGCCCCGAGACGGTCTGGGACGCCCTGGTCCACCTCGGCGCCGAGCGCATCGGCCACGGCACGACCTCCGCCCAGGACCCGAAGCTGCTCGCCCACCTCGCCGAGCACCGCATCCCGCTGGAGGTCTGCCCGACCTCGAACATCGCGACACGCGCGGTGCGCACGCTCGACGAGCACCCCGTCAAGCAGTTCGTCGAGGCGGGGGTCGTGGTCACGATCAACTCCGACGACCCGCCGATGTTCGGCACCGACCTGAACAACGAGTACGCGGTCGCCGCCCGCCTCCTGGGCCTCGACGAGCGCGGCATCGCGGCCCTCGCGAAGAACGCCGTGGAGGCGTCCTTCCTCGACCCGGCGGGCAAGGCCCGGATCGCCGCCGAGATCGACACGTACACGGAGACGTGGCTCGCCCCCTGACCCGGCACCACAATGGGGCCATGCGCACCGTGACAGCCGTGGCCCACCGAGGCGATCCCTACCGCTTCCGCGAGAACACCCTCCCGTCCCTGCGCTCGGCGCTGGAAAGGGGCGCGGACGCGGTGGAGATCGACGTCCGCCTGAGCAGCGACGGAGTACCCGTACTGCTGCACGACCCGACACTCAAGCGCCTGTGGGGGTACGACCGTCCGCTCGGCGTCCTGTCCTTCGCCGAGCTCGACGGCCTCACCGAGGGGGGCGTGCCGACGCTGGAGGCGGCCGTCGCCGCCACGGAGGGGCACCGGCTCATGGTCGATCTGCCGGGCGCCTCGTATGAGGCGGTGCGCACGGTCGTCGGGGTGATCGCCGACTGCGGGGCGGCCGAGCGTACGTACTACTGTGCGGGCCCGCAGACGATGCTCGCCGTGCGGGAGGCCGATCCCGCCGCCGAGATCGCCCTGACCTGGACGACTTTGGCGCCGCCCCGCCGCGTCCTGCTCGACGCGGTGAAGCCGCGCTGGCTCAACTACCGCTTCCCGCTGGTCGACCGCGAACTCACCCGCCACGTGCACCGCGAGGGCTTCCTCGTCTCGGCGTGGACCCCCGACACCCGCCGCTCGATGCGGCGCCTGATCGACGCGGGCGTCGACGCCATCACCACCAACCGCGTCGACGTCCTGGCGACGCTGCGCACCTCCTGATCCATCGGGGCCCTCGGGGTACCCGTGCCGGATGAGTGAGATTCTGGTGGGGACCTGTTCGTGGACGGACCGCGCGCTGCTGGCCAGTGGCTGGTATCCGCGGGGCAGCAAGGACGCGGAGGGGCGGCTGCGGCACTACGCCGGCCGCTTCCCCGTGGTGGAGGTCGACTCGACCTATTACGCGCTGCCGAGCGACCGCAATTGCCGGTTGTGGGCGGACCGCACGCCGGACGGGTTCCGCTTCGACGTGAAGGCGTTCTCCCTGCTGACCGGTCACCCCACCCAGCAGACCGCGCTCCCCGCGGACCTGCGGGGCGAGCCGGTGGGCCCCGTACTGCTGGACACCGTCTGGCAGCGTTTCAGCACGGCGCTCGGACCCTTGCGCGAGGCGGACCGGTTGGGGACCCTGCTGTTCCAGTTCCCGCCGTGGCTCTCCCCCGGCCCGCGCGCGGAGAAGATCCTCGCCGAGAGCGCGCGACGCGCCGAGGGCTGGCCGGTGGCCGTGGAGTTCCGACACCCTGACTGGTGGCGGGAGGGCGAACGGGACCGCACCACCGCCCTCCTGTCCGACCTGGGCATGGCCGCGGTGGCGGTGGACACGGTGCAGGGGCTGCCGCACTCCATGCCTCCGGTGGCACCGGTCAGCGTGGAGCGGCATGCAGTGGTCCGCTTCCACGGGCGCAACGCCGCGTGGGGCACGGGGTCCAAGGAGGACCGGTTCCGCCACGCCTACTCCACCGACGAACTGGCCGAGTGGCTGCCGCGCGTGCGCTCCATGGCCGAGCGTGCCGACGAGGTCCACGTGCTGTTCAACAACTGCTGCGCGGACGCCGCCGTACGCGCGGCGGAGTCGATGGCGCAGCTGATCGGCTCGGATCACCTAGGGGACGTCCCGGTCAACACCCTGGCGCACAGGGGCGTTTGAGCGGGCCCCGACCCTGAGTCGCCAGAGGGACCGCATCCTCCGCATCGACGATCCACCACCTCCCGGAGATCACCAGGATGGGAACACCGCAGCACGAGCACGGCCGTCCCTGAAGTCCCTGAAAGTTCCTGGAGCCCCTGGAGTTCTCATGAAGTCCCCCTTCCGCGCCGCCCTCGCCACCGCCCTGGCCCTCGCCCTCACCGGCGCCGCGGCCGTCCCCGCGCTCGCCCTCGCCCACACGCACACCCCGAGCGCCTCCGCGACACCCGCCCCGACGGTGGACCCCTCCACCAGACCGAACGGAGAGGCCCTGCGCAAGGCGATCGAAGGCCTGCCCAATGACGACGCGACCGCCGCCCTCGTCCGCGTGGGCGGCAAGCACGGCACGTGGCGCGGCAGTTCCGGCGTACACGACCTGGTGACACACCGCAGAGCCGACCCGCACGGCCGCTTCCGCGCCGGGTCCACGACCAAGATCGTGACGGCGACGGTGGCGCTGCAACTGGCCGCCGAGGGCACGCTCGACCTCGACAAGCCGCTCCAGCACTACATGCCGGACCTGTTCCCGCGCCCGGCGGACAAGGAGAAGAAGTTCCTGCCCATCCCCGTCCGCAGCCTCCTCGACTACACCAGCGGCCTGAAGACCGGCGACGGCTTCGACGACGAATACGCCCACCGCTACGACACGTTGGACCCGCGGACCGTCGTCGCCTCCGCCATCGCCGAGGGCCCCCAGCACGACCCGGGCAAGGAGCAGCACTACCGCAACATCGGCTACACCGTCCTCGGTCTGCTGATCGAGCGGGTCACCCGGGACTCGTACGCCGACCAGGCCCGCGAGCGGATCTTCGAGCCGCTCCGCATGCGCGACACGTACTTCCCCGGTACCGACCCTCGCATCCGCGGCCCCCACAACCGCGGCTACCAGAAGATGGAGCGGCCGGATGGAACGACCCGGCTGGTCGACGTCACCGAGTGGAACCAGTTCGACCGCTTCGCGGCGGGCGACATGATCTCCAGCACGGCCGATCTGGAGACCTTCACGCAGGCACTGTTCGGCGGGAAGCTCCTGCCGCCGGCGCAGTTGAAGGAGATGCTCACGCGGCCCCGCCTCGCACCGGGCGTGCCCGAGGCGACGTTCGGCGCGGGACTCCAGTACATGAAGGTCAACGGCAAGAAGGTGTGGCTCAAGACCGGCGCCCGCTACGGCTACACGAACATGATCGCCGCCACGGAGGACGGCTCCCGTACGCTCGTGTACTCGGTCAACGCGACCGACGCGAAGGGCGAGGGCATGAACCCGGTGGCCGAGCGCATCGCGGGGGCCGCGCTGAGCTGAGGTACGAAAGAGGCGGCGGGAAGGTCGGCCATGGCATCCGCGTGGGACTGGGACAGCGGCGCGGGCCTGCTCGGCCTCGACGATCCGGAGGAGTGGGACGCCGCGTACGAGCGCGGTGAGAGCCGTCTCGGTACGGCGGCCATCGGACTGGCCTTCAACTGCTCGCTGGAGGAGGCCTCACCGCGCATCATCAGGGCGATGCGTCTCGCGGACCGCGGTCAGCGGGGGTTCGGCTTCACCGCGGCGGGCACCGCCGCCCGGCTCAACGGCAGGCTGACGCCGGAGCTGTACGCGGCGCTGCGCGCGGTGGGTCACCGCGGCGTCGCCGAGACCGCCGTCGACGACACGCTGACCTTCGTGCCGTTCCGGCAACTTCCGCTGTGGTTCAAGTGGCGGACGGTGGCGTCAAAGGTGGCGGACAAGTCGAAGACCTGGCGGCTGACGTCCTCGTATGCCATCGAGGACGCCTGGAACGCCGTGCGTCGACGGCGGTGAGCCCCGCGGCCAAGGCGCGGGGCGTCACGGCGTACGGAACCCCCGGAACGTCACATCCTTGCGGGTCTTGAAGCCGAGCCGTTCGTAGAGGGCGATGGCGGCGGTGTTCGCCTCCGCCACGTGCAGGAAGGGGCGCTCGTCCCGTGCCACGACGCGCGCGACGAGCGCGCTCACCAGGCGTGCGGCATGGCCTTGTCCCCGCGCCTCGGGGGCGGTGCACACCGCGCTGATCTCCGTCCAGCCCGGCGGGCGGAGCCGTTCGCCCGCCATCGCCACCAGCGTGCCCCGGTCACGGATACCGAGGTAGGCGCCGAGTTCGTGGGTGCGGGGCCAGAACGGCCCCGGGCTGGTCCGTTCCACCAGGTCGAGCATCTCGGGCACGTCGTCGGCGCCCAGTTCGACGACTCCGGATGCGGTGTCGCCAGTGTCGGCTCCGGCATCCGGCGGGCCGGGGCGGCCGCGGCCGGGCCAGATCAGCTGCCGGCCTTCGAGGACGAAGACCGGCTCCCAGTCCGAGGGCGGGATCGCGGGGCAGCTGAACATGTCGGCGAACGCGTCCGGACCGAGCAGCCGGGCGAGGTCGGCCCACTCCGCCGCGCCGGCGTCGGCGGGCACCGCCGAGAAGGTCGCGACGTCCGGCAGGTAGGTCGCGGCCCGGCCGACCCGGCGGCCGAGATGTGCGTGCGTACCGCGGAGAGAAGCACCCACCGGGTCGTCGAGTGCGACGGCGTCGCGGTCCTCCATCGTGCTGTGCCTCTCCTGTCGCGCGCGGGCAGTCGAGTCGACCGGTCTACGAACACCTGTACCCGGCCCGCAGTCTAATGGGGGCCGTCAGCGGGCCTCGGCGGAGCCCGGTGACGCGGAGTCCTACAGCCCCGCCAACACGTTCCACCGCTTCGCGAACTCCGTCCGCTCCTTCGGCGTGATGTCCCGCGCGATGGCGAGCCGCCCCCGCATCGCGTCGTCCGGGAAGATCAGCGGGTCCTCGGCGAGAGCGGCCAGCTCCTTGTCCTTGGCGGAGGCGAGGACGTCGCGGGCGGCCGGGACCGGGCAGACGTAGTTGACCCAGGCGGCCAGCTCCGCCGCCACCTCCGGCTCATAGTAGTGGTCGATGAGCCGCTCGGCGTTCCGCTTGTGGCCTGCCAGGTTGGGGATCATCAGCGACTCGGCCCACAGCTCCGCGCCCTCCTCGGGGACCACGAACTCGATGTCCGGGTCGTCCGCCTGGAGCTGGATGACGTCACCGCTGTAGGCCTGGCAGGCCAGCACGTCGCCGCTGGAAAGGTCCTTGATGTAGTCGTTGCCGGTGAAGCGGCGGATGTGGTGGCTGTTCACCATCTTCTCGACCTTGTCGCACATCCGGTGGAAGTCGTCGGGCTTCCACTTGGTGATGTCGACGCCGTCGCCCTGGAGCAGCAGCGCGAACGCCTCGTCGAGCCCGGAGAGCAACGTGACCCGCCCCTTGAGATCGTCCGCCCACAGGTCGGACACCTGCTTGATCTCCCGGCCGACCTTCCGCTTGTTGTACGCGATGCCGGTGATGCCCGACTGCCAGGGCACGGTGTACTTCCGCCCCGGGTCGAAGTGCGGTGAACGGAGGAGAGGGTCCAGGTACTTCGTGACGTTGGGCTGCGCGGCCCGGTCCATCTCCTGCACCCAGCCGAGGCGTACGAAACGGGCGCACATCCAGTCACTGATGACGATGAGGTCGCGGCCGGTGTCCTGGTGGTTCATCAGGGACGGGCTGATCTTGCCGAAGAACTCGTCGTTGTCGTTGATCTCCTCCGTGTAGCGGACGTCTACCCCGGTCCGCTTCTCGAAGGCGTCCAGCGAGGGGCGCTTCGTCTTGTTCTCGTCGTCCGTGTCGATGTACAGGGGCCAGTTGGCGAACGTCAGCTTCTTGTCCCGCGCCGAGCGGTCGGCCGCGGACCGCTCGTCCGGGGCGATGTACGCGGCGGGGACCCCGCAGCCCGCGAGCGTACTGACGGCCGCCCCGCCGCCCAGGGCACGCAGCAGGGAACGACGGGACACGGAGGAGGCTCTCGGGTTCGCTCGCACACCCGGCAGCATGCGCCCCCGCTTCCCCGCCGGGCAATGGACGCTGCGTCGAGCCGGGCGCGCCTGACCCGACACCCTGTCGATCACCGCCCCGCGCGGCGGTTCAGCCGACGGGCGCCAGCCACGCCGCCAGGTCCCCCGCGGTGATCCGCTCCAGCGGCGCGGCGTCGACCGGGCCGGGGTAGAGGCGGTACGCCGTGCCGGACGTGATGTCATCCGCCCCCGCCAACTCCCCGTGCAGCAGGGCGAGTAGGGTGCGGCGGCCGGCCAGGTCGGGCTCGGCCCGCAGCGCGTCCGGCTCCCAGCCGTCGCGGATGCGCAGCGCGAAGTCGGCGCGCGGCTCGTCCGCCGCGCGGCGGTAGCCCCACAGGACGTGGCCGCGCCCGCGGACGTACACCTCGCCGTCGGTGCGGGCCGCGGCCGTCCAGCAGGCCAGGTCCCACAGGGTGGCCCGGCCGCGCGGTCGGAAGGTGTCGAGCAGGTCGTTGCCCAGGCGGCCGATCTGCTTGCGGTAGCGCCACACGTCGTGGTCGATGCCCGTCGTGGCGAGCGTGACGTCCGCCCACCAGGCGTGCCGCGTCCGCAGGTCGACGATCATCGGCACGCGCAGCTTCGCGTCGCCCCCGAGGTCGAAGCGCTGCCGCACGGTGCGCGGTTCGTAGACGGCCCGCTCCTTGCCCCTGACCGCCATGAACCCCGCGAAGGCGTCCGGGAGTTCGTCGAAGGGCACGTCGTTGTACGAGATGACCGCCGGCACGACGAACCGCACCCCGGTGCTCGCGAGCCGGGGCAGGTCGAGGTCCAGGTACTCGGTGGCGCCATGCGGGGCGGGCGCCGAGGTCAGGTCGCCGGAGTGCCGGGCGGCGCCGCCCGCGTACTCCAGGTGTGTGTAGTCGCAGTGGCCGATGAAGCGCCACAGGTCGTCGTAGAGCGCGACGGACAGGTCGAGGTCGACGCGCGTGCCCTTGGGCTGCGTCCAGTGCAGGAAGAGCCGCACGGTCTCACTGTCCGCGGGCATGGGCAGCGAGCTGCCGCGCGGCACCGCGACCAGCGAGGCCGCCGACGCGCGCTCGGCGAACGGCACCGGCAGGTCGGCGAGGGAGGCGTCCAGGACGGCCACGTCGTAGCGCTCCCCCTCGCGCGCGGCAAGGCGCCGGACGGCTTCGGCCTCGATCAGCTCGGCGGCGCGGCCCGCGACGCGGGAGGGCAGCGGCGGGCGGTGGTCCTCGACGGCGTACGCCTTGGTGACGCGCCCGCGCGGGAAGAAGACGCGGCGGTGCCACGGCACGGAGCGGATCCGCAGCTGGCCGTACGCGCCGAGCAGCGGGCCGGGAGCGGTGCGCGGCAAGGCGTGCGCGAGCGCCTCGCCGACCGGCTCGGGGAGGGTCGCCGAGCCGGAGCGGGCCAGCAACAGGGCGAGGCGGCGCAGCAGTTCCCCGGGGCGGGCGCGCAGCAGCCCGGCGGCGGCCGTGGTGTCCCAGCGGCCGAGGGCCTCCTCGACGCGGCTCTGCCAGGTGACGACGCGCAGCCGGTCGCCCGCGAGCCGGACACCGTCGTGCCGGGCGGCTTCGGTGAGCAGCACCTCGCTGAGCGCGCCGTCGTCGAGGCGCGTCTCGCGCAGGACGGCGAACGCGAGCGCCACGCGCGCGTGCCGGTGGGCGCCCTCGAAGGGATGCAGGAGCTCGCCGACCCGCTTCCACACGCGCGGGCGGCGGGCCATGTCCTCGGCGAGGCGCGCGAAGTCCAGCCGGTCGAGCAGGGCGAGGAGTTCGCGGCGCACGGGGCGCGAAAGGCCGCGCAGACGCGGCGGTTCGAGCAGGTCGGGGTCGCCGCCGGAGCGTACGACGAGGATGCGCAGCACGTCGGTGGCGGTGTCCGCGTACCGCCCGACCAGCGCGCGTGTCTCGGGCAGGTCCAGGAGCGGCGCGAGGGCGAGGGCCTTGCTCTCGCGCAGCGGTATGGACGCGGGCAGCCAGTCGGCGGCGTGTGCCGGGTCGGCGTGCCCGAGGAGCAGGACGAGGTCGTCGTGGTCCTGCGGGCTCAAAGGGGTGCGGCGGGCGAGCAGGGCGGCGAGTTCGGCGGCGGCTTCGCCGGGCTCGGCGAGGCACAGGGCGCGCAGGACCGGGCCGCCGTCGCCGCCGAGGCCGGCGCCGGTGTCGAGCCAGGGGTCGGTGGGGCCGTCCGTCTCGTAGCGCTGCTCGCAGATCGGGCAGGTGTACCAGACGCAGCACTCGTCGCAGCAGCCCCAGTCCTGCTCCTTGCGGTGGCAGTCGGCGCACAGCAGGTGCGCGCAGGGCGCGAGCGCGCGGACCGGGGCCTTGGTGCCCGCGCAGTTCATGCAGGGCTGGTGCGGCTGGGCGGCGAGGTGCGCGACGACGGTCGCGGTGAAGCGGTCGTACGCGTGCTGGTAGGGGATCTCGTCGGGGAACCGTGCGAAGAGCGGGGTGTGCGTGCGGTCCGAGCCCATCAGGGCGTCGACGTCGGCGAGCAGCTTCCGCCCGGTCGTGGCGAGGTCCGCGGGCCCGAGCGCGGTCAGGGCGCGGCGCAGCGGGGCGGTCAACAGGTGGCCCCGGTCGGCGAGTTCGGTTTCGAGGACGACCACCGCGGCGTCGGTCTCGGCGGACCGGCCGGCGCCTTCGGGAACGTACACGCTCTGCCGACGGCGCAGCAGCAGCCCGGCGAGGTCGTCGCTCGTCGTGCTCGTCGTCATCAGGTCCACCCCCGTGGTGCAGAGAAAAAGCGGGGGCGGGAAGTGGGTGCGCTACGGATCTTTTTGCATAAGAAGAAAGAAGGAAGCACACCACGGAGCCGCCCCCGCGTACGCAACGGTACGCGGGGGCGGATCGGCGGTCACACGAATTAAGCCGCCGCGGGAGCGCCCCGTCAGGGGCGCGGGCCCACGCCGCCCGAGGCGACTAGCCCTCGATGGACGTCATCACGTGCTTGATGCGGGTGTAGTCGTCGAACCCGTACGCCGAAAGGTCCTTGCCGTAGCCCGACTTCTTGAACCCGCCGTGCGGCATCTCCGCCACGAGGGGAATGTGCGTGTTGATCCACACGCAGCCGAAGTCGAGCACCTTGGACATCCGCATCGCGCGCGCGTGGTCCTTGGTCCACACCGAGGAGGCGAGCGCGTAGTCCACGCCGTTCGCGTACTCGACGGCCTGCGCCTCGTCCGTGAAGGACTGGACGGTGATGACGGGTCCGAAGACCTCGTTCTGGATGATCTCGTCGTCCTGCTTGAGGCCCGAGACGACGGTCGGGGCGTAGAAGTAGCCCTTCTCGCCGACCCGCTGACCGCCCGCCTCGACCTTGGCGTGCGCGGGCAGCCGCTCGATGAAGCCGGAGACCTGCTTCAGCTGGTTGGCGTTGTTGAGCGGGCCGTAGAGCACGTCCTCGTCGTCCGGCTGCCCGGTCTTCGTGTCGGCGGCGGCCTTGGCGAGCGCCGTCACGAACTCGTCGTGGATGGCCTCGTGGACGAGCACGCGCGTGGCGGCCGTACAGTCCTGGCCGGCGTTGAAGAAGCCCGCCATCGAGATGTCCTCGACGGCCTTGGCGATGTCGGTGTCCTCGAAGACGACGACCGGAGCCTTGCCGCCGAGCTCCAGGTGGACCCGCTTGAGGTCCTTGGACGCGGACTCGGCGACCTGCATGCCGGCGCGCACGGAGCCGGTGATGGAGGCCATCGCGGGGGTCGGGTGCTCCACCATCAGGCGGCCGGTGTCGCGGTCGCCCGTGACGACGTTGAAGACGCCGGGCGGCACGATGGAGCCGATGATCTCGGCCATCAGGACGGTCGAGGCGGGGGTGGTGTCCGACGGCTTCAGCACGACCGTGTTACCGGCCGCGAGCGCCGGGGCGAACTTCCATACGCCCATCATCATCGGGTAGTTCCACGGCGCGACCTGGGCGCAGACGCCGATCGGCTCGCGGCGGATGATGGAGGTGAGGCCCTCCATGTACTCGCCGGCCGCGCGGCCTTCGAGCATCCGGGCCGCGCCCGCGAAGAAGCGGATCTGGTCGACCATGGGCGGGATCTCCTCGGACCGCGTGAGTCCGATCGGCTTGCCCGTGTTCTCGACCTCGGCGGCGATGAGTTCCTCGGCCCGCTCCTCGAACGCGTCGGCGATCTTCAGCAGGGCCTTCTGCCGCTCGGCGGGCGTCTGGTCGCGCCAGGCGGGGAACGCGTCGGCGGCGGCCTTCATGGCCGCATCGACGTCGGCCTGGCCGGACAGCGGCGCGGTGGCGTAGGCCTCGCCGGTCGCCGGATTGATCACCTCGGTGGTCCGTCCGTCGGCCGCGTCCCGGAATTCTCCGTTGATGTAGTTGCGCAGACGGCGCAGCTCGGTGGTCACTTCCGCGGCCCTCCAAGTCAGATGTCCAGTGGTTGAGACTCCCACCCTAGTCGCTGCACCGACGCTTTCAACATACCCGGCGCCCCAGAACTGCGGAATCCGTGAGTATCGGAGTCCCAGACAACGAATTTCATCGATCTGGCCTTGCGGAAGTGACGAGACGTCGTGCACAGTGAGGTCGTGGCCAGTCGCAGCGCAGACCCCAGTAACCCCCGCAGCTCCCGCACCGGCAATCCGGGCGGCAGCGGCAGTGGGAACGGCACCCCTCCCGTGGACGCCGTCTCTCTGGCGATCATCGAGCAGCTCCAGGAGGACGGACGCCGTCCGTACGCCGCCATCGGCAAGGCCGTGGGCCTCTCCGAGGCGGCCGTGCGCCAGCGCGTCCAGAAGCTGCTCGACCAAGGCGTGATGCAGATCGTCGCCGTCACGGACCCGCTCACCGTGGGCTTCCGCAGGCAGGCGATGGTCGGCATCAACGTCGAGGGCGATGTGGACCCGGTCGCGGACGCCGTGGCCGCCATGCCGGAGGCCGAGTACGTGGTGATGACCGCGGGCTCGCACGACCTCCTCGTGGAGATCGTCTGCGAAGACGACGACCACCTGCTCGACGTCATCAACAAGCGCATCCGCGCCCTCCCCGGCGTGCGCTCCACCGAGAGCTTCGTCTACCTCAAGCTCAAGAAGCAGACCTATATGTGGGGAACCCGATAGCCGTGAGCAAGGACCTCAGCCAGACCGCCTACGACCACCTGTGGATGCACTTCACCCGCATGTCGTCGTACGAGAACGCGCCCGTTCCCACCATCGTGCGTGGCGAGGGCACCTACATCTACGACGACAAGGGCAAGAAGTACCTTGACGGCCTCTCCGGCCTCTTCGTCGTCAACGCGGGACACGGCCGTCACGAACTCGCCGAGACCGCCTACAAGCAGGCACAGGAGCTCGCCTTCTTCCCGGTGTGGTCCTACGCCCACCCGAAGGCCGTCGAGCTGGCGGAGCGCCTGGCCGACTACGCGCCCGGCGACCTCAACAAGGTCTTCTTCACCACCGGTGGCGGCGAGGCCGTCGAGACCGCGTGGAAGCTGGCGAAGCAGTACCACAAGCTCACCGGCAACCACACGAAGTACAAGGTCATCTCGCGCGCGGTCGCCTACCACGGCACCCCGCAGGGCGCCCTGTCCATCACCGGTCTGCCGGCGCTCAAGGCCCCCTTCGAGCCGCTGGTCCCCGGCGCGCACAAGGTGCCGAACACCAACATCTACCGCGCCCCGATCCACGGCGATGACCCCGAGGCCTTCGGCCGCTGGGCCGCCGACCAGATCGAGCAGGAGATCCTCTTCGAGGGCCCGGAGACGGTCGCCGCCGTCTTCCTCGAGCCGGTGCAGAACGCGGGCGGCTGCTTCCCGCCCCCGCCCGGCTACTTCCAGCGCGTGCGCGAGATCTGCGACAAGTACGACGTGCTGCTCGTCTCGGACGAGGTCATCTGCGCCTTCGGCCGCCTCGGCACGATGTTCGCCTGCGACAAGTTCGGCTACGTCCCGGACATGATCACCTGCGCCAAGGGCATGACCTCGGGCTACTCCCCGATCGGCGCGTGCATCATCTCGGACAAGATCGCCGAGCCGTTCTACAAGGGTGACAACACCTTCCTGCACGGCTACACCTTCGGCGGCCACCCGGTGTCGGCCGCGGTCGGCATCGCCAACCTCGACATCTTCGAGAAGGAGGGCCTGAACCAGCACGTCCTGGACAACGAGGACGCGTTCTACCAGACCCTGCGCAAGCTGCACGACCTGCCGATCGTCGGCGACGTCCGCGGCAACGGCTTCTTCTACGGCATCGAGCTGGTGAAGGACAAGGCCACCAAGGAGACGTTCAACGACGAGGAGACCGAGCGCGTCCTGTACGGCTTCCTCTCCAAGGCGCTGTACGACAACGGCCTGTACTGCCGTGCCGACGACCGCGGCGACCCGGTCGTCCAGCTGGCGCCGCCGCTGATCTCCACCCAGGAGACCTTCGACGAGATCGAGGGCATCCTGCGGCAGGTGCTCACGGAGGCGTGGACGAAGCTCTGACCGTCAGCGGATCGCGCATGATGGTCTGATCAACACCGGCCCGGAGGCGACCGTTCGAGTGAGAACGGGCGCCTCCGGGCCGCGTCCTTTCCTGGCAAGTCCGCCCGAATCCATAGCGTGCCCAGTGACCGATCGGCCCCGCCTTCGTTCCCCCGTACGGGGGAGGCAACTGATCTGAACCGAGGTGTACGCCATGGTGGCCCCGCCGGACAACGACGTGCTGTGGGCACGCGCACTGCATGTCACACACAATGGCTCCCCCGCTCTCACCGGCGTCTCGCTCGGTGTCCGCGAGGGTGAGATCCTCGCCGTCACCGGTCCACGCGGCAGCGGCAAGACGACTCTTCTGCGCTGCCTCTCGGGCCAACTGCTCCCCCAGCAGGGCGAGGTGTGGTTCAACAGCGCCCCCGTCCACACGATGGGCCGGCGCGTGCGCGAACGCCTGCGCCGCGACCGCTTCGGCTGGATCGACCCCGCGCCGCACCTCGTGCCCGAACTCACCGCCTGGGAGAACGTCGCGCTGCCGCTGATGCTGCGCGGCGCCTCTCACCGCGCCGCCAAGCCCGCCGCCAAGGAGTGGCTGGAGCGCCTCGACGTCGGCGGCTGCGCCGGCAAGCGCCCGCACGCCCTCCTCCAGGCCGAGCGCCAGCGCGTCGCCGTCGCCCGCGCGCTGGCCACCACGCCGTCGGTGATCTTCGCCGACGAGCCCACGGCGCCGCTGCACCGCGCCGACCGCGCGCATGTGCTGCGCACGCTCATGACCGCGGCCCGCTCGCACGGCATCACGGTCGTCCTCGCCACGCACGACCCGGACCTCGCCGCCCTCGCCGACCGCACCGCCGCGCTGCTCGACGGCCGCCGGGTGAGCACGGTGCAGCTCCCGCCCGCCGAGGACGGCACGGCCGAGGGGGGCTCGACGGCGACGGCGGGGACGACGGTGACTGGGGGTGCGGGGGCGTCCTCCAGTGCTGGTGATGCCGGTGATGCCGGTGATGCCGGTGGTGCCGGTGGTGCCGGTGGTGCAGGCCAGGCGGCAGGGGCCGCGCCCAAGCGGGCTTCGCGCCGAGCGCGGGCTTCGGGCTCCCGCGCGGCTTCGGCTGCGGCTTCGGCTTCCGGGAAGGCTTCGGGGGCCTCCGCGGCTTCGACTCCGGGGAAGGCCAAGAAGGGTCCGCGCCGAGCCCGCGCTTCCAGCTCCGCCGGGGCGGCTCCCGCGAGCACTTCGCGTACCCCCACGGCTTCGAGCCCTTCGCACAAGTCGAGCACCGCCGACCCTTCAGACGTCGCCGAGGGCGCGAGTCCTGCCGAGGCTTCCGCGGTCCCTGCCTCTCCCGACGCCGCCACCGCCACCGCCACGCCCGAGCCATCACCCACCCCAGACACCCCAGCCCCGGGGAACGGCGGAGCTCCCCGCGTCTCCGAGGCGGAAGGCCGGGCCGCGTGCTCGCTCTCCGTCTAGCCCGTGGGGCGCACCCGGGCGTGCAGGTGCGGCGCCTGCTCGTCGCCGCCGCGTCCGCCGGTACCGGTTTCCTGCTCCTGTGCACCCTGGCGTACGCGATGCAGTACCCGGGCACCGGCTCCGTGCTGCGTCTCGCCTGGTGCGTCGCGCCCATCGCCGCGACCGTGTACTTCGCCGTCGCCGTGGCGCGCACCGACCCCGGTACCCGCCCGCGCCCCGGGCTCTCCGCCGTGGGGCTCGGCCCCGGGCGCCTGATGGTGCTCGCCGGCATCTCCACGGCGGTGGCCTGCACCCTCGGCTCCCTGCTGGCGCTGCTCTTCTTCCTGCATCTGCGCGGTGACCTGTCGGGGCTGCCCTTCGACGGCGCCGCGGCCGGACTGCTCGCCGGCGACCGGCCGTTGCCGCTCGCCGCCGCGCTGACCCTGCTCACCGTGGTCCCCCTCGCCGCCTCGGCCGCGAGCGCCACCGCGCTGCGGCCCCGGCCCGGCAAGGCAGGGGCGCGGCCCCGTGGTGACGAGGGTGCCGAGGGTAAGCCGCCCCGGCACCGGCGCCGAGCGGTCTGCCGTGGGGCGTCGCGCTGCTCGCTGCCGGCCTCGCCGTGGAGACGTACGCGAGCGGCTCGGGGAGCGTGGCGGGCGCCGGCTTCAGGATGCCGGGCGGGGCCAGTGGCGCCTCCGTGGGCGTCCTCGCCGGATGGGCCCTGACCGCGCTCGGCCTCGCGCTCGCCGGGCCGGGCCTGACCTACCTCTGCGGCCGGGTGCTCCAGGCCGTGCGGCCCGGCGCGATGCGGCTGCTCGCCGGGCGCGTCCTGCAAGAGGAGGCGCGCCGCATCGGCCGACCGCTCGGCGTGCTGTGCGCGGTGGCGTCGAGCGCGTACGCCTCGGTCGTCCTGTACGCGGGGCCCCTCCCCGGCGTCGGGCCGCTCACCGCGCTGGGCGCGCTGCTCGTCGCGGGCTGCGCCGTGCTGACGCTGGCCACGACCGCCGTCGAGGCCCGGCAGTCCCGCGCGCACACGACCGCCGCGCTGCTGCGGCTCGGGGCGCCCGCGACCATGCTCCGCGGCTCAGCGGCGCTGCGGGCGGGCACACTCACCGCCGTGTTCGCCCCGCTGACCTGGGTCGTGGCGGAGCTGGCGGCACTGCCCCTGAGCCCCTGAGCCCCTGAAAAATTCGTACGAAAAACTTCACGGCGAGCGATGAGTTCGGTGTCGAACACGCGTCTAACCCTGCGTACGGCAAACGCCTACGGCAAACGCCTACGGCACACGCACACGGACTCGCACCTCACCGGGAGAGACACTCATGTACCAGCAGATGATCTTCGTGAACCTCGCCGTGAACGACGTCGACGCGACGAAGAAGTTCTTCACGGAGCTCGGCTACACCATCAACCCGCAGTTCACGACGGACGACTGCGCGTGCGTGGTCATCAGCGACACCATCGTCGCGATGATGCTGGGCAAGCAGCGCTACGCGGACTTCACCGAGAAGGAGATCGCGGACTCCACGAAGACCAGCGAGGCGCTGCTGTGTCTGAGCGCGGAGAGCCGCGAGAAGGTCGACGAGATCGTCGACAAGGCGATCGCCGCCGGTGCCACCCCCGGCAAGGTGCAGGACTACGGCACGATGTACGGCCGCGGCTTCGACGACCTGGACGGCCACACCTGGGAGTTCATGTGGATGGACCCCTCCGAGGTCCAGGGCTGAGCCCGGCCGGGGCGCCCTCCGCGTCCGGCGCGGGCGCCCCACGGCAGCCCACACCGGACGTGTCATCGACGGTCAGCAGCGGAAGTAACCGTGGATCGTCGTGCCCTCGCCGGGAGCGGTGTGGACGCGGACGAGGTCGGCGACCACGTTCACCAGCAGCAGCCCCCGGCCCCCGGCCTGGCCCGGCGGCGGAGGGCAGCGGCCGGCCAGCGGGTCGGTGAGGAGCCCGGCGTCCCGCACCTCGCACACGACGGAGTCGTCCTGGCGCCAGACCCGCAGCGCACCGGAGCCCCGCCCGTGCACCACGCTGTTGGTCGTCAGCTCGGCGACGGCGAGGGCGAAATCCTGCAGCCGGGGCTCGGGCAGGCCCAGCTCGGCAGCCCGGCCGGTGGCGAAATGCCGTACGTCGGGCAGCGTCTTCGCCGTGTAGGGCATCTGCGGCACGTCACCGGGTGCGGTCAGCGGCTCGTTGTAACGGGAGATGACCGCTTCGGGGGCGTAGGCCGCGCTGGTTCCCTGCGCACCGGCCTCGATGATCGTGGGGTGCGTGGCATACGCGTCGGCCAGGACCGTCTCTTCCAGGCGCTCCACGTCGTAGGGACAGAGGATGGTCACCGCCCGGCCCTGGAACGCGAGGTTGATCAGCGCCTCGTGCTGGACGCAGGCGGGGTACTCCGTCGGGGAGCGCCCGGCCCAGATCGGCTCGCCGATGATCCGCACCCGCCCTGCGGGATGGGCATCCGCGAAGGCGCGCAGCACCCGCGGGATGATCCGGCCGGGATTGCGCCCCACCTGCGTCATGTCGAGGAGCTTCACCTGCGCGGCCCGTGCGCCCAACTCGTCGCGGATGAGTTCCAGATTGGGGCCGGGGACCGACACGGCCACCGCCTCGCCGGCGTCCAGCCCCTCTTCGACGAACGGTACGGTGCCCGCCACGTACTCCCGCTCCCCCCGGTAGAACAGCGCGGGGTGGACGAAGGGTTCGGTCTCGGTCATGGCACTCATGACGTGGCCACCTCGATTGCAGGCAGATTGGGCCAGAACAGCTCCAGCAGACGGCTCAGGGCAGGTGGCGGACTTTCCAGAACGAGCCGCTGCTCGCCGTTCAGGCCCTGAGCGGTCAACGCCAGGGCCGTGGCTCCGGCCATGTCGATGAAGGTCAGTGCCGAGAGGTCGAAGTGGTAGGAGCCGTGGTGCCGCTGGGCCACCCGCTCCAGGGCCTGCTCCCACACCATGTGCGTGGGCAGGCAGACCTCACCGGCCACCGCGAGGCCGGCTCGGTCCGCCAGGGGGCTGAGGTGCAGGCGCTTGCCCGCAAGCACCGCCCCGTCCGCGCCCTTCTTCCGCTCATGCGGGTCGTTCACATCGTCCTCCCGCTTCCGTCCAGGACGTCGCCCCCCAGTATCTCTGCTCCGGGCGGATGCCAGAGCCGGTCGCCGTGAGCCGCTCACGTGACCCGCACGCCGATGAGGCAGGTGTCGTCGTCGGTGTCGGAGGCACTGTGCGTCAGCAGACCGTCGAGTTGCTGCTCCAGGTTCGTGGCGGCGGGCCCCGCCGCGGTCAGCAGACGGGCCAGGGAGTCCTGGACCGCCTCGTCACGGCGCTCGACCAGTCCGTCGGTGTACATCAGCAGGGTG
The DNA here is from genome assembly GCF_020026305.1 of Streptomyces sp. 135. Taxonomy (NCBI): domain Bacteria; kingdom Bacillati; phylum Actinomycetota; class Actinomycetes; order Kitasatosporales; family Streptomycetaceae; genus Streptomyces; species Streptomyces sp. 135. Next base: position 6,173,278 of record NZ_CP075691.1, on the reverse strand, counting down.
TCGCCGGGTTCCAGGCGCAGTTCCTGTTCTTCGTAGTCGGTCTCGGCCAGGGCTCCCAGCAGGATGCCGCCGACCGCGGGCAGGGGGGTCGCCTGCTGCCCGCGCAGCAGCACCGGCGGCAGGTGCCCGGCGCGCGCCCAGCGCAGGGTGTGCCGCTCCGGGTCGTACAGACCGCACACCGCTGTCGCCGTGACGTGGGTGGTCAGGTGGTGGGCCACGATGTTGAGCCAGGACAGCAGCTGCCCGGGTCCGGCCCCGGTGACGGCCAGGCCGCGCATGGCGTTGCGCAGGACGACCATGCTGGTGGCGGCCTGTATGCCGTGCCCCGCCACGTCTCCCACGCACAGCATGATCTGCTTGGACGGCAGGGTCACCGCGTCGTACCAGTCCCCGCCGACCATGGACTCCGATTCCGCGGGCCGGTACCGCACGGCGATCTGCAGGCCCGGGCTGCTCAGCGGGGCCTCGGTGGGCGGCATGATCGCGTGTTGCAACTGGAGGGTCAGGCGGTTGCTCTCGGCGGCCTGCTGTTCGGTGTGGGCCAGTTGGTCGCGGGTCGCCGCCAGGGCCACCTCGGTCCAGTGCTGGGACGAGATGTCCTGGTAGGCGCCGCGCACGGACAGCAGTCGGCCGTCGGCGTCGAGAACGGGTTCGGCGATCACCCGCATGTGCCGTGTGACGCCGTCGGGACGTTCGAGGCGGAAGGCGGCGGAGGCCGACCTGCGGTGATGGAGCACGGTGCGCAGGAAACGGCGGATGGTGGCGGCGTCGTCGGCGTGGGCGTACGAGGTCAGCGCTTCCAGGGATACGGGCGGCGCGTCGTGCGGTCGGCCGTACAGGTCGAACAGCTGCTCGTTCCAGGTGACTTCGCCCGTGGTGAGGTTCTCCTCGAAGCCGCCGATCCTGCCCAGGCGCTGGGCGTGCTGCAGGAGGTGGGCCAGGCGGGCCGCCTCGTCCTCGATGCGCCAGATGAGCAGCACACAGCCGCCCTGACGGCTGACGCTGATGTCGGCGACCGCGGCGAGGGAGACCTGACCGACCAGCGCCGTGAGGGTCATCCGGCGGGTGCGGAACGGCTCGCCCGTCGCGTACACCCGCTCGATCCGCTCGAACAGCTCGCTGCCGCCGACGGCCATCGGGTAGGCCTCGAGCAGCAGTGCTCCGTGCACGGCGCTGCGGGGCCTGCCCGCGGGGTCGACGAAGCTGCTGTTGACGTGGTGGACACGGAAGTCGGTGAGCCGGCCGTCGGCGTCCAGGTAAGGGACCAGGACCAGGGCGGGGTCGTACAGCCCTTCCGCGAGTTCCACCAGTTCGGCGAGGTAGGGCGTGGGCGGCGACGTGTCCGCCGAGGGCGTCGCCGGGGCCGGCCGGCTTTCCAGGGTGTGGGCGCACAGCTCCGCCAGCGCCTCGATCTGGCGGAGGATCTGCGGTGGCTGCGGTTCCAGCGGGCTCGGCCAGCAGATCTCCAGAACGCCGTTGACGCGGCCTCCGGTGCCCACCGGGAGCGCGATGCGCCCGCCGCGGGGGTGATCGGCGCGGCCGATGGACGGCAGGCCCTCCGCGGACATGTCCGTGACGTGCACCGGCTGGCGTTCCGTCAGCGCCAGCCGGGCCAGGGTGGACACGCCCGGAGGGACGTAGCGCCAGCGGCCGGCCTCGTCCGCGGTGAATCCCGCGTGCCCCGCCAGGGCCAGTGACGCGTCGGCTCCCGCGCTCCACACGGCGACGGCGCAGGCCCCCAGCGGGGTCAGGGCGTGGGCGAGGAGCGACTGGGCGGCTGCCTGCGTGTCGCCCGCGGCCAGCGCGCCGCTCTCCGCCGCACGCAGGCGCACGCCGACGGAGGGTTCGGTCTGCCCCGGGGGCGCCTCGCCGTTGGCCTGGCTGGCGAAACCGGCGGCGATCTCGGTGAGCTGGTCCTGGGAGGACTGGTTGACGATGTCCGCGGCCAGTTCCAGCTGGGAGACGCCCGCTTCCCCGGCCAGTGACGCCAGCTGCCGCGCGGCCATGGTGGGACCGCACCGCAGCCGCTCGATCAGCACGCCCTTGGCCAGTTCGATCAGGGCGCGGCCGTCGGCTGCCGCCTGCGCGGCGAGGATCTCGCCGCGCAGCCGCTCCACCGTCGCCGCGAGCCGTCCCACGCCGGTGCTCTCCACCCGGGCGCCGGGGATCTGGTGGTCCTCGGGCGAGGCGGGGTCCTCAAGGGGCTGTGAGGTGGTCACCGGACCGTCGACTCCTCACTGAGCCAGCGCCCGATGCAGGCGATGAGGTCGCCCGCGTCGACGGGCTTGGTGACGTAGTCGCTGGCCCCGGAGGCGAGGCTCTTCTCCCGGTCGCCCGGCATGGCCTTCGCCGTCACGGCGATGATGGGCAGCGTCGCGTAGGCCGGGTCCTGCCTGATCTCCGTCGTCGCCGCGTACCCGTCCATCTCGGGCATCATCACGTCCATCAGGACCAGGTCGATCTCCGGGTTGGCCCGGAGCGTCTCGATGCCCTTGCGGCCGTTCTCGGCGTGCAGCACCTCGATGCCGTGCAGCTCCAGGATGCCGCTGATGGCGTACAGGTTGCGGGCGTCATCGTCCACGACCAGCACGACACGCCCGGAGAGGCTGCCGCCCGCGGCCGGCGGGGGCTGCTCGCCGACCTCCTCGCCCCGCGCCAGCGGGACCACGTCGCCGGGCTGCTCGGCGGACAGGTGCAGCGCGATGCGCTCACGCAGCTCGTCCAGACTGGAGATCAGCTCCAGGGGGCGCGTGTGGGAGCGCGACTGCAGCCGCTGCTCGTGCTCCGGGTCGAGGCGGCGGCTGTTGTGCGCGAGAACCGGTACGGACGTCACGGCGGTGTCGCCGTCCATCGCGTCGAGGAACGCGAACGCCTCGTCCTTCGGCATGTCCAGCTCCAGGACGACGCAGTGGCAGGCCCCCGCGGCCAGGCTCTCGGCCGCCTCCACCGCGCCGACCGCGGTGATGACCTCGAAGTCCGCCTCCGCCGGCTTCACGGAAGGCTCCCGACCCCCGGACAGGTCGGCGACGGCGCTCTCCGCCACCAGGGACAGCAGGCCGCGCGCCCGCCCCTCGACCACGAGCAGCCGGCGCTTGCGCTGCGGCGCCGGGGCGGCGGCGATGCCGGCCCCGTCACCCGCCGCACGGATGGGTGTGGCCCGCGTGACCTGCGGGGCGACGGCCCCGGTCTCCCACTCGGCGCGGCTCACGGGCAGGTAGAGCGTGAACGTACTGCCCTGCCCCTGCGTGCTCGCGGCGACGACCACGCCGCCCAGCAGGTGGGCGATCTCCCGGCTGATGGACAGGCCGAGGCCCGTGCCGCCGTACTTGCGGCTGGTGGTGCCGTCGGCCTGCTGGAACGCGCCGAAGATCGCTTCGAGCTGGTGCTCGGCGATGCCGATGCCGGTGTCCTTCACGCGGAAGGCCAGCATCGCCTCGCCGCGTCGCACGGACGCCGGCACCTCGCTGTCCCCGGCCCGCTCGATGCGCAGCTCGACGCTGCCGCGCTCGGTGAACTTGACCGCGTTGGAGAGGAGGTTGCGCAGGACCTGCCGCAGCCTGGAGTCGTCGGTGCGCAGCTCGGACGGCACGTCGGGCGCGGTACTGATGGTGAATTCGAGGTGCTTTTGGGTGGTCATCGGGCGGAAGGTCGCCTCGACGTAGTCCAGGAGCTTGCGCAGCGGCACCGGCTCCGGGTTGATGTCCATCTTGCCCGCCTCGACCTTGGACAGGTCGAGGATGTCGTTGATGAGCTGGAGCAGGTCGGAACCCGCCGAGTGGATGATGCCCGCGTACTCGACCTGCTTCGCGGTGAGGTTGCGCGTCGGGTTCTGCGCGAGGAGCTGGGCGAGGATGAGCAGGCTGTTCAGCGGGGTGCGCAGCTCGTGGCTCATGTTGGCCAGGAACTCCGACTTGTACTTGGAGGTGAGGGACAGCTGCTGGGCCCGTGCCTCCAGTTCCTGGCGGGCCTGCTCGATCTCCAGGTTCTTCGTCTCGATGTCGCGGTTCTGGGTCGCCAGCAGGGCCGCCTTCTCCTCCAGTTCGGCGTTGGAGCGCTGGAGCTCGTCCTGCTGGACCTGCAACTCCGTGGAGCGGGCCTGGAGTTCGGCGGTCAGCCGCTGGGACTCCTCCAGCAGCTCGTCGGTGCGCGCGTTGGCGACGATGGTGTTGACGTTCACCCCGAGCGTCTCCATCAGCTGCTCCAGGAAGTCCCGGTGCACCGGGGTGAACTGCTCGAACGACGCCAGTTCGATGACACCGAGGACCTGGTCCTCGACGAGGATCGGTACGACCATCAAGCTGCCCGGCGCGGCCTGCCCGAGCCCGGACGAGATGCTGACGTAGTCCGCCGGGATCCGGTTGACGGCGATGGGCCGGCGGCTGCGCGCCGCCTGGCCCACCAGGGACTCCCCGAGCTGGAAGCGTCTGCGGCCGACGCTGTCGACGGGGCGGCCGTAGGACCCGACGAGGGTGAGTCCGGTGGACCCGTCCGTCTCCTCGACGAGGTAGAAGGCTCCGTACTGCGCCGCGACGAGGGGAGCCAGCTCGTCCATGACCAGCTCCGCGACCACGGCGAGGTCCCGGTGGCCCTGCATGAGGCCGGAGATGCGGGCGAGGTTGGACTTGAGCCAGTCCTGTTCCTGGTTGGCCCTGGTCGTCTCGCGCAGCGACTCGACCATGGTGTTGATGTTGTCCTTGAGTTCGGCGACCTCGCCGGAGGCGTCGACGGTGATGGAGCGGGTCAGGTCGCCCTCGGCCACCGCGCTCGCCACCTCGGCGATGGCGCGGACCTGCCGGGTGAGGTTGCCGGCCAGTTCGTTGACGTTCTCGGTCAGGCGCTTCCAGGTGCCCGACACTCCCTCGACCTCGGCCTGGCCGCCCAGTCTGCCCTCACTGCCGACCTCGCGCGCCACGCGCGTCACCTCGGCGGCGAACGCGGAGAGCTGGTCGACCATCGTGTTGATGGTCGTCTTCAGCTCCAGGATCTCCCCACGGGCGTCGACGTCGATCTTCTTGGACAGGTCGCCGTTGGCCACCGCGGTGGTGACCAGGGCAATGTTGCGCACCTGGTTGGTCAGGTTGTTGGCCATCGAGTTGACGTTGTCGGTGAGGTCCTTCCACGTGCCCGCCACGTTCGGGACGCGGGCCTGACCACCGAGCTGGCCCTCGGTGCCGACCTCGCGCGCCACGCGCGTCACCTCGTCGGCGAAGGCCGAGAGCGTGTCGACCATCGTGTTGATCCCGCCGGCGAGCGCGGCGACCTCGCCCTTGGCCTCCACGGTGATCTTCTGCGAGAGGTCACCGCGCGCCACCGCGGTGGCGACCTGGGCGATGGAGCGCACCTGGCCCGTCAGGTTGGAGGCCATGACGTTCACGTTGTCGGTGAGGTCCTTCCACGTGCCGGAGACACCGCGGACCGTCGCCTGGCCGCCGAGATTGCCCTCGGTGCCGACCTCACGGGCGACGCGGGTCACCTCGTCGGCGAACGCGGAGAGCTGGTCGACCATCGTGTTGATGGTCTCCTTCAGCTGGAGGATCTCGCCGCGCGCGTTGACCGTGATCTTCTGCGACAGGTCTCCCCCGGCCACCGCGGTGGCCACCTGGGCGATCGAGCGCACCTGGTCCGTGAGGTTGCCCGCCATGCTGTTCACCGAGTCGGTCAGGTCCCGCCAGGTACCCGAGACGCCCTTGACGTCGGCCTGGCCGCCCAGGATGCCCTCGGTGCCCACGTCCCGCGCCATGCGGGTGACCTCGTCGGCGAACGACGAGAGCTGGTCGACCATCGTGTTGATGGTCTCCTTCAGCTGGAGGATCTCGCCGCGCGCGTTGACCGTGATCTTCTGCGACAGGTCGCCCTTGGCCACGGCGGTCGTGACCTGGGCGATGTTGCGGACCTGGTCGGTGAGGTTGCCGGCCATCAGGTTCACCGAGTCGGTCAGGTCCCGCCAGACACCGCCGACGCCCGGCACCTGGGCCTGCCCGCCCAGCTGCCCTTCGCTGCCGACCTCGCGGGCGACGCGGGTCACCTCGGCGGCGAACGCGGAGAGCTGGTCGACCATCGTGTTGACGGTGTCCTTCAGCTCCAGGATCTCGCCGCGCGCGTCCACGTCGATCTTCTGCGACAGGTCGCCCTTGGCCACGGCGGTCGCCACCTGGGCGATGTCGCGGACCTGGGTCGTCAGGTTGCCCGCCATGGCGTTCACGTTGTCGGTCAGGTCCGCCCAGGTCCCGGAGACACCGGGTACGACGGCCTGCCCGCCCAGCGTTCCCTCCGTGCCGACCTCGCGCGCCACGCGCGTCACCTCGGACGTGAACAGCGACAGCTGATCGACCATGCCGTTGAAGACGGCGGCGATCTCCCCGATCAGCCCGTCGCCCTCGTCCGGCAGCCGCGTACCGAAATCGCCGTCCCGTACGGCCGTCAGCCCCGCGAGCAACTGCCGCAGCTCCGGCTCGCCCACCCCGCCGCTCCCACGAGAGGCCCGCGATCGTGGCACCGAGCGCTCCTTCTCGACCGCCACCTCAGCCATGCTCGTCCTCGTTTCACTCAGCTACCGCAACAAGGGGCCACCCCCGGCACACCGCGTGTGCCTCCCTGAGGAGTGTCACCATCCGACTCGCACAGTCATCACCGTCCGATAACGGCTGTACGAAGATACGCAGCGGGTCGCCCCCCGACCTACCCGGGTGCGCGACTCGCCTTCCGCGATGCCGGCGCCGCACCCGGCCCCCAGGCGCTACGGTCATCGTTTCCTAGTATGGGCGGATGCAGCCGACCGACGAACCGACATCCACATCCCGTGCGACCGGCGAGGACCGTGAGATCGAGACCCTCGCCGAGTTCGACGAGGTCTCGGGACGCGGCGCTCTCGCCGGCTGCCGCGTCCAGGCCGTCGACCTGACGGAGCGCACCGCCACGCTCAAGGCCGCGCATGTCGCGGGTGCCGTCTTCCTGGGCTGCCCCATGAGCGAGGACGCGGCGGCGAAGGTGCGGGCCTCGGGCGCGCTGGTCTTCCCGCCGGTCCCCGGGCTGCCGTTCAACCCCTACCGGGGGCTGCTCTACACTCCCGACGACCTGTTCGCCGGCCTCGCCGGGGGCGGGTACGACGCGACGCCCGACGCCCACGCGTACGACTGGTTCCAGCGGACCAAGGCCGACGGCGACGTCTTCTCCTCGATGCTGCGCGCGATACACGACGACTCGATCTCCGACGCCCTGGACGAACTGCTCGCCGGCGCGGGGGTCGTGGGCGTCATGGGCGGCCACGCGATGGCACGCGGCACACAGGAGTACGCGGGCGCGGCCCGGCTCGGCCGCGCGCTGGCCCGCGCCGGCTTCACGGTCGCGACGGGCGGCGGCCCCGGCGCGATGGAGGCGGCGAACCTCGGGGCGTACGCCGCCGTCTTCGCCGACGGCATGCTGGAGGAGGCCCTGGAAATCCTCGCCAAGGCGCCGTCGTTCACGCCGTCGGTCACCGAGTGGGCGCGGGCGGCCTTCGCGGTCCGCGAGCGCTGGCCATCCGGCGGCGCCTCGGTCGGCATCCCCACGTGGTTCTACGGCCACGAGCCGCCGAACGCCTTCGCCTCCCACCTGGCCAAGTACTTCGCCAACGCCACGCGTGAGGACGGCCTGCTGGCCCGTTCGAACTCGGGCGTCGTCTTCCTGCCGGGCGCCGCGGGCACGGTCCAGGAGGTCTTCGACAACACCACGCCCAACTACTACGAGTCGCGCGGCGAGCCCACCCCGATGGTCCTGGTCGACCGCGCGCACTGGACGGAGCACCTCCCGGTCTGGCCCCTGCTCCAGTCGCTGGCGCGCGGCAGGTCCATGGAGTCACGGATCGCCCTGGTGGACCGGGTCGAGGACGCCCCCGCCAAGCTGGACTCCCTCCTCTCGGCCGGGGGGTACGCGCCGGAGCCCGCCCCCAGCCACACTCCGGGCCACACCGCCGGTCACTCCCCCGGTCACACCCCCAGTCACCCCTAGGCGCGCGGCTCCAGCAGCCCGGCGAGCACCTCGTAGGACCGCCCCCAGTCCCACTCCTCCCGCACCCACGCCCGCCCCTTGTCCCCCATGGAGCGGGCGAGGCCGCGGTCGCGCAGCAGGCGTACGAGGCGGTCGGCGACGGCTGCCGGGGAGCGGCCGTCGACCACGTAGCCGCTCTCGCCGTCCCGTACGGCGTCCGGTGCGCCGCCGGAGTCCCCGGCCACGACGGGGAGTCCGGCGGCGGCCGCCTCCAGGAAGACGATGCCGAGCCCTTCCACCTCCAGGCCCCCTCTGCGGGTGCGGCACGGCATGGCGAAGGCGTCGGCGGCGGCGTAGAAGGGCGGCATCGCGTGGTGCGGGTGGCCGCCCGCGAAGACGACGCCGTCCAGGACGCCCTGTTCCTCGGCGAGCCGGCGCAGCCGCGCCTCGTACGGTCCGGCGCCGACCAGCAGCAGCGTGGCGCCGGCGACCGCCCTGCGCACCATCGGCCACGCCTCGATCAGGGTGTCCTGCCCCTTGCGCGGCACGAGGCGCGCCGCGCACAGGACGACCTGCCTGCCGTCCGTGAGTCCGTACCGCTCGCGCACCGGGCGGCCGTCGACGCCCGGCCCGAACTCCTCGGCGTCGACGCCCGGCACCAGGCGGGCGAACCGCACATCGGGGTCCATGGCCCAGCGGACGGGTTCGCGGGTGCTCGGCCCGAGATACGTGACGCAGTCGGCGCCCGTCCCGATGCGGCGCAGCAGCGTCCGCGCGCCCGGGGTGCGGGCCCACCACACCTCGTGGCCATGGGTCGTGGCGACGACCGTGCGCACCCCGGCCTCCCGCCGCAGCCGTCCGGCGAGCAGCCCGAGCGGGGCTGCGGCACCGAACCAGACGCGGTCGCAGCCGTACCGCCGGGCGAGGGCGACGGCCCGCTCGCCCGTGCGCCGCGTCGGCAGCAGGGTGCGGGCCCGGTCGCGTACGACGGGGTGGGGAAACGTGCTGTCGTACGCCACGTCGCCCGGCTCGGCGGAGGTGTACACGACGGCCGTGCCGGGCGGAAAGCGCCGGGTGAGGGTGTCCACGAAGGTCTCGATGCCGCCCTGCCGGGGCGGGAAGTCGTTGGTGATGACGAGAGTGCGAGGGATGCGAGGCGGGTGGGGCATGCTCCGACGGTAGGAACGCGCGGCGCGCGGCGCGTCGCACGAGGCTCCGGGACCGTGGATCAACCCGTGGCATGACATCCCGCGCCGTTCTCCACCTCGGCGCCGACGCGGCGCTCCCTGCCGCCCCGCGAGAATCGGGGCATGAGCACGACCATTCCTCGGCGGCCCCGCCCGGTGCGCGGACGTCTGCGCGCCCTGGCCGCCGCCCCCGCCTACCCGTGGTGCACGGGCGCGGCCCTGACCGTGGGGGCGGTCGCCGAACTCAGCGCGTTCCCCGGCTCGCTGACGAACGGGGCCGCCATCCTGATCTCCACGGCCTCGCTGATGTGGCGCCGGGCCTTCCCGCCGGTCGCCCTGGTGAGCGTGGCCGCCGGGCTGCTGAGCTTCGGCGCCGACTCGTCGCTGTCGATCGCGGTGATGATCAGCGGGCTCGTCAGCTGTTACGTCCTCGGCCGCCACCGCGTGCTGCACCCGGCGCTGCTGATCGCGGGCGGCGCGTTCGGGGCCCTCGCGGTGAACCTGTGGCACGTCCTGCGCTGGGCCCGCGACGACCGGCTGCCCGACGTGCCGCCGCTCGGCAACGCCGGGTCACTCGGCCTGTTCGCCGAGGCGTTCGGGCTATCGGCGGTGATCCTCGGCGCCGTCTGCATGGGTGACGCGGTGCGCTCCCGCGAGGAGACACGGCGCGAACGCGCCCACACGCAGGCGCAGTTGATCGCCGAGGAGCGGCGGCGGGCGGCCGAGGCCGAGCGCGCGGCCATCGCCCGTGAGCTGCACGACATCGTCTCGCACTCCGTGTCGATGATCGCGGTGCAGGCGGAGAGCGCGACGTACACGACGCCGGGGCTGAGCCCGCAGGCCCGTGACGGCTTCCAGCAGATCGCGGGAACGGCCCGCGCGTCCCTGGCCGAGCTGCGCCGGCTCCTCGGCGTCCTGCGCACCCCGGCCCCGCGGCACACCGGAACCACCGCGGCCGCCGCGACCGCCCCGCAGCCCACCCTCGACCACCTCGACGAACTCATCGAGCAGCACCGCGCGGTGGGCGGAGCCGCGGAGCTGCGGATCAGCGGGGAGCGGGTGCCGCTGGCCGCGGTGTGGGAGCTGTCGGCGTACCGCATCGTGCAGGAGTCCCTGACGAACGCCCGCAAGCACGCCCCCGGCGCCCGCGCGCTCGTCGAACTCGACTACCGCAAGGACCGGTTGGCGCTCCGCGTCACCGACGACGGCCCCGGACCGCCGCGGGACGGCGGTGGCGCTGGCGGCCACGGCCTGACCGGCATGCGTGAGCGCGCCGCCCTGGTCGGCGGCAGCCTCACCGCGGGCGCGGGCCGCGACGGCGGGTTCCGCGTGGAGGCGGAACTGCCGTGGTGACGAAGGACATCCAGGCTCCGGAGAGGAACGGACCCGCTCCGGAGCGGAAGGGACCCCCCGCCGTGATCAGAACCCTCGTCGCGGACGATCAGGCCGTCGTGCGCACCGGTTTCGTGAACCTCCTGGGCACCCAGGACGACATCCAGGTCGTCGCCGAGGCCGAGGACGGCGCCCAGGCCGTCCGCCTCGCGGCCGAGCACCGCCCCGACCTGGTCCTGCTCGACATCCGTATGCCGCGCAAGAACGGCATCGACGCGGCCCGCGAGATCCTCGCGGCGTCCGGCGGCGCGACGAAGGCGCTGATGCTGACGACGTTCGGCCTCGACGAGTACGTGTACGAGGCGCTGACCGCCGGGGCCTCGGGGTTTCTGCTCAAGGACGCGACGTTCCCCGAACTGCTGCACGCGGTACGGGTCGTGGCGGCGGGCAACGCCCTGCTGTCGCCAGAGATCACCAAGCGTCTCGTCGCCGAGTTCACGCGCCAGCGGGCCGCCGTCCCCCCGGTTCCCGCGGGCGGCGTCGACGGGCTGACGGCCCGTGAGGTGGAGGTGCTCGTCCTCATCGCGCAGGGCCTGTCGAACGCGGAGATCGCCGACCGCCTCACGATCACCGACCACACCGTGAAGACGCACATCAACCGCCTCTTCACCAAGATGGGGCTGCGCGACCGGGCGCAGGCGGTGATCCTCGCGTACGAACGGGGACTGGTGAGGGCCGCGGCGGCGCGGAGCTGAACCGTACTCCTCAGCCGAAGGAGGCCCGCGCCAACCAGAAGTCGAGCAGCTCCCGCTCCCCCAGGACCTCCCCCTCTCCTTGAGCGCGCGCTACAGCGACTTCCGCCCCCCGGACACCCCCGCCGCCGGCAAGGCCCCCGCGCCCCCGAGAACCACCACATCCCCGGCGTCGAAGGCGACCCCCACCCTCTCGCCCACCTCCGGCGCCTCCCGCAGCGCGCACGCCGCCTCCAGGCGCGGTCCTTCCGCCGGCTGGAGGCGCACCGCGACATGGGTGCCGCGGAAGGTCCGTGCCGTCACGGCGCAGGGCAGCCCCTGCTCGACGGGGACGAGGCGCACCCCGGCCGGCCGCACCAGGATCTCGCAGCGCCCGGCGGGGGCGCCCTTCGGCACGGGGACCTTGCCCCATGCCGTGTCGGCCGTCTCGCCGGTGACCGTCGCCGGGAGCACGTTCTCGAAGCCGAGGAACCGCGCGACGAACTCGTCCACCGGGCGCTGCCACACCTCGAGGGGCGTGCCGGACTGGGCGATCCGCCCCTCCCGCATCACGACGACCCGGTCGGCTAGCGCGAAGGCCTCACCCTGGTCGTGCGTGACGGCGAGCACGGTCGTGCCCAACTCGTCGAAGAGTTCCCGCAGTTCGACGACGAGGCGTTCGCGCAGGGAGCGGTCGAGCTGACCCAGCGGCTCGTCGAGCATCAGCAGCCGGGGGCGGGGCGCGAGTGCGCGCGCGAGGGCGACCCGCTGCTGCTCGCCGCCGGAGAGCGAGGCGACCGCGCGCCGCTGCGCCTTCGGCAGGCCGACGAGTTCGAGCAACTCGGCGACGCGGTCGGCCTGTTCGCCGCGCGAGGCGCCCCGCATGCGCAGCCCGAAGGCGACGTTGCCCGCCACGTCGCGCTGCGGGAAGAGCTGGTGGTCCTGGAACATCAGGCCGACGCCCCGCTTGTGCGCGGGCACCCCGCGCTGGTCACGCCCGCCGAGCTCGATGCGCCCCGCGTCGAGCGACTGGAGCCCGGCGACCGCCCGCAGCAGCGTCGACTTGCCGCTGCCGCTCGGCCCGAGCACGCAGACGATCTCGTGCTCGGCGACCTCCAGGTCCACGGCGTCGAGCACGGCCCGCGCCCCGAACCGGACCGTCGCCTCACGCAGGCTCAGCAAGGCGGTCGTCATCAGAACTCCCCCGAAGTGCGGTCGGTACGGATGCGTTCCAGCAGCAGCAGCGACACCGCGCACACCACCATCAGGATGGTCGAAAGGGCCATCGCCTGGCCGTAGTTGAGGTCCCCGGCCCGCCCGAGCAGCCGCGCCACGGCCACCGGCAGGGTCGGGTTGTCGGGCCGCGCGATGAAGACGGTCGCCCCGAACTCGCCGAGCGACACAGAGAAGGCGAACCCGGCGGCGATCAGCAGCGCCCGCCGCACCATCGGCAGGTCCACCTCCCGCCAGGCCCGCAGCGGCGACGCCCCGAGCACGGCCGCCGCCTCCCGGAGCCGTCCGTCCACCGCGCGCAGGACGGGCAGCATGGTGCGTACGACGAACGGCACGCCGACCAGGGCCTGGGCGAGCGGCACCAGGATCCAGGTGGCCCGCAGATCAAGGGGCGGCTCGTCCAGCGCGATCAGGAACCCGAAGCCGACGGTCACCGCCGATACCCCGAGCGGCAGCATGAGCAGCGCGTCGAATCCGCGTACGAGACGACCGGCTCTCCGCGTGAGCGCGGCCGCCGCCAGCCCGCCGATGACGACCGCGATGCCGGTGGCCACCACCGCGTACTGGAGCGAATTCCACACCGCCTCGATCGGCGGCACGAGGAAGGCACCGCCCTCCGCCGAGGTCAGCTCCCGGTAGTACGCGAATCCATGGCCGCCGGGAGCGTCGAGGGAGCGCTGGACCAGCACGCCGAGCGGCAGCAGTATCAGCCCGGCGACCGTGGCCATGACCAGGCCGAGCAGCGTCCACTGCCCCGCGCCGCGCGGGCGGCGGGCCACGGCCGAGGCGTCGACCAGCTTCAGCACGCTCTCGCGCCGCCGCACGGTCCAGGCATGGATCGCGAGGATGAGCCCGACCGCCGCGAACTGCACGACGGTCAGGACGGCGGCCGTGGGCAGGTCGAGCAGCTGCGCGGTCTGCCGGTAGATCTCCACCTCAAGGGTGGAGTACGCGGGTCCGCCGAGGATCTGGACGATGCCGAAGGAGGTGAAGGTGAAGAGGAAGACCATGAGGGCGGCGGCCGCGACGGCCGGCCCGAGCGCGGGCAGCGTCACCGTCCGCCAGGCCCTCCAGCGCGAGGCGCCGAGCATCCGCGCGGCCTCCTCCTGGCGCGGGTCGAGCTGTGACCAGAGCCCGCCGACGGTGCGGACGACGACCGCGTAGTTGAAGAACACGTGCGCGAGCAGGATCGCCCACACGGTGGTGTCGAGCCGCACACCCCACAGCTCGTCGAAGAGCCCGCCCCGCCCGATCAGCGCGAGGAACGCCGTGCCGACCACGACGGTGGGCAGCACGAACGGCACGGTGACGACGGCCCGCAGCACCTGCTTGCCCGGGAAGTCGAAGCGCGCGAAGACATACGCGCCGGGGAGCGCGATCAGCAGCGTGAGCGCGGTCGACGCGAGCGCCTGCCAGGTGGTGAACCACAGGACGTGCCGGATGTCGGACTGCCCGAGCACGTCCACGATCCGCCCGAACCGCCAGCCGCCGTCCACATGCAGTCCGCGCGCGACGATCGCCGTGACCGGATAGGCGAAGAAGAGCGCGAAGAACGCGACGGGCACGGCCATCAGACCGAGCCGCGCCGCGCTCCCGCGGCCGAATCCCCTGGGGGGACGGGCCTTTACTTCAGTACGAGCGAGGTCCACGACTTGATCCACGGCTCGCGGTTGTCGGCGATCTTCTTCGGGTCCATGGTCTGCGGCTCGTCGACCGTCACACCGTGCTTCGTGAACAGCTCGGGCAGCTCGACGCCCTCCCGCACCGGGTTCACGAACATGTTCAGCGGCATGTCCGCCTGGAACTCCTCGCCCGCCAGGAAGTCCAGGAGCGCCTTGCCGCCCTTGGCGTTCTCGGCGTTGCTGAGCAGGCCCGCGTACTCGACCTGGCGGAAGCACGTGCCGGTCGCGACGCCGGTCGGCGCCTCCTTGGGCCGCGGCTTGCCGTAGAGCACCTCCACGGGCGGCGAAGAGGCGTAGGAGACGACGAGCGGCCGGTCGCCCTTGGCCTTCTTGCCGCCCGCGGACCCGGAGAACTCCTCGTTGTACGCCTGCTCCCAGCCGTCGACGACCTTGACGCCGTTGGCCTTGAGCTTCTTCCAGTAGCCCTCCCAGCCCTTGTCGCCGTACTTCGCGGCGGTGCCGAGCAGGAAGCCGAGACCGGGCGACGAGGTCGAGGCGTTCTCGGTGACCAGCAGGTTCTTGTACGCGGGCTCGGCCAGATCCTCGAAGGATTTCGGCGGCGCCAGCTTCTTGTCGGCGAAGTACTTCTTGTCGTAGTTGACGCAGATGTCACCGCTGTCCACGGGCGTCACGCGGTGCTTGCCCTGGTCGACGCGGTACTCCGGCTTGATCTCGTCCGAGCCCTTGGCCTCGTACGACTGGAAGAGGCCGTTGTCGAGCGCCCGTGACAGCAGGGTGTTGTCGACTCCGAAGAAGACGTCGCCCTGCGGGTTGTCCTTGGAGAGGATCGCCTTGTTCACGGCGGCGCCCGCGTCCCCGTCCTTGAGGACCTTGACCTGGTACCCGGACCGCTTCTCGAATTCCTTCAGTACGTCCTTGGAGACGTTGAAGGAGTCATGGCTGACGAGCGTGACGGACTTGGAGTCCGCCTTCGAGGCGTCGTCGCCGGAGCCGCACGCCGAGACGGCGACGAGCCCGAGGCCCACCGCGATGGCGACGGAGGTGATCTTCTTGGTGCTCACTGAGTTGTCCTCCTGGGTGTCCAGGAAGAGACGCGGCCCTGCCCGCCGACCGGATGGCCGCGGGCAGGGCGCAACAGCTTGAGTGGTGCCCGAACTTCCTACCCAGAATGACCTGGGCGAGGTTCAGAGGGTCTGCGGCCCACCTGTCCAAGGTGCCGCACTCTCAGCGCTGTGGCGCTCCCCTGTCGGAATATGCAGATGTGTGTACGACGGCCAGACTACCTCTCGGCCGCGGCGAGCTGACCGCACGCCCCGTCGATCTCCTGGCCCCGGGTGTCCCGGATCGTGACCGGCACGCCATGGGCGGCGATGGCCTCCACGAACGCCTTCTCGTCCTCGGGCCGCGAGGCCGTCCACTTCGAGCCCGGCGTGGGGTTCAGCGGGATCAGGTTCACGTGCACCGGCTTGCCCTTGAGCAGCCGGCCGAGGCGGTCACCGCGCCACGCGTGGTCGTTGATGTCGCGGATCAGCGCGTACTCGATGGAGAGGCGACGCCCCGACTTGGCCGCGTACTCCCAGCCGGCGTCGAGCACCTCCCGCACCTTCCACTTGGTGTTGACCGGCACGAGGGTGTCGCGCAGGTCGTCGTCCGGGGCGTGCAGCGAGATCGCGAGACGGCACTTGAAGCCCTCGTCGGAGAACCGGTGGATGGCGGGGACGAGCCCCACCGTCGACACCGTGATCCCGCGCTGCGAGAGCCCGAGGCCGTCCGGCTCGGGGTCGGTGAGGCGGCGGATGGCACCGGTCACACGGTTGTAGTTGGCCAGCGGCTCGCCCATGCCCATGAAGACGATGTTGGACAGCCGGGCGGGCCCGCCGGGGATCTCGCCGTCGCGCAGCGCGCGCATGCCGTCGACGATCTGGTGCACGATCTCGCCCGTCGACAGGTTCCGGTCGAGACCGGCCTGGCCGGTGGCGCAGAACGGGCAGTTCATGCCGCATCCGGCCTGGGAGCTGATGCACATCGTGACCCGGTCGGGGTAGCGCATGAGCACCGACTCCACCAGCGTCCCGTCGAAGAGCCGCCAGAGCGTCTTGCGGGTGGTGTCGTCGTCACAGCTGATGTGCCGCACCACGGACATCAGGTCGGGCAGCAGAGCCTCACGGAGCTTGTCGCGCGCGCCGGCGGGGATGTCGGTCCACTCGGCCGGGTCGTGGGCGTACCGCGCGAAGTAGTGCTGCGAGAGCTGCTTGGCGCGGAACGGCTTCTCGCCGATGGCGGCGACGGCCTCCTTGCGCTCGGCGGGCGTGAGGTCGGCGAGGTGCCGCGGGGGCTTCTTGGCTCCGCGGGGCGCGACGAAGGTGAGTTCTCCGGGTACAGGCATGGTCCATCCAGTGTCGCAGACATACGACGAGGGGCCCGCCGCCCTGTGGACAACGGACCCCTCACGCACATTCACGCAGGTCAGACCAGGTAGAGGTCAGCCGGACCCGACGAAGATCACCAGCAGGAGCCAGACGACCGGCGCCGTCGGCAGCAGTGAATCCAGGCGGTCCATGATGCCGCCGTGCCCCGGCAGCAGCGTGCCCATGTCCTTGATGCCGAGGTCCCGCTTGATCATCGACTCGCCGAGATCGCCGAGCGTGGCGCTCGCCGCGACCGCGAGGCCGATGAGCAGCCCCTGCCACCACGTCCCGCCGTCGATCAGGAACTCCATGCACAGCGCGCCCGCCGCCATCGCGAACGTGATCGCACCGAGCAGGCCCTCGCGGGTCTTGCCGGGGCTGATGCGCGGCGCCAGCTTGTGCTTGCCGAAGCGCCAGCCGACCGCGTACGCCCCGGTGTCGCTGACCACGGTCAGGAGCAGGAAGGTGAGCACCCGCTGCGGTCCGTCGTCCGCGGTGAGCATCAGCGCCACGAACGTGGCGAGGAACGGGACGTAGAAGGCCGCGAAGACCCCCGCCGTGACGTCCTTCAGATAGCCCTCGGGAGGCTCGGTCATGCGCCAGACCAGGACGGCGAGCGCGGTGAGCGCCATCGCCACCCAGGCACCCTCGGGGCCCCGGACGTAGCCGGCGACGACCATCGCCGCGCCGCCCACCGCGAGCGGCACCAGCGGCGCCTTGATGGCCTTGCGCTCCTCCAGGCGGGAGGTGAGCTCCCAAAGGCCGACCACCACGGCGACCGCTATCACGCCGATGAAGGCGGCCTTCACGATGAACAGCGACGCGATGATCACCGCGCCGAGACCCACACCGACTCCTATGGCCGCACCGAGATCGCGGCCCGCGCTCTTCTTCGGCGCGGGCTGCGGCGCTGCCGGGGCGGGCTGTGGTGCGCTGGGCATGGGCTCCTGCGAGGGCTCGTCACGGAACAGGGGGCCGCCCATCCGAGTGGCCCCCCGGTCGTCCTGGTCAGAGCCGCTCACCGGTGCGTCGGGCACGATGGGCATCGGCTGCGTCACGGACGGAAGCAGCGCGTCCTGCGCATCGTACGCGGGACCTGCCGGGGGCGCCCCCTGACCAGGTCCCTGGTCGGGCGGCCCCCAATACCCGGCTCTGGGCGGCGCCCCCCAGGAAGAGTCGTTCACGGATCGGTTTCCTGATTCCTCGGACTCGAGCCTCAGACTTCGAGCAGCTCGGCTTCCTTGTGCTTGAGCAGCTCGTCCACCTGAGCGACGTACTTCGCGGTGGTGTCGTCCAGCTCCTTCTCGGCGCGGCGGCCCTCGTCCTCACCGATGTCGCCGTCCTTGACGGCCTTGTCGATGGTCTCCTTCGCCTTGCGGCGGATGGAGCGGATCGAGATCTTGGAGTCCTCGGCCTTGGTCTTGGCGACCTTGATGTACTCCTTGCGGCGGTCCTGCGTCAGCTCGGGGAAGGTCACCCGGATGATGTTGCCGTCGTTGCTCGGGTTGACGCCGAGGTCGGAGTCGCGGATCGCCTGCTCGATGTTGCGCAGCGCGGTCTTGTCGAACGGGGTCACCACCGCCATCCTCGGCTCGGGCACCGAGAACGAGGCCAGCTGGTTGATCGGCGTCAGCGCGCCGTAGTAGTCCGCCACGATCTTGTTGAACATCGCCGGGTGCGCACGGCCGGTGCGGATCGCGGCGAAGTCCTCCTTGGCGACCACGACGGCCTTCTCCATCTTCTCCTCGGCCTCGAGGAGGGTCTCTTCGATCACCACTTGCTCCTGCGTGTCTTGAGTAGGCCCGGCTAGCACGGGGCGGCCGGCTGCGTCGCGTGTCTTTCCTGCACGGTGTCCGACCGGCAGGGCTTTGTCCATCCCCTCAAGGGGCGTCTCGCGTACGTCCCTTGAGTCGGGCTCAGATCCCTGAGGCCCAAGGCCCTGAGGTCAGTTCCGGCTTCCCTGGTCGCCCACGAGTGTGCCGATCTTCTCACCCTTGACGGCTCGGGCGATATTGCCTTCGGAGAGCAGCTCGAAGACGAGGATGGGCAGCTTGTTGTCCCGGCACAGCGTGATGGCGGTCATGTCGGCGACCTTGAGGTCGCGGGTGATGACCTCGCCGTAGCCGAGAGCGTCGAACTTCACCGCGTCGGGGTTGGTCTTCGGGTCGGAGTCATAGACGCCGTCCACGCCGTTCTTGCCCATGAGCAGCGCCTCGGCGTCGATCTCCAGGGCACGCTGCGCGGCGGTGGTGTCGGTGGAGAAGTACGGCATGCCCATACCGGCGCCGAAGATGACCACACGGCCCTTCTCCAGGTGGCGCACGGCGCGCAGCGGGATGTACGGCTCCGCGACCTGGCCCATGGTGATGGCGGTCTGGACGCGGCAGTCGATGCCCTCCTTCTCCAGGAAGTCCTGGAGGGCGAGGCAGTTCATGACCGTGCCGAGCATGCCCATGTAGTCCGAGCGGGCCCGGTCCATGCCGCGCTGCTGGAGCTCGGCGCCGCGGAAGAAGTTGCCGCCGCCGATGACGACGGCGATCTGGGCGCCGTCGCGGACCACGGCCGCGATCTCCCGGGCGATGGCGTGCACCACGTCGGGGTCGACCCCGAGGCCGCCTCCACCGGCGAACGCCTCACCGGAGAGCTTCAGCAGGAAGCGTCCGGCAACTTTGCCGTCGTCACTCTTCGAGTCGGCCTTGGTGGTCATGGTGTTCTCGCTTCTCTTACTTGACACACATACGAAAAAGGCCACTGCCGGTGGGGTGTCGTTCGCATCCCATGCTCGGCAGTGGCCTCCTCGTCAGATCCTGCGGTCGTACATCGCGTACGGGGTTCCCCTTCCGGGGCTCCCCACGCGGGCGACCGCTGTCGACCCTATAGGGGGTCTACCGTCGATCGCGGTACGGACTCAGATACCGACCTTGATGCGCGTGAAGCGCTTCAGGGTGACACCGGCCTCGGCGAGAACCTTCTCGACCGACTTCTTGTTGTCCAGCGCGTACGGCTGGCCGAGGAGGGTGGCCTCCTTGAAGAAGCCGTTGACGCGACCCTCGACGATCTTCGGGAGCGCGGCCTCGGGCTTGCCCTCGGCGCGGGTGGTCTCCTCGGCGACGCGACGCTCGGACTCGACGACCTCGGCCGGCACGTCCTCCTTGGAGAGGTACTTCGGCGCGAAGGCGGCGATGTGCTGCGCGATGCCCTTGGCGACGTCGGCGTCGGCCTTGTCCAGCTCGACGAGGACACCGATCTGCGGGGGCAGGTCGGGCATCGTGCGGTGCATGTACGCGGAGACGTAGGCGCCGGAGAACTGCGCGAAGCGGTCCAGGACGATCTTCTCGCCGAGGTTGGCGTTGGCCTCGTCGACGTACGCCTGGACGGTCTTGCCGGCCTCGATCTCGGAGGCGAGCAGCGCCTCGAGGTCGGCCGGGGACGTCTTGGCGATGTGGGCGGCGAGGTTGTTCGCCACGGCCTGGAACTTCTCGCCCTTGGCGACGAAGTCCGTCTCGCACTTCAGCTCGACGATGACACCGGAGGTGTTGTCGTCGGCGATGAGGGAGACCACGGCGCCGTTCTCGGCGGAGCGGCCCTCGCGCTTGGCGACGCCCTTCTGGCCCTTGATGCGGAGCGCCTCGACGGCCTTGTCGACGTTGCCCTCGGCCTCGTCGAGCGCCTTCTTGCAGTCCATCATGCCGGCGCCCGTGAGCTCACGGAGCTTCTTGACGTCAGCGGCGGTGTAGTTCGCCATGATCGAAAATTCTCTCTCGAAGTCTTGAAAGATCTACGGAGGTCTACGGGTGAACGGCGGGGGCCGATCGGGCCCCCGCCGTCAACTACCGAACCTGTGAGGTCAGGCCTGCTCGGCGTCCGCGGCCGGGGCCTCGGCAGCGGGGGCCTCGGCGGCCGGAGCCTCGGCGGCGTCCTCGGCCGGCTTCTCGTCAGCCTTGGGGGCCTCGGCGGCCTCGTCGGCCTTCTCGCCCTCGGCGTCGGCCTTCTTGTCACCCTCGAGCAGGTCGCGCTCCCACTCGGCGAGCGGCTCGCCGGCGGCCTTCTCGCCCGGCTTCGAGTCACCGGTGGCGGCACCGGAACGGGCGATGAGGCCCTCGGCGACGGCGTCGGCGATCACGCGGGTGAGCAGCGTGACGGAGCGGATCGCGTCATCGTTGCCGGGGATCTTGTAGTCGACCTCGTCGGGGTCGCAGTTGGTGTCGAGGATGGCGACGACCGGGATGTTGAGCTTCCGGGCCTCGCCGACCGCGATGTGCTCCTTCTTGGTGTCCACGATCCAGACGGCGCTGGGCACCTTGGACATCTCGCGGATACCACCGAGGGTCTTCTCCAGCTTGGCCTTCTCGCGCGAGAGCACGAGAAGCTCCTTCTTGGTCAGACCGGAAGCGGCGACGTCCTCGAAGTCGATCTGCTCGAGCTCCTTGAGGCGCTGCAGACGCTTGTAGACGGTCGAGAAGTTGGTGAGCATGCCGCCCAGCCAGCGCTGGTTGACGTAGGGCATGCCGACGCGGGTGGCCTGCTCGGCGATGGCCTCCTGCGCCTGCTTCTTCGTGCCGACGAACATGACCGTGCCGCCGTGGGCGACGGTCTCCTTGACGAACTCGTAGGCGCGGTCGATGTACGACAGCGACTGGAGCAGGTCGATGATGTAGATGCCGTTGCGCTCGGTGAAGATGAAGCGCTTCATCTTCGGGTTCCAGCGACGGGTCTGGTGACCGAAGTGGACGCCGCTTTCCAGCAGCTCCCGCATCGTGACGACGGCCATGGCCGTTCTCCTTGAGATTCTCGGTTGTGCCGCGTGTGCCGGACGGCACTCGCGCCTGACGCCCGCTGTGCGCCTTGCCACGAAGGACCGAGGGGCGCTGACACCGGCTGTTGATGGCCTGATGTCGGGGCGTGCGAAGTCGACCCGGTGACCCGGATCGCCACAAGAAGTGTACGGGACCCGCGGGGCGCCAGGTGACGCCGTCGTCCGTGACCTGGCGGCGGAGCCGTCCATGCCGTCGGGGGGCTGGGTGCCTCTTCCACTCACACGGGTGACGGCGCTGTCCACAACCGGCCGGTACTCCACGGATCCGGACCATGATCCCTACGGATCGGCGGGACGCGGGACGGTTCTGCCATGCCTCTCATCCGCCTGGAACTGCTCCTGCCGACGCTGGCCGCACTGCTGGCGACCGCCCTGAACCCTCCGCCCCCTCCCCCGGGACCGACCCCGGCGCCCTCCCCGCCACGCGTGGCCCGGAACTGGCCGGTGGGCACCCACCCGCCGGTCCTGCGCGCCTGGGACCCGCCCTCGACCGCGTACGGCGCGGGCCACCGGGGCGTCGATCTCGCCGCACCCCCCGGCACGGCCGTCCGGGCGGTGGCACCCGGCCGGGTGTCGTTCGCGGGCAGGGTGGCGAGCGAAGGCGTGGTCTCGGTGGAGCTGGACGGCACAGGAGATCCTCCGCTGCGCACGACGTACGAGCCGGTGCGGCCCACCGTGAAGAAGGGCGCCGAGGTCACCGCGGGTGAGGAGGTCGGCGTCCTGGAGCCGCCGACGGGGCACTGCGCCGGGGGCTGCCTGCACTGGGGTCTGCTCAGGGGCGAGACCTACCTCGATCCCTTGAGCCTGCTGCCGCCGTGGCTGCTGCGCCGGGGCCCGTCGCGACTGCTGCCCCTCACGGATGCACCGCCTGGGCTGCGGGCGGGCGTGGCATGGGACGGATGGCCGCCCGGCCGGGGTCTCAGCCCCGCACGCCCCGCAGGGCCATGGCCACGGCCGCCTCGGTGATGGCCCCGGGCTCTTCGGCGACGCCGAGCTCGATCCGCCGCACGGCTGCGTCCACGATGCCCTGGAGGAGCATCGCCGCCATCCGGGGCTGCTCGTGCCCGAGCTCTTCGAGCGCCTCGACGATCATCGCGATGAGCCCGCCGTGCGCGGCCCGGATCTTCTCCCTGGCCCCGGCGTCGAGCTCACTGGCGGAGATGGCGACCACGGCGCGGTGCCGTCGGTCGCCGACCAGGGCCAGCTGCCGCCGCACATAGGCCTCGACCTTGCCCTCGGCGGACTCCGCGCCTTCCATGGCCGCCGACACCTCGGCCGCCCAGACGGGAAAGTCCACCTCGCACAGCTCTTCGACCACGGCCGCCCGCGACCGGAAGTACTCGTAGACGGACGACCGGGCGAGCCCGGTGCGCTCGGCGAGGGCGGGGAAGGTCAACGCCTCCGTACCGCCTTCGGACAACAGGGACCGCGCGGCGTCCAGCAGGGCCCCGCGCTGCATCGTCCGGTGCTCGGCCACTGAGGCCGCTCGAATCCTTGGCACGGCTCCACTTTACGGACGGGACGCGCCGCACGGGAGTCGCGGCGGGGCGCATAACCGTCGGGCAGGGACGATTCAGCTCACTCGACGCACCGCATCAGCGACCAAAACTGGCCAGCTTCGCGCGCAGCTGGAGCACCGATTTCGTGTGGATCTGGCTCACCCGGCTCTCGGTCACCCCGAGCACATTGCCGATCTCGGCGAGCGTGAGCCCTTCGTAGTAGTAGAGCGTCACGACGGTCTTCTCGCGCTCGGGCAGCGTGTTGATCGCCCGCGCGAGCAGCCTGCGCAGCTCCCGGTCCTCGGCGACCTCCACGGGGTTGTCGGCCGCGTGGTCCTCGAGGGTGTCCATCAGGCTCAGCCGGTCGCCACCGTCGCCGCCGACGTGCAGCAGCTCTTCGAGCGCCACCACGTTCGCCAGGGACAACTGGCTGAAAACCGCGTGCAGTTCCTCCAGCGCGATCCCCATCTCGGCGGCGACCTCGCTCTCCGAGGGGGTCCGCCGCAGCTGCGCCTCCAAGGTGGCGTAGGCACGCTCGACATTGCGCGCCTTCTGGCGCACGGACCGCGGGATCCAGTCGAGCGCCCGCAGCTCGTCGATCATGGCCCCGCGAATGCGGGTGATCGCGTAGGTCTCGAACTTGATCGACCGCTCGATGTCGAACTTCTCGATCGCGTCGATCAGCCCGAACACCCCGGACGAGACGAAGTCGGCCTGCTCCACATTGGGCGGCAGGCCCACGCTCACCCGGCCCGCGACGTACTTCACCAGCGGTGAGTAGTGCAGGATCAGCTGCTCCCGCAGCCGCCCGTCCCCGGTCTCCTTGTACGACCGCCACAACTCGTCCAGCGACGAGGGAGCGGGGGGCCGCTCCTGCTCGCCGCTACGGGCGGCGGGAGGGACCGCCGCCCGGTCGGACCCTGAGGTGTGCTGGGGCATTCGTCGCCTTGAGCCGTTCTGCCGTGAACCGGTGAGGTCGCGTGGGTCGGTGACGTCGCGCGAGGCGGCGAATCCACCGGGGCCGCCCGCGCTCGTCTGGTGGTGCGTTTGCGTGAAGTGAATGAGGTTGTCCGTCTGGCTGTCTGTCCGCGTCGGAATCCTTGTGAGCGTAGCGTGACTGAAGTGTCGCAGTGAGCGAAGGCTATGGGATCGTGCGTGCGCAGATACGTTCCGCTGGGTGGCCCCCCGAGCCGCCTCCATCGCCGTGGGTGACGGCGTCAGCGCATCAACTGCGCGATTTCCCAAGGTTTTCGGGGGTTCATCCGTCCGGCGGAACACACTCGGTCACGATTCACCTCCAGTAGCGAAGACGGCCACGAACGCCTGGCGTGTCAACTGCCAGCCGTCGCCGTGTCGTTCGACGAACCCCAACGACTGAAGCTCGTACAAGCGCCCTACCGCGTCGTCCACGCTTGTCCCCGCGCCGACAGCGACGTCCCCGGCCGTCGCCCGGCCTCGCGCGGGCAGCGCGGCCAGGACGCGGGCCGCCCCCGGCGCGAGCAGATCGCGCGGCAGGACGGGGCCCCGCCGCTCCGGGGCCAGGTCGCCCATGTCACCGACCAGCTCGATGACTTCCGCGGCATCGGTCACCAGGGCGCCGTCGCCCCGCAGCAGTTCGTGGACCCCGGCGGAGAGGCCACTGGTCGCGGGCCCCGGCACCCCCATGGTGAAGCGCCCCAGCTCCTGGGCACCCCGGGCCGTGGCCAGCGCCCCGCTGCGGTACGCCGCCTCCACCACCACCGTCCCTCGGGTGAGGGCGGCGATCAGCCTGTTCCGGAGGATGAAACGGCTCGGTGTCGGATGGTCACCCGGCGGCAACTCGCCGACCACCAGGCCCTGTTCCGCGATCCGCCCGATCAGCTCGGCGTGGCCGCGGGGATAGGCCCGGTCCACCCCGCAGGCCAGCACGGCCACGGTGGCCCCGCCCGCGCCGAGCGCTCCGCGGTGCGCGGCGCCGTCCACGCCGTACGCCCCGCCCGAGACCACCACCCAGCCGCGCTCCGCCAGGCCCGCGCCCAGCTCGGCCGCCATGTGCGCGCCGTACTGCGTGCAGGCCCGGGCTCCGACGACGGCCACCGACCGCACCGCCCATATCCGCAGGGAGGCCCTCCCCCGCACCCAGAGCCCGATCGGCCGGGCGTCCCCGAGGTCGTCCAGCGGCAGCGGCCACTCCGCGTCCCCGGGGCACACGAACCGCGCCCCGACATCCCCCGCCGCTTCCAGGTCCTCCTGCGGCCGGGCCCTGGCGGCCCGTGCCCGTAGCCCCTCCCAGCGCCGCGCGGTCACTCCCGGGAGCCGCTCCTCCTCCCCGCCGAGCCTGCGCAGCACCTCCACGGGCCCGGCCTCCCGGAGCCACCGGCCCCCGATCTCGTCCCCCGGTTCGAGCACCCGGGTCAGGGCGACCCTGGCCAGGCGGTCCTCGTCCGTCGGGGGGCCCGCGCTCACCTCGGGGCTCCGATCGGCTCGATCGCCATCGGCACGCCGCGCGCGATTCCCGTGCGCAGTTGCAGCGCCAGGGCGACGTCCTGCGCGGAGGGCCGGTCGTGCCCCGCCAGGTCGGCGACGGTCCACGCCACCCGCAGGACGCGGTCGAGGCCGCGGGCAGTCAGGAAGCCGCGCTCCAGGTCCAGCTCGGCCGCGTCCAGCGCTCCGGAGGCGGCGGGCCACCGGGTGCGCAACGCATGCCCCGGCACCTCGCTGTTGGTCCGCCATCCGGTGCCGGACAGCCTGGCGGCCGCTCTCTCCCGAGCGGCGCGGACGCGGTCGGCGACGGTCCGGGTGGATTCCCCCGGCGTGCCGTACCCGGCCAGTTCGGAGCGGGTGACGGCCTCCACCTCGACCTTCAGGTCCACCCGGTCGAGCAGCGGCCCCGAGAGGCGCGCCTGATAGCGGCGGATGACGGAGGAGGGGCACTCGCACCCGTCACCGAGCAGCGTGTGCCGCCCGCAGGGGCAGGGGTTGGCCGCCAGCACCATCAGGAACTTCGCCGGCAGCCGCACCACCCCGGCGCTCCGCGCGATGACCACATGGCCCGATTCGAGAGGCTGCCGCAAGGAGTCCAGGGCCTGGCTGCTGAATTCCGGCGCCTCGTCCAGAAAGAGCACCCCGCGGTGAGCCAACGAGACCGCTCCCGGCCGCGCCAGCCCCTGACCGCCGCCCACGAGCGACTGCATCGTCGCGGAGTGGTGCGGCGCGCAGTACGGCGCGATGTCCACCAGCGGCTTGCCCGGCGGGAGCATGCCCGCCACCGAGTGGACCGCCGTCACCTCCAAGGAGTCCTCGCGGGTCAGCCGGGGCAGGATCGCCGGCAACCGCTCCGCGAGCATGGTCTTGCCCGCGCCCGGCGGCCCCTGGAGGAAGAGGTGGTGCGCCCCCGCGGCGGCCACCTCCACCGCGGTCCTCGCCGACGTCTGCCCGACGACATCCGCCAGGTCCAGCGCGTGGGCATCGTCCATCGCGCCGCCGACGCCGAGGCCCGTGCCCACACCGGTGCCCGGCACACAGAGCCCGGCGAGCATCGGGTCGGGGCGCCCCGTCTCGTCCGGCTCCTCCAGCGGCACCGGCTCGTCGGTGAGGACCGCGATGAGCTGCCGCAGGCTGCGCACCCCGAGGACCGAGACGCCCGGCACCAGCGCGGCCTCGGCTGCCGTGCACTCCGGCACCACCACCTGTTCGTACCCCGCGTCGGCCGCCGCGAGGACCGCCGGCAGCACGCCCCGGACGGGTCGCACCCGTCCGTCGAGCCCGAGCTCACCGATCATCACGATGTCGGCCAGCACCCGTGGGTCGATCCGCTCGGCCGCCCCGAGGACCGCGCACGCGACGGCGAGGTCGAACCCGCTGCCGCCCTTGGGGACCGACGCGGGGCTCAGTCCCACCGTCAGCTTCTTCTGGGGCCACTCCGCGCCCGAGTTGACCACGGCCGCCCTGACGCGGTCCCGGCTCTCCGTCAGGCTCTTGTCCGGCAGCCCCACCAGCGTGAACGCCGCCACGCCGGGCTCCAGATCGGCCTGCACCTCGACGACCACGCCTTCGACGCCGACCAGCGCCACCGAACACGTACGCGCGAATCCCATCAGGCCACCCCCCGCGCATGCTCGACCACGGGGGCTCCGCGCCGCGGGAGCAGGACGCCGATCAGGTCGATGCGGACGCCTCCCGGCGGTGGACCGCCGCGCTCCTCGATCCAGCGCTCCGCCAGGCGCCGCAGCCGCTCCGCCTTGATCCTGCCCACGGACGCCATCGGATGTTCGAACAGCGTCGAACCGACCAGCCCTGGCGCCCTGCGCGTCTTCACCTCGCAGACGACGAGGGCCTCGCCGTCCATGGCCACGATGTCGATCTCACCGGCCCTGCCCGCGCGCCAATTACGCGCCAGGACCGTCATCCCCACCTCGACCAGCCGCCGTGCGGCCAGGTCTTCGCCGTACTTGCCGAGTGCTCCCCGTGCGTTCATGCCGACACCACCTCCGGCACCCACAGTCACGGTTCGGCCCGCACCTATTGGATCTTGGTGCACAACTCACCGGTTGTGGAAAACTCCGCCACCCCGGCGAGTGAAACTCAGCCGCCCGGCAGCTCCAGATCGCTCTTGTTCAGCTCTTCGATGTTCACGTCCTTGAACGTGAGGACCCGCACCTGCTTCACGAACCGAGCCGGCCGGTACATGTCCCACACCCAGGCGTCCGCCATGGACACCTCGAAGAAGACCTCACCCTGAACGGAGTGCACCTGCATCTCGTAATCGTTGGTGAGATAGAAGCGCCGTTCGGTCTCGATCACGTATTTGAACAGACCGACGACATCGCGGTACTCCCGGTAGAGCTTCAGCTCCATCTCGGTCTCGTACTTCTCGAGGTCCTCGGCGCTCATGGCATGTTCCCCTTCAGCCGTGCGTCCCCCTATTGTGCGTCAGCCCCGCGAACCCCTACACGATTTCCGTGTCGAGGATCTCGGGCCGGTCCGGGGGTCCCTCGTCGAGCAGTCTGCGAAGCAGCTCGGCGAGTCTGGTCGGGTACACCGTCTCATGAGCCTCGGTCAGTTCCCGGCACGTCCACCAACGTGCTCCGGCCACACTGCGGCGTTCCAGCTCCGTCAGGCCCTCGGCGGCGGTCGCCGTCTGCGTCGTACGCGCCAGGTAGTACCACTCGTCCTGATCCCAGCGGCGTCCGGCGAAGGGGAAGGAACAGACGCGTCGCCACAGCACCGGGCCGAGCTCGACCTCCGTGATGCCGGTCTCCTCGCGCAGCTCGCGCAGGGCGGCCTGCTCGCGCGTCTCGTCGCCCTCCAGGCCGCCGCCCGGCGTGAACCACCAGTCGTCCGCCGGGTCACCTGGCTCATGGCCGTGCAGCAGCAGGATGCGGTCGTGCGGGTCCAGCAGCACCACGCGCGCGACCCTGCGCAGGGGCCGCCCCGTCGGCGACGGCTCAGCGGGCGCGCTCTCCTCAGCCGGCACCGACGGCCTCCGTCGCACGGCTCCGCCCGCGGCCGCGGCCCAGGCGCTTGGCCACGGGGCCGTACGCGGCGCCGCCGAGGACGAGCACCATGCCCACCACGATCGCGCTCAGCACCACCCGCAGCGGTCCGGGCTCGGAGAGGCCGCCCGGCAGGTCTGCGAAGCCCTCCGGCCGCTCCAGCATGCGGAACTCGCCCATCGGCCAGGCCACCGCGTCGACCCGCGCCCGCACCGCGTCGCGCGGCACGGTGCCGCCGTCCGCGTCGTCCAGGTGCGCGGTGGAGTCAAGGGAACCGCTGCGCTCGTCGCCGAGCAGGAACAGGCGGCCCTTGGGGACGGTCGTGGTGGGGATGGCGCCGGCCGCGACGCCCTTGCCCTCGGGAAGATACGGTTCTGCGACTTCCTTGCCGTTGATGGTCAGCTTGCCGTCCGTGCAGCAGGCGACCTTGTCACCGCCCACGCCGACCACGCGCTTGACCATCGGCAGGTCGCCCCAGGTGGACTGCTCGAAGACGACGACGTCACCACGGCGCACCTCCTCGCTCCCGATCCGTTGTGCGAGCACCCGGTCGCCCGCGCCGATCGTCGGGGTCATCGACCCCGTGGGCACGGTGTACGGCTGGTACAGGACCGCACCCCAGACGAATCCGCCGAGGAAGAGCACACAGCCGAGGGCCACGGCGATGCCCGACAGCACGCTGCCGAGCCGGCCCTGGCCCTCGTCCGTACGACGTGTCCTGCTCATCCCGGTGCTCCCCCGTCTCGGAGACGACCCCGCCGCCCGTGCGTACGGACGGCGGAAGATCGACGATCTGGGACGGCACCCTACCCGGCGGTACTGCCGCCAGGAACCCTCGCGTTCCGCGCCGCGGCGACCGTCAGCCGGCGCCTGCGCCACAGGACGAGCGGCACCGCGCCCGCCAGGCCGAGGACGCCGGGGGCGGCGCTCGACAGGGCGTTGATGCCCGGCTGGTCGAAGGTGTCCGGCTTGGGCAGCGTCGCCCAGCGGGTGGGCGGCCAGGCGATCACGATGGCGCGGCCCACGACGTTGTCCACGGGGACGGCGCCGCCGCCGGGCTGATTCTGGTGGTAGCGGGAGTCCAGCGAGTTCTGCCGGTGGTCGCCCATGACCCAGATCTTGCCCTTGGGCACGGTGACCTTGAACTGGCCGCCCTGGTCGTCGACCGTGCACGGGGTGTTCCCCGCGAAGACGTAGGGCTCGTTGAGCGCCTTGCCGTTGACCTTCACCGGGCCGGTGCCCTTGCACTCCACGGTGTCGCCGCCGACCGCGATGACGCGCTTGATCAGGTCCTTCTCGTCGGCGGACGGCATCAGGCCGATCCAGCCGAGGACCCTCTGCACCGCGTTCGGGTCGGGGGTGGGCTCGCCGTCCAGCCAGTGGCCCGGGTCCTTGAAGACGACGACCTCGCCGCGCTCGGGCTCGGAGCCGAACCACGGCGTCAGCTTGTCGACGAGGACGCGGTCGCCCTGCTGGAGCGTGTTCTGCATCGAGTCCGAGGGGATCGAGAACGCCTGCACCAGGAAGGACTTGATCACCAGCGCCAGGACCAGCGCGATACCGATGAGAAGCGGCAGTTCCTTCCAGAAGGACCGTTGCTTCTTCGGCTGCTTGGTGCCCTGGCCGCTCTGTGTCCCGTCGCCGTCCGCGGCGTCACTCCCGGGGTTCACACCGCCCGCGGCGGCCTCGACGCCCGGCTCGTCGGATCGTCCCGGCCGCTCCTCGGGCCCCTCGTGTCCGGATCGTGCGCCGACCGCCAAATCCCCCACATCCACTCCTCAGTCCGTGCCGCCGCCTGCCCCAGATGCGATGCAGGCCCACCACTCCCATAACGAGCGGGAGTTCCGCAGGGGTCGGGAGTCGGATCAATCCGTATCGATCGCCGTGTGCCACCCTATGCGACACGCCTGTGGCGGTGTCCGATCCCGCACGCGCGTCGGGTACGGACGCATATGTCTCGGGCTCCTCCAGTCTGCGCCAGTGACCGAAGGGCCAGGCGATGACGAGGGCCCGCCCGACGACCGCCTCCTCGGAGATGGTCCCGGCGAACTTCTCCGTGCGGTGGAAGCGGGAGTCGGCCGAGTCGCTGCGGTGGTCGCCCATCATGAACAGGCGCCCCTTGGGGACCTTCACCTTGAACTCGAAGGCCGAGGGCTTGTCGCCGGGGTGGATGTACGGCTCGTCGAGCGGTACGCCGTTGACGGTGACCTTGTCGTTCTTGTCGCAGCACTTCACGGTGTCGCCGCCGACGCCGACGACCCGCTTGATCAGGTCCCGCTCGCTGTCGGAGGGCAGCAGGCCGATCTGGGTCAGCCCCTCCTTGACCTGCTTGACGACCACCGGGTCGTCCTTCTTCTTGCCCTGCTCCTCTTCGAGCCAGTTGCCGGGGTCCTTGAAGACGACGACGTCACCGCGCTCGGGCTTCGAGCCGAACCAGGGAGTGAGCTTGTCCACCAGGACGCGGTCCCCGATCCGGATCGTCTGCTCCATGGAGCCCGAGGGGATCACGAAGGCCTGCACCAGGAACGTCTTCAGGACGAGGGCGATCAGCAGGGCCACACCTATGAGGAGAGGTATCTCCTTGATCGCGGAGCGCCGCCTGCGCCGCTTGACCTTCTTCGCGAGCTTGCGCCGCTCGGCCCTGCCCGGCCGGACGGGACCACTGGTCGGCCGGGACCCCGTGGGCAGCCGGCTGTCGGCCTGGTGGCCCGCGGCGCGTGTCCGCCCGCGGTTACCCATGCGCGCCGTCCGGTGCCGGCACGCGCGCGTAGCTGTCGGGGCGCTCCAGGGAGGTCCAGTGCCCGACCGGCCAGGCGATCCAGTCGGCCCGGCCGATGACCTCGTCCACGGGGATCATGCCGCCGCCGGGCTGCCCCAGGTGGTCACGGGAGTCCCGTGAGTCGCTGCGGTGGTCGCCGAGCAGGAACAGGCTGCCTTCGGGGACGACGACATCGAAGGGCACCTGTGAGGGGCTGTCGCCCGGAAACAGGTACGGCTCGTCGACAGGCTCGCCGTTCACCTTGATCCTCCCCCGCTCGCAGCAGACCACCCGGTCTCCCCCGGTGCCCACGACCCGCTTGATGTAGTCGGCATCCCCGAAGTAGCCGCTGCCGTCAAAGACGACCGCGTCACCCCGCTGCGGCTCGGAACCGAAACGGTACGCCAACTTGTTGACGAGTACCCGGTCCCCGACCCGGAACGCGGGCTCCATGGAGCCGCTCGGGATCTGGAAGGGCTGCACCACGAAGGTGCCGACGACGAGCAGTGCCGCCACGCACAGCAGGAACGTGAGCGTGAAGCCGCCGCCCGGCAGCCAGGAGACGAGCGACATGAAAACGGAGCGCGACCGTTCCTCCGTCTCCTCGGCGGCTTCGGGGACGTGCGGGACGTCTCCGGAGTCGGAGGGTGGGGAGGAGCGGTCGCGCTCCGGGTGCTGTGCTTCGGTGTCCATCGGGGCCAGATGCTATCCGGCCCCGCTGCGGACCCGCGCGGGAGCTCAGCTCTCGCGCTTCTCCTTGATCTTCGCGGCCTTGCCGCGCAGCTCACGGAGGTAGTACAGCTTCGCGCGACGCACGTCACCGCGGGTGACGAGCTCGATCTTCTCGACGATCGGGGTGTGCACCGGGAAGGTGCGCTCGACGCCGACGGAGAAGGAGACCTTGCGGACCGTGAAGGTCTCGCGCACGCCGGCACCCTGGCGACGGATGACTACGCCCTTGAACTGCTGCACACGGGAGCGGTTGCCCTCGATGACGCGGACGTGGACGTTGACGGTGTCACCCGGGCGGAAGGCCGGGATGTCGTCGCGCAGCGACGCGCTGTCGAGGGAGTCGAGCAGGTTGGCCATGATCGTCTGCTTTCTTCACTGATGCCACAGGTCATCAGCGGAACGTGGTGATGAGGATTCGGTAGCTGATCGCGTCGGGCGGGCGTCTGGACCATTCCCGCGCATGCGGGGAACTCCGGTCGATCCCCCTGTGGCAGGGGCGCACGCTGGACGTACAGCAGCGGCCTATTCTTCCACGGCCTCGGGGTCTCGCCCAAATCGGCCGTCGGGCCCCGGCCGCCACCCCAGGATCGAGAGCATCTCGCGGTCCTTCTTGTCGAAGGCCTTGGGGTCGCAACGCTCGATGAGATCGGGTCTGTTGCGGGTGGTGCGGCGCAGCGCCTCGTCCCGCCGCCAGCGGGCGATCTTGCCGTGGTGGCCGCTGAGCAGGACGTCCGGGATGCCGTGACCGCGCCACTGGGGGGGCTTGGTGTAGACGGGGCCTTCGAGGAGGTTGGCCATGGCGCCGGGCGCGAAGGAGTCGTCCTGGTGGGACTCGGCGTTGCCGAGGACGCCGGGCAGCAGCCGGGCCACCGCCTCCGTGATGACGAGGACGGCCGCTTCCCCGCCCGCGAGGACGTAGTCGCCGATGGACACCTCGTACACCGGCAGGCGGGTGGCGTACTCGTCCGTGACGCGGCGGTCGATGCCCTCGTAGCGCGCGGGCGTGAAGACCAGCCAGGGGCGCTCGGAGAGCTCGACGGCGAGTTCCTGGGTGAAGGGGCGCCCGCTGGGCGTCGGGACGACCAGGGCGGGCCCGTGGGCCCCTGACTCGTACCCTTCGGCGAGTACGTCGTCGAGGGCCGCGCCCCAGGGCTCGGTCTTCATGACCATGCCGGGGCCGCCGCCGTAGGGGGTGTCGTCGACCGTGTTGTGGCGGTCGTACGTCCACTCCCTGAGGTCGTGCACCCGCACGTCGAGCCGGCCACGCGCGCGTGCCTTGCCGACGAGTGAGACGTTCAGGGGCTCCAGGTACTCGGGGAAGATCGTGACGACGTCGAGCCGCATTACGCCTTGTCCTCCGGTGCCGACTCGTCCTCCGGTGCCGACTCGTCCTCCGGTGCCGACTCGCCCTCCGCGGCCGCCTCGGCGTCACGGGCGGACGCGATCTCCGCGCGGTCGTCGATGAGGCCGGGCGGGGGGTCGATGACCGCGCGCTGCTCCTCCAGGTCGATCTCGGTGACGATCTCCTCGACGAAGGGGATCATGACCTCACCGCCGTCGGGCCGCTCCACGATGAACAGATCCTGCGAGGGCAGGTGCGAGATCTCCGTGATGCGTCCGACCTCGGTGCCGTCCTTGGTGACCACGTCGAGATCCATCAGCTGGTGGTCGTAGTACTCGTCGGGGTCCTCCGGGAGCTCCTCGGGGTCGACCTCCGCGATGAGCAGGGTGTTGCGCAGCGCCTCGGCGCCGGTGCGGTCGCGCACGCCCTCGAAGCGCAGCAGGAGGCGGCCGCTGTGCACGCGGCCGGTCTCGATGGTCAGCGGGCCCACCGAGGCGGGGTCGGTGGCGAGCACGGCGCCGGGGCCGAGCCGCAGCTCGGGCTCGTCGGTGCGTACCTCCACGGTGACCTCGCCCTTGATGCCGTGGGCGCGGCCGATCCGAGCGACTACCAACTGCACTGCGTTCTCTCCTGTCGTGTGCCTACGGCTCCGTGCGCCCGCGGAAGTGCTCCGCAGACGACTACGGGCCGGGGAGGGCCCTGAAGCCCTCCCCGGCCCGAGCCGGTGCTGCTGTGGTTCTGTGAACCCGGTTCAGCGAACCTGGTCCACGTCGACGAGGTCGACGCGGACACCGCGGCCGCCGATGGCGCCCACGACGGTGCGCAGAGCGCGCGCGGTGCGGCCGTTGCGACCGATCACCTTGCCGAGGTCGTCGGGGTGAACCCGGACCTCGAGGACGCGCCCGCGGCGCAGGTTGCGCGAGGCCACCTGCACGTCGTCGGGGTTGTCGACGATGCCCTTCACGAGGTGCTCGAGAGCCTCCTCGAGCATGCTCAGGCCTCGGTGGACTCGGTGGACGCGGCCGCGTCAGCAGCCTCGTCCGCCTTCTTGTCAGCCTTCTTGGCCTTCTGAGTGATGGCCTCACCCTTGACGTCGTCGCCCTCGAGACCCTTGGTGAAGGCCTCGAACGCGGCGCGCTTGTCCTTGGGCTCCGCGACCTTCAGCGGCGCCGGGGCCGGCAGGCCCTTGTGCTTCTGCCAGTCGCCGGTGAGCTTGAGGATCGCCATGACCGGCTCGGTCGGCTGGGCGCCGACGGACAGCCAGTACTGGGCACGCTCCGAGTTGACCTCGATGCGCGAGGGGTTCTGCACCGGGTGGTACAGGCCGATCTCCTCGATGGCCCGGCCGTCACGGCGGGTACGGGAGTCGGCGACGACGATGCGGTAGTGAGGCGAACGGATCTTGCCCAGACGCTTCAGCTTGATCTTGACTGCCACGGAAGTGGTGTCTCCTGGTCTTGACGTGGGTGGGCACAAGGGTGATGCCGCGTGGGGTTGCGGTACTCGAGTGCCCGATGGACGCGTCAGCCGGAGGAGAGAGGGGTCCTGTGCGGCTGTCGAGTACAGCTAGCCATTGTGCCATACGCCGCCGGGGCACCCGCACCCCGGTTCGGGCGCCCCGGTGCTGCTCAGCCCACGCCCGCGCCGATCGCCTCCGGGATGCGGAAGGGCTTGCCGCAGCCGCCGCACATGATGGGCGCCTGGGCGAGCACGGACGGGACGACGCGGACGTTGCGCCCGCAGTCGCAGACGGCCTTCACGCGTACGCCTCCTCCGGAGGAGCCGTGCCGGGCGGCCGGGCCCCGGAAGCTGCGGGCGGTGTCCGCGGTGGTCGCCGCGGTGTGCGCCTTGAGGGCACGCTGCAGCCGTTCGATCGTCGGGCGGTACCGCCTCTTGGCCTCGGGGTTGAGCGTGACCAGCGAGAAGCCGCTGCTCGGATGCGGCTCCTCCGGATGGTCCAGGCCCAGCTCCTCGGCGATCGCGAGGAATCGGCGGTTGTGATATCGGCCGGCGCGTGAGGTGTCGCGTACGCCGCGCGAGGCGGCGATGCCATGGACTGCTTCGTGAAGCAGTCGCTCGAAGGAGAGCTCGGCGCCACACGCGGACGACGACTCTCCGATCAGGGATTCGGGCGCGGCAAGGTCGGGCAGCTCGGGGTGGTGCCGCTGAATGTCGGCCCACGCCTGTGCCAGCTCTGCGGCGAGAACAGGTGGTGTCGTGCTCACGTCGTGACAACGAGCCGGGTGCCCTGGGGGTTCCATTCCGGGGCATCCCAAATAATTTGCACGTACCCGTCAGTTGCCATTGATGCGTCCGGACGAGGGCGGGTGCGCTGATCTGCGGAGAAGCCTCGCAGCTCGCATCAAGCCGGTACGTAGTAGCGCGTACGCCCCGGCGCGTAGAGAAAGCCCTCACGCCGGGGCTTGTGTTGCCTCTACCCGCGTACGAGACGAAAACGGGCGCCCGCCGCCGGAATCGCGCTCCTCAGTAGGACTGGCCCGCGACAGTGACGTTACCCGGGGTCTCATCCGCGTCCGGCACCGGCCCGCCCTCCGCGATCAGACACCGTACGTGAATCCATTTCTGCCGGGGGGCGCACGGCGGTGGCACGCAAAGCATTGGCCCACAACCTCTGGACGCCACGACGGATGCGGAGTTCTCTGGCATACGGGGGGAGTGCGAGCGCACTGCACGGGGGCGGACGAACCGTTGATTACGGCACGGCATTTACTCTCGGCGGATTGGGGCGCTTTCGATGACACCAACACTCGTGCAGTCGCACCTCCATCGCGGGGGCACTGCGCCCCGTGTGAACCTCGGTGCACGCGCGCGTGACTGGGCGGAGATCCAGGAACGGATGCTGGTCCCGCTCTTCGAAGCGGTGTACGAACGGCTCGACGTGGGTGACGGCACCCGGCTGCTCGGTCTCGGCTGCGGATCCGGACTCGCCCTGCTGATGGCGGCCTCCCGGGGCGCCGCGGTGACCGGTGTCGACCCGTCGGCGCCCGAGCGGCTGGCGCTGGCGCGGAAGCGGCTGTCGCCGGACTCCGCGCCGGAGGCGGCGGCAGGCGCGGCCGGTGGGGCGAGGCTCGTCGAAGGGGGCCCCGCGGACGCGGCGGGCCCGGACGTGCCCGCGTACAACCTCGTCACCGCGTTCCAGCCGATCGGCTGCATGGCGGGCGACTCCGAAGGACTCTCCAGCCTCTTGGAGACGGCGGCTCCGCTCACCGACCGGGGCACCCCGGTGGTGCTCGTCGGATGGGGCCCTCCGGAGCGTTGCGCCACGTCCATGGTCCTGAGGGTGGCGACCAAGCTCGCCGATCCGATGCGCAGCGCGGGCAGTTGGCGCCCCGCCCTGCGCGACGACCTGGAGGAGGTGGCCCAGCGTGCGGGCCTCAAGCCGGACGGCTCCGGTCGCGTCGCCTGCCCGTTCGGGTACGCGGATGTGGAGAGCGCGGTCCGGGGGCTGCTCTCGACGGGTCTGTTCGACGCGGCGGTGGGCGCGACGGACAAGGCCCAGGTCGACAAGGAGCTGACGGAGGCGCTGCATCCGCACCGGCGGCACGACGGGACGGTGTGGATGCCGAACGTCTTCCGGTACTTGATAGCGCGTACGCCGTAGCGCGGGGCGCACGGAGGTTCAGTTCGACGTGATCGAGGCGGCCGGCGAAGCACTTCTGGAAGGTGGCTCTCCGGGCCCGCCTCACACCCTGGAGACGGAATCCGCTTCGGCTGGCTCGGCGCTTCCGGCCGCCGCTGACGGGTTGCCCGTCAGACCGAGGCGCAGCAGCACCAGGTGGGAGATGTCGGTGATGGTCCCGCCGCTGCGCAGCAACTCCAGCGGCGGGATGTCGATGTCGAACCGGGTGCGCAGGGACACCAGCATCTCGGCGAGCATGAGGGAATCCAGTCCGTACTCGTCGAGCCGGCGGTCATGGTCGAGGTCCTGTTCGTCCAGGTGCAGCACTCCGGCCAGCAGGCGCGCGAGCGTCTCGGCGACGGCGCGTACCGCGTCCTGCGGCTCCATGGCCGCCAGCGCCGCCACGATCTCCTCGCGTGAGTGGTCGGCCTCGCCCATGTGCTCGGGGAGCAGCGTCGCGCAGCGGGGCGCCGCGAGGGCGGGCAGGAAGTTGCGCAGGCGGGCCCAGTTGTAGCGCCCGACGCCGGCCACCTCAGGGCCCTGTGCGGCCAGCAGCTCGGCGGCCGCGAACGCCTCGCGGGGCGCGACGGGTTCGATGCCCACTGAGGTCAGCGCTCCGGTCAGGCCGGTGCGGGCGACGTATCCCGTCTCGCCGATGGCCCCCCAGGCGATCGCCCGTCCGGCGGCGCCCGCCCCACGGCGGCGGCGCGCGAGCGCCTCAAGCCAGAGATCGGCCGCCACGTAGTTGGCCTGGCGGACGTTGCCGAGGAAGGTCGTACCGGAGGAGTACAGGAGGAACAGGTCCAGTTCCCGGTCGCCCAGCAGCTGGTCGAGCACGGCGGCGCCGGCCGTCTTCGGGGCCAGGGCGGCGGCGAACCGTTCGTCGGTAAGTTCGGCCAGCGGGTCGTCCTCCAGGTGCATCGCGCAGTGGACGGCTCCGCGCAGCGGGTGTCCTCCGGAGTCGATTCGTGCGAGGACCTCTCGAACGGCGGACGGGTCGGTGACGTCGGCCGCGTACGCGGTGGCCCGCACGCCGCGTTCGGCGAGTCCGGCCAGTACCGTCCCGGCCTCGGGTGACGCGTCGCCGCGCCGGCTCATCAGCGCCAGGTGCCGTGCGCCCCTCTCGGCGAGCCACTCGGCGGTCGCGGCGCCGAATCCGCTCAGGCCGCCCGTCACCAGGTAGGTGCCGCTGGGGTCCAGGGAGGGCGCCTGCGTCCGCCGCTCCACGGGCACCGGCTCGTCCAGCGGGTCCATCGCCACGACGACCTTTCCGACGTGGCGGGAGTGCTGCATGAGCTGGAACGCCTCGGACACGCGGGCCGCGGGGTACACGCTGTGGGGCAGCGGGCGGTACGACCTGTCGCGTACGCGCTCGGTCACGTCCGCGAAGAGCCTGGCTCCACGGTCGGGGTCGAAGGCCAGCGTGGTGAGGTCGACTCCGAAGAAGCTGATGTTGTTGCGGAAGGGCCGCAGCAGCAGGGGCCTGTTCTCGTAGATGTCGCGCTTGCCCAGCTCGATGAACCGGCCGCCCGGGCGCAGCAGCTCCAGACTGCGTGTGATCGCCTCCCCTGCCAGGGAGTTGACCACGACGTCGACCCCGCGCCCGTCGGTGACCTCCATGACGCGGACGGCGAAGTCCAGGCTGCGGGAGTCAAGGACATGCTCGGCGCCCAGAGTGCGCAGCAGTTCCCGCTTGGCGGGTGTGCCCGCGGTGGCGATCACCCGGGCGCCGCACCGGTGGGCGTACTGGAGGACGGCGAGGCCGATGCCACCGGCGCCGCCGTGCACCAGGACCG
The DNA here is from genome assembly GCF_020026305.1 of Streptomyces sp. 135. NCBI lineage: Bacteria > Bacillati > Actinomycetota > Actinomycetes > Kitasatosporales > Streptomycetaceae > Streptomyces > Streptomyces sp. 135. The sequence continues at coordinate 6,134,722 of NZ_CP075691.1, read as the reverse complement.
TCTCCCCGGCCCTGAGCCGCGCCAGGTGATCGAGGCTGTAGTGGACGGTGGAGAAGACGACCGGCAGGGTCGCGGCCTCGGTGAAACTCATCCCCGCGGGCATGTGTCCGAGAGCCTGGGCGGCGGTCAGGGTGTGGGAGGCCAGCGACGCCGGCGCCAGGCCGTACACCCGGTCGCCCGGCCGGAACCCGGTCACGTCGGGCCCGACGGCCGTCACCACCCCGGCGCACTCCAGGCCGAGGCCGACCTCCGTGTACGTCCCTTCGATCGCCTCGGCCGGCAGCAGACCGACCGCCTGCATCATGTCGCGGTAGTTCAGCGCCGCGGCCCGTACGGCCACGGCCACCTGGCCCGGCCCCGCGGGCAGGGGCGTGTTCTCGACCCATGCCAGTTGGTAGGAGAGCCCGGGGGAGCGCACCTCAAGGCCGAAGGACGCCTCTCCCCCGGCCGTCTCCTCCGTGCGAGCGGCGGGCAGCTCTCGCTCCCGGGGGACGAACCGGCCGCCGCCCGCGGTGAGCACCACTTCGGTCTCGGTGTCTTCCGCCAGCAGTTCGCGGGCCACCCGGTGGGCGTCGGTGGCCGTCTCTCCGGAGCGGTCCAGCGAGACGGCGCGGAGGGACAGGCGGGGTTCCTCGTTGGCGAGGGTGCGGGCGATGCCCCACACCGCCGCGTCGTGGGTCGCCTCCGGCCGCTCCGGGTGCGGCAGGGCGCCGCTCGGCCGGGTCACCAGCGTCAGCGAGACCGACGCGGTGCCGTCGAGAGCCGCGCAGGCCCCGCTGAGCGCACGCAGGAGCGCCGCGCGCCGGGTGGTGAGCGCGACGGCCCCGGCCGGTTCGTCGCCGGGCGCGTCACCGAGGAGTACGCACACGTCCGCGCCCCCGGCCCCGAGGACGCCCGCCCAGTCGACCGCGCCCTCGTCCGGCGCGTGCACCGAGGCGCGGGTGCCGTCCGCGGCCGGCGGCAGGAGGTCGGCGACGGCTCGGGCCAGGGCGACTTCACCGGCCGTCTCGGCGGCGATCACCCGGTGGCGGCTGGCCGGGGCGGTCGGCAGCGCGGGCGGGGCGAGGGCACGGCGGGGGGTCGCGGCGAGGAGTACGGAGAAGTCGTCGCGGCACTCCGGGGCATCATCATCCGTGCGCACGACGTCGACGAACCCGCACCTGGTCAGCAGGTCCGGCCAGCGCTCGCTGGGCAGCAGCGGTGAGCCGGGGCGCTCGTCGTGGTCGATGCGGTCCCAGAAGGTGTCCACGGTGCCGAAGTAGGGGGCCAGGCAGTGCGTGTCGTGGCTTTCGAGGGCCAGGAGCATGCCGCCGGGGGTCAGGAGACTCGCGACCCGGCGCACGGCGGCTTCGAGGTCCTTGGCGGTATGCAGGGCGTTGGCGGCGATCACCACCTCGAACCGCTCCTCGTGCAGCCCCTGTCCGGCCGGGTCGGCGTCCAGGTCGAAGGTGCGGTAGGTCACGAAGTCGTGGGCGGCGAAGCGGCGTTCGGCGCGGTCGAGGAACGCGGGTGAGACGTCGCTGAAGACGTAGTGGGTCCGCTCGGCGGGCAGGAGGGGGAGCACGGCGGCCGTCATGCCACCCGTGCCGGCGCCCACTTCCAAAACCCGCAGGGGCCGGTCCCCCGGCCAGGCCCGTACCGTCTCGCGCAGGAGTGCCTGCGCGAGACGGTTGTGGAAGCGGAGGGTGACGGCGGTGTCGTAGAGCTGTTCGATGTCCGCGAGGCTTCCGTCGGAGGCCGCCAGGTCCGCCGGGTCGCCTCCGGGGGCCAGGCGGTCCCGCGTGCGGCTGATGGCCAGCCGGCTCTCGGTGGAGTACCGCGGGAACTCCAGGGTCAGTTCGCGCAGGAGTTCCGTGTCCTCGAACCGCGACCGGGTCAGCCGCAGCCGCCCGTCCCGGGCTTCCTCGGCCAGGCCGTGGCGGATCATCTCGGGGCGCATCGTCTCGGCGAACGGCACGCGCCGCGGCTCCATCCCGGCGCCGACCAGGTCATCGATGCCGAAGGCGGCACCGGGATCGGGCAGGAGGGCGGCGACAGCGGCGGCGTACCGGTGGGCGGCGGCCTTCTTCAAGAGCGCGATGAAGCGGTCGTAGCCGGCGTCGTGCCAGTCGGCGCGGCAGGCGGCGATTCGGTCGGCGGCGGCCGAGGCGATCTGCCGCGGGGTGACCGGCGGCCCGTCGCCGGGCCAGGGTCCCGGGTCGGGCGCGGCCCGCATCGTGGTGTGGTGAGTCGTCAGGGCGGTGCGGTGGGCGCCGGCCAGCTTGCGCAGCCGGCAGCGGAGCAGTTCGACGCAGACCCGTCCGACGTCGTCGGTCACCGTGATGTCCCAGCAAGTCTCGGCCGCCGAGAGGGACCGCCGGCGGACGTGGACCCAGCCGCGGGAGGCGGGCGCGCGCCACACGCGGGCGGACCCCACGGCGGCGGGCAGGAAGACCGTGCCGTCCTCCACGGCCGCGCCGATCAGCGGTGCGCCCGCCTGCAAGGCACCGTCCAGCAGGGCGGGGTGCGCCTCGTACTCCTGGCTCGGGGCCTGGTGCACGTACGTGGCCAGCACCTCCCCGTCTCCGACGCGCAGTTCGCGCAGGACCTGGAAGGCGGGGCCGTACTGGAGGCCGGCGCGGCCCACCGTGTCGTAGTGCCGCGCGCCGTCCACGACCCGTGGGCAGCGTGCCCGGACGGCGGCGAGGTCGATGTCGGCGGGCGCCCGGCCGAGCAGTGCCCTCACCCTGGCCCGTACGTGCGCGCGGGGCCGGGCGCTCCGCGCGTCGGTGCTGGTGATGCTCACCAGGCCGTCGTCCGGTGTGACGGCCAGCTGGACGCGTACGCTGCCGGCGTCCGCCCAGGGCACGACCAGCGGGCGGGTGATCTCCAGGCAGTCGACTTCCGCCGGGCCGTCGAGGGTGAGCCGCCCGGCGGCCATCGCCATCTCGACGTAGGCCGTCGCCGGCACGACCACCGAGCCCGCGAGGCGGTGGTCGGCGAGCCAGGGAGCCAGCGCGGGCTCGATGGCCCCCTCCCAGGTAGGAATAGGGGAGGGCAGCCGCTCGCCGAGCAGCGGGTGGTCCAGGCGACCGGAGCCGCTGGTGCGCAGCCAGGTCTGCGGCGTCCCGTTCCAGTGGCGCTCGCGCTGCCAGGGGTAGGCGGGAAGGTCCACCACGCGGCCCGGGCGCGGGAAGTACACGTCCCATCGCAGCTCGGCGCCCTGGGCCATGAGCGTGGCCACGGCGTGGTCCATGGCGTCGGATCCCGCCACGTCACGGAGCAGGGTGGGCGTCACGGCGACCGGGTCCCGCGTGCGGGAGTGGGCGACGCGGTGCAGGTAGGAGCGGAGGACGGGGTGCGGGCCGATCTCCACGAAGACGTCGGCGCCGTCCTCCAGCGCCTTCTGCGTGGCGTCGGAGAAGCGGACGGGTTCCCGAACGTTGCGCCACCAGTAGGCCCCGTCCAGGCCGGAGCCCTCGATCCGGTCGCCGGTCACGGAGGAGAACATCGGCAACTGGGCCGTGGTGGGCCGCAGTTCGGACAGCCCCCGGCGCATCGGTCGCTCGATCGGGTCCATCGCCGCGCTGTGGAAGGCGTGGTCGAGGTCCAGCTCCTTGCAGGCGACTCCCTTGCGGGTCAGCTCGGCCAGGAAGGCCCGCAGGACGTCGGTGGGGCCCGCCACGGTCACGTCCTGGCCGCTGTTCACCGCCGCCACTTCGGCCCCGGGGAAGACGGCGGCTTCCTTGGCCGCCTCGTCCGCGGGGAGCGCCACGGCCGCCATCCGGCCCGTCCCTGCGGTGGTGGCCTGGGTGCGGCTGCGCTCGACGATCACGTGGGCGGCCTGTGCCAGGTCCAGGGCGCCGGCGACATGGGCGGCGGCGACCTCCCCCACGCTGTGGCCGAGCACGCCGTGAGGGGTGATTCCCCGCGCCTGGAGCATCCGCACCAGGCCGATCTGGACCGCGAACAGCAGGGGTTGGGCCACCTCGGTCAGCGCCAGCCGTGAGCGTTGGGCCGGTGCCGACAGCTCGTCGGTCACCGACCAGCCCAGCCGGGGCGCGAGCGCCGCGTCCACGTCCGCGACGGCCTCCCGGAAGACGGTGCTTTCGGTCAGGAGGTCGGCCGCCATGCCGGGCCACTGCGAACCGTTGCCGGAGAAGACGAACGCGATACGCCCCCGGGACACCGCCTGCGGGGCGGTGGCGACAGCTCGGCCCTGCTCGTCCGCCTCACGCGGCGGCGGGATGAACGGCGGCTGGTCCGCCGCGTCGACGCTCGACGCCGTCCCGGAGGGGGCCTTCCCGTCGACGGCCGGTGTCGGACCGCCGAGTGCCCGCAGCCGCTGGGCGGCGGTTCGCGGTCCGGCCAGGACGACCGCACGGTGCGGGTGGGCGCCGCGGCGCAGGCAGGTGGTGTAGGCGATGTCGTAGAACTCCTGCGCGGTGGCCGCGGCGAGCCGGTCCGCCATCCGCGTGGCGGCCTCGGCCAGGGCCTTGGGGGTACGGGCCGAGACCATGACCGGGAGCGCCCGCCCTTCCTGGGCGGTGGGGCGGTGGCCGGGCTCCTCGCGCCGGGGAGCCGACATGGCGGGGCCCCGGTGAGCACGACGTGGGCGTTGGAGCCGCCGAAGCCGAAGGAGTTGACCCCCACGACCGGACGCTCTACGGGGCCGAGTGGCATCGTGTCGTCGGCGGTCAGCAGGTTCAGCGCCGCGAAGTCGATGTCGGGGTTGGGCGGGGAGGCATGCAGCGACGGCGGGATCGTCCGGTGCCGCAGGACGAGCAGGGCCTTCAGCAGACCGGCGATCCCGGAAGCAGGCTCCAGGTGCCCGATGTTGGTCTTGACGGAGCCGATCGGCAGCACACCGGTGGTGCGGCGGCGCCCCAGGGCGCCTCCGATGGCCCGGCACTCCAGAGGGTCGCCGACCAGGGTTCCCGTGCCGTGCGCTTCCAGGTAGACGAGTTCGTCGGGGGAGACGCCCGCGTGGTCGTACACCGATCGCAGCAGGTCTTCCTGTGCGTCCGGGTTGGGCAGCGCGAGTCCCATCGTCCTGCCGTCGCTGTTGGAGGCGCTCGCGAGGACGACTCCGTGGATCCGGTCGCCGTCCGCCATGGCGTCCGCCAGCTTCTTCAAGACGACCAGACCGCCGCCTTCCGCGCGTACGAACCCGTCGGCCGCGGCCGAGAAGGAGGCGCACCTGCCGCTCGGCGACAACATGGCCGCCTGTGAGAACCCCACGTAGTGGTACGGGCTGAGCAGTACGTTCACGCCGGCGGAGAGCACCACGCGGCTGCTGCCGTCGAGCAAGGTGCGACAAGCCCGGTCCAGGGCCACCAGGGACGAGGAGCATGCGGTGTCCACCGCCATGCTCGGGCCGCGCAGGTCGAAGTAGTGGGAGAGCCGGTTGGCGGCGATCGAGGAGGCGGCGCCCGACATCGTGTAGGCGTTGACGCTCTCCGGGGCCATCATCTGGAGGCCGCCGTAGGAGGCGTCCGACACGCCTACGTAGACGGCCGCGTCGGTGCCCGCCAGGCGCTCCGGGGCGATTCCGGCGTCGTCCAGCGCCTCGACGGCCAACTCCATCAGCAGGCGGTGCTGGGGGTCCATGCGGGACGCCTCCTTCGGCGCGATGCCGAAGTAGGCGGCGTCGAAGCCGGTGACGTCGTCGAGGAAGGCGCCCGCGGCGGTGTAGCTCTTGCCTGCGCGTGGCGTCGCGGTGTCGACGAACCGGGACGACTCGAACCGGTCGCCCGGGATCTCACCGACCACGTCGCGGCCCTGCCGCAGCGCGTCCCAGAGCCGGTCCAGGTCGTCGATGCCGCCCGGCAGGCGACACGCCGCCCCGACCACCGCGATGGCCCGCCCCGTCGTCGTTGTGTCGATGTCGTGCATACACAGGCTCCCGGGAGGGGTGACGGGCCATGGATTCGCATGTCGCGGCGCCATTCAACGCATTGGAATCACCCCATGACAAACGGTCACTGAGCCGTGAGTGTTGTCGGCATGCTCGTCCGAAAAGCATCGAATGCGACGAAGCACGTATGCCGCCCCACCCGGCCGCACCGACAGCACGGGCCACGCCCGCCGAGCCCGGGGAGCCGTGGGCGCCGAGGGAGCCGGGGACAGCGGTGATCAGCGGGCCGGCGGGGCCGCGCGCGGGACGCCGGCGACCCGGTAGGCCTCGGCCTCCTCCAGGGTCTCGTTCGCCAGCAGCGCCGCGGCCAGGGCGTCCAGTTGGTCCCGGTGGTCGCGCAGCTGGCGGCAGGCGTTCTCGTAGCACTCGTCGACGATCCGCCGCATCTCGCCGTCGATCACATCCAGCGTCTGCGGGGCGGCCGACAGTCCGTACGCCTGCTGCGCGTCGCTCGGCAGGGCGGACAGGCGCCCCACGAGTTCACTCATGCCCCAGCGGCCGACCATGCCGCGGGCGATGTTGGTGACCTGTTCCAGGTCGTTCTCGGCGCCGGTGGTGACGACTCCGTAGACGACGTGTTCGGCGGCCATGCCGCCAAGGGCGCCGATGATGCGGCCGCGGAGATACTCCTCCGTGTACGCGTACTTGTCGGAGTCCGGGGTCGACAGCGTGACGCCCAGGGCACGGCCGCGCGGCACGATCGTGATCTTGCGGACCGGGTCGGCGCCGGGCTGGAGCATGCCGAGCAGGGCGTGGCCGCTCTCGTGGTACGCCGTGCGCCGCCGCTCCTCCTCCGGCATCACCAGCGGCCGCTCGGCGCCGAGCTGGACCTTCTCCATGGCTTCGGAGAGGTCGGACTGCGTGACCGTCTTCTGCTTGCGCTTGACGGCGATCAGGGCGGCTTCGTTGGCGAGGTTGGCGAGTTCGGCGCCGGTCATGCCCGGTGTCGTACGGGCGACGTGCGCGAGGTCGACGTCGTCGGCCAGTGGGATGGCGCGCGTATGGATCCGGAGGATGGCCTCGCGCCCGCCGCGGTCCGGCGGCGAGACGTTGACGACGCGGTCGAAGCGGCCGGGCCGGGTGAGGGCGGGGTCGAGCACGTCGGCACGGTTGGTGGCGGCGAGGACGATGACGCCCTCGGCCCCGGAGAAACCGTCCATCTCGGTGAGGATCTGGTTCAGGGTCTGCTCGCGCTCGTCGTGGCCGCCCATGCCGCTGCCGCCGCCCCGGGCGCGTCCGATGGTGTCGATCTCGTCGATGAAGATGATCGACGGGGCGACCTTGCGGGCCTCGGTGAAGAGTTCCCGTACGCGCGAGGCACCGACGCCCACGATCATCTCGATGAACTCCGAGGCGGAGGCCGAGAAGAAGGGCACACCGGCCTCGCCAGCGACGGCGCGCGCGAGCAGCGTCTTGCCCGTGCCGGGCGGTCCGGCGAGCAGCACGCCGCGTGGCATCTTGGCGCCCATCGTGCGGTAGGCGTCCGGGTTCTTCAGGAAGTCGACGACGTCATTGAGCTCGCCCTCCACCTCGTCGATCCCGGCCACGTCCTCGAACGTGGTCCGCTTCGCCCCGGGCTCCAGTTCGACCGGCTTGGGCGGCGTCTTGCGCCCGAGCATGCCGCCACCGCCCATACCCGCGCTCATGCGCCGGGCGATGAAGATCCACAGCACCACGAGGAGGAGCATCGGGGCGAGCGAGATGAGCAGGTTGGAGAGGAAGCTGCGCTCCTGCACGACGGGCTCGGCGGTGACGGTGACGCCGTGCTCGGTCAGGTCGTCCCAGAGCTTGTCGTCGGCGAAGGCGGGCCGTTGGGTGGTGAACTTGGTGTACGTCCCCTTCTCATCGCCCGGCTTGTCCCGCTCCTTCTTGAGCTGCCCCTGGATCGCGTCGCCCTTGGAGTAGATCTTCGAGACGTTCCCGGCGTCGACCTGCTTGCTGAACTCGGTGTACGAGATGGTCGGCTCGTCGCCCTCGTTGAAGAAGGACAGCACGAGGTTGGCGATGAGGTAGACGATCAGAGCCGTCAGGATCAGCCCGCCCCAGCCGCCCGGCATCCTCTTCTTCGGAGGCGGCGTCGGAGCGGGCGGGGGCGCGCCCTCGGAGCGCCATGGCTGATCGGGCGCCCGGCGCGGCGGCACAGGGTTGCTCATATCCGGACGTTACGTCACGAAACACACCACGGCACCCGCGCCGGTTCACCCGGAAGACGCCTGGGGCGCCCCTCTTCAGAGGGACGCCCCAGATGTCGTACGAGACCCGGACCGCGCCGGGCGACCTGCCTGCCTCAGCCCATGAACTTCTTGAACTCGTCCGGCAGCTCGAAGTTCTGCGCGGCCTGTCCACCCGGGAGGCCGAAGGCGCCGCCGTCCTGGCCGGCCTGCTCGCGGCGCGTGGCCGCCTCCAGCTCCTCCTGCTTGCGCTTCATCGGGTTGCCGGAGCGGCGCTTGCCCTTGGCCTGCTTCTGCTTCTTCTTCTGCTTGCCGGCGCCACCGCCCATGCCCGGCATCCCGGGCATACCCGGCATGCCGCCGCCCTGGGCCATGCGGGACATCATCTTCCGGGCCTCGAAGAACCGCTCGACGAGGTTCTTCACCGCGCTGACCTCGACGCCGGAGCCCTTGGCGATACGGGCGCGCCGGGAGCCGTTGATGATCGTCGGCTCCTGACGCTCTGCGGGCGTCATGGACTTGATGATGGCGGCGGTGCGATCGACGTCGCGCTCGTCGATGTTGTTGATCTGGTCCTTGATCTGCCCCATGCCGGGCATCATGCCGAGCAGCTTGCTGATGCTGCCCATCTTCCTGACCTGCTCCATCTGGGCCAGGAAGTCGTCGAGCGTGAAGTCCTTGCCCTTGCTGCTCGCCAGCTTGGAGGCCATCTTCTCGGCCTCTTGCTGGGAGAAGGTCTGCTCGGCCTTCTCGATGAGCGTGAGCATGTCGCCCATGCCGAGGATGCGGGACGCCATGCGGTCCGGGTGGAACGCGTCGAAGTCGTCCAGCTTCTCGCCGTTGGAGGCGAACATGATCTGGCGGCCGGTGACCTGCGCGATGGAGAGCGCGGCACCACCGCGGGCGTCACCGTCGAGCTTCGACAGGACGACACCGTCGAAACCGACGCCGTCGCGGAAGGACTCCGCCGTGTTGACGGCGTCCTGACCGATCATGGCGTCGACGACGAACAGGACCTCGTCCGGGCTGACCGCGTCGCGGATGTCCGCGGCCTGCTGCATGAGCTCCTGGTCGATGCCGAGGCGGCCGGCGGTGTCGACGATGACCACGTCGTACTGCTTGGTCTTCGCGAACTCGATGGAGTCCTTGGCGACCTGCACCGGGTCGCCCACGCCGTTGCCCGGCTCGGGGGCGTACACGCCGACGCCGGCGCGCTCGGCGACGACGCTCAGCTGGTTGACGGCGTTGGGGCGCTGGAGGTCACAGGCCACCAGGAGCGGGGAGTGGCCCTGCCCCTTCAGCCAGAGGCCGAGCTTTCCGGCGAGGGTCGTCTTACCGGCGCCCTGGAGACCCGCGAGCATGATGACGGTCGGGCCGGTCTTCGCGAAGCGCAGGCGCCGGGTCTCGCCACCCAGGATGCCGATGAGCTCCTCGTTGACGATCTTGATGACCTGCTGGGCGGGGTTGAGGGCCTGGGAGACCTCGGCGCCGGCCGCGCGCTCCTTGATCTGCTTGATGAAGGCGCGTACGACGGGCAGGGCCACGTCCGCCTCGAGCAGGGCGATGCGGATCTCGCGCGCCGTGGCGTCGATGTCCGCCTCGGACAGGCGGCCCTTGCCCCGGAGGTTCTTGAATGTCGCTGCGAGGCGGTCGGAGAGAGTATCGAACACGGCGGTCGCGAATCCTCAGGTCTGGGGGCGGGCTGACAGGTCGCCTTCCAGAGTATCTGCCGCGCGCCAGTGCCTGGGGCTGCGGTCGCTTCTCCATGCCGCGGGGCACCCGGCGGTATCCCCTTGCCCGCCGCTCCGCGCCGGATTTCCCCCACCCACCCGCCCGTAACCCGGCGTCGAGACGTCGAGGCAGGAGCAGGCCGGGGTCACGCACCCCGCCGGGCGGTACAAGCGCCCGGCGGTAGCCCCTACCCCGCCGCTCCGCGCCGGACGTCTCCCACCCACCCGGCCGTTACTCGGCGTCGAGACGTCGAAGTAGGGACAGGGAGGGATGGGCACCGCCCGCAGACGGATGCGCCCCCGAAGGGAACAGGGAAACAAGGGCCGATGACGCCCCGCAGCTACTCGCGCGCGGCAGAGGAAAGACGCGAGCCGACGATGGCCCGCAGTTCTCCATGCGCCGGGGGAGGGCATGAGCCGACAATGGCCCGCAGTCGTCCACGCGTCTGAGCGAGGGCGCGAGCCGACGACGGCCCGCAGGCGCTCGCGCCCCTGAGGGGACGTGGGGGTATGTGCGCGCGGAGCACAGTGGTGGTCATGAGGGTGGGCGAAGCAGCAAAGGCCCCGCGCCAAGATGGCGAGCACGGACATACCCCCGCGGCCCCGCCCCAAGACGCGCCCCAGGCGCCCCGCGGCCCCACCTACCCGCACCCGCACCCGCACCCCCCACCCCCGCTACCCCCCCACCCCCAACACCTCCTCCACCTCCCGAGCCACCCCCACCGCCCGCTCCCCCACCAACGGCCCCCCATCCCCCCCAGTCACATAGAACGCATCCACCGCATTCGCCCCCCACGTCGACACATGCGCACTCCGCACCACCACCCCGCCCCTCCAACGCCCGCCCGATCCGATGCAACAACCCCGGCGCATCCTGGGCCCGCACCTCGATGACCGTGGCGAGCCGTGACCCCGCCGACGCCACCGTCACCCGCGGCGGCGGCGCCACCGTCCCCCGCCGACGCGGATACGCGGCGTCCCGCTCGGCCAGCCGCCCGGCGATGTCCAGGGACCCGTCCAGCGCCCGCACCAGATCGGCCCGCAACCGCGCCGCCTGCGGCAACGACCCGTACTCCGCCGCCACCCGCCAGTCAAGGAGCAGGACCGAGCCCGCCGCCCCCTCGATCCCCGGCGGCAACGACACCTCCCGCAGCTCCGCCGTCCGCACCGTGAGCCGGTGCAGCGCGAGCACCCCGGCCACGGCGGGCAGCACCCCCGCCCGCTCCGGCACGGCGACGAGCAGTTCCACCCCGAGCGGCTCCGGCTCATCCACGGGCTCCTCCGCCCGCAACGCCACCACCGGCCCACCCGTACGGAACGCCTCCACCGCCAGCCGCTCCTGCTCGGCCGTGGGCGCAGCCCCTTCCTGCGAGGAGCCGGAGTCCGGCTCGTCCCCCGACAGCGACGCCGCCACCCGTTTCACCAGATCGCCGACGAGCGCCCCCCGCCACGCCGACCAGGCCGCGGGCCCGGTGGCCAGGGCGTCCGCCTCGGTCAGCGCGTGCAGCAGCTCCAGCGTCCCCACGGACCCGACGGCCTCGGCGACCCCCCGCACCGTCGCCGGATCGTCGAGATCGCGCCGCGTCGCCGTCTCCACCAGCAGCAGATGGTGCCGTACGAGACAGGCGACCACGGCCACGTCACCCGCGTCGAAGCCGACCCGCGCCGCGACGTCCCGCGCGATGATCTCCCCGGCCACCGAGTGGTCCCCGGGCCACCCCTTGCCGATGTCGTGCAGCAGCGCGGCCACCAGCAGCAGGTCGGGCCGGCCCACCCGCCGGGTCAGCGCGGCGGCCCGTACCGCCGTCTCCACGAGGTGCCGGTCGACGGTCCACGTATGGACGGCGTTGCGCTGCGGCCGGCACCGCACCCGCTCCCAGTCCGGCAGGAGCCGCGTGATGAGGCCCTCCGCCTCCAGCGCCTCCCACACCTCGACGGTCGGCGGCCCCGCGCCGAGCAGCGTCACGAGCTGCTCGCGGGCCTCGGCGGGCCACGGAGTCGGCAGCGGCCGCCCCACCGCGGCCAGCCGCCGCACGGCGTGCAGCGAGCAGGAGCCCGGCCTGCGCGGCGGCCGCGGCGGCCCGCAGCGGCAGCACGGGATCGCGTTCGGGCCGGGCGGCGCGGGCGAGCACGGCCTCCCGTCCTGCTCCACGACCCCTCGGCCAGCGGCGTCCGCTCGGCCGCCGCGCCCCGCCCGCCGAGCATGGCCCGCAGCCGTGGCCGCACGGACCGCGCCCGCAGGACGCGGCCGACCTCGCGCCAGGTGACGTCACCGGCGTAGGAGACGACGCGCGCGGATTCGTACACCTGTCGGAGCAAGGTGTCGGCGTCCAGCAGGCCGAGCGCGGCCGCCACCTGGTCCTGTTCTTGCAGGGCGAGCCGGTCGGTGGCCCGCCCGGTGGTGAGGTGCAGCGCGTCGCGGACGTCGAGCAGTCGCCGCCGGGCATCGGCGAGGCCTTCGCGCGGCGCGTCCGCGAGCCAGGACGCGGCGACGGCCCGCAGCGCCGTGACGTCGCGCAGGCCGCCCCTGGCCTCCTTCAGGTCGGGTTCGAGGAGGTGGCCCAACTCGCCGTGCCGCACCGCCCGTTCCTCGCACAGCTCGCGCAGCTCCGGCAGCCGCTTCGGGGCCTGGTTGCGCCAGTCGGCGAGGACGGCGGTGCGCAGCCCCGCGGTCATCCCGAGGTCCCCGGCGACGTGCCGCGCGTCGAGCAGCCCGAGGTGCGCCTTGAGGTCCTCCCCGGCGGTCTTGCGCGCCTCCGCCGGGGTGCGCACGGAGTGGTCGAGGGCGAGGCCGAGGTCCCAGACGGGGTACCAGAGGCGGTCGGCGAGGGCGGCCACCTCCGCGGCGTCCGCGCTCCCGTCGTGCAGCAGCAGCAGATCGAGGTCGCTGCGCGGCGACAGTTCGCCGCGTCCGTACCCGCCCACCGCGACGAGCGCGACGCCACGGGGCAGCTTCTCGGCACCCGCCCGGAAGAGCCCGGCCAGCCAGTCGTCCGTCAGTTCGGAGAGGGCGGAACGGCGCGGCGGCCCGGACCGCGACCCCTCTTGGAGGAGCCGCAGCCGGGCCGCCGCGTAGCCGCTGGGTACGGTGTCTTCCGCTTCGGTTCGTACGCCCACACTCGTCACCCGGCAGCTCCTGTCCGTTCCGCTCAGTTCAGCCCAGCCCCCTGTCAAAGCCCGCCGCTCACAACGCGTCGGGCCCGCGCTCCCCCGTACGCACCCGCACGGCCGTGTCGACCGGCACGCTCCAGACCTTGCCGTCCCCGATCTTGCCGGTGCGCGCGGCCTTCACCACGACCTCGACGACCTGCTCGGCGTCGTCGTCCTCCACCAGCACCTCGATGCGGATCTTCGGCACGAGATCCACCGTGTACTCGGCGCCCCGGTAGACCTCGGTGTGCCCGCGCTGGCGTCCGTATCCGCTGGCCTCGGTGACCGTCAGGCCCTGGACACCGAAGGCTTGCAGCGCCTCCTTGATCTCGTCGAGCCGGTGCGGCTTGACGACCGCGGTGATGAGCTTCATGCGTCCACCTTCTTGTTCCGCTGTACCTGAGTGCCGTCCACGACCGGGCCGGGCACGGCCGCCGTACGCGGCGCCGTACCACCGCCCGCGCCACTGAAGTCGTAGGCCGTTTCCGCGTGTTCGACCTGGTCGATGCCCAAGACCTCGTCATCCTCGCTGACCCGCATCCCGATCGTCTTGTCGATCAGGAGGGCGAGGATCGCGGAGGCGATCAGGGAGTACGCGAGGACGGCTCCGACACCGGCGAGCTGCTTCCACAGCTGCTCCAGGCCACCGCCGTAGAAGAGGCCCTGGGCCTTCGACTGTCCGCCGCCGGTGGCGAAGAAGCCGACGAGGATCGAGCCGACGACACCGCCGACCAGGTGGACACCGACGACGTCGAGGGAGTCGTCGAAGCCGAACCGGAACTTGAGGCCGACGGCCATGGCGCAGAGCAGACCGGCGATCGCGCCGATGGCGATGGCGCCGAGCGGCGAGCAGGAGCCGCCTGCCGGGGTGATGGCGACGAGTCCTGCGACGGCGCCTGAGGCCGCGCCCAGCGTGGTGAAGGCGCCGTGGCGGATCTTCTCGTAGATGAGCCAGGCGAGCATGGCGGCGGCAGTGGCGACCTGGGTGTTGACGAACATCAGCGCGCCGACGCCGTCGTCGTTGCCGAGCCACGATCCGGCGTTGAAGCCGAACCAGCCGAACCACAGCAGGGCCGCGCCGAGCATCACGAGCGGCAGCGAGTGGGGCCGCATCGGGTCCTTCTTGAAGCCGACGCGCTTGCCGATGACGAGGATGACGCCGAGCGCCGCGGCCCCGGCGTTGATGTGGACGGCCGTGCCGCCCGCGAAGTCGATGACGCCGAGCTCGAAGGCCCAGCCGCCGGTGCCCCACACCCAGTGCGCGACGGGGAAGTACACGACCGTGGCCCACAGCGCGACGAAGAGCGCCCAGGCGGTGAATTTCACGCGGTCCGCGAGGGCGCCGCTGATCAGCGCGGGCGTGATCACGGCGAACATCAGCTGGAAGACGGCGAAGACGTAGACCGGGATGGTGTAGCCGTCCCAGAGCTGGTTGATGCCGAGGCCGCTGAGCCCGACGTAGTCGCCGTTCCACCCGAAGAGGCTGCCGTGGTCGGTGCCGAACGCGACGGAGAAGCCGTACAGCACCCAGAGGATGGTGACGATCCCGAGGCTGATGAAGCTCATCATCAGCATGTTCAGGGTGCTCTTGACGCGGACCATGCCTCCGTAGAAGAAGGCGAGTCCCGGTGTCATGAGCATCACCAGGGCGGAACAGATGAGCATGAACCCGGTGTTGGCGGCAGACAGCTCGGGGGCGTCTGCGGCGATCGTGATGCCTGGGGGCATCGGCGTCTCCTCGTCGTCGTATGCGGCCCGTGCGGGCGAAGCCTGTGCGGTGCCGAGGGGGCCCGTGCTCCTGGGGAGGCGGGGCTGTGGGCCGGTTATGCGCCAAGAGATTGGCGCAGCGCGGTTTCGGCGGGCGCCCCTCGGTGTTTCACCGCAGTGACGAAGAGGTCGTGCGTGTTACGCGGCCATGAACTGCCGGGTCGCGCGGGGCGCGGTTTCCTACCCTGCCCGGGGCGTACGAACCGGCCGCGGCGGCCATCCGGCTGACTGGCGTAGGGGGAGCCGAGTCGGGCTGTTCGGGATGGTTGCGCCGCGGCCGGGGCCGGTCGTGCCGGGCTTCAGACCGCCTCCGCGGTCTCCGGCATCTCGATGGCGAGCCGCTCGGTGATCTCCACCACCTCGGCGACGTCGCCGAAGTCCCGCACGGCGGTGTCGACGGTCTTGCGCAGGCGCGTGTTGACCCGCTCGGAGCGGACCTTCTTGGCGATGTCGAGGGCTTGCCCGGCAAGCACCGTGCTCTGCTCGGGCTCGCGCTGGAGCAGGTGGACGGTGGCCTTGCCGATGAGGTTCAGGGCGTACGAGCGCTGGTGCTCGGCGTCGGTCTCGAAGAGCTGCACGGCGCGGTCCATGACGGGCTCGGCGAGCGAGGCATAGGTGGGGCTGCGCCCGGCCACGTAGGCCAGGTCGCGGTACGAGTGGGCGTTCTCCCCGTTCAGCTCGGCCTCGGAGAAGAAGCGGATCCAGTCCGGCTCGGGCTCGTCGAACTCCTCGGCGTCGGCGAAGGTGTCCTCGGCCATCCGCACGGCCCGCTTGCACTTGCCGGGCTGGCCCATGCTGGCGTACGCCCGGGCCTCCATCGCATACAGCATGGCCTGGGTGCGGGGGCTGGCGCAGTCACGGCTGCCGTACTGCGCGAGGTGGATCAGTTCGAGCGCGTCGTCGGGCCGGCCGAGGTGGATCATCTGGCGGCTCATGCTGGAGAGGATGTACGACCCGAGGGGCTTTTCGCCCGCTTCCTTCGCGGCGTGCAGGGCGAGGACGAAGTACTTCTGGGCGGTGGGCTGCAGACCCACGTCGTAGCTCATCCAGCCGGCCAGCTCGGCCAGCTCGCCCGCGACCTTGAAGAGGCGCTTGGCAGTGGCTTCCGGCTGGGGTTCCTGGAGCAGGTCCGTGACCTCGTGGAGCTGCCCGACGACGGCCTTGCGCCGGAGCCCTCCCCCGCACTGGGCGTCCCACTGGCGGAACATCACCGTGGTGGACTCCAGGAGGTCGAGCTCCGGCTTGGACAGGCGCGCCGGGCGGCGCATCGCGGCGGGCTCGGGCTCCTCGCGGGGCGTCGACGGCGAGGGCACCAGCCAGCGCTGCATGGGCTCGATGAGGGCGGGTCCGGCGGAGAGCGCGAGCGAGGTGCCGAGGAAGCCCCGGCGGGCGAGCATCAGGTCGCTGCGCGAGAACTCGCTGATGAGCGCCACGGTCTGGGGCCCGGTCCAGGGCAGGTCGACCCCGGAGGAGGCGGGTGTGCGGTGCGCGGCGCGCAGGCCGAGGTCCTCGATGGCGACGACGCAGCCGAACCGCTCGGAGAACAGCTCGGAGAGGATGCGCGGGATCGGCTCGCGCGGATTCTCGCCGTCCAGCCAGCGGCGCACGCGGGAGGTGTCCGTGGAGATGTGGTGGGCGCCCAACTGGCGTGCCCTGCGGTTCACCTGCCGGGCCAGCTCGCCCTTGGACCAGCCGCTGCGCACGAACCAGGACGTGAGCATCTCATTGGGGCGCTTCTCAGCGTTCGCTCCGCTTCCGCCACTGCCGCCCACTGGAACGCCCCCATCCTTCAAGCCACCTGTGCGCCGTCACGCTGTGCGCTTCCTACGCCAAGCCCTAACAGAATGCCGCCTCTTGCGGCTGTCCGTCCGGAGAATGTCACCCGTCGAACAGGAAACCGACTTGCCTCCGGCATACCCACGGGAAGTCGAGATCCCTGGGTCGTGTACTCAAAGTAATCCTACGATCACCGCTCCCGCGAGGGCGATCCCGGAAACGCCACCATTCGCCACCCCTTCGAATGAACTCCCGCTCTACGCAACGCGATTGACTTGACAGCGATGACGGAAAGCGGTGGAAAGGAGTGCGCCGGGGCGCATGTCGCCGGATGCACCACCCCTGAGACCTCCAAGCGCCGTCTCAAGAGCAGAGGGTCACGTTCCGATTCCCTCACGTAACCGCGGCACGCTCGACCCGTTGGAGGGGGCATGGGCTTCACGATCGGCGGCACCCGGGGGACCGACAAGCTCCGGACCGTATCAAGGCGGCGCGGCCGCCCGTCGGACTGTACGGCGGTGGCGGAGTACACCGGACTGTGGGGCTGGGACGCGGTGCCCGGCGCCCGCGCCCTGGACGGCACCTGCTCGTGCGGCGCCACCGACTGCGCGGCCCCCGGCGCGCACCCCCTGGGCTTCGCCCCCGAGATCCCGGCCGGCGCCACGCTCGACGAAGTGGCGGACGCCTGGGCCGAGTTCCCCGGAGCGGCCGTGCTGCTGCCGGTGGGGCGTGCCTTCGACGTGATCGAGGTGGCGGAGACGGCGGGGCGGCGCGCCCTGGTCCGCCTGGAGCGGATGGGCCTTCCCTTGGGTCCGGTGGCGGTCACGCCCGACGGCCGCGCGCAGTTCTTCGTCGCCCCGGGCGCCGCCGCCGAACTCCCCCGCCTGCTCTACCGCATGGGCTGGGACGACGCCGCCCTGGACCTCCACGGCCTCGGCCCGGGCGACCACATCACGGCACCCCCCTCCGACCGCGGCGGCCTCGGCCCGGTCCGCTGGCTCCGCTCCCCCGCCCTGGACTCGGCGACGGACCCACCCCAGGTCCGGCTCCTGCTCGGCACGCTGGCGTACGTGGCGCATCGCTCGCCGGCGTAGGGCGCCGGGGGCACGCGTAAGCCGCGGGGAAGCGTTGAGGGGACCCCGAGCGGGGCACGGGGCCGCGCGACGCCCCCGGGACGGAGCTTCACTCCGACCCGCATCGCGTGCGCTGCCCGCTGCCCACCAGGGCGGCGCCGGGGCAAGCGTTCCCCTGAGGGCGGGCCTTCGCGCACCGGCACGCGAAGGCCCCCTCACGCACTCACCGCGCGAGGGGGCCTTGCAACAACCGCAGGCGGACGGTCAGTCGCCGATGAGCGCGTCCACGAATGCCTCCGGCTCGAACGGCGCCAGGTCGTCCGCGCCCTCGCCGAGGCCCACGAGCTTGACCGGTACGCCCAGTTCGCGCTGGACGGCGACGACGATGCCGCCCTTGGCGGTGCCGTCGAGCTTCGTGAGGACGATGCCCGTGATGTCGACGACCTCGGCGAAGACCCGTGCCTGCACGAGGCCGTTCTGCCCGGTCGTGGCGTCCAGGACGAGCAGCACCTCGTCCAGCGGCGCGTGCTTCTCGACGACGCGCTTGACCTTGCCGAGCTCGTCCATGAGGCCCGTCTTGGTGTGCAGCCGGCCCGCGGTGTCGATGAGCACGACGTCCGCGCCCTCGGCGATGCCTTCCTTGACGGCGTCGTAGGCGATCGACGCGGGGTCGCCGCCCTCGGGGCCGCGGACGGTGCGGGCACCGACGCGCTCGCCCCAGGTCTGGAGCTGGTCGGCGGCGGCCGCGCGGAAGGTGTCGGCGGCGCCGAGGACGACCGAGCGGCCGTCGGCGACGAGGACGCGCGCGAGCTTGCCGGTGGTGGTGGTCTTGCCGGTGCCGTTGACGCCGACGACCATCACGATGCCCGGGGTCTCCAGGCCGGACTCGGTCTTCACGGTGCGGTCGAAGTCCGTACCGGCACCCGTGCCGAGCAGGGCGATGAGCTCCTCGCGCAGCAGCGTGCGCAGCTCGTCCGGGGTCCGGGTGCCGAGCACGCGCACGCGCTCACGCAGCCGCTCCACGAGCTCCTGGGTGGGCGCGACGCCGACGTCCGCCGTGAGCAGCGTGTCCTCGATCTCCTCCCAGGTGTCCTCGTCGAGGTGCTCGCGGGACAGCAGCGTGAGCAGCCCCTTGCCGAGCGCGTTCTGCGAGCGGGAGAGCCGGGCGCGCAACCGGACCAGGCGGCCGGCGGTGGGCTCGGGGGTCTCGATCTCCGGGGCGGCCGGTTCCTCGACCACCACGGGGGCGGTCGCCGAGGGCTCGGCGAGCGGGAGGTCCACCTCCTCGATCGTGCGGCGCGGTTCGTCGCGCGGCGTCTCGGCCTCGTCGCCGACCTTCGGTTCGGCGGGAGGTGCGGTGATGGTGGGCGTACTGGACGGGGCCTGCGGGGGCAGCTGCTTCTTCTTGCGGCTGCCGATCACGAGCCCGCCGAGCGCGCCGATCACGACCACGGCGATGACTACAGCAAGGATGACGATTTCCATAACCCACCCAGTATCCGGCATGGCCCTTCCAGAGGCCCAGATTGTGTCTTCCTCCAAAGAACATATGCCACTAGAAGGCACTACTCGGATTAAAGTACGATGGAGGTCCCCGCATCAACGCGCGTAGAGTCCATCGCGATCACCCCCACCGACGGATCGCGACGTTGCGAGCCGAGCGAGAGGCACGGACCCACCCCCATGAGCAGCACCACCGCCGAAACCGAAGGCGCCCTCGAAACACGTGGCCTTGAGCCCGTCCCGGACGCCGAGCGCACGGGCAGGACCCGTGAGCTGTTTCCCACTTGGGTGGCGGCCAACATCAGCGTCCTGCTGCTCACCATGGGCGCGGGTCTGATCGTCTCCAACGGCCTGAACTTCTGGCAGGTCCTGGTCGTCGCCCTCGTCTCGCCCCTGCTGAGCTACGGCATGGTCGGCCTGATCTCCATCGCCGGCAAGCGCGGCGGCTCGCCGGGCATGACGCTCTCGCGCGCGGTCTTCGGCCAGCGCGGCAACCTCTTCCCGGGCGCGCTGATCTGGGTCGCCCGCTGGGGCTGGGAGACCATCAACGCGGTCACGGGCGCGTACGCGATCATCACGGTCCTCAACATCTGCTTCGACGTGGAGTCGAGCACCTGGCTGACCGTCGTCACGCTGGTCGCCTTCGTCGCCTGCACGTTCCTGATCAGTGGCCTCGGCCGCAAGATCCTGCACATCTGCAGCACGTGGTCGACGTACGCCTTCGGCGCGTTCAGCGTGCTCGTGCTGGTCTACCTCCTCGCCGAGACCGACTGGTCCGCCGTCTTCGACAAGCCCGCGGGCTCCACGGCGATGATGGTCGCGGGCGTCGGCACGATCGCCGCGGGCGGCATCAGCTGGGTCCCCACCGGCCCGGACTTCACCCGCTACCTGCCGCGCAACGCCTCGAACAAGCCGCTGGTGGGCCACGCGGTCGGCGGCGCCGCCATCGTCGTCGTCCCGATGGTCCTGATGGGCGCCGTCATGGCGGTCTCCGCGCCGAAGCTCTCCACCGCGCAGGACCCGGTCTCCTTCCTCGGCTCGCTGCTCCCGACGTGGATCGCGGTGCCGTACCTGATCATGGCCCTGGTCGGCATGCTGCTGATCAACTCGATGTCGATGTACTCCGCCGGCTTCACCGCGATGACCCTCGGCATCAAGGTCCCGCGCGCGTGGGCGGTCAGCGTGAACGCGATCATCAGCCTGATCTTCGGCTACATCCTGATGAACGTGGCGACGAGCTTCATGGGCTCGTTCATCTCCTTCCTGACCCTGCTCGCGGTCGCCTTCTCCGCCTGGATCGGCGTCTTCGGCATCGACATGCTGCGCCGCAAGACCTACGACGGCCAGGCCCTGATGGACACCAAGCGCACCAGCGCCTACTGGTACAAGGCGGGCTTCGCCTGGCAGGCCATGACCGCGTGGGCGATCGCCCTGGTCGTGGGCCTGCTCTTCACCAAGGTCGACTGGTTCAGCGGCCCGCTCGCCACGTCCTGGATCGGCCGCCACGGCCTCGGCTGGCTGGCCACGATCGTCGTCGCCGCCGTGCTGTACGCGGTGCTGCCGAAGACCCCGCTCGTCGAGAAGGACGCGGCCGGCAAGGGCGAGCCGGACCTGGTCTCCGCCTGACCGAGAGCCCGCGGAGGCGGTGATACCCGCCAACTTCCGCCACGCTCTACCCATCTGACATGACGTCAACTAACGTCCCCCTTCGCCGCCCACGCTCGGTGAAGGGGGACGTATCCATGCCCACCACAGTCGTACGGTTCAACCTCGTCGATCCCGCGGCCACACCCGCCTCGCTGAGCGAGCGCTACAAGGCCGCCCTGGAGATGGCCACGTACGCGGACGACCGCGGCATCTCGACCGTCCAGACCGAGGAGCACCACGGCGCCGAGAACAACTGGCTGCCCTCCCCGTTCGCCTTCGCCGGCGCGGTCTTCGGCGCGACGCGGCGCATCGCGGTGACGGTGTCCGCGATCATCGGCCCGCTGCACGATCCGCTGCGGCTCGCCGAGGACATCGCCGTACTCGACCTGCTCAGCGGCGGCCGCCTGGTCACCGTGGCGGGGATCGGCTACCGGCCCGAGGAGTACGAGCGGGCGGACGTCGACTTCAAGCGGCGCGGTGAGCTCCAGGACGAGCTTCTGGAGACGCTGCTCGCGGCCTGGACGGGTGAACCCTTCGACTTCCGCGGCCGCACGGTGCGCGTCACCCCGCGCCCGTTCAGCCGGCCGCATCCGCTGCTGCTGGTCGGCGGCTCGTCGAAGGCGGCGGCCCGGCGCGCGGCCCGGTTCGGCCTGCCGTTCTTCCCGAGCGCGCACCTGCCCGAGCTGGAGGCGTACTACACGGAGCAGCTCGCGGAGCACGGCACCGAGGGCTGGACGATGATGCCCGCCGCCGAGACCCCGCTCCTGCACATCGCCGACGACCCCGACCGCACCTGGGCCGAGCACGGCGCGCACTTCCTGCACGAGGCCCGCACCTACGCCTCCTGGCAGACGCGGGCGAAGGGGGCCATCCGCTCGGCGGTGAAGTCGGCGGCCACCACGGTCGAGGAACTGCGCGCGGAGGGCATCTACCGCGTCCTGACGCCGGAGGAGTGCGTGGCGTACGCGAAGGGCGGCACCGGCGGCCTGATCCTGCACCCGCTCGTCGGCGGGATGCCCGTGGACGAGGGCTGGCGCAGTCTGCACCACTTCTGCGAAAACGTACTGCCCCGGCTCAAGGACAGGTAGTGAGCACGAGTCCTTGAGCCGGGGCAGCTTCCTGGAGAGGAGGGGGCAGCGGGGTTTAGCCCATCTCCTCCAGGGCCTTGCCCTTCGTCTCCTTGACGAACTTCATGACGAAGGGGATCGAGATCGCGGCGAAGGCGCCGTAGACGATGTACGAGCCGGTCAGCGACCACTCGGACATGCTCGGGAAGGTCTTGGTGATCGCGAAGTTGGCGAGCCACTGCGCGGAGGCGGCCACACCGAGCGCGGCGGCGCGCAGCCGGTTCGGGAAGATCTCGCCGAGCAGCACCCAGACGACCACACCCCAGGACAGGGCGAAGAAGAGCACGAAGACGTTGGCGGCGATGATCGCGGTCAGGCCCTGCGCGTTGGGCAGCGAGACGTGGTCACCGGAGCCGGTCCGGTACGAGAACGCCCAGGCCATGGTGAAGAGTGCGGCCGCCATGCCCGCCGAGCCGATGATCGCCAGCGGCTTGCGGCCGATGCGGTCGACGAAGATCATCGCGATGACCGTGCCGATGATGTTCACGATCGACGTCTCGAACGAGTACAGGAACGAGCTGGAGGGGTCCTTGCCGATCGACTGCCACAGCTGGTTCGAGTAGTAGAAGATCACGTTGATGCCGACGAGCTGCTGGAAGACCGAGAGCCCGATGCCGATCCAGACGATCGGCAGGAAGCCGACCTTGCCGAGCAGGTCCTTGAAGGACGGCTTGTGCTCCCTGCGCAGGCCGTGCTCGATCTCGTCGACGCGCGCGTCCAGGTCGATGGCGTGGCCCTCGACCTCGCCGAGGACCTTCTTGGCCTCGGCGTGCCGGCCGGCCGAGACGAGGAAGCGCGGCGACTCCGGGATGATGAAGGACAGCAGCCCGTAGAGCAGGGCCGGGATGACCATGACGCCGAGCATCCACTGCCAGGCCTCCAGGCCCGCCAGCTTGCCGCGCTGGTTGCCGTCGGCCATGTTCAGGATGCCCCAGTTGACCAGCTGGGAGACGGCGATGCCGATGACGATGGCGGCCTGCTGGAAGGAGGCGAGGCGGCCGCGGTAGGCGGGCGGCGCGACCTCGGCGATGTACGCCGGGCCGATCACCGATGCCATGCCGATGCCGATGCCGCCGATCAGGCGCCACATGGTCAGGTCCCAGGCCGCGAAGGGCAGGGCCGAGCCGACGGCGCTGGCCGCGAAGAGCACGGCGGCGATCTGCATGCAGCGGATGCGGCCGATGCGGTCGGCGATGCGACCGGCGACGGCGGCACCGACGGCACAGCCGAGCAGCGCGGTCGCGATGATCCAGCCGAGCGTGTCGGCGTCGACGTCGAAACGGTGCTGGATGGCGACGGTGGCGCCATTGATCACCGAACTGTCGTAGCCGAAGAGGAAGCCACCCATCGCGGCGGCCGCCGTAATGAAGATGACATGGCCGAGATGGTCCGGATGGGCCTCTCTGGCTCCGGACTGCGGCGCCTGCGATGTGCTGGTCACGTGTACTCCTCGGGCCACCGGCTGCACTGCCGGGGGTGGGGGCGAGCCCTTCAAGTGGCGCACAACTTCACGCCGCCCACCACCTGAAGGTAAAAGCAACGTTGCAGAGACTATGCCTTCAAGTTTCGAAGTCAATAGTTGGTCTGCTGTGAATTTTTAGGCACCGTGAGGACGCTCATGTTCAAGTCTTGAAGACGTGGGTGACAGCACAACCGCGCCTAGCGCAGTCGCTGGCTGATCACCTTCGAGACGCCGTCGCCCTGCATGGACACGCCGTACAGCGCGTCCGCGACCTCCATCGTGCGCTTCTGGTGCGTGATCACGATGAGCTGCGAGGCCTCCTGGAGCTCCTGCATGATCCGGATCAGCCGCTGGAGGTTCGTGTCGTCCAGAGCGGCCTCGACCTCGTCCATCACGTAGAACGGGCTGGGCCGCGCCTTGAAGATCGAGACGAGCAGCGCCACGGCCGTGAGCGAGCGCTCACCGCCCGAGAGCAGCGAGAGCCGCTTGACCTTCTTGCCCGGCGGCCGGGCCTCGACGTCCACGCCCGTCGCGAGCATGTTGTCGGGGTCGGTCAGGACGAGCCGCCCCTCACCGCCGGGGAACAGCCGCGAGAAGACGCCCTCGAACTCGCGGGCCGTGTCCCGGTAGGCCTCGGTGAAGACCTGCTCGACGCGTTCGTCGACTTCCTTCACCACTTGGAGGAGGTCGGACCTGGTCTTCTTCAGGTCTTCGAGCTGCTCGCTGAGGAACTTGTGGCGTTCCTCCAGCGCCGCGAACTCCTCAAGGGCCAGCGGGTTCACTTTCCCGAGCTGCTGATACGCCCGTTCGGCTGACCTCAGCCGCTTCTCCTGCTCCTCGCGGACGAACGGCACCGGCTTGTTGCGCGGATGCTCCGGGTCCTGCGGCAGCTCCTCGCCCTCGGCGGGGGGCGAGGGCGGCACGGGCTGATCGGGGCCGTAGTCGGCCACGAGCCCCGCCGGTTCCACACCGAGTTCCTCCAGTGCCTTGGCCTCCAGCTGCTCGATCCGCAGCCGCTTCTCAGCACCTAGTACCTCGCCGCGGTGGACTGAATCCGTCAGCTTGTCGAGTTCTTCCTTCAGGCCGCGTCCCCGGGCACGCTCGGCCGCCAGCTCCCGCTCCCGCACCTCCTTGGCGCGCTCGGCCGCCGTGCGCTCCTCATCGGCGCGTACGAGGGAGACCTCGACGTGGGCGAGCAGCTGCCGCCCACCGGAGGCGACGGCCTCCGCGACGGCGGCCTCGTGGCGCAGCCGTGCCTTGCGCCGTTCGGCACGCGCGCGTGCCTCGCGTTCGGCGCGCGCGGCCCGGTCGAGCGAGTCGGCGCGGCCCGCGAGGGCCTTCACGCGCTCCTCGTGCGTACGTGCCTGGAGCCGCGCCTCCATCTCGGTCTGGCGGGCGTTGGCCCCGTCGGCGGCGAGGCGGTCACGCATGGAGGTGTCGGGCTCCTCCTCCGCCGGGGTCTCCTCGGCCACGGCCAGCCGCTCCGCCAGCTCCTCGGCCTCCTCGACCGCCCGCTCCAGCGCCTCCTGTGCCTTGGCCGCCGCGGCCGCCGACCGCTCGGCCTCGCCCGACGCGCCCCGCGCCTGCCCGGCGAGCCGCCCCAACTGCTGCGCCACGGAGGACTTCTCCCGGTCGGCGGCCCTGCGCCGCTCCCCCAACTCCTCGACGAGCGCGGCACATTCCTTGCGCCGCTCCTCCGCCATGTGCTGCCGGTCCGCCAACTCCTCACACCGCGAGGCCAGTTCGGAGAGCTCCGCCGCGGCCTCGTCCACGGACGCCTGCACCTCCAGCAGGCTGGGCGCCCCGGCCGACCCGCCCTGCGCGAAGTGCGCCCCGAGCAGGTCGCCCTCCGCGGTGACGGCGGTCAGGTCCGGGTGGGCGTAGACGAAGTCCTCGGCGTCCTCCAGCGTGCCGACGGCGACGAACCCGCGCAGCAGCCGCCGCACCGCGGGCATCAGCTCATCGGGCCCCCGCACGAGATCGGCGACGTACGGCGGCCCACCGGAACGCTCCGGCCGTACGTCCTCGGGGGCGCCGCCCAGCAGCAGCGCCGCGCGCCCCGCGTCCTGCTTGCGCAGCAGCCGGATGGCCTCGGCGGCCGTACTCGGACCGCTGACCGCGACGGCGTCGGCCCCGGCGCCGAGCGCGGCGGCGACCGGCACCTCGTACCCAGGAGCGACGGTGAGCAGTTCGGCGGCCGGGCCGAGGAGCCCCGTCAGCTGGTCCCTGGCGGCGAGCAGGGCGCCGGTGCCGTCCTTGCGCCGCAGGCCGAGCGCGAGCGCCTCGTGCCGGGCGGCGACGGCCCGCTTGCGCTCGGCGGCGGTCGCCTCCTCGCGCGCCGCGGTGAGCGCGGTCTCGGCCTCGGCGAGGTCCCGCCTGGCCGCGTCGTGCCGCTCCCCCAGCTCCGCGTCGCCCGCGTCGAGCCCGTCGACCTCGGCCTTGAGCTGCTCGTACTCCTCCTGTGCGGCGACCGCGCGCTCGGCGGCCTCGTCCCGCGCGAGGGCCAACCGGTCGATCTCGGCCTGGGCGGAGGCGGCGCGCGAACGGGCCGCGTTGACCTGCCCGCCGAGGCGCGCGAGCCCTTCGCGGCGGTCGGCGATGGCCCGGGCCACGTCCTTCAGCCGCCGCTCCTCGACCGTCAACTGCCGCTCGAGGTCCGCCCGGTGGGCCACCGTGTCCTCCAGAGCGCGCTCGGCGGCTTCGAGGGCGGCTTCGAGCTCGGCCTCCTGCTCCCGGATCCGCGCGGCCTCGCGCTCCATGTCCTCGGGGTCGCGCCCACGCCGTTCCTCGGGCGGCGCGGCGGTGGCGCTCTTGACCCGGGCGTCGGCCAGCGAGACGGTGCCGCGCACCCGCTCGGCGAGTTGGGAGAGTTCGTACCAGGTCTGCTGGGCGCGCTGGAGCCGCGGGGTGAGGCGGCGGACCTCTTCTTCGAGCCGGGCCTCGCGCTGGAGGGCGGCCTTCAGCTCGGCCTCGGCGCGCTCCTTGCGTTCCTTGAGGGCGGCCTCGTCGGCGACCTCCGCGTTCAGCGCCTCGCGCAGCCGGACGAGGTCGTCGGCGAGCAGGCGCAGGCGGGCGTCGCGCAGGTCGGCCTGGATGACGGCGGCCCGGCGGGCCACGGCGGCCTGCCGGCCGAGCGGCTTGAGCTGGCGCCGCAGTTCATCGGTGAGGTCCTGGACGCGCGCGAGGTTGGCCCGCATGGCGTCGAGCTTGCGCAGCGCCTTCTCTTTGCGCTTGCGGTGCTTGAGGACGCCGGCGGCCTCCTCGATGAAGGCGCGGCGCCCCATCGGGTCGGCGTGCAGCACCCCGTCGAGCTGGCCCTGCCCGACGATGACGTGCATCTCGCGGCCGATGCCGGAGTCGGAGAGGAGTTCCTGGATGTCGAGGAGGCGGCAGGTGTCGCCGTTGATCTGGTACTCGCTGCCGCCGTTGCGGAACATGATCCGCGTGATGGTGACCTCGGCGTACTCGATGGGCAGGGCGCCGTCTGAGTTGTCGATGGTGAGGGAGACCTCGGCGCGGCCGAGCGGGGGCCGCCCGGTGGTGCCGGCGAAGATGACGTCCTCCATCTTGCCGCCGCGCAGCGACTTGGCGCCCTGCTCTCCCATGACCCAGCTGAGGGCGTCCACGACATTGGACTTGCCGGAGCCGTTCGGTCCGACGACGCAGGTGATGCCCGGTTCGAACTTCAGCGTCGTGGCCGACGCGAAGGACTTGAATCCGCGCAGGGTCAGGGCCTTGAGATGCACGCCGTCGGACTCTACCTTTCACTGGCCGTTTCACCGATGAAGGTGCAGGGCACATCAGACGGTAAAGAAAGCAGCGTACGCCGGGACGGACCGGGCCAAGAGAGAAGGGACGCCGAGGCGGCGTCCCTTGCAGATCTGGAGACAGCGGCTGACAGGACAGCCTGACCACGTGCTTAGTGCGAGGCGCCTTCACGGGAGGAAGGCCCTGGTGCGTACATCGTCAAATGGTGGTCAGGTGAGCGCAGGCTCCGCCTGGGGTACGTCGATGCTCTCCATGAGCGATTCGTGAGAAGCGGCAGCCGCGAGCGCGTCGTTCTCCGCCTGGATCCGAACGAGCTCGGATTCCAGGTCCTGGACGCGCTGCTGGAGCCGTCGCATCTCGGCGAGGAGTCGCGGGTCGCTGCCGCCGACGTAACCGAGAAGCGCCTTTGCCATGATGGATGGTCCTCCACAATGAGTGACCGACCGAAGCGGTGCGGTGTGGGTCGTGAGGGAATCGCACCCGCGGTGTCTGGCACTCTTTGTTCTGCTGGTCTTGCTGGCCGTTCTCACATGCCAAACAGCTAAGGTGCGCGGGGCTTCCAGAGTCTCACCAAAAAGTTTGACGGTCAACACGATCACGCCCCGTATTGGCGGGCGACCCGGGGGCGCGCGACCTCGGAACGGGCGGCGCGGCAACTCCTTCGGGGCCCTGGGGGCGTGGAGATCATCCTTACCTGCGGAGCCTGCCACGACAAGCCCTTCTTGGCAACCACCAGGTATTTCCTGCCCCGGGCAGTTGCCTGGAGCACCCGGACGGGCCGCTCCGAAACCCGTCCGGTGACGTACGTCCGGGGCACGGTCAGCGGATGGCGAACGTCTCGTATATGCCGCGTGGTGTGTCCCAGATCTCGGTGACCCCGTCGACGCGGCCGGGTGTGTCGCCCCCACGCAGCCAGTCGAGCAGTTCCTGGCAGCCGGCCCGGGGGCCTTCGGCGACGACTTGCACGCGGCCGTCCTCCAGATTGAGAGCAAAACCACTCAGGCCGCCGATCTCCAGCGCCTTGGCGCGCGTGAACCAGCGGAAACCCACGGCTTGCACGCGTCCGCGCACCCAGGCGGTGAGCCGTACATCTTCGTTCATAGGTGCACGCTAACCGGCCAATTGCCCTGGGAGCACTTCGCCCCCATACGCCATCGCGTACAGTCGCGTTTCGCTAAACCTCACCCGTATGGGTGAGTCGCATTGATCATAAAGAGTTGATCGCAAAGGTCACAGAGATCGTAAAGATCGAAAAGAACGGAAAGGGCCAGGAGATGGGACGCCACCGACGCTCCGGCGCTGAGCAGGCAGCCGCCACCCCTGCGCGGCACCCGGCCGGGACCGGCCGGGCGGCGGCGTCGCACCGCCGCAAGGGCCGCGCCTTCGCTCCGGTGCGCACGGGCCTGCTCGGCGTCTCCGCGGCCGTCGCGATGGGCGCCGTCGCGGTCGCCTCGGGGGTGCTGCCCGGCGGTGACGGCTTCCGGCTGGACGGTGGCGGCGAGCCGGGTGAGGTGCGCTCCGCGAGCGCCCCCGTCGAGGTGGACGCCCAGGGCGGTTCGGGCGGCGAAACCGACCGCGGTGAGCCGTCCCCGAGCCGGGGCTCCGGCCGTTCCGAGTCCCCGAAGGCCACTCCGTCCAAGACCGAGGCGGCCCCGAAGCCCTCCAGGACGCCGTCGAAGACACCGTCCGAGAAGCCGTCGTCGGCGGCGCCGAAGCCCGACGCCCCCAAGCCGTCGACGCCGAGTCCCTCGCGTACGCCCGTGGAGAAGCCGAAGGCCCCTCCGGCGCGTGCGCAGAGTCCGTCCGGCGAGAGCGCGGCGGAGGCCGCGGTGCTCACGCTGGTCAACGAGGAGCGGGCCAAGGCCGGTTGCCGTCCGGTGACCGCCGACAGCAGGCTCGCCGCGCTGGCCGGCCGGTTCAGCGCGGACATGGCGGAGCGCGACTTCTTCGGCCACACCGATCCGGACGGCGCGACGCCGTGGGACCGCGCCGAGAAGGCCGGCATCCCCGACCTGGGCGGCGAGAACATCGCGCGCGGCCAGGCCGACGCCCGGGCGGTCATGGAGTCCTGGATGAACAGCCCCGGCCACCGCGCCAACATCCTCAACTGCGACTACGAGACCATGGGCGTCGGCGCTCACTTCGCGCCCGGCGGCCCCTGGTGGACGCAGGACTTCGGCTTCTGACCCACACCCGGAGCGCTAACTGCCGGTAAGCGCAACCCGCTGGTGTGCGCTGTGCGGAGTATGGTGTCTGCATGGATTCCACGGACATGGCGTACGACGTGTTCTCGCGGCACTGCCCCTCGCGGGGCACGCTGGAGCACGTCACGGGCCGCTGGGGGGCGCTCACTCTCGGCGCGCTCCACGACGGCACGTTCCGCTTCAACGAACTGCGCCGCCGCGTCGACGGCGTGAGCGAGAAGATGCTCTCCCAGACCCTGCACGCGCTGGAGCGCGACGGCCTGGTGCGGCGTGACGCGCAGCCGACGAACCCGCCGCGCGTGGACTACCAACTCACCCCGCTGGGACGGGAGATCGCCGAGCGGCTGCTGACCCTGATCCGCTTCGTGGAGAGCCGTCAGGACGACGTGCTCAGGGCGCGGGAGCGTTACGACGCGACGCGCGGCGGCCGCTGACAGCTCGGGCAGAAATAGCTGGACCGGTTCATCCACGGACGGCGGCGGATCGCCGTGCCACAGCGGCGGCAGGGCTCGCCCTCGCGGCCGTAGGCGTCCAACGACCGGTCGAAGTAGCCTGATTCGCCGTTCACGTTGACGTAGAGACTGTCGAAGCTGGTGCCTCCGACGGCGAGGGCCGCGTTCATCACGTCCCGTACGTGGCCGAGGAGTTCGGCCGTGCGGGGGCGGGTGAAGGTGGCGGTGGGCCGCTCGTAGTGCAGCCGCGCGCGCCACAGCGCCTCGTCCGCGTAGATGTTGCCGACGCCGCTGATCAGCGACTGGTCGAGCAGCGCCCGCTTGATCGTCGTACGGCGCCGGCGCAGCGCGAGGTGGAAGGCCGCGTCGTCGAAGGCGTCGTCGAGCGGGTCGCGCGCGATGTGCGCGATGACGTCCGGAAGCCCGTCCGGGGTGTTGTCGTGCAGCGAGAGCCCGCCGAAGGTCCGCTGGTCCACGAAGCGCAGCTCGGTGCCCTGGACGTCGTCGAAGCGCACACGGATCCGCAGATGCTTCTCGTCCGGGGCGTCGTGCGGCTGCACCAGGAGCTGGCCGCTCATGCCGAGGTGGGCGAGGACGGACTGCCCGGAGTCGGCGAGCGGCAGCCACAGATACTTGCCGCGCCGCTGCGCGAGCCCGATCCGGTGCCCCGTCAGCCGGGCCCCGAAATCCTCGCCGCCCGCGAGATGCCGCCGCACGGCACGCGGATGCAGCACCTGCACGTCCCCGACGACCCGCCCGCTGACCCACCGCTCAAGACCGCGCCGGACGACTTCGACTTCGGGCAGCTCGGGCATTTCTCCTCCGAGGAGACGTGTCAGGGGCGGCAAGTGACTGGAGCGCGGGGACAAATGCCGCGCGGGGGAGGAAATGGCGGTGCCGGTCACCCCCCGGAAGGGGTGACCGGCACCAAAGGACAGGCGGCCGTCAGGCCGAGGGGGTGTCGGCGATCCCCTCGGACTGCGCGGCAGCGACAGCGGCCTCCGCCGCCTTCAACCGCTCGTCCGCGGCCGCGCGGATCGCGCGCCACGCGGACTCAGCGGCCTGCTGCTCCGCTTCCTTCTTGCTGCGGCCGGTGCCGGTGCCGTACGAGACGCCTCCGACGCGGGCGGCAGCAGTAAAGGTCTTCTCGTGGTCGGGGCCGCTCTCCGTGACGAGGTACTCGGGTACGCCGAGGCCCTCCGTCGCGGTGAGCTCCTGGAGACTGGTCTTCCAGTCCAGGCCCGCGCCCAGGTTCGAGGACTTTTCGATCAGCGGGTCGAAGAGCCGGTGCACCAGCTCGCCCGCCGCGTCCAGACCCTGGTCCAGATAGACCGCGCCGATCACCGCTTCCAGGGTGTCGGCGAGGATGGATGCCTTGTCCCGGCCTCCCGTGCCCTCTTCGCCCCGGCCGAGCCGGATGAAGGAGCCGAGTTCGAGGCCGCGGCTGACCTCCGCCAGCGCACGCGAATTGACCACCGCGGCCCGCAACTTGGCCAGCTGGCCTTCGGGCAGGTCGGGGTGGGTGCGGTACAGCGTGTCCGTGACGACGAGGCCGAGCACGGAGTCACCGAGGAACTCCAGACGCTCGTTCGTCGGCAGGCCGCCGTTCTCGTACGCGTACGAACGGTGGGTCAGCGCACGCACCAGAAGGGCGGACTCGAGCTTGTACCCGAGCCGCCCTTCCAGAAGCGTGTGGGACGAGGCCGTTGTCTCCGCCAATTTCTTGGCGTCTTCCGCCTTCTTGGGGCTAGACACGGTGCCTCTCACCAGCCGCTCAGACCTCGAGGACCTGGCGCTTGTTGTAGGTGCCGCAGCTCGGGCACGCGATGTGCTGCTGCTTGGGCTCCTGGCAACGCTCACACGAAACCAGGGTGGGGACCGCAGCCTTCCACTGCGACCGGCGGTGGCGCGTGTTGCTGCGCGACATCTTCCGCTTCGGAACAGCCACGGCTACTTCTCCTGCTTCTCGTCGACGCCCGCTTCCGCTTCGGCGCCGCTCATCTCGTCCTTCTCGCCGTCCTGGATGGTGCCAGCGAGTCCCTGCAGTGCCGCCCAACGGATGTCGACGGCGTCATGGTGGTGGTCCGGGTCGTCCGCGAGCCGTACCCCGCACTGGGAGCACAGGCCCGGACAGTCGTCCTGGCACACCGGCTGCATCGGCAGTGCGAGCACCACCGCATCACGCAGCACAGGCTCGAGGTCGAACATGCCGTCCTCGAGAAAGAGCCTGTCCTCATCGTCCTCGGCGTCGTCGGCCGGTTCCGCTGCGCGGCCCCGGTCGTCGGCGTCAGGGTACGAGAACATCTCCTGGAAATCCGCTGCGAGCTCCAGCTCGAGCGGCTCCAGACACCTTACGCA
This sequence comes from Streptomyces sp. 135, assembly GCF_020026305.1. NCBI lineage: Bacteria > Bacillati > Actinomycetota > Actinomycetes > Kitasatosporales > Streptomycetaceae > Streptomyces > Streptomyces sp. 135. Next base: position 6,102,638 of record NZ_CP075691.1, on the reverse strand, counting down.
CTCCCCCTCGGCCGATGCACGGGCGGTGCCTGTGACAAGCACCCCTTCCATGACCGACTCCAGACGGATCTCCAGCTGGACGGGGGCGCCCTGCGGCACTCCGATGACCCCTTCGATGCCGAGGGCCGGCGAGCCGGGCGCCTCGATCTCGCGGGTCAGCCGCTGCATGGCACCAGGACGCCGACCCAGCTCGTGTGTGTCGAACACGAGGGGGTTTCGGTGATCAAGGCGCGTGCTCAGAGCTTTTCCTGCTTTCGAATCCTGGAAGTCCAAAGGAAGGGCCGCCGCACCGATGCGGCACATGTGCCACGTGGGCGGGCAGCCGGAGTCGCGGACGTATGCGCGACCGAAGAGCCAGGATACTTGACCTTTCGCTCTCGGCCCAATCCGGCCCGGTGCCCCTGCCGGCGCCCCTACTGCCGCCCCTGCTCGTACTGGCGCAGCTGCTCGGCACTGATCATGGTCGTGTCGAAGAGGCTGGTCTCCTCCAGGGCCGGGGGCGCCTCGTACGGGGGCTGCTGGGGCTGTTCGTATCCTTGCCGGCCTTGCTGCGCGTATCCGTACTGATGCTGCTGGTCCTGGTGCTGGTGCTGGGCCTGGTACGCGTAGGGGTCCTGCTGGCCGTACGGCTGCTGGTACGCGTACTGGTCCTGCTGCTGGTACCCGTACGGGTCGGGCTGCTGCTGGGGCGGCTGAGGCGCGTAGGGCTGCTGGGCCGGGATCGGCGGGGCCTGGGGCGGCTGCTGCGGGGCGGGCGGCTGCTGGGCCGGGGCCGGGGCGGCGAGGTCCGCGAGGTACTCGGCGTCGGTGGTGTGCCCCTGCGTGGTGACACCGTCGCCGAGGCTGCCGAGCTCGTCGGCGGGGGCCCGGCCGTGCAGGGTCTGGCGGCCGCGGCCGACCGCCTCCAGGGTCTTGGCGAGGACCGCCTCGAAGGCGCCGAGCTTGGCGTCGACGTACGCGTCGGCGTTGCGGCGCAGGGTCTCGGGGTCGTGGCTGCGCTCGGGGGCGTCGTCGTCCTCGTACCCGTTCTCGTCGAGGCCCGGGCCGGTGCCGAGGAGCTTCTCGCGGCCGCGGCCGACCGAGCCGAGGGTCTTGGTGAGGACGACCTCGAAGTTGGCGAGCTTGCCGTCCACGTAGTCGTCGGCCTCGGCGCGGATCTCCTCGGCGGCCTGGCGGGCCTCGGCGAGGATGCGGTCGGCCTCGCCCTGCGAGCGGCGGGCGACCTCCGTGTCGGAGATCAGGGAGCCGCGCTCGGCGTGCGCGCTCGCGATGATCCGCTCCGCCTCCTGGCGGGCCTGCTCGACCAGCTGCTCGCGGCCGCCGATCAGCTCCTGGGCCTGGGCGAGGGAGCCGGGCAGGGCCTGGCGCACCTCTTCGAGCATCGAGAGCAGATCGGCGCGGTTGACCACGCACGAAGCCGACATGGGCATGGACCGGGCGCTGCCGACCGCCTGGACGATCTCGTCGATCTTCTTCTGCACGTCCACCGTGTGCTCGCCACTCTCTACAGCTGGTTGGGAGACGGACGGGACGACTGTAAGGCCAGGGGACGCCCGCCCGACACCGGATGACGGGCTGTCACCGGGTCGGCCGAGGGGTCACTTCTTGCCCAGGCGTTCGACCAGGGCCTCGTGGACCACCGGCGGCAGCAGGTGCGCCACGTCGCCGCCCCAGGCGGCGACCTCCTTGACCAGCGAGGAGGAGAGGAAGCTGTAGGTGGGGTTGGTGGGCACGAACAGGGTCTCGACGCCCGAGAGGCCGTTGTTCATCTGGGCCATCTGGAGTTCGTAGTCGAAGTCGCTGACCGCGCGCAGGCCCTTCACGATGGCGGGGATGTCGCGCTGCTTGCAGAAGTCGACGAGGAGGCCGTGGAAGGACTCGACCTCGACGTTGCCGAAGTCGGCGGTGACCTGGCGGATCAGCTCTATCCGCTCCTCGATCTCGAACAGGCCCTTCTTCGACTGATTGATCATCACCGCGACGTGCACCACGTCGTACAGCTTGGAGGCGCGGGCGATGATGTCGAGGTGTCCATTGGTGATGGGGTCGAACGACCCCGGACAGACGGCGCGGCGCAACGTGAGTCCCTCGCTCTCCGGTCCGGTCATGGCGCGATCACTGAGTCGTCGCACGTAGAGGCGGCGCGACCGTACCAAAACGTCCCTTCGCCGTAGCGACGGGACCTGAGGAGCTCAAAACCCTCCGGCCAACCGAATTCTCCGCCTCTTGTACTGCGTTCAACGGTGACGAGCGCTTCGTCCGTGAGCCAGCCCTCCGAGCGGAGTGTGAGCAGTATCTCCCGAAGATCGTCATCCGTTACGGCGTACGGAGGATCGAGAAAGACGAGGTCATACGGGGTGGGGGGCGCCCCTTGCCGGATGATCTGGGCGGCTTTGCCCGCTCTCACCTCGGCGCCGGGCAGACCGACCGCCCGCACGTTCTCCCTGATGGTGCGGGCCGCTCTGGCGTCGGCCTCGACGAGCAGCGTGTGCGCCGCGCCCCGGGAGAGGGCCTCCAGGCCGACGGCGCCGGAGCCCGCGTACAGGTCGAGCACACGCGCCCCGTCGAGCGTGCCCTGGAGGGCCTGCCAGGTGGAGAAGAGGCCCTCGCGCGCGCGGTCGGACGTGGGGCGGGTGCCGTTGCCCGGCGGGACGGCGAGACGGCGTCCGCCGGCCGTACCGGCGATCACGCGGGTCATCTGATTCCTTCTGGCCGATGGGTGAGCTGCCTCCACGATATGGCGTGCACGGGCTTCACCCCTTGTCGAGGTACTGCTCGCGCTCGGCGTCGAGCAGGGCGTCGAGGGCGGTGCGCAGCTCCGGCAGGCGCTCCAGGTCCGGGTCCGCGGCGACGACCTGGACCGCCTCCTCGCGGGCGGCGGCGATGATCTCCTCGTCGTCGATGACCGCGAGCATGCGCAAGGAGGAGCGGACGCCGGACTGGGCCTGGCCGAGCACGTCGCCCTCGCGGCGCTGCTCCAGGTCGATGCGGGAGAGCTCGAAGCCGTCGAGCGTGGCGGCGACGGCGCCGAGGCGGGCGCGGGCGGGGCTGGCCTCGGGCATGTCGGTGACCAGGAGGCAGAGGCCAGGGGCCGAACCGCGGCCGACGCGGCCGCGGAGCTGGTGCAGCTGGGAGACGCCGAAGCGGTCCGCGTCCATGATCACCATGGCGGTGGCGTTCGGGACGTTGACCCCGACCTCGATGACCGTCGTCGCGACCAGGACCTGTGTCTCGCCCGCGGCGAAGCGGCGCATCACGGCGTCCTTGTCGTCGGGCTGCATGCGCCCGTGCAGGACTTCCACCTTCAGGCCGCTCAGAGGGCCGCGCGCGAGCTGCTCGGCGACCTCCAGGACGGCGAGCGGCGGCCGCTTCTCGGCGGTGGCCGCCTCCTCGGCCTTCTCCTCGGCGGACTTCTTCTTGGCGCCCTTCTTGGGGGCGGCCGGTTCGTCGATGTCGTCGCCGATGCGGGGACAGACCACGTACGCCTGATGCCCCTTCTCCACCTCTTCGCGCACGCGCTCCCACGCGCGGGCGAGGAAGTGCGGCTTGTCCTGGGCGGGCACGACATGGCTGGCGATCGGCGAGCGCCCGGCGGGGAGCTGGTCCAGGACGGAGGTCTCCAGGTCGCCGAAGACCGTCATCGCGACCGTGCGGGGAATGGGCGTGGCCGTCATGACCAGCAGGTGCGGGGGCTGCTTGCCCTTGCCGCGCAGGGCGTCGCGCTGCTCCACGCCGAAGCGGTGCTGTTCGTCCACGACGACCAGGCCGAGGTCGTGGAACTGCACCTTGTCCTCGATCAGGGCGTGGGTGCCGATGACGATGCCGGCCTCGCCGGTGACCAGGTCGAGCAGGGCCTGGCGGCGGCCGGCGGTCCCCATGGACCCGGTGAGCAGCGTGACCTTGGTGGCCTGCTCGGCGCCGCCCAACATGCCGCCCTCGGCCAGCTCGCCCATCATCTCGACGATGGAGCGGTGGTGCTGCTGCGCGAGGACTTCGGTGGGCGCGAGCATCGCGGCCTGCCCGCCCGCGTCCACGACGGCGAGCATGGCGCGCAGGGCCACCATCGTCTTCCCGGAACCGACCTCCCCCTGGAGGAGCCGGTGCATCGGGTGTTCTGTGGCGAGGTCGTCGAAGATCTCCTTGGAGACCTTCTCCTGGCCCTCGGTGAGGGTGAAGGGCAGTTTGGCGTCGAAGGCGTCGAGGAGGCCACCCTGCTTGGGCCTGCGGGCCACGGCGGGCAGTTGCGCGTCCGCGTACCGCCGCCTGGCGAGGGCTACCTGGAGGACGAAGGCCTCGTCCCACTTCAGGCGGTCGCGGGCGGCGGCGATGTCCGCCTTGGAGTGCGGCCGGTGGATCTTCAGGAGCGCTTCCGGGAGCGGGATGAGGGCGCGGCCGTCGCGCAGGGAGGGCGGCAGCGGGTCGACGGCCTCCTGGGCGCTGGGCAGGACCATGTCGACCGACTTGGCGATCTTCCAGGACTCCAGCTTGGCGGTGGCCGGGTAGATGGGCAGGAGGGCACCGGCCCAGTTGCCGACGGCCTCGCCGACCTGGTCGCCCTCGGCACGCAGCAGCTCGTACGCGGGATGGGCCAGCTGCATCTTGCGGTTGAAGACCGAGACCTTGCCCGCGAACATCGCGCGGGTGCCCGGGAGCAGGTCCTTGTGGGGCTTGTGGATGCCGCGGCCGAAGAAGACGAGCTGGACCTGGCCGCTGCCGTCGGTGATGGTGACCTCGAGGCGCTGGCCCCGGCCGCCGTTGAACTTGAGGATGCGTGCGCTCGCGACCTGGGCGACCACCGTGACGTGCTCGTCCAGCGGGAGCTCGGCGAGGCGGGTGAGCTCGCCCCGCTCGGCATACCGCCGCGGGTAGTGGTGCAGGAGGTCGCCGACCGTGTGCAGGTCGAGGTGCTCGGCCATCACCTTCGCGGTGGCGGGTCCGACCACTTTCTTCAGGGGTTCATCGAGCGCAGGCACGAGATCCATTGCACACCACGCCACTGACAATCCGTCGCAGGTCCTTCGAACCCGCTGGTCAGCCGGGCCTACTCGACACCGATCAGCATCAGCGCGGACTGGCGGCCGCCCCGGTAGATGACCGTGTCGACGGCCAGGTACGTCTCGCGCACGTGCTTCTCCAGCCGCTCGGCGACGGCGTCGGGCACGGATTCGCCGAGCACGAGCGTGACCATCTCGCCGCCCGCCGACAGCATGCGGTCCAGGACCGAGGCGGCGGTGGGGGCGACCTCCGAGCCGATCACCGCGACATCGCCGTCGATCAGGCCGAGGACGTCGCCCGCCTGGCAGATGCCCGCCATGGTCCAGGACTGCCGCTCGGCGACGGCCAGTTCGCCGTAGCGGGTCGCGCCGGCCGCCGACGTCATGGCGACGACGTCCTCGTCGAAGCGGCGGTCCGGCGCGTGCACGGCGAGGGCGGCGATGCCCTGGACCGCGGAGCGGGTGGGGATCAGGGCGACGCGCACGCCTTCGGTCCTGGCCTGTTCCGCCGCGGCGGCCGCGGTGTGGCGCAGCTCGGCGTCGTTGGGCAGCAGCACCACTTCGCGCGCGTGGGCCCGCCGGATGGCGTCGACGAGCTCGCCGCTCGCGGGCGGCTCCCCCACGCGCGTGGGCACGGTGGTCGCCCCGGCCTCGGCGTAGAGCCCGGCGAGGCCCTCGCCGGGCACGACGGCGACGATGGCCCGCTGCGTACGCTCCCGGGGCGGCTGCGCGGTGGTGTGCGCGTCGCCCACGCCGAAGTGGGTGATGCGGATGCGGTGCGGGCGGCCGGCCTCCACGCCCGCCTCGACGGCCGCGCCCGCGTCGTCGACATGGACGTGGACGTTCCAGAGCCCGTCGCCGCCGACCACGACGAGGGAGTCGCCGAGCCGGTCGAGCCGGGCGCGCAGCCGTGCGACCGCGCTGTCGTCGGCTTCCAGGAGGTAGATCACCTCGAACGCCGGTCCGCCGCCGTCGGCCGGCAGCTCCTCGCACTCGGCGGCCTCCACGCGCGCGTGGAGGCCGTCTGCGGCCTTGTGCGACAGCGTCTCGCCGGACAGGGCCCGCACCAGAGCGCCCAGCACGGCGACGAGACCGCGCCCGCCCGCGTCCACGACTCCCGCGCGCCCCAGCACGGCGAGCTGCCCCGGCGTCGCGTCCAGGGCCACGCAGGCGCCGTCGTACGCCGCCCTGGCCACCGTCCCGCAGTCGGTGCTGCCCGCCGCGCCCGCCGCCTTCGCCGCCGCGGTCGCCACCGTCAGGACGGTGCCTTCCACCGGGTGCGCGACCGCCTCGTACGCGGACTCGGCTGCCCGGCGCAGGGCGAGCTCCAGGACGTGCCCGTCGGCGTGATCGGCGTGATCGGTGTGAGCGGTGTGAGCGGTGTGATCCGTGTCATGGGTCTCCGCGCGCTCGTCGCCTTCGGGGCCGCCGAGGATCTGGGCCATGCCCCTGAACAGCTGGGAAAGGATCGTGCCCGAGTTCCCGCGGGCCCCGATGAGGGCGCCGTGCGCCATCGCGCGCACGGTCTCCGCCAGAGAGGGCAGGGCAGGGTCGTGGCCCGTGAAGGCCGCGTCGACCGCCTGGGACGCCGACTCCACCGTCAGATACAGGTTCGTGCCGGTGTCCCCGTCCGCGACCGGATAGACGTTGATGGAGTCGATCTCCTCGCGGGCCCTGCCGAGGGCGTCCAGAGCCAGTCGGCACCAGGCGCGCACCGCGACCGCGTCGAGGTTCTGCGGCACCTGTTCGCCTCCTTGACCATCCGGAATGGACGCAGCGTAGACCGAGGGTGAACACGGGGCCCGGGGCGGGGGCCGGGCGAGCCGTGGTAGTTTCGTTGTACCGAAGCAGTCGTTGTATGCTGCTCCGGTTGCCCGATACTCATCGGGACATTCCTCCTGGCAACGCCACTTCGATCATTGCACTGATCTCGGCATGCCGGGATTAACCGTAAGTGCATCTGAAGTCTTTGGAGTGACCCGTGGCTGCCAACTGCGACGTCTGCGGCAAGGGGCCGGGCTTCGGCAACAACATCTCGCACTCGCACCGCCGTACGCCCCGTCGCTGGAACCCGAACATCCAGCGTGTGCGTGCCGTGGTGAGCGGGACGCCGAAGCGCCTCAACGCCTGCACCTCGTGCATCAAGGCCGGCAAGGTCTCGCGCTGACGTCAGCGCGGCACCTAGCTGGTTGCTGAAACTGCCGGTCCCCTTCGGGGGGCCGGCTTTTTCGTATGCCCCGCGCACAGGCGTGTGAGGGCCGCGTGCAGCAGCCCTCGTACGCCTACGCCTCCCGGAACCGCCAGCCGTGATCCACCGGCCCGATCCCGCCGCCGAGCGCGAACCCCGCGGCGATCGCCCCCGTCACGTACTCCTTGGCCGCCGCCACGGCCGTCGGGACGTCCTGCCCCTTGGCGAGCTGCGCCGCGATGGCGCTGGCGAGGGTGCAGCCGGTGCCGTGCGTGTGGCGGTTGTCGTGGCGCGGGGCGCGCAGCACATGCTCCTCGGAGCCGTCGGTGAGCAGGTCCACCGCGTCGCCCCGGAGATGACCGCCCTTGATGAGCACCCACCGCGGTCCGTACGCGAGGACGGCGGCGGCCGCGCGGCGCATGCCGTCCTCCGACGTGACCTCGACGCCGGTGAGCTGGGCCACCTCGTCGAGGTTGGGCGTGGCGAGGGTGGCGGCCGGCAGCAGCTTCGTGCGGACCGAGTCCAGGGCGGACGCGGCGAGCAGCGAGTCGCCGTGCTTGGAGACGCCGACCGGGTCGACGACGGCGGGCGCGTCCGTGCCCGCGAGCAACTCCGCGACCGTCTCGACGAGTTCGGCCGAGGCGAGCATGCCGGTCTTCACGGCCTGTACGCCGATGTCGTCGACGACACTGCGGTACTGGGCCCGCACGGCGTCCGCCGGTAGCTCCCAAAAGCCCTGCACGCCCAGGGAGTTCTGCGCGGTGACGGCCGTGACGACGCTCATGCCGTGCGTGCCGAGGGCGAGCATCGTCTTCAGGTCGGCCTGGATGCCCGCGCCGCCTCCGGAGTCGGAGCCGGCGACGGTGAGCACCCGTGGCGGCGCGCTCACTCCGCGTCTCCGTTGTCCCCGAAGTGGTCCCAGCCCTTGCTGGTCCAGGGTGCGCCGTCCACGGTCACCTGGGGCAGCGCCGAGGGGTTGAGGACCTCGCCGATGACCTTCCAGCGGGCCGGCAGCTTCACGTCCGGCGGGAACGTCGCCACGATCGCGTGGTCCTCGCCGCCGTTGAGCACCCACTGGAGCGGGTCGACGCCGACGGCCTGGCCGATGTCGTTCATCTGCGTGGGCACGTCGACGTCTCCGGAGCGGATGTCGATGCGTACCTTGCTGGACTCGGCGATGTGGCCGAGGTCCGCGATGAGCCCGTCGCTCACGTCCGTCATGGAGGTCGCGCCGAGCCCGGCGGCCGCGGGACCCGCGTGGTAGGGCGGCTCGGGCCTGCGGTGGGCCTCCACGAAGGCGCGCGGCGAGCGGAAGCCCCGGGAGAGCACCGCGTGCCCGGCGGCGGACCAGCCGAGCCAGCCGGTGACGGCGACGACATCGCCGGTCTTGGCGCCCGAGCGCGTGACCGGCTCGTGGTTGCGCAGGTCGCCGAGGGCGGTGATCGCGACGGTGATGGTGTCGCCGCGGACGACGTCGCCGCCCACCACGGCGGCGCCCGCGACCTGGCACTCGTCGCGCAGGCCGTCCATCAGCTCGGTGGGCCAGCTGGCGGGCAGTTCGGCGGGGACCACCAGGCCGAGCAGGAGCGCGGTCGGCACGGCGCCCATGGCCGCGATGTCGGCGAGGTTCTGGGCGGCGGCCTTGCGGCCCACGTCGTAGGCGGTGGACCAGTCGCGGCGGAAGTGCCGCCCTTCCAGGAGGATGTCGGTGCTCGCCACGACCCTGCGGTCCGGAGCGGACACGACCGCGGCGTCGTCGCCAGGGCCGAGCCGTACGGCCGGAGTGGAGGTGAGCCGCGAGGTGAGCTCTCTGATGAGCCCGAACTCCCCCAACTCGCCCACGGTTCCCTTCACCGAGTCTCACCATGCCCTTTCACGCTGCTCGGCTTGCGGTCGCGAGCCGTCTTCGTCATCGGTACGGTCGACGTGACCGTCCCCTTCTGCTGTCCGTGCGCCGCGATGTGCGCGCCACAGCCCACCCGGGTCTCCCCGCGGCGCGCGGCGACGCGGTACCGTGGCGTCCCTTCTCCCCACATGATCCTCGTGGCCGCCCTGGAGGTTCCGTGGTACAGGCGTACATCCTGATCCAAACAGAGGTCGGCAAGGCCTCGACCGTCGCCGAGCTGATCGGCAAGATCCCCGGCGTGATCCAGGCCGAGGACGTGACCGGTCCCTACGATGTCATCGTGCGCGCCCAGGCGGACACGGTGGACGAGCTCGGCCGCATGGTGGTCGCCAAGGTCCAGCAAGTGGACGGCATCACCCGAACCCTGACCTGCCCGGTCGTGCACTTGTAGCCCCCGTCTACCCTGGCCCGGTGAACATCCCTCGTCTCCGGCGCCGCTGCCTCATCGGTACGTCCGCGCTCGCCCTGTCGATCACGACAGCGGCCTGCTCAGCTACGGACGACCAGGCGTCGGTGGTGGTTCCGTCCCCGGAGGCGAAGGCCGCGGGGCTCTGCCGGGACCTGCACGCGCAGCTCCCTCGGAAGGTCGACGGGCTGGAGCGCAGCGACCCCGGGCCGAAGTCCGAGTTGACCGCCGGATGGGGAGACCCGGCGATCATACTGCGCTGCGGTGTGGAGCGGCCCCCCGAGATGATCGATCCCGAGTACGCGGGGAAGAACGGCGTGCGGGTGAACGGCGTCGCCTGGCTGCTCCAGAAGCGCGACGACGGGTCGTACGTCTTCACCACGGGGGCGCGTCTCGCCTACGTCGAGGTGACGCTGCCCGAGGAGCGGACGGGGGACGGCCTCAGCCCGCTCACGGACTTCGCCGCCCCCATCAAGAAGACCATCCCCAAGGGGATCGCCTGACACCCTCGGACCCCGGCGGCTAGCGCAGGTCCGTCGAGCGGTTCAGCGCCGCCTGAATGAGGCGGTCGACCAGCTCCGCGTAGCTGACGCCGCTCTTCTCCCACATCTGCGGGTACATCGAGATGGGCGTGAAGCCGGGCATCGTGTTGATCTCGTTGATCACGAACCGGCCGTCCTCGGTGAGGAAGAAGTCCGCGCGCACCAGGCCCTCGCAGGACGCCGCCTCGAAGGCCTCGACCGCGAGCCGCTGGATCTCCTCGGTCTGCTCGGGCGTCAGCGGCGCGGGCACGATGCCGGGCGTCGAGTCGATGTACTTCGCCTCGAAGTCGTAGTAGTCGTGGCTCTGCACCGGCGGGATCTCGGCCGGGACGCTGGCCCGCGGGCCGTCCTCGAACTCCAGGACGCCGCACTCGATCTCGCGGCCGCGCAGGAGCGCCTCGACGAGGATCTTGGGGTCGTGGCGCTGGGCCTCGGCGATCGCCTCGTCGAGGCCTTCGAAGGAGTCGACCTTCGTGATGCCGATCGAGGAGCCCGCGCGCGCGGGCTTGATGAACAGCGGCCAGCCGTGCTCGCCCGCGAACTCCGCGATGCGCTGCCGGGCGCCCGCCTCGTCCTGGCGCCACTCGCGCGGGCGGATCACCAGGTAGGGGCCGACCTCCAGCCCGAAGGACGTGAAGATGCGCTTCATGTAGTCCTTGTCCTGGCCGACGGCCGAGGCGAGGACCCCGGAGCCGACGTAGGGCACTCCGGAGAGTTCGAGCAGCCCCTGGATGGTGCCGTCCTCTCCGTAGGGGCCGTGCAGCATCGGGAAGACGACGTCGACGTCGCCGAGCACCTTGGGCACGGAGCCGGGCTCGCTGTAGACGACCTCGCGGTTGCCCGGGTCGACCGGCAGGAGCACGCCGCCGTCCACGGAGTCGGCGATCTCGGCGACGTTCGGCATCTTGCGGTCGGTGATGGCCATCCGCTCCGGCTCGTCCGCCGTCAGCGCCCAACGGCCGTCGGTGGTGATGCCGATGGGCAGGACGTCGTACCTGGTGCGGTCGATGGCGCTCAGGATCGCGCCGGCCGTGACGACGGAGATGCCGTGCTCCGAGCTGCGGCCGCCGAACACGACGGCCACGCGCGGCTTGCGGAGCTGCTGCCCGGAGCTCGACTCGGGGCTCGACTCGGAGCTCGCCGCAGGGCTCGCTTCAGGGCTCAGGGGGAGGTTCTCGCTGCTCATATCGCGTTGAGCGTACCTGCTGACCGAAAAACAGTCAGCGACGCTCGGGCTTGGCGCTGCGCGACATCAGTTCCTTGAGGGCCACCACCGGAGGCGTGCCGTCGTGGACGATGCCGACGACGGTCTCCGTGATGGGCATGTCGACGCCGTGCCGGCGGGCCAGATCCAGCACGGACTCACAGGACTTGACGCCCTCGGCGGTCTGCTTGGTGACCGCGATCGTCTCCTCCAGGGTCATGCCCTTGCCGAGGTTGGTGCCGAAGGTGTGGTTGCGCGAGAGCGGCGATGAGCAGGTCGCCACCAGGTCGCCGAGGCCCGCGAGTCCGGAGAACGTCAGCGGGTCGGCGCCCATGGCGAGCCCGAGGCGGGTGGTCTCCGCGAGGCCGCGCGTGATGAGCGAGCCCTTGGCGTTGTCGCCGAGGCCCATGCCGTCCGCGATGCCGACGGCGAGGCCGATGACGTTCTTGACGGCGCCGCCGAGTTCGCAGCCGACGACGTCGGTGTTGGTGTACGGGCGGAAGTACGGCGTGTGGCAGGCCCTCTGGAGGCGCTGGGCGACCGCTTCGTCCTCGCAGGCGACCACGGCGGCTGCGGGCTGCCGCGCGGCGATCTCCCGCGCGAGGTTGGGCCCGGTGACGACGGCGACGCGCTCGGAGGGGACCTTCGTGACGTCGCCGATGACCTCGCTCATGCGCATGGCCGAGCCCAGTTCGACGCCCTTCATGAGGGAGACGAGGACGGTCTCGGGGGCCAGCAGCGGCGCCCACGCGGCGAGGTTGCCGCGCAGCGTCTGGGAGGGCACGGCGAGGACCGTGAAGTCGGCGTCCGCGGCGGCCTCGGCCGGGTCGGTGGTCGCCCGGAGGTTCTCGGGAAGTGCGACACCGGGGAGGTAGTCCGGGTTGGTCCGCGTGGAGTTGACCGCGTCGGCGAGTTCGGCGCGACGGCCCCACAGGGTGACGTCGCACCCCGCGTCGGCGAGCACCATGCCGAAGGCCGTACCCCAGGAGCCCGTTCCGAAGACGGCGGCCTTGACCGGGCGCACCGGGTCCGCGGGGTGCACGGGGTTCGTCACTTGCTGTCCTCCGAGGTGCTGTGGGTGGTGCCGTGCCGCGCCTGGCGGCCCGCTGCCTTGCGTCGTTGCGCCAGCCGTGCCCTGCGCGGGTCGTACGGCCGGTCGGGGGCCTTCTCGCCCCGGATCTCCTCCAGGAGCCCGGTGATCGCGGCCATGATGGCCTCGGTCGCCTCGCGGAGCACCTCGGGCGTCGGCTCCTTGTCGTAGAAGCGCGACAGGTCGACGGGGGGTCCGGCCTTCACCTGAAGGGTCTTGCGCGGGAAGAGGTGGGGCTTCTTGCTGTACGGCGGCAGGGCGAGGTTGGCGCCCCACTGGGCGACGGGGATGACCGGGCACCTGGTCTCCAGGGCGACCCGCGCGGCGCCGGACTTGGCGGTCATCGGCCACATGTCGGGGTCCCGGGTGAGCGTGCCCTCGGGGTAGAACGCGACGCACTCGCCGCGCTCGATGGCGGCGACCGCGGCACGGAAGGCGTCGAGCGCGTTCGTCGTCTCGCGGTAGACCGGGATCTGGCCCGTGCCCTTCATGACCCTGCCGACGAAGCCGTCCTTGAAAAGGCCGTCCTTTGCCAGGAAACGGGGCAGTCGGCCGGTGTTGTACTGGAAGTGTGCGTACGACAACGGGTCGATATGCGAGTTGTGATTCACCGCCGTGATGAATCCTCCGTCGGCCGGAATGTGTTCCATTCCACGCCAGTCCCGCTTGAACAGAACCACCAGCGGCGGTTTTGCGATGACCGCCGCCAGGCGGTACCAGAAGCCGATTCTGCGGCGGGACACGCGGACACCTTCCTCCATGAACCTGGTCGGCCGCACAAGTGTCGCCCCAGGCTGCCGGTCTGTCGAGAACACCGTACGCCCGCCCGGGTAGCAAGGCCCCCCAGCAGGTCACAATGGGCGCGACGACAAGGACGGAGCGCCCGTGCAGTGGACCCTGGTCATACCCCTGAAGCCGCTGGAGCGCGCCAAGAGCAGGCTCGCCCCGACCGCCGGCGACGGCCTGCGGCCGGGCCTGGCCCTGGCGTTCGCGCAGGACACGGTGGCCGCGGCGGTCGCGTGCCCGGCGGTGCGGGATGTGGCGGTCGTCACGGACGACGCCCTGGCGCGTCGTGAGCTCGCGGCGCTGGGCGCGAGGGTCGTGCCGGACGAGCCGGGAGCGGGCCTGAACGCCGCCCTGCGGCACGGCGCGGCGGTCGTCCGCGCCGGCCGGTCCGAGGCATACGTCGCCGCCCTGAACGCCGATCTGCCCGCGCTGCGCCCGCTGGAATTGGCCCGGGTCCTCGACGGCGCCGCCCTATTTCCCCGGGCATTTCTGGCGGACGCCGCCGGAATCGGGACGACATTGCTGACCGCAGCGGCCGGTACGGAATTGAGCCCCGCATTCGGCATGGATTCCCGTGCCCGTCACGCGGTGTCCGGTGCGGTGGAACTCGCACTGGACGGCGTCGATTCCGTACGCCAGGACGTGGACACCGGTCAGGACCTGCGGGCCGCCCTCGCGCTCGGCGTCGGCGCGCGCACCGCGAAGGCCGCCGCCCGGCTGCTCATCGCCGACTGAGCCAGAGCCGGCTGAGCCGACTGAGTACGCTGCTGTCATGCAGGCGACCGCGTACACGTACGACTCCGAGACCCGCAGCGGCAGCGTGCTGCTCGACGACGGCACCCCGGTGCCCTTCGACGCCCCCGCGTTCGACGCGGGCGGGCTGCGACTGCTGCGGCCGGGGCAGCGGGTGCGCGTCGAGGTCGAGGGCGAGGGTGAGGCGCGCCGCATCACCTTGGTGACGCTCCAGACGTTCTGAGGCACCCCGGGGGCCGCCTGCCCCCACGACGGCGGGCACACGACGCGGGCCGGGCTCCCCTGGGGGAGCCCGGCCCGGCGCGTGAGTGCCCTGTGCCCTTACTTCTTGCGGGCGGTGGCCTTCTTGGCGGTCGTCTTGCGCGTCGTGGCCTTCTTGGCGGGCGCGGTCTTCTTCGCGGTGGCCTTCTTGGCGGCCGGCGCGGTCTTCTTCGCCGTGGTCTTCTTCGCGGCGGGGGTGGCCTTCTTGGCGGTGGTCTTCTTGGCCGCCGCCTTCTTGGTCGTCGGCGTCGCCGTCGCCTTCTTGGCGGTGGTGGCCTTCTTCGCCGTCGCCTTCTTCGCCGCCGTCGCCGTGGTCTTCTTCGCCGGCGTGGCCTTCTTGGCGGGCGCGGTCTTCTTCGCCGTGGCCTTCTTGGCGGTGGTGGCCTTCTTCGCGGCGGCCTTCTTGACCGTCGCCGAAGCGCCGCCGGTCAGGCTGCCCTTGGGCGCCTTCTTGACCGCGACGTCGTTCTTCGGGAGCTTCTTCGAGCCGCTGACCAGGTCCTTGAAGCCCTGTCCCGCACGGAAGCGCGGAACCGAGGTCTTCTTGACGCGCACGCGCTCCCCGGTCTGCGGGTTGCGGGCGTAACGGGCCGGGCGGTCGACCTTCTCGAACGAGCCGAAGCCGGTGACCGAAACACGGTCTCCGCTGACCACGGCACGGACGATGGCGTCCAGGACCGCGTCGACGGCGTCGGCGGCCTGCTGGCGGCCCCCCACCTTGTCGGCAATCGCTTCTACGAGCTGCGCCTTGTTCACGTCTTCCCCTTCGGAGACATTGCCGGGAGCGAAATACTCCGGCTTTTTCGCACGTTAGGCAGATATATACCGCAAATCAAACACGAAACGGGCTAATCACCCTTGTGCCGCAACGGACTGGCCCATCTCGGAGTTCCTCGAAGGCCCGTTGAGGCTTGAGGCTCAGGTGTCTTCGGGGAATCGGCCCTCGTCAGCTTCGTCGAGGGAAGCCATCAATCGCTCCAGACGCCTTGCCGCATCGGCGAGATCGTGTTTGGCCGCGGCCGTAATGACCAACAGCTTCCGGGTCAGCGCCATCCGTACGCCCTCCGGGACTTGCAGTGCGCGCACTCGTGAGTGCGCTTCCTTCAGTTGGTCCGCGACGAGCCGGTAGAGCTCGAGTTGGCTGTCGCGTCCCATGCACCGATTGTGCCATCTGGGGCGAGTTGTCGCCTCCGCAGGGGGTAACTACCGCCGTTCGCCGCCCTCATGAGGGTACCCGGTCCAGCCGAGTACAAGGGGATTTCCGGCCTCTTCTTCCGTCCGGGTCAAGGGAGTTGAGGCCACCCGTTCAGGTCATCGGGCACGTCCGGGGAGCAGACGCAGATGTACCCCCAACCGTCCACGATTGGGGGTACATCAGGGCATTACGGGGGTGTTGCGAGATGTCAGACCTGCACGGTCCGCGGCTTGTACGAGGGGCGCTTGGACTCGTACGCGGCGATGTCGGGCTCGTTCCGCAGCGTGATGCTGATGTCGTCCAGGCCGTTCAGGAGCCGCCAGCGGGCGTTCTCGTCGAGTTCGAAGTCGGCGGTGATGCCCTGGGCGCGGACCTGGCGGTCCTGGAGGTCGACGGTGATCTCGGCCTGCGGGTCGTTCTCGGTCAGCTCCCACAGCGCGTCCACGACCTGCTGGTCGAGTACGACGGTGAGCAGGCCGTTCTTCAGCGAGTTGCCGCGGAAGATGTCGGCGAAGCGGGAGGAGACGACCGCCTTGAAGCCGTAGTTCTGCAGGGCCCACACGGCGTGCTCGCGGGAGGATCCGGTGCCGAAGTCGGGGCCGGCGACCAGGACGGTGGCGCCGCGCCGCTCGGGCCGGTTGAGCACGAACTCCGGGTCCTTGCGCCAGGCCTCGAAGAGCCCGTCCTCGAAGCCGTCCCTGGTGACCTTCTTCAGCCAGTGGGCGGGGATGATCTGGTCGGTGTCGACGTTGCTGCGGCGCAGCGGAACGGCCCGGCCGGTGTGCGTGGTGAATGCTTCCATGGTTCTCAGACTCCGGCGGTCACGGGGGCGTCGGACAGGTCGGCGGGCGAGGCCAGGTGGCCGGTGACCGCGGTCGCGGCGGCGACCTGCGGGGAGACCAGGTGGGTGCGGCCGCCCTTGCCCTGCCTGCCCTCGAAGTTGCGGTTGGACGTGGACGCCGAGCGCTCGCCGGGGGCCAGTTGGTCGGGGTTCATGCCGAGGCACATGGAACAGCCCGCGTGCCGCCATTCGGCGCCGGCGGCGACGAAGACCTTGTCGAGGCCCTCCGCCACGGCCTGGAGGGAGACCCGGACCGAGCCGGGGACGACCAGCATCCGTACGCCGTCGGCGACTTTGCGCCCCTCGACGACGGAGGCGGCCGCCCGCAGGTCCTCGATACGGCCGTTGGTGCACGAACCTACGAAGACGGTGTCGACCTTGATGTCGCGCAGCGGCTGCCCGGCGGTCAACCCCATGTATTCCAGGGCCTTTTCGGCGGCGTGGCGCTCCGAGGCGTCTTCGTACGAAGCCGGGTCGGGGACGCGGGCCGACAGCGGCGCGCCCTGGCCCGGGTTGGTGCCCCAGGTGACGAACGGCGCGAGCGAGGTGGCGTCGATGTGGACCTCGGCGTCGAAGACCGCGTCCTCGTCCGTCTTCAGGGTCTTCCAGTACGCCACCGCGGCGTCCCAGTCCTCGCCCTGCGGGGCGTGGACGCGGTCCTGGAGGTAGTCGAAGGTGGTCTCGTCCGGGGCGATCATGCCCGCGCGGGCGCCCGCCTCGATGGACATGTTGCAGATGGTCATCCGGGCCTCCATCGAGAGCTTCTCGATGGCCGGGCCGCGGTACTCCAGGACGTAGCCCTGGCCGCCACCGGTGCCGATCTTCGCGATGACGGCGAGGATCAGGTCCTTGGCGGTGACGTCGTCGGGCAGTTCGCCGTCGACGGTGATGGCCATGGTCTTGGGGCGGGCCATCGGCAGCGTCTGGGTGGCCAGCACGTGCTCGACCTGCGAGGTGCCGATGCCGAACGCCAGCGCGCCGAAGGCGCCGTGCGTCGAGGTGTGGGAGTCGCCGCAGACGACGGTGGTGCCCGGCTGCGTCAGTCCCAGCTGCGGTCCCACCACGTGGACGACACCCTGCTCGACGTCGCCCAGCGGGTGCAGGCGCACACCGAAGTCGGCGCAGTTCTTGCGCAGCGTCTCCAGCTGGGCCCGCGAGACCGGGTCGGCGATGGGCTTGTCGATGTCGAGGGTCGGGGTGTTGTGATCCTCGGTCGCGAGGGTGAGGTCGAGCCGCCGCACCTGACGGCCGGCCTGACGGAGGCCGTCGAAGGCCTGGGGGCTGGTCACCTCGTGCAGCAGGTGCAGATCGATGTAGAGGAGGTCGGGCTCGCCCTCGGCGCGCCGGACGACGTGGTCGTCCCAGACCTTCTCCGCGAGTGTCCTACCCATCGCTTTCCCTCCGACCGGCCGCTTCGCCGGCCCAACTAGAGAATCTGTTCGCCGACGCGCGTACCCCTCGTGCCGCGCGTCGGCCGCGAAATCCGTTGGTCCGCGGATCGCTCGTACAGAGTGGCGCGTTCCACGGAAATATGAACTTGCGTTTCACAGAGTGAGACGCGAGTATCGACGCATGGACAACTCTAGCGGCGTCGGCGTTCTCGACAAGGCGGCTCTTGTCTTGAGCGCCCTGGAGTCCGGTCCGGCCACCCTCGCGGGGTTGGTCGCGGCCACCGGACTCGCACGACCCACGGCCCACCGACTGGCCGTGGCACTGGAACACCACCGGATGGTGGCGCGGGACATGCAGGGCCGTTTCATTCTCGGCCCGCGCCTCGCGGAACTCGCGGCGGCGGCCGGTGAGGACCGCCTGCTCGCCACGGCGGGCCCGGTCCTCACGCACCTGCGCGACGTCACGGGCGAGAGCGCGCAGCTCTACCGCCGCCAGGGCGACATGCGCATCTGCGTGGCCGCGGCGGAGCGCCTCTCGGGCCTGCGGGACACCGTCCCGGTCGGCTCGACGCTGACCATGAAGGCGGGCTCGTCGGCCCAGATCCTGATGGCCTGGGAGGAGCCGGAGCGCCTGCACCGCGGACTCCAGGGCGCCCGTTTCACGGCGACGGCCCTTTCGGGTGTACGCCGCCGGGGCTGGGCCCAGTCGATCGGCGAGCGGGAGCCGGGCGTCGCGTCGGTCTCCGCGCCGGTGCGCGGCCCCTCCAACCGCGTGGTCGCCGCCGTCTCGGTCTCCGGACCCATCGAGCGCCTGACCCGCCACCCGGGCCGCATGCACGCGCAGGCGGTCATCGACGCCGCCGGACGCCTCTCCGAGGCCCTGCGCCGCACCGGCTGACATACGTGACGCGGGAGGGGCCGCCTCAACGCCGCGGCGGCCCCTCCTGACGGACGTACGACGGACGTACGACGGACGCCCCTCAAGCCGCCTTGAGGCGATCGGCCGCCCGCTCGCCTCGACGGCCCACGGGAACCACACCGGTGGCCTTCCCCAGGCCGAACGCCGGCATGTTGACGTACACCGCCTCATGGGCGCCGGCCGGCACGAGGTACGTCTCGTGCCAGAAGCCGACCTTCCCCCTGCCTTCCCGCAGCCGCTGGTTGAAGGCCGCCCAGGCGGGGCGGTGCGCCTTGTCCTGCGCCACCGAGTAGGCGAGCAGCTTCTCGCGCGACTCCCAGTACTGGACGACGTACATCAGGCGCGGCCCGCCGAGCAGCAGCCGGTACCCCAGCATCCCGCTCCCCCGGTCCTTCGACAGCTCCTTGAGCATGCGCGGCATCGCCTGGAAGACGGGCCACCAGCTGCGTACGGCAGCGAAATTGTTGATGCGCATCCCGATGTGGAAGACGACCACGTCGCCCGTCGCCTCGGCGGTCATGCGCCCTTCGATCGGCTTGTCGCTCATGACGGTTCCCCCTTCGTAGAGCCCTGATCGAACGTTGGATAGCTCTGCTATCCATGATTGGATAGTGCCACTCTCCAAAGAGGTACGCAAGAGGAGGCGCGAGCGATGAGACTGGCGGAGCTGAGCCGGCGCAGCGGGGTCCCCACGGCCACGATCAAGTACTACTTGCGCGAGGGGCTGCTGCCGCCGGGCCGGCGCGTGACGGCGACCCAGGCCGAGTACGACGACGCCCACCTCCGGCGGCTGCGGCTCGTCCGGGCGCTGATCCAGGTGGGCCGGGTGCCGATCGCCTCTGCGCGCGAGGTCCTGACCGCCCTGGAGGACGAGTCCCTGGACCACAACTCCCGACTGGGCACGGCCGTTTGGGCCCTGCCGCACGGTCCGGAGCCGACGGAGGACGAGGCCCTCCAGGAGCGGGCGGGCCGCACGGTGGACGCGTTGCTCGGCCGCCTCGGGTGGGGGTCCGCCCAGGAGTACGCGGCCGAGTCACCGGCGTACCGGATGCTGGTGACCGCCGTGGCCGCCCTGGCCAGGCTCGGATATCCGTGCACCGTCGAGGACTTGGCGCCCTACGCCCACGCGGGTCATCAACTGGCCGTGAGCGACCTGGACTTGATCGAGCGGTACGAGTCCGCCGACGAGCAGTTGGAGGCGGCCGTCGCGCTCACGGTGCTGTACGAACCGGTGCTGCTCGCGCTGCGCCGGATCGCGCAGGCCGAGGAGTCCCACCGCCGCTACGGGCAGCAGAGCCCTGGCAAGTGCGCGAAGTGCGGGGAATGACGAAGGGGCCCTCCCACTGGGAAGGCCCCTTGCCGTTTCTGTACCCCCGACCGGATTCGAACCGGCGCTACCGCCTTGAGAGGGCGGCGTGCTAGGCCGCTACACAACGGGGGCTAGCTGCTGCTGTACTGCGCTGGGCTACCAGGACTCGAACCTAGAACAAAGGAACCAGAAACCTTCGTGTTGCCAATTACACCATAGCCCACTGGTGGTCTAGACCAGACCACAGTACCCCCGACCGGATTCGAACCGGCGCTACCGCCTTGAGAGGGCGGCGTGCTAGGCCGCTACACAACGGGGGCCCTAGCGATCCTGCATCAGGAACAGTGGGTGCGACCCGAGCTGTTCCCGTGGGAAGGATCTGTACCCCCGACCGGATTCGAACCGGCGCTACTGCCTTGAGAGGGCAGCGTGCTAGGCCGCTACACAACGGGGGCTTTGCGGATGAGATCCGCGGTTGCAGATGAGCTCTGCGAGCTGGCCTACCAGGACTCGAACCTAGACTAACGGAACCAGAAACCGTCGTGCTGCCAATTACACCATAGGCCATCAAAGCGCAACCCCGAGTGGGGGTTTTGTTTGATTTACGCTTCCCGGCCGGACCTTTCGGCCCTCTCGGGCGGCGCAGAAAGAACATTACCCGAAGGTGGACTGCGCTCCAAAACGGGTATCGGCGCGCAGCAGCGCGGGCAGCTCGCTCAGGCGCGAGATGCGGTGCACGCCCGAGGGGGCCTCGACCACCGAGCCGTTGCGGTCGAGCCAGATCCCGACGAGCCCCGCGTCCCGGGCGCCCCGGGCGTCGATCTCCGGCTGGTCACCCACGTAGGCGACCTCGGCGGGGGCCAGTCGCAGCGCCGTACAGACCGCGTGGAAGGCCTCGGCGGCGGGCTTGGAGACGCCCAGGTCGGCGGCGCACAGGACGGCCTCGAAGCGGTCGCGCACGCCGAGGACGCGCAGTTTGCGGTCCTGGACCAGCAGGGCGGAGTTGGAGAGCACGGCGTGGCGGTAGCCGTCGGCGAGGGCGTCCAGGGTGGGGAGGGTGTCGGGGAAGAGGGACCAGGCCGATTCGTAGTGACCGACGTAACGGCCGAACCAGGCGTCCGCGTCGGCGTCGGTCAGCTCCGGGGCGTCCAGGAAGTCACGGACGCGGTCGCGGCGCTGCGCCTCGAAGGTGATCCCTCCCGCGCCGAAGCGGGCCCAGTGGAACTCGGTGAGCGTCCGCCAGCGCTCCAGGGCGCGCTCGGCGGAGTCGTACCGCTCAAGGAGCCCCTCGGCGGTGAGGTGCGCGTGCATGCCGGTGGTGTCGGCGCGCGCGTAGTCGAAGATCGTGTCATCGATGTCCCAGACCACGGCTCTGATGGGCATGACTCGACGGTAATCGCAGCCGCCGCGCCCGGCTGGGGGTTCGGGGGTTACCCCCCGAAGAACACAGTATCGATGCCCCAGACCACAGCCCTGACCGGCATGACTCGACGGTAATCGCAGCCGCCGCGCCCGGCTGGGGGGTTCGGGGGTTACCCCCCGAAGAACACAGTATCGATGCCCCAGACCACAGCCCTGACCGGCATGACTCGACGGTAATCGCAGCCGCCGCGCCCGGCTGGGGGTTCGGGGGTTACCCCCCGAAGAACACAGTATCGATGCCCCAGACCACGGCTCTGACGGGCATGGCTCGACGGTATGCGAAGGGCCCGGGAGCCGTCTCGGCTTCCGGGCCCTTCAGCCGCGTACGGCGGGGGATCAGGCGGTGAGCTTCGCCAGGGCCGCGTCGATGCGGGTCAGGGACTTCTCCTTGCCCAGGATCTCCAGGGACTCGAAGAGGGGCAGGCCGATGGTGCGGCCGGTGACGGCGACGCGGACCGGGGCCTGGGCCTTGCCGAGCTTGAGGCCGTGCTCCTCGCCGGCCGCGAGGACGGCCTCCTTGAGGGACTCGGGGGAGGTCCAGTCGGCCGCCTCCAGCTTGGCGCGGACCGTGCGCAGCAGGGCGTCGGAGCCCTCCTTCATGGCCTTGGTCCAGCTGGCCTCGTCGAAGACCGGCTCCGGCAGGAACAGGAAGTCGACGTTGTCGGTGATCTCCGAGAGGACCTTCACGCGGGTCTGCGCGTGCGGCGCGATGGCCTGCCAGGCGGCCTCGTCGAAGTCCTCGGGCGCCCAGTTGGCGTGCGGGGCCCTCAGCCAGGGCTCGCAGGCCTCGGCGAAGGCCTTCACGTCCAGCATGCGGATGTGGTCGGCGTTGATCGCCTCGGCCTTCTTCAGGTCGAAGCGGGCGGGGTTCGGGTTGACGTCCGCCACGTCGAACTTCGCCACCATGTCGGACATCGAGAAGACATCCTGGTCCGCGGAGAACGACCAGCCGAGGAGCGACAGGTAGTTCAGCAGGCCCTCGGGGAGGAAGCCGCGCTCGCGGTAGATGTTCAGGGACGCCTGCGGGTCGCGCTTGGAGAGCTTCTTGTTGCCCTCGCCCATGACGTACGGGAGGTGGCCGAACTCGGGGATCGTCTTGGCGATGCCGAGTTCGATGAGCGCCTTGTAGAGGGCGATCTGGCGCGGGGTGGAGGAGAGCAGGTCCTCGCCGCGCAGGACGTGGGTGATCTCCATCAGGGCGTCGTCGACCGGGTTGACCAGCGTGTACAGCGGGGCGCCGTTGGCACGCACGATGCCGTAGTCGGTGACGTTCTCCGGCTGGACCGTGATCTCGCCGCGGACCAGGTCGGTGAAGGTGGTCGCCTCGTCGGGCATCTTGAAGCGGACGATGTGCTTGCGGCCCTCGGCCTCGTACGCCTCGATCTGCTCGGCGGTCAGCGCGCGGCACAGGCCGTCGTAGCCCGACGGCTTGCCGGCGGCGCGGGCGGCCTCACGGCGGGCGTCCAGCTCCTCGGTGGTGCAGTAGCAGGGGTAGGCGTAGCCGCCGTCCAGGAGCTTGGCCGCGACGTCCTTGTAGATGTCCATGCGCTGCGACTGGCGGTACGGCGCGTGCGGGCCGCCGATCTCTGGGCCCTCGTCCCAGTCGAAGCCCAGCCAGCGCATCGAGTCGAGGAGCTGCTGGTACGACTCCTCGGAGTCGCGCGCCGCGTCGGTGTCCTCGATGCGGAAGACCAGGGTGCCCTCGTTGTGCCGGGCGTAGGCCCAGTTGAACAGGGCGGTGCGGACCAGGCCCACGTGGGGGTTGCCGGTCGGGGAGGGACAGAAACGTACGCGGACGTTCGCGTTAGCCACGCTTGATCACCTTGTTGGTGAGAGTGCCGATGCCTTCGATGGTGACGGCGACCTCGTCGCCGACGTTGAGGGGCCCGACGCCGGCCGGGGTGCCCGTGAGGATGACGTCGCCGGGGAGCAGCGTCATGGCCTCGGAGATGTTGACGATCAGGTCCTCGATGGAGTGGACCATCTCGCTGGTGCGGCCGAGCTGGCGCTGCTGGCCGTTGACCGTGCACTGGACGGTGAGGTCGTTCGCGGCCGCCAGGTCCAGGCCCGTCTCCACCCAGGGGCCGAGCGGGCAGGCACTGTCGAAGCCCTTGGCGCGGGCCCACTGCTTCTCGCGGCGCTGCACGTCGCGTGCGGTGACGTCGTTCGCGCAGGTGTAGCCGAAGATCACGTCCTTGACCCGCTCGCGCGGGACCTCGCGGCACATGCGGCCGATGACCACGGCCAGCTCGGCCTCGTGGTGCAGCTCCTCGGAGAACGAGGGGTACGTGATGGCGTCCCCGGAGCCGACGAGCGAGGTGGACGGCTTGAGGAAGGCGAACGGGACGTCCGGCGTCTCGTTGCCGAGCTCCGCCGCGTGCTCCGCGTAGTTGCGGCCGAAGGCCACGATCTTGTTCGGGAGCACCGGCGGCAGCAGGCGGACCTTGCTCAGCGGCACCTTGGTGCCGGACAGCTCGAAGTCGGCGTACGGGATGCCCTTGATGATGTCGAGGACGAGCCCGCCCTCCTTGCCGGGGGCGCTCTCCCCCTCGACCGCGCCGTAACCGACATTGCCGTCGATGGAGAACCTGGCGATGCGCACGTGAGCCTTAGCCTCTTGAGGTGGGTGGGGTCTGACACTCCAGGCTAACGTCGATCGCCGCCGAGTGGCTCGACCTCAGGCGCCGGACGGGGTGAACGCCTCGGGGGTCTCCATGAGGATCGTGCGCCGGGGGTTGGCGGTCTGCGTGGGCAGGGTGACGGCGTGCTCCGGCTGTTCGGCCGCGCGCTGGACGTCGTCGGCGTCCTTGAGATGCGCGAGGGTGGTGCGGCGCGGGTTGGCTATGTTGCGGAACATCGTCGACTGCACAGTCTTCATCTGCTGTTCGGACCTTGTCGGTTGGGGCGTCATCTACTGGACGCGGCTTTGTCGGATTCGCCATCCCTGTAAAGCGTCAGGCTAAACATCCAATTCCCGGCCAAAGTCAGGAAGAGGCCATGATCTTCATGTGAGTTTGCTCACGAGCGAGCGGGCAAAAAGGTCAAATCGCACCCCCCGCACCGCACTTGGAAACGGACATTGCGCCACTGAAGGCACCATTCCGCTCCTGATCATGAAGACTGGGACACCCCCCGGGCACCCCCTCCCCTTAGCGGCTTTGCGGTGATCAGTCCGTTTTCTCCTGGATCACTTTCTACGGCTCGTGACCCTCCACTCACGCCGCGTCACCTGGTTCGCGGCGCGACACACGGGCCTTGTTGGAGATCCTGCACTGTGCTGGAATTCCCGGGACCGCCGCGGGATCGAACCGGCGCGCAGGGGCGCAACGCAGCGCCGAGTGGCGGCGGGAAGGGGGAGCAGCGCCGGTCACTCACGACCACCCATGGGGCGCTTGACGCCCCACGACGCCGACACCGTCCCGCCGTTACGCGGCAGGACGCCTGGTCCAGAGGTTGCGACGCTAGTGCAGGGACGTTTCAAGAGGGATGGCAAGGGGTCTCCCCAGGCCGGTCGCGGCCGAGGGGATGCCGCGGCGGAGCCGGAGCGCGGCGGAACCGACCGCGGCTCCTCGCCCCAGCACGCCCAGAACCCCGGCCCGGGTGCGCTCGGCGACGGCTCCGGCGCCGCGCGCCAGAGCGTGCCGGGCGGCGGCCCGACGGCCGCCCCGGCCAAGGGCAAGGGCAAGGGTGCGTCCGGCGCCAAGCCGCCCACCGGCCCCGGCTCGCGAATAGCTCTGCGCAACTGGCGCATCTCCACCCGACTGGTCTCGCTGCTCGCCCTCCCCGTGATCACCGCGACCTCGCTCGGCGCGCTCCGCATCAACTCGTCCCTGGACGAGATCCAGCAGCTCGACAACATGAAGCTGCTGACCGACATGACCAAGCAGGCCACCGCGCTGGCCGCGGCGCTCCAGGAGGAGCGCGACAAGTCGGCCGGTCCCCTCGCGCACGGCGCGAAGGCCACGGACTACACGGTCAAGGGCGCGCGCGACAAGACCGACCGCGTCTACCGCAGCTTCCTGCGGGGCACCCAGGACCTGAACGACACGGACGGCGAGAAGGGTCTTCTCGGCGTCCGGCACAGCGCGGTCCAGATCACCCAGCAGCTCCAGGGGATCAACAAGGTCCGCAAGGACGCCTACAGCGACGACGCCTCCACCTCGCAGACCGTCGAGGCCTACAGCCAGCTCGTCGAGCAGCTGCTCGCCCTGTCGCAGGACATGGCGCAGGCGACCAGCAACCCGGACATGATCCAGCGCACGCGCGCCCTGGCCGCCTTCTCCTCGGCCAAGGAGTACGCGTCCGTGCAGCGGGCGATCATCGCCGCCGCCCTGCCCGCGAACGACAGCGAGTACGGCAAGATCTCCGAGACCGACCGCACCTTCGGTCTCAGCGCCAACGAGAAGGAGCGCTCGCAGCTCCAGACGTTCAGCAAGATCTACGCGGGCAACCCCGACGAGCTGACCAAGCCGATCGACGGCGGCAACGCCCAGATCAAGGCCGCCAACGAGTACGCCAAGCGCGTCCTCGAGCAGGAGGGCGGCATCAAGCTCCAGGACAAGCGGTCGTACAAGGACTGGGTCGACAACGACACCACCAAGATCGACGCGATGTCGAAGATCGAGCTGACGCTGCTCGGCGAGATGGAGCAGAAGGCCCGCGAGCTGCGCAACGAGTCGGAGCAGGCGGCCATCCTCAACGGTGCGCTGATCCTGCTCGTGCTCGGGGTCTCGCTCGTCGGCGCCTTCGTCGTGGCCCGGTCCATGATCCGCTCGCTGCGCCGGCTCCAGGACACCGCGACCAAGGTCGCCCAGGACCGTCTGCCCGAGCTGGTCAAGCAGCTCTCGGAGTCCGACCCGCAGGACGTCGACACCTCCGTCGAGTCCGTCGGTGTGCACTCCCGGGACGAGATCGGCCAGGTGGCCGCGGCCTTCGACGACGTGCACCGCGAGGCCGTCCGCCTCGCCGCCGAGCAGGCCCTCCTGCGGGGCAACGTCAACGCGATGTTCACCAACCTCTCGCGCCGCTCCCAGGGCCTCATCCAGCGCCAGCTCTCGCTCATCTCCGAGCTGGAGTCCCGCGAGGCCGACCCGGACCAGCTCTCCTCGCTCTTCAAGCTCGACCACCTCGCGACCCGCATGCGCCGTAACGGTGAGAACCTCCTCGTCCTCGCCGGTGAGGAGCCGGGCCGCCGCTGGACGCGGCCCGTGCCGCTGGTCGACGTGCTGCGTGCCGCCGCCTCCGAGGTGGAGCAGTACGAGCGCATCGAACTCTCCGCCGTGCCCGCCACCGAGGTCGCGGGCCGCGTGGTCAACGACCTCGTGCACCTCCTCGCCGAGCTGCTGGAGAACGCCACCTCGTTCTCCTCGCCGCAGACCAAGGTGAAGGTCACCGGTCACGCGCTGCCCGACGGCCGCGTGCTCATCGAGATCCACGACACCGGCATCGGCCTCTCCCCCGAGGACCTCGCCGCGATCAACGAGCGGCTCGCCTCGCCGCCCACCGTGGACGTCTCCGTCTCCCGTCGCATGGGTCTGTTCGTGGTCGGCCGCCTCTCGCAGCGCCACGGCATCCGCATCCAGCTGCGCCCCTCCGACTCCGGTGGTACGACCGCGCTGGTCATGCTGCCCGTCGATGTCGCCCAGGGCGGCAAGAAGGTGCCCGGCAAGCCCGGTGCTCCCGGTGTGACCGGCGGTCCCGCCGCGGCTCAGGCCGCCGCGGGTGCCGCGGCGCGCGCCGCGGGGCAGACGGGCAACGGCGGCCCTGCCTCGGCAGTGGTCCCGGCCGCGGCGGTCCCTGCGCTCGGCGGCGGCCCGCCGCCGCGGTCCGGGCGGTGCGGGTCGGCAGGGTGCCGGTGCGCCGCGCCAGCAGGTCGCCGGTTCGGGCCCGCGGGCCGCGCTGCCCGCCCGCGACGGCGGACAGCAGCGTCCGCAGGGCGCAGGCGCTCCGCAGGGCCGTCGACCGCAGACTCAGCAACCACCGCAGGCACAGCAGTCGCAGGCGCCCCAGGGTGGTCGCGGCGGCGGTGCGCAGCAGCCTCCGGTCCCCCAGCAGCGTACGAACGCCATGAACCCGCCGGCCGACGCCGGTGACCAGGGGCGTCGGCCTCAGCTGCCGCCCCGTGGGGGGCCGCGTGCCGAGCTGCCCGGGGGCAACCCGCAGCCGCGCGTGCCCAGTTGGAGCGACGAGAACGCGCAGCCGCAGGTCTCGCACGAGCCCTTCGACGCCCCGCGCGGTCACGAGGAGCACGAGTCCACCGGTCAGTTCGCGCAGCCCACGGCGGCTCCCGACGACCGGCAGGGCCCCGGCTCCACCGCGGAGTTCCCCCGCCCGGACTTCAACGCGCCGCCGCCCGGCACGCCCGCGCCGCAGGACCAGGGCACGGGCCAGTTCGTCCGCTCGGACGTCTTCGGCGGCCAGGGCGACGCGCAGCAAAACCCCCAGCAGGGCCGGCCCGGCCGGCGGCAGAACCAGCCGGGTCAGCAGCAGGACCAGGCGGGCGGCCCGGCGCAGCAGGGCGGCCGGGAGATGCCCGACTACACCGTCCCGCGCCCGCCGGCCCCGCGCCGCGGCCAGGGCGACGCCCACCAGGGCCTGCCCCAGCAGCCGCAGGCCACCGGGCAGCACCCGCAGGTCTCCGGACAGCAGCAGCCGCACGCCACCGGGCAGCACGCGCTGCCCGCGCAGCCCGCCTCCGCGCGGCCCGAGGACCTGCTGCCCGCCGCCGGTCCCGGTGACGGTCGTACACCGCTGTACGACACGCTGGAGACCAACTGGTTCCAGCAGCAGCAGAACCAGCGGGCGCAGGCCGAGCAGCAGAGCCGTCAGCAGGAGCAGCAGCAGGCGCCCCAGGGCGGCGACCAGCAGCAACCGCTGCCGTCGCGTCCCCAGCGCCCGGGCACGGCCGCTCCGGCGAACACGAACGCGAACGCGAACAGCAATGGCGGCGCCGGCACCACCTGGCGTTCCTCGCCCAACGACGAGCTGGGCCGCCAGGCCGAGCGCGTCCGCCAGCCCACCGCGGGCGGCATCACCACCTCTGGACTGCCGCGCCGCGTCCCGCGGGCCAACCTGGTCGCGGGCACGGCCCAGCAGCAGCAGGAAAGCAGCACGGGTCCGCAGGTCTCGCGTGCGCCCGATGACGTCCGCGGCCGGCTGACGAATCTCCGTCGGGGCATTCAGCAGGGTCGCCAGGCCGGTACCGGCCAGACCGGCAGTTTCCCTCGCCCCACTCACCAGCAGGAGCGTTAGTTGAGTCCGATGAGCCAGGCGGCACAGAATCTGAACTGGTTGATCACCAACTTCGTGGACAACACCCCCGGGGTGTCCCACACGGTCGTGGTCTCCGCCGACGGCCTCCTTCTGGCCATGTCCGAAGGCTTCCCGCGCGATCGGGCCGACCAGCTCGCCGCGGTGGCCTCCGGGCTCACCTCCCTCACGGCCGGGGCCTCCCGGATCTTCGAGGGCGGCACCGTCACGCAGACCGTGGTGGAGATGGAGCGGGGGTTCCTCTTCATCATGTCGGTCTCGGACGGTTCGTCCCTGGCCGTGCTCGCGCACCCCGAGTGCGACATCGGCCTCGTCGGATACGAGATGGCCCTGCTCGTCGACCGGGCGGGCGCCGTACTCACCCCGGACCTCCGCGCCGAGTTGCAGGGCAGCCTGCTCCACTAGCCCCAAGCCGGCTCCGAAAGAGCTTTCGCCCCTTCGGCCGCCCCACCGACCGAACGTACTGACCAACCGTCCGGCCGCCACACTGCCCCCACCGGCTCTGTCAGACGGCACACGCAGATGACCTGCTGTCCCGCCCGGAGGATCCATGACCCCGCCCACCGCCTCTCACAACCCGTACGGCGATCCCTCGTACGGAATGGAGGGCGACCAGCCGCTGGTGCGTCCGTATGCGATGACCGGCGGCCGGACCCGGCCCCGCTATCAGCTCGCGATAGAGGCGCTGGTGAGCACGACGGCCGATCCGGCCCAGCTGATGGGGCTGCTCCCCGAGCACCAGCGGATCTGCCACCTGTGCCGTGAGGTCAAGTCGGTGGCCGAGGTCTCCGCCCTCCTGTCGATGCCGCTCGGGGTGGCGCGGATCCTCGTGGCGGACCTGGCCGAGGCCGGGCTCGTCGCCATCCACCAGCCCGGCGGCGACGAGTCCGCCGGCGGCCAGCCTGACGTGACACTGCTCGAAAGGGTGCTCAGTGGACTTCGCAAGCTCTAACGGCTCGGGTGGCTCAGGCTCCGGCTCGGGCCGTTCCACCACCTCCGCCAAGATCGTGGTGGCGGGCGGCTTCGGCGTGGGCAAGACCACGTTCGTAGGGGCCGTCTCGGAGATCAACCCGCTGCGCACCGAGGCCGTCATGACGTCCGCGTCCGCGGGCATCGACGACCTGACCCACACCGGGGACAAGACCACCACGACGGTGGCGATGGACTTCGGCCGCATCACCCTGGACCAGGACCTGATCCTGTACCTCTTCGGTACGCCCGGACAGGACCGCTTCTGGTTCATGTGGGACGACCTGGTCCGTGGCGCCATCGGCGCGGTCGTCCTGGTCGACACGAGGCGGCTCGCCGACTGCTTCCCCGCCGTCGACTACTTCGAGAACTCCGGACTTCCCTTCGTGATCGCCCTCAACGGCTTCGACGGCCACCAGCCGTACACGCCCGACGAGGTGCGCGAGGCGCTCCAGATCGGTCCGGGTACGCCGATCATCACCACCGACGCGCGACACCGTGCAGACGCAAAGAGTGGCCTGATCACACTGGTTGAACACGCACTTATGGCACGTCTCAAGTAGGCAGGTGTATACGGCAGTTGTCGTAGGCCACGCGGAGCGGTCTGTGTCTTTTGACACGACCGCCCCGCGTGTTCATAACGTTTCGACAGAGAATTGCCCCGGTGGCCGCCACGCGTCGCGGTCGCCCGGTGTCGCTGTGCGCACAAGAGCCCCGTCTTTTGGCGGGGCTCGCTCTTTATGACCGATTTATCTGAGGCTTACACCACTCCCGACTTCGTCTTCCCACTGTTTGGTAGAGCGATGCCTGACGTGCTGGAATGCGCTGAACTGCCCAGTAGCACGGGCCTTGGAGACGACAGCGGCACGAGAGTGAGTGCCGCCGCCGAGAGGTTGTTGGTCGAGTGAGGCGAAGCAAGACGAGCCCCGCGGCACCCCCCACCGGGGACGCGCGGGGCAACTTCACCCCGCCGCCGCGCACAGCGGCGTCCCCCGTTGACGTGAGCCCCACTCCCGGCAACGAGCCCCCGGCTTCCTCCGGCGGACGGATGTCCCCCCGCAACTGGCGCGTACCGACCAGGCTGAACGCGATCCTGCTCATACCCGTGCTCGTCGGTCTCGTCATGGGCGGCTTCCAGGTGAAGGGCTCCATCGACACCTGGAGCGAGGCCCAGGACGCCGAGAGCACGGCCCGCCTGGTGCGGGCCTCCCTCGACTACGGCAACCGCCTCATCGAGGAGCGCGACCTCTCCGCCGCACCGCTGCTGAACGGCAAGCGCAACGACCCCGTCGTCGTCAGGGCCCGCAAGGCCACCGACAAGGCGGCCGCCGCGTTCAAGGACGCCGTCGAGGAGATGCCGGACAAGGAAGGCCTCAACCGCCGTCTGGCCGCCTTCCGCAAGGTCGAGCCGCACCTGGCGCCGCTGCGCCAGGCCGCGTACACCACCAAGCTCAGCGGCGCGAAGACCGAAGAGGGCTACGTCGCCATCCAGCACCCCCTGATGGAGTTCGCCAACGAACTCGGTCTGGGCACCGGCAACATCACCAGCTACGGCCGCACCGTCTACGCGATCTCGCTCTCCAAGGCCGCGCTGTCGCTCCAGCGGTCCCTCGGCACGCACCTGCTCGTCAAGCCGGGCCCCGGCACCGGCTCGCTCGCGCTCCAGCGCACCTCGCTCTCCTCGTACGCCTACCTGGAGCGCATCGCCATCGAGGAGTACACCGGTGGCGGCACCCCCGAGGACGTCGCCAAGCTGGAGCAGGCGAAGAAGGAACTGAAGGCCGCCGCCGAGAAGCAGGCGAACCCGGCGCCCAGCCAGGAGAAGATGGTCGCCGCCCTCGCGACCCTGCCGAGCACGCAGCCGAGCGCCCGCGTCGAGCTGGCCGGCAAGGGCATCACGCGCCAGGCCTGGTGGGCGACGACCACCGCCAAGTTCGACGCCTACCGCACCATCGAGTCGGACCTCGCCGACAAGGCCGTGGACGAGGCCTCCGACATCGCCGCCACCGCGCAGCGCAACGCGTACATCACGGGCGCCATCGTGGTGCTCGCGCTGCTCGCCGCCTTCATCCTGGCCGGGATGATGGCCCGCCAGATGTCCCGCTCGATGCGTCAGCTGCGCACCGCCGCCTTCGACATCGCCGAGCAGCGCCTGCCGATGCTCGTCGACCAGCTCTCGCGCACCGACCCCGGCCGCGTCGACACCCGTGTGCAGCCCATCCCGATCACCTCCACGGACGAGATCGGCGAGGTCGCCCGCGCCTTCGACCAGGTGCACCGCGAGGCCGTGCGGCTCGCCGCCGAGCAGGCGCTGCTCCGCGGCAACATCAACGCGATCTTCACCAACCTCTCGCGCCGCAACCAGTCGCTGATCGAGGGCCAGCTGACCCTCATCACCGACCTGGAGAACAACGAAGCCGACCCGGACCAGCTGGAGAACCTCTTCCGCCTGGACCACCTGGCGACCCGTATGCGCCGCAACGGCGAGAACCTCCTGGTCCTCTCCGGCGAGGAGCCGGGCCGCCGCTGGGACCAGCCGGTCCCGCTGGTCGACGTGCTGCGCGCCGCCTCCTCCGAGGTGGAGCAGTACGAGCGCATCGAGCTGTCGGGCGTCCCGGAGGCCGAGATCCACGGCCTCGCGGTGACCGACCTCGTGCACCTGCTCGCCGAGCTCCTGGAGAACGCCACCACGTTCTCCTCCCCGCAGACCAAGGTCCGCGTCACCGCGACCCGGCTGCCCGACGGCCGCATCATGGTCGAGATCCACGACAAGGGCATCGGCCTCACCGCCGAGGACTTCGCGGACATCAACCACAAGCTGGCCAACCCGCCGACCGTGGACGCCGCGATCTCGCAGCGCATGGGCCTGTTCGTGGTCGGCCGCCTCGCCGACCGGCACGGCATCCGCGTCCAGCTGCGCCCCTCGGGCGAGCAGGCGGGCACGACCTCTCTGGTCATGCTGCCGGACGGGATCACGCACGGTGGCGGCGGCGAACACCACGCACAGGACCCCGAGTTCACCGTCTCGTCGATCATCCCGGAGCAGCAGGTCCTGGAGGCCGAGCCGCTGCACACCGCCGCGGAGCTGGGCTTCGACGACAGCCGCTACCACGGTGACGGCGCCGAGGGTCAGCACGGCCTCGACCCCGTCGGCCGTTCCCTGATGCGTGAGGAGCGCCGGGCCGCCCTGGAGGCACAGGCCCAGCAGCCGGGCGGCAGCCGCCCGCTCTTCCGCGACGAGGTGGAGCCGCAGCGGCCGCAGCACGAGCAGCCACAGCAGGGCGCGTACGAGCAGCAGCAGGCGCCGGCGTACGACGAGCAGCGGCAGGTCACCTACGACCAGGGCCAGAACGCGTACGGCAACGAGCAGTACGCCGGTGAGCAGTACGCCACCGATCAGTACACCCAGGACCCGTACGCCAACACGCAGTACGCCGAGGGCGGTTACGGCAACGAGCAGCAGCAGGCGCCCGCGTACGACGAGCAGTACTACCCCGACGCGGCGGCCGCGGCCCAAGGCGGCTACCAGGACCCCCAGATCTCCTATCCGGAGCGGTCCCGTCAGGACGACTGGCCCAGCGGTGACGGCTACCAGCCCGAGTACGGGCAGGAAGCGGAATCCGCTCAGGCGGCCCCCGCGGCCGACTCCGAGCGCGTAGGCTTCGAGCGGCCGGGACCGGCTCCGTCCGTCGTCCACGACATGACCGAAGCGGGTCTCCCCCGCCGCGGCTCCTCGTCCCCGAACGGGAACGGGAGCGCCCCCGACGCGGGTGCCGGTCAGGACGGCCAGGGCGGTCAGGGCGATGCCCAGGGCGGCCGGGACGGCTCCGACTGGCGTTCGTCCAACGACGAGCGCTGGCAGCGGGCCGAGCGCCTCAAGGAGCCGAAGGCGGGCGGGGTCACCCCGTCCGGGCTCCCGCGGCGGGTGCCCAAGGCCAATCTGGTCGAGGGCACCGCCGAACAGACCCCACAGGGCGGCCCCCAGGTCTCCCGCGACCCCGAGGGACGCTCGCGGGAGCCAGGCTGAGCAACCGTGACCCGACCGGCGGACGTCCGAGCGGCCGCGACGCACACTCATGGCAGTGACACCGAGATGGCCAGGGGCTCTCGAGCCCTGATGAGCGAGCGGCTACAGACCAGGAGCCGTCATAGTGGTGAGGCCCGGAGTGAGCCAGCAGCCCCCACCCGCACCGGGCGCCCGCTTCTGGCGCACAACCCACTGGTGCGGCCGTACGCCATGACGGGCGGCCGCACCAGGCCGCGCTACCAGCTCGCCATCGAGGCGCTGGTGCACACCACCGCCGCCCCGCACCAGCTCCAGGGCCAGTTGCCCGAGCATCAGCGGATCTGCAACCTGTGCCGCGAGATCAAGTCAGTCGCTGAGATCTCGGCACTGCTCTCCATTCCCCTGGGCGTCGCCCGGATCCTCGTAGCCGACCTGGCGGAGGCCGGACTTGTCGCCATCCACCAGCCCGGCGGCGACGAGTCCGCCGGCGGCCAGCCAGACGTGACACTGCTCGAAAGGGTGCTCAGTGGACTTCGCAAGCTCTAGCGGCGGAGCAACAGCCCGCTCCACCACCAGCGCGAAAATCGTGGTGGCGGGCGGCTTCGGCGTGGGCAAGACCACGTTCGTCGGGGCGGTCTCTGAGATCAACCCGCTGCGCACCGAGGCCGTCATGACGTCCGCGTCCGCGGGCATCGACGACCTCACCCACACCGGAGACAAGACGACGACCACCGTCGCCATGGACTTCGGCCGCATCACCCTGGACCAGGACCTGATCCTGTACCTCTTCGGTACGCCCGGACAGGACCGCTTCTGGTTCATGTGGGACGACCTGGTCCGTGGCGCCATCGGCGCGGTCGTCCTGGTCGACACGAGGCGGCTCGCCGACTGCTTCCCCGCCGTCGACTACTTCGAGAACTCCGGCCTTCCCTTCGTGATCGCCCTCAACGGCTTCGACGGCCACCAGCCGTACACGCCCGACGAGGTCCGCGAGGCGCTCCAGATCGGCCCGGACACGCCGATCATCACCACCGACGCGCGACACCGCGCGGACGCGAAGAGCGCGCTGATCACACTGGTCGAGCACGCGCTGATGGCGCGGCTCCGTTAGCACGCGCCTTTCTTGCCGGTACGCGGATGAGGGCCCGCACGCTGCGGCGTGCGGGCCCCTGTCAGTTCCGGAGAGGATTGTGGGGGCGAGGCGGGTCAGGCCTTCGGCGGGAGCGCGCCGGGTATCGGCGGGCGCGACAGTTCCCCGTGCCCCTTCGGGGACGCGTAAGGCCCCGCCCTCCCGGAGGAGTGCGGGGCCTTGGTGGTGCGGGGGGTGTCAGCCCTGCCAGCTGTGCGGGGCGCGGAAGCCCGGGGTGCGCTCCAGGCGGCGCCAGCCGGCCTTGTCACGGCCGCGGCGGGCCGGGGCGGCGGGCCGGGCGGCGGCGCGGGCCAGCAGGATCGCGGTGATGGCCGCGACTTCCTCGGGCTCGGCGTGGCCCTTTTCGACACGGATGTCGGGGGGTGTCATGTGCAGCGTTCTCCTTGTGGGCTACTGCGGGGGGTTGCCGTGCTTGCGCGAAGGCAGGTCGGCGTGCTTGTTGGCGAGCATCGCGAGGGAGTTGATGAGCACCTCGCGGGTCTCTGCGGGGTCGATGACGTCGTCCACCAGGCCGCGTTCGGCGGCGTAGTAGGGGTGCATCAGCTCGGCCTTGTACTCCTTGACCATGCGGGCGCGCATGGCCTCGGGGTCCTCGGCGGCGGCGATCTGCCGGCGGAAGATCACGTTGGCCGCGCCCTCGGCGCCCATCACCGCGATCTCGTTCGTCGGCCAGGCGTAGGTCAGGTCGGCGCCGATGGACTGGGAGTCCATGACGATGTAGGCGCCGCCGTAGGCCTTGCGCAGGATGAGCGAGATGCGGGGCACGGTGGCGTTGCAGTACGCGTAGAGCAGTTTGGCGCCGTGGCGGATGATGCCGCCGTGCTCCTGGTCGACGCCGGGCAGGAAGCCCGGCACGTCAAGCAGCGTCACGATCGGGATATTGAAAGCGTCGCACATCTGGACGAAACGTGCGGCCTTTTCCGACGCCTCGATGTCCAGCACACCGGCGAGCGACTGCGGCTGGTTGGCGACGATCCCGACGACCTTGCCGTCCAGGCGGGCCAGCGCGCAGATGATGTTGCGCGCCCACCGCTCGTGGACCTCCAGGTAATCGCCGTCGTCGACGATCTCCTCAATGACCTTGATCATGTCGTACGGGCGGTTGCCGTCCGCCGGGACCAGGTCGAGCAGCACGTCCGAG
This sequence comes from Streptomyces sp. 135, assembly GCF_020026305.1. NCBI lineage: Bacteria > Bacillati > Actinomycetota > Actinomycetes > Kitasatosporales > Streptomycetaceae > Streptomyces > Streptomyces sp. 135. The sequence continues at coordinate 6,066,896 of NZ_CP075691.1, read as the reverse complement.
CGGCGCTCGGCCGGGTCCTCGGACTCGTGCGCCGGGGGGTTCTCCCGGTTGTTCGAGGGGAGCATCGAGATGAGGTAACGGACCTCGGCGAGGCAGGTCTCCTCGTCGTCGTACGCGAAGTGCGCGACGCCCGACGTCCCGGCGTGCACGTCCGCGCCGCCGAGGCCGTTCTGGGTGATCTCCTCACCCGTCACCGCGCGGACCACGTCCGGCCCCGTGATGAACATCTGTGAGGTCTCGCGCACCATGAACACGAAGTCGGTGAGGGCGGGCGAGTACGCCGCGCCGCCCGCGCACGGGCCGAGCATCACGCTGATCTGCGGGATGACACCGGAGGCCTTGGTGTTGCGCTGGAAGATGCCGCCGTAGCCCGCGAGCGCGCTGACGCCCTCCTGGATACGGGCGCCCGCGCCGTCGTTCAACGAGACCAGCGGCGCACCGGCCGCGATGGCCATGTCCATGATCTTGTGGATCTTCGTGGCGTGCGCCTCGCCGAGCGCGCCGCCGAAGATGCGGAAGTCGTGCGCGTAGACGAAGACCGTACGGCCCTCGACCGTGCCCCAGCCGGTGATGACACCGTCGGTGTACGGCTTCTTGGCCTCCAGGCCGAAGCCCGTGGCGCGGTGCCTGCGCAGCTGCTCGACCTCATTGAACGAGCCCGGGTCGAGGAGCAGCTCGATCCGCTCGCGTGCGGTCAGCTTGCCCTTGGCGTGCTGCGCCTCGGTCGCCTTCTCGCTGGGTCCGCGCAGCGCCTCCGCACGGATTTCGTGCAGTTCGGCCACACGCCCACGCGCGTCGGTGGGCTCGCCCCCGGAGGAGGCGGTCTCGTCCAAAACGGTCATGTAGCGACCTTACGGAGCGCCCGCGGGGAAACGGACCGTCGACTCCGTACAGTCTCCGGGCCGTTTTCCTGGCAGCCCCGGACAGAAGCGGGCGGGGTTGCTGAAGAAGTGACTGCTCACAGCCGCAGCCTCTGTGGGGTCTCCACAAAAAGGGGCCCGCGCCATGGCCCGGGAGGCGCCCTGGCCGACTGAGACACGGCTCACAGCGGCGGCCGGTGCACGCCGTTCCCGCACCGTAGCGGCACGGCCCGTGCCGCCGCCCACCGGGTGCGGGCCGAGTTGGCGGGGGCCGACAAGCCGCGGAGTCTCAGCGGGTGGCGTCGCGGTTGAACAGGGACCGCGCCCAGAGGAATCCGCCGACCGTGATCAGTACGCCCCAGCCGACGGCCAGCGGCCCGTAGCGACCGATCTCGTCACCGAGGAGCAGCCCGCGCAGGGTCTCGATGAAGGCGGTGTACGGCTGCCACTCGGCGAAGTGGCGCAGCCAGTCCGGCATCGAGCCGAGCGGCACGAAGGCGCTGCTGAGGAACGGCAGCAGGAAGGAGAAGGGCAGGGCGACGCTGCTGGCCGCCTCGGGGGCCTTGACCAGCTGGCCGAGCGCGACCGCGAGCCAGGTGAGGGCGCAGCACATGAGGGTGAGAAGACCGGCCGCGGCGATCCACTCGACGGGCTCGGCGCCGGAGCGGAAGCCCGCGAGGAAGGCGACGCCGATCACGAGGACGATGCTCAGCAGCGTCTGGATGACGGCGCCGACGGCGCGCCCCGTGAGGATCGATGAGCCGTTGACCGGCATCGTCCGGAAGCGGGTCACGATGCCCTCGGTCATGTCGGTGCAGACACCGACCGTGGTGGGCAGGACGCCCGAACCGACGGCCATCAGCAGGATGCCGGGGACGAGGTACTCGATGTAGTCACCGGACCCCTGGCCGCCCATGCCGGCCGACATCGTGCCGCCGAAGACGTAGTTGAAGAGCAGCAGCATGGCGATGGGCATGCTGACCAGGCTGATCGTCATGGCCGGGTAGCGGCGGGCGTGCTTGAGGTTGCGGCGCAGCATGGTCAGGGAGTTGCGCAGGGCCGACGGGGCGGCGGGGCGCGGGCGGACGACGGCCGCCGGGGCCGCGGTGGACGTGGGGGCGGTGGAGGCGCTCATCGGGTCGTCGCTTTCTCGTTGTCGGGACGGCCGGTCACGTTGTCGGGGCAGCCGGACGCGTCGTCGGGTGGCCGGTCACGGCGAAGAAGACGTCGTCGAGGTCGGGGGTGTCGATCGCGAGGCCCTCGACCTCGGCCTCCGTGGCCTCGACCCAGTCGAGCAGGGCCTTCACGGACTTCACGCTGCCGTCGCCGGGGACCTGGAGGGTGAGTGCCTCGCTGTCGGCGGTGCCGACGCCGAGGGCGCGGGCGGCGCGGTCCAGGCCGGCCGCGTCGGGGAACCGCAGGACGACGTGGCCGCCGGGGACGAGGCGCTTGAGTTCGGCGGGGGTGCCCTCGGCGACGAGCTTGCCGCCGTTCAGCACCGCGATGCGGTCGGCGAGCTGATCGGCTTCTTCCAGGTACTGCGTCGTCAGGAAGACGGTCACGCCGTCGCCGACGAGTTCGCGGACGATCTCCCACATGCCGTGGCGGCTGCGCGGGTCGAGGCCGGTGGTCGGCTCGTCGAGGAAGATGACGCCCGGATCGCCGACCAGGGTCATCGCGATGTCGAGGCGGCGCCGCATGCCGCCCGAGTACGTCGAGGCGGGCCTCTTCGCGGCCTCCACCAGGTCGAACCGCTCGACGAGGCCTGCGGCGAGTCGCCTCGCCTGGCGGCGGCGGTATCCGTAGAGCTCCGCCATCAGGAGCAGGTTCTCCTCGCCGGTCAGCAGGTTGTCGACGGCCGAGAACTGACCGGTGACGCCGATCGACGCGCGGACCGCCCCGGGGTCGCGGGCCAGGTCGTGGCCCGCGACGCGCACGTCGCCGGCGTCCGGGGTGATCAGCGTCGAGAGGATCTGTACGGCGGTCGTCTTGCCGGCGCCGTTCGGGCCGAGCAGGGAGAAGATCGACCCCTTCGGGATGTGCAGGTCGATGCCGTCGAGCACGGTCTTCTCGCCGAAGGACTTGCGCAGGCCGGTGGCGGTGATGGCGGCGGGGGCCGGCGGCTGGTGGGGGACGGTCATTGCTTGGTCCCTTTCGGTTCGGGGGCGCGGGGCCGAGGTTCAAGGGTTCGCGGGGCTTTCGGGCAGCACCATTACCGGACACCAGTTCGATACTGATTCCGTGGCGATGCGCGGGGCGTGTGGAGAGGACAGGCAGGCGGCCCCTCGGCGAAGGGCGCCCGGGCGGTCAGGCCCGGCGGATCGTGATGTCACCCATCCCGGTGCGGGCCCGCACCTTGAGCGTGTCCGCGGGCTCGGCCGGCGGCTCGGCCTCCGCCAGCGCGTTGCGCACGGCTCCCGCGCGGGTCCGCACGTCGAGCCAGGCCGCCGTCCCCTCGCGTACGCCGAACTCGACCTGGCCCGCGGCTGTTTCCAGGACGGCCGTGCCGCTCGCCAACTCGCCCACGCGGATGGCGCCGTTGGCGCTCTTCACCGTCACGTCCGCCGCCGCGCGCTCGACGGTGACGGAGCCGTTCGACACCTTGACCGAGAGCTCGCCCTCGATCTCGCCGAGGTCGACGATCCCGTTGGAGTTCTTGACGGTCACGGCGCCCTTGGCCGCCGCGAGCCGGATCTCGCCGGAGGCCGTGGTGACGTGGGCCGAGCCGTTCGCGCGGCCGACGGAGACCTCGCCGTAACCCGTGGTCAGCCGCAGGGCGCCCGCCTGTTCCAGCTGGATGTCACCGGCGGATGTCTTGACCTCGCAGTCGCCGAGCCTGCCCCTGGCCGAGAAGTGTGCCAGCGCGGCGGTGGCCCGCACCTCGGAGCCGGCCGGCAGCGTGACCTCCACGTCGATCGAGGAGCCCTTGGAGAAGGGGGACAGCTCCTTGGGCCCCTTGACCAGGAGCGTCCCGTTCGCGAACTCGACGCGGGTGCGCTCGGCGGCCCTGACGTCCGCCTCCCTGGTCTCGCTGTTGGGGCGTACGTCGACGACCGTGGAGGCGCCGTCCCCCGCGATGACGCGGAAGGATCCGGCCTCGATGGAGAGGGTGGCGGTGATGGGCTCGGGGGTGTCGAAAGCAGGCATGGCTGTCCCGTCCTGGTGGCTCGACGAGCCCCAGGGGGCTCGGTGTCGGTGTGGGTGAAGCAGCGAAGCGGTGAGGGGCGTGGCGGCGACGGCTCGTGGGGGCCGGTCAGCGCACCCAGCCCGTGAAGCCGCCGCCGAAGCCGCGGGCCTCGCGGCGGTTTGGTCGCCCGGCCCGCCGCCGGGCTGGAGGGCCGCGAGAGGGAGAGCCAGGGCCAGCTTGTCGCGACTTCACGTGGGCAGGCGGAGGTTGATGCGGGCCGTGGCTCCGTCGTCCGGAGCCTCGGGGGCGGGGGGCGTGGGCGGCTTCACCGCCATCAGCGCCGCGTACTCCGCCTCGGCGTCGAACGGCTCCGCCGTCGGCGGGGGCGTCACCACGAACTCGGGGTCGAGACCGCGCAGTCGCACGTCCACCGAGCCCGGCGCGAGATCGCTGGTGATCTCTTCCGCGGCGGCGGACAGGGCGTTCAGGAGGGTGAGCCGCGCGGCCGATTCGAGCGGGGCGGTGAGGCGCTCGGCCAGGGCGCGGGCCTCTTCGCCACCGGCCTCGGCGGCCACCGCGAGCTCCTGCCGGAGCTGGTCGACGTACTGAGTGAGTTTCATGACGCCATAGTGGCACCATTGTGGTGCCATCGCAAGCGTCGGCCGCGCCAGAGTGGCACGGGAGGGCCCACCACTTCCGGGATCCAGCAGCCAACAGACCTACGAAGTTGAACCCAGAAGTTGAATATTGAACCGAATCGCGCTACCTTGAATCTCGTTGAACCTTCAACAAGAACAGCTCCCCAGTAGAGCTCGTCCCCCCAAGGAGCACGCCATGGGTCTCTTCGGCCGCAAGAACGACACCACAGCCACCACCCCGGCCACCGCGCCCGTCGCGATCGACCCGGCGCTCGCCGCGCTGACCGGTGACTACACGATCGACCCCGCCCACTCGACGATCGGCTTCGTCGCCCGGCACGCCATGGTCACGAACGTCAAGGGATCGTTCCGCGACGTCTCCGGCACACTGCACCTGGACGGCGCCGACCCGTCCCGCTCGACGGCTTCCATCGACGTACGGATGGACAGCATCGACACCGGCAACGCCGACCGTGACGGCCACCTGAAGAGCGCGGACTTCTTCAAGGCGGAGGAGTTCCCCGAGATGACCTTCCGCACCACCAAGGCGGAGGCCCTCGGCGGCGACGACTACCGCGTCACCGGCGATCTGACGATCCTCGGCACGACGAAGCCGCTCTCCATCGGCCTGGAGTTCAACGGCTCGGCCACGGACCCGTTCGGCAACGAGCGCGTCGGCTTCGAGGGCAAGGCCGAGATCCTGCGTTCGGAGTGGGGCCTCACCTGGAACGCCGCGCTGGAGACCGGCGGCGTGCTCGTCTCCGACAAGATCAAGCTGAACTTCGACATCTCGGCGATCAAGGCGGCCGCCTGAGCCCGGGGCGCCACGGCGCCCCCGACGGCCGCCCGCACCACGGGCCGCGGCCGCACGCTACGGTTTCGCCGTGCCCGAGTTCATACAGCAACTGCCCGCCCTCATAGGCGTGATCGTCGGCGCCCTCGGGTCGTACATGGCGATCACGCGGGGCGACCGGATCCGCTTCCAGCGGGAACAGGCGGCCCGCTGGGAAGAGCGGCGGCTCGCGATCTACACCGAGTACGCCAGGGTCCTGAAGCAGTCCGTCACGCTGACCTACCGCGTCGCCGCCCACCTCGGCAATGACCCCCACCCCCACCCCCTCTCCCCCGACGAGGCCGAGCCCCACTTCACGGAGGCCGCCGACGCGCGGGACCCGGCGGGCGAGGCGCTGCTCATGCTCGGGGCGCCGGACGTGGTGGACAAGGCGCGGGTGTGGGTGCTCACGGTGATCGAGATGGAGCGGTTCCTGCGGGGCGCCACCCGGGACCCGGACGCCTGGGCCGGGCTGTTGGAGCGGCAGCGCGCCGCGCGGCAGGGGTACTACGCGGCGGTGCGGCGGGATCTGACGCTGCCGCCGGGGCACTCCGGGCAGTGGGCGGTGACGGGGTCCATGACCACTCCCGCCCCGCGGGGCGACTGAGACCGGGCCCGGGACGTCATGCCGCCCGTCGGCCGACGGCGTGGCCCAGGATCGCTTCGGCCAGCGGACCGAGCACCGCCGGGGGCAGTGCGTGCCCCATGCCCGGCACCTCCACCAGCCGGGCGCCCGCTATGACTTGGGCCAGGTGCTGGGGGTGCGGCGGCGGGAAGACCGGCTCGGCGGGAGCCGAGACGACCAGGGCCGGAACCTCGTTCCGGGCCAGCTCGGCGGTGCGCAGCATCCCGGAGTCGTCGGCGCGGCCGTGCGCGGTCGAGACCGCGTACGTACCGGCATGCTCGATGATCCGCCGCTCCAACTCCCTGAAATGGGCGGCGTCGAAGGGGAGCCGCCCGCCGGCCAGCACGCGCCAGTGCTCCACCCGCCGGTCCAACTCGGCCTCGAGGCCGCGGTCCTCGACCGGGCGCGCCCACAGCTCCAGCACCTCCGGCGCGATGCCGGGAAGCTCCGCGACGGGCACGCTCGTACCGTCGGGTCGCACGTACGACGTCTCGCTCAGCGCGCACGTCCCCAACAGGGTGGCGCTCAGTACCCGTTCGGGGTGGTCGGCCAGCACCAGCTGGGTGAGCATGCCGCCCAGCGAGAGGCCGACGAGGTGCGCCCTGTCGACCCCGAGGCCGTCCAGGACGGCCACGATGTCCTGCGCCAAGTCCGTGACGCGGTAGGGGTTCTCGTCGAAGGGGTGGCTCGACCTGCCCGTGTCGCGGTGGTCGTAGCGGATGACGTGGTGGTGCTCGGCGAGCACCTCCACCAGCGGCTCCGGCCAGCCGACCCCGGAGGCCTGCGCCCCCATGACCAGGAGCAGCGCCGGTGCGCCGACCGGCCCACGCCGCTCCGTCCACAGCCGCACTCCTGGCGCGACCTCGACGTACTGCTCCCGCACCCGCTCGTCTCCATGCCTCATGAGTAACCCTCCCGCACGACCGGACCGATCCGACATCGAGACGGAACGTATCGTCTCGATGCAGGACGCGTCAAGGCGCGCCCTCGTTGAGGACAACGGTCAGCGTGCCGCCCTGATCGCATGAGCACACTTCATGGCTGCTTTTGTTCGATCCCGTAGGCCGCTTCCCGGCTGTCTATAGCGCTGTTACGTTGAAGTCGCCTCAAGCCCGATGAGTTCGGCCGAATAGCGAAGAGTGCCCGGCAGGCGGGGCATGGAGTGTGCTGACGTCAGCGACATCAGGGGGCCTTCATGTCTTCAACCCCTCCTCCCTCAGCACCAGCCCCGGGCAGCGAGCCGCCGAGAAGCGGTTCACCTTCGACCGAGTCTTCCTCGGCTTGGGCAAGGCCCTCCGCCGAGCCGGCTCCGGATGCCGCAAACCGGGCCGACACTCGGTCCACTGCGTCCGATGAGGGGGAGGGGGGCGGCGATAACGCCCGGCCGAACACGGTCTGGCAGTGGACCCTGAGGGTATTCGCGGTGATCGGCGCTATTGGTGTCCTCGTCTCGTCGGCCGTGGCGGTTTGAGGGCTTCCGGCGGCCGTGCGGAGCTCGGAGGTCGTGAAGCAGGCCGAGGCTCGTGAAAAGAACAAGGACAAGCAAAATGACGCGAAGGAGGAACGCCTCACGATCGGTCCTGCGATCGACATCCAGGCTGGAGAGCCGAAACTCTATTTCAGCCGCCGATACGCGCTCGCTCAGCGCACCACGAATGCGGAAAGTCTTCCGGACGGCGGATTCCTGTCGCACACATACTGGGCCTGGTTCGCGAAGCAGAAGGGCTTGCGAGTCAATGAAGCCACGGTCCGCGTCACCATCTTTCCCATCCACCGCGGCACGGTGGTGATCCAGAACATGCGGATCACCAATCTCTCCTGCAAACCCACGCGCTACACCGGCACCGCTGTGATTCCCCCCGCTTTCGGAGACAGCGGCGGCGAGGCGCTTCCCACGGCAGTCGCCTTCGACCTCACAGAGCCCAGCCCCAGGCCGTGGAAGAACCAAGGCTGGGACCCTGACGAGGACGCGTACAAGCTCTCTGGAAATGCCTTCGCCAAGGCCATCTACCTTGACGGTGGCGAAGATTTTGACGCCAGAGCGTTCGACCTCTCCTTCTTCACCAAGAACAAGGACTGTGAGTTCGGTGTCGAGGTGAACGTTACGACCCGCCCGCCAGGCGGGGCCTCCCAGTAGGGACGACGCTCCCCCGAGTCCGTGGCGACCGTGCGCACCATCGGGTCCTGCCCGTCCGCCAGGCGTGCCGCGTCGGCCGCGCAGACGGGGACCTCACGGCGGCACGCCAGAAGCGTCCGTCCTCCGGGCCTGGCGCCGTCCTCCAGGGGGGCCGCCGGCCATGTACGACTTGGCCTTCTCGTACGCGTCGAGCGCGCGCTCGTAGTCGGCGCGCATCGCGTCGTCCGCCCCGGGCTCGGCGGGATGGAAGTCGAGCCGGTCCAGTTCCTCGCCGAACGCGGTGATGTCCTCGTCGACGACGACGGACAGTTTGCGCAGCGCCTCGCGCTGCGCCTGCTCGTGGCGCCGCTGCTTGCGCCGGATCACGGCGTACGCGCCCACACCCCCGGCCACGAGGACCACGCCCACCCCGGCGAGGGCGCCCACCGAGACGCCGTCGCCGGCAGGTGCGCCGCTCCAGGACCGCGGCGCCCCGCCCGCCGCCTGCGCGATCGCCTCGTCGACGAATTCGTTGAGCTGCGTGTTCGCGTCCTGGCCGCGCACGAGCGAGACGAGGTTGGTCACGGCGTTGTGCGTCAGCACCGACCGGTCGGCCTTGGCGTCGAAGCCGTCGCCGAGCCGGACCGCGTACACCCCGGTCACGCCCGTCTCGGTGCGCAGCTTCTGGAAGATGTCCTGCCGCGGGAAGTCCTGCGGCAGCACGGCCACGAACACCGGCTTGCCCGCGTCCTCGATCTTCTGGGCGAGGGCGTCGGCCTGGGAATCGGACAGCTGGTCCGACGCCGCGGGATCGACGTACACCGGATCCTTCTGCCAGGCCTCGGCCACCTCCGAGGTGTCGCCCACGGCCGACGCCCCGGGAGCCGCCGTGAAGGACGCGGCGCCCAGGGCGAGCAGCAGCCCGGAGAGCCCCACACTGAACCGCTTCGTCCGATTCCTCATACTTCGAACGTAACCCAGCGGGGCCGCCGACGGAGGTTCGGGGCGGGGGTTACTCGACCGGCTCGACCCCGGCCCGCAGCAGGCCGTACGTGTAGGCGTCCTCCAGCGCGCCCCACGACGCGGCGATGACGTTCTCCGCGACGCCCACGGTCGACCACTCCCCCACGCCGTCGGAGGTGGAGATCAGCACGCGCGTGGTGGACGACGTGCCGTGCTTGCCCTCCAGGATGCGGACCTTGTAGTCCACCAGCTCCAGCTTGGCGAGCTGCGGGTAGATCCGCTCCAGGCCGACCCGCAGCGCCCGGTCGAGGGCGTTGACCGGGCCGTTTCCCTCCGCCGTGGCGACGATGCGCTCGCCCTTGGCCCACAGCTTCACGGTCGCCTCGTTGGCGTGCGTGCCGTCGGGGCGGTCCTCGACGATCGCCCGCCAGGACTCCACGCGGAAGTAGCGGCGGGCCCGCCCCTCGGCCTCCTCCCTCAGCAGCAGCTCGAAGGAGGCGTCGGCGGCCTCGTACGTGTAGCCCTGGAGCTCGCGCTCCTTGACGCGCTCCACGACCCGGCCGACCAGCGCGCGGTCGTCGCCGAGGTCGACACCGAGCTCCTTGCCCTTGAGCTCGATGGAGGCGCGGCCCGCCATGTCGGAGACGAGCATGCGGATGCGGTTGCCGACCAGGTCCGGGTCGATGTGCTGGTACAGGTCCGGGTCGACCTTGATCGCGGAGGCGTGCAGTCCGGCCTTGTGCGCGAAGGCGGAGACACCCACGTACGGCTGATGCGTGGAGGGCGTGAGGTTGACGACCTCGGCGATGGCGTGGGAGACGCGGGTCATCTCGCGCAGCGCGCCCTCGGGCAGGACCTGCTTGCCGTACTTCAGCTCCAGGGCGGCGACGACCGGGAAGAGGTTGGCGTTGCCGACGCGCTCGCCGTAGCCGTTGGCCGTGCACTGCACGTGCGTGGCGCCGGCGTCGACGGCGGCGAGGGTGTTGGCGACCGCGCAGCCGGTGTCGTCCTGGGCGTGGATGCCGAGCCGGGCGCCGGTGTCGGCGGCGACGGTGGCCACGACGGCCTGGACCTGCGCGGGCAGCATGCCGCCGTTGGTGTCGCACAGGACGACGACGTCGGCGCCCGCCTCGGCGGCGGCCCGTACGACGGCCTTCGCGTACTCGGGGTTGGCGCGGTAGCCGTCGAAGAAGTGCTCGCAGTCGACGAAGACACGACGGCCCTGCGAGTGGAGGTAGGAGACGGTGTCCCGCACCATCTCCAGGTTCTCCTCCAAGGTGGTGCGCAGGGCCAGCTCGACGTGCCGGTCGTGGGATTTGGCGACGAGCGTGATGACGGGGGCGCCCGACTCCAGGAGGGCGTTGACCTGCGGGTCATCGGCCGCCTTCGCGCCCGCGCGGCGGGTGGCGCCGAAGGCGACGAGCTGGGCGTGCCGGAAGGTGATCTCCTGCTGGGCCCGCGCGAAGAACTCGGTGTCGCGCGGGTTGGCGCCGGGCCAGCCGCCCTCGATGAAGCCCACGCCGAAGTCGTCCAGATGCCGGGCGATGGTCAGCTTGTCCGCGACGGTCAGGTTGATGCCTTCGCGCTGGGCGCCGTCGCGCAGCGTCGTGTCGAAGACGTGGAAGGAATCGTCGGGGGCGGGGGTTTCCGTCATGCTGATCTGGCTCCTGTGTCGGATCTCGGTCTACCGGAAGGACCGGCTCCACCGCCCCCAATGATCCCGCGCGCTCCGCGTCCGGCTGAAGTTGGGCCGGGAAACGAAAAAACCCCTCGCGGGTGCGAGAGGTCTGCGCGCGGGTCGAGGACGACGGTGTCCGCCCGTACATGGTGGTACGAGACGGTCACTGCGGACCGGCGCGCCTGCTGCCAATAATCATGGCGAACGAGAGCACGGTGGCAGCCTGCCACAACCCGGACACTCCGCGCTGCCCCGTCTCACGATGCGGGCGGCGTGTCCACACGCCGCCCGCTCGGCCGCGCGATGTCAGCGCAGGCGGCGTACGAAGGCGTCATCGCCGTCGTTCGTGTCACCGCTCAGCAGCCTCTCGTCGCCCGAGAGGAAGGCGATGCGGCGGGCTCCGGCCGAGATGCCGCCCGGGGCGACCGTCGCCGTGGCCGCGCCGCCCGCGGTGTCCGGCGTGACCAGGGTGGTGTCGCCCTCCTTCAGGTCCCGCAGGTAGACGGGCCACTCCTTGCCGTACGTCGAACCCGGCTCGGCCAGCTCCGTCATGAAGGTGAGATGGCGGCTGTCGGCGCTGATGGCCGGCGCGCGGGTGTAGACCTCGCCGGGGCCGCCCTGGGTGCCGTGAACGCGCTGGTTGGTGCCGGTGGCGATGTCGTGGACGAAGACGTTCCACGCGGCGTCGTCGTCGTTCGGGACCAGGTGGGTGTCGCGGGACTCGAAGACGACCGTGCGGCCGTCGCCGCTGATGGACGGGGCCAGGGACTCCTTCTCGGTCCTGGAGCCGTCGTGGGAGCGGTCGATCTGCGTGACCTGTCCGGTCCCGCGGTCGCGCAGCCACAGGTCGCTCCAGTCGTCGCCGCGCGGGCCGTTGACGAAGGAGGTGGCGTAGACGACGCGGCGCCCGTCGTCGCTGACGGTCGGCGAGTGGGCGTCGCGCTCTCCGTCGCCGCCCGGGTAGGGGTGGCTGACCTTCTCGGTGGTGCCGGCCTTCCGGTCGCGCAGGAAGACCGCCGTGCCGTCGAATCGCGGCCCGTCCGTGGTGAGGACGGCGTACCGCGCGTCGGCGCTCAGCGAGACGCCGCCCGCGCTGTCACCGGGGTAGCCGTCGGGCAGTTCGACGTCGAGGCGCTCGACCTTCCTGGTCCTGCGGTCGTAGAGCCGCACGTCCCGGTCGGAGGAGGAGTCGGCGGGGCTGGAGACGAAGGCGACGTAGCGGCCGTCGGCGCTCAGCGAGGGGCCGCTGACCTGGCGGCCCGCCAGTGCGATGCGCTCGGTCCTTCCGGTGCGCAGATCGCGTACGAAGATGTCGCGCGCGCCGTTCGTGTCGCCGGCGACCAGGTCGGTGGCCTCGGAGTCGAAGGCCGCGAACCGGCCGTCGCGGCTGAGCACGGCCCCCGCGGACCTGTCGTTCGCGGCCTTGCCCCCGGGCGTGACGCTGACGCCCTCCGTGCGGGGCGCGGCCGGGGCGGCGGCGGCCGCGGGCAGGGCGGTGGCCGTGACGGCGGCGAGGAGGGCGGCCGTCAGTGCGGTGCGGTGCTTGGTGGTCTTGGTGGTGCGCATGAGCTGTTCCCCCGTTGTTCCTTGGCGTGCCGGCCGGGCTGGTCGTACACCGGGCCGAAGGCGACGACGGTGCCGTCGGCGCTGATCGCGCGGCCTCCACCCGGATACAAGCGCACCGCCCGGGGGTGGGGCAATCCGCCGGTATGCGTACAACCTGGACAGGCCGCCAGGTGTCCCTACGCGCCCGAGGCGGCGAGCGCTTCGTCCAGGAACTCCCGTACGTGCGCGAGGACTTGGTCCCGGCCGGTCCCGCGCAGCCCGATCGCCACATGGATGGAGAACCCGTCGAGGAGCGCCCGCAGCCGGGCGGCGAAGCGGTCGGGGTCGACCGGTCCGAACTCGCCGCGTGAGGCACCCTCGGCGAGCAGCGCCACGAGGTCGCGGTGCCAGGCGCCCTCGATCGCGGCCTGCCGGTCGCGGCCCTCCTCATCGGCGTTGAGGGAGCGGTTCCAGACCTCGAGCCAGAGCGTCCAGTGGGGGTCGCCGGGGCCGTCGGGGACATACAGCTCGACGTAGGCGTCCAGGCGCGCGCGGGCCGTACCGGGGCGGGCGAGCAGGCGGCCGCGCTCGGTGCCGAGGCGGCCCTCGCTCCACTCCAGGGTGCGCAGCAGCAGCTCGTCCTTGGTGCGGAAGTAGTAGAGGAGGTGGCCGGAGCTCATGCCGACCTCGCGGCCGAGCGCGGCCATGGTCAGCTTCTCCAGGCCGCGCTCGGCGATCATCTCCATGGCGGCGGACAGCACGTCCTCACGCGGTGGGGCGTTCTTCCGCGCGCGGGCCTGACCGGCCATCCGTCACTCCTTGATCACACCTTCGGCTGCTGCTGGGTGATGCAGTGGATGTCACCAGGGGCCAGCCGCACATCCCACTGACCTGCATCGATAGCCATTCTCCCATCATGGATGGGAGAAAAATGGGAGCTAGCCCCGGGCGCTACCCCTGCCTCCACCTCGATGCGCTGCCGCATCCGCCTCAAACCGCGCCTGTAACACGCTCACGATCTGGCGCTCCATCTTAGGCGTCACCTTCCGGTACACCCCACGCACGCCCTGGACCACATGCCCGAGCCTCTCCTCGATCGCAATATCCGGCACACCGTCCTCTTCGAGGTGGGGACCGTGAGCGTGCCTCACCAGGTGGATCCGCTTCTTCTCGAAAGCGTCCACCGCTGGCACCTTGGGCCGCTCGTAGCGGCCCGTACGCTCGTCGGCCCCGTCGCGGACCGGCTTCCAGTAGTACGTGTTGAAGTCGGTCGTCAGCAGCGGGCCGCCGTCCGTCTCCCGCTGGGGGCGGCTCCCAGCTGGCGGCCGGCGTGGATGCGGACGACACGACGCTGACCGTCGCCATCACTGCGGGCCCGCGGTGGACGACTGACGCGCACGAGATGCCGATCTTGAACGACGTGGGCGGCGAGCTCATGTCCGTGACCGCGATCAGCGGCACCAGCAGCCCGCAGACGTTCACGGTCGGCGCCCGCTCGGTCAACGGCGTCACCAAGCCGCATGCGAGCGGGACAGCCGTGCGGCTGGCCCGGCCCGCCATCACCTCACTGTGAAGGGGGGCATCCCTTGACCACGCCCATCACCTGGCTGCCCGGCATGGGCATCACCGCCGGGCGCCTCGGCGCGGTGGCCCAGTCCGACTCGCTGCTCGCCACGAACTACGGGGCGGACGCGTCCGGTTCCACGAACGCGGCGCCGGCATCCAGCTCGCCCTGAACCTCGCGCGCGACGTCGGCGGCGCCCAGGTCCTGGTTCCACCGGGGGCCTACCTGATCGGGCAGACCCCGCGGATCTACACCAACACCCGGCTGACCCTGATGGAGGGCGCCGAGTTCCGGCGCAACGTGGCCGGGACGATGCTGATCAACGGCGACTCGGGCCAGTCCCTGGGCGGGTACACCGGTCACTCCCGCATCACGATCGAGGGCGGCCTGTGGAACGTGCGCGGCACGACCGCCGACCTGACTGCGTCCGCGATGTGCATCAGCATCGGGCACGCCACGGACATCGTCATCCGGGACCTGGAGATCAGGGACACCCCCGGCTTCCACGCAGTCGAGCTGAACTCCACGAACCACGCCACCATCACGAACTGCCGCTTCCGTGGCTACGTCGACCCCGGTGGCAGGGACTTCTCGGAGGCCCTCCAGCTCGATCTGGCGAAGAGCAACGCCGTCTTCGGAGGCTTCGGACCGTACGACAACACGGAGACGAAGGACGTCACGATCAGCGGAAACACCTTCGTCAGTTGCGGCTCTGGCGTCAGGATCCGCACCGTGATCGTGGGAGACCCGGAGGACACCAAGCTCCCCGACAGCACCCAGACCAACGCGTCCCAGAGCATGCGGAACATCGCCGTCACGGGCAACTCGTTTCGGAATGGCGGCGGTTACGACAACGTCATCGCGGCCCAGGGCGAGACGTCCGGCACGATCTTGAACCTGGCGATCACGGGCAACGTCATCGACGGCACGACCGGGAATCAGAGCGGGATCCGCCTACACCGCGTCTCCCGCGCGACGGTCGCCCACAACGTGATCTCCAACGTCGACAACACCGGCATCCCCACGGAGGCCCAGAACAACACCACGATCTCCGGCAACGTCGTGTGGACCGCCGGGGACCACGGAATCACCATGGTCGCCTCCGACTACTCCAACCCGATCGGCAACACGATCCGCGACGCCGGGATCTTCGTGAACGGGCCCGGCACCGACATTCAGGTCCGGGACAACTTCGTGGATGGCGCGAACCGCAACAACAGCTCGTCCTACGCCATCCGCTTCTCGACCACAGCCGTGGCCGGCATCGCCGTGTCGGGCAACAAGTGCCGCCCCGGCTCCACGCCCACCACGAAGGCGGTCCGGGGTCTGTCCATCACCTCTGGCAACACGGGCGTTCACCGCTTCGGCAACGACTGCCGAGGAACCTGGTCGGGCGCTGGCGGCCAGGGCATTGACGACGACTCCACGAGCCCGGACAAGACCGCTACCCGACATCGGCGGCGAAGCCGCGTGACTCGAAAGGCAATCGAATGAGCTACCTCTGGGCCTCTCCCGCCCTCGTGCCCAACCACAACGCGACGGTCACTCGGTGGCGGCCATCATCGCCACGAAGATGAGGCCCGCCGTCACGGCCCACAGCACCAGCGCTCCGAGCGTGGCCAGCACGCGCATGTAGACGGGGTAGACACCGACGCTCTCCGCGGGTTCGTCCGGGTGGTAGCAGATCTCGATCTCGCTCGCGTACGCGTCCCGGTAGTAGCTGTGGGTCTTGCCGCTCGGGTCCGTGTACTCGTAGGTCCCGCTCTTTCCGTACGGACTGGTGCGCACGGCCATCACCGAGATGCCGCGCCACGGGAGGAGCCACATCCACATGGCCCGCTGTGCCGTGACGCCGCTCGCCGCGTTGAAGAGCACCGTCACGATTCCCATCGGCACCGCGAGCAGGAGCATGCCTGGCTCCCCGTGCATGACGAACAGCACGCTCGTCCAGATAAGCGTCGCGAGACCGGGTACGAGGGTGACCAGGAGCCAGACCCCGGCTCGCGCCTGCGCGCCTGCGCTGACAGGTGTACGGGGCGGGGGCGGAGTCCGCAGGGAACGGGTCGTCACCAGCGCGGCGCCGTCGAAGGACGGGTCCGGCTCCGGCAGCCCGGCCAGAGCCGTGCCCACTGCCGTCGCGAACAGGCTGACCGCGGCCGCGTTGCTGCCCTCGACCCGGTGGACGACGGGCGTGGCCCCGGCCGGGACCCGCAGCTCCACGGTCACGGCCCGGCCGTCCGGTACGACGTCCCGAACGGCCCGCAGGGGTATGCGTGTCTCTTCATCCCCGAGGCGCAGCGTCAGTGCGTCATCCTCATATCGGAGAACGGCGCCGCCGCTGCCGCGCAGGACAGGGGCAGATGGTGTGGTTGGCATGGACGCGATCGTAAGGGACGCGCCTGACCGCCATCCTCGCCACGGGCGTTGACCCTCGTTGGCAGGCGTCACTGTTCCTGGTTCTCGCCTACGTAGCCAGTCCCCTGTCCTTCTTACCGTTCGCTCTGCCCCGAGCCGTCTGGCCGGGGTCTTTTTCATGCCCTGGAGGGCTCACGGCTCTGCATCCACTCCCGCAGGATCTCGGACAGCGGGCGTACGCCGCGGACGGCGAGGTGACCGGCGGGCTCACCCATGACGGCCGCACGATGCCGCTGTGGGAGGAGCTCGGCGAGGACATTCAGGCCGCCTGGACTGTGGCCGCCAGCTCGCTCTACCAGGCAGGCGCGGACGCCGCATCGCAGGCAGGTGGTCGCTGATGGCCGCGCCGCTGTCTGCCGCCCGCTTCCTGGACGCCCTGCGCGATGAGGGTGTGACGGTCGTCGAGGTCGGCGACTGGGAGCACCACAACCGCAACCACAAGGGGCCGTGGGGCCCGGTGCACGGCGTGATGATCCACCACACCGTCACCCGCGGCGCGAAGGCCTCCGTGGACATCTGCCGGAAGGGCCACTCCACGCTCCCGGGTCCGCTCTGCCACGGTGTGATCACGAAGGACGGCCGTGTCCACCTCGTCGGCTACGGCCGTACCAACCACGCGGGCATGGACGACGACGTCCTCCAGGCCGTCATCGCTGAGAAGGCACTGCCTCCGGACAACGAGGCGAAGACCGACGGCAACCGGCACTTCTACGGCTTCGAGTGCGAGAACCTCGGCGACGGCCGCGACCCCTGGCCGGCCGCTCAGGTTGAGGCGATCGTGCGGGCCTCCGCCGCTCTGTGCCGCGCCCACGGCTGGGGCAAGGGCGGCGACACCTCCGTCATCGGCCACGCCGAGTGGCAGCCCGGAAAGATCGACCCGCACGGGCCCGGCGTCTCGATGCCGGACATCCGCAAGCGGGTCACCGAGCGGCTGAAGCACGCGGCCAGTTGGTCGCCCGGCGGCACGAAGCCGCCCACCGCCCCGAAGCCCACGACCGAGGAGCGGCTGACCGCTCTGGAGAAGCGCGTCACCGCGCTGGAGAAGAGGAACTGACCATGAACACAGGCGCTTTCTGGAAGGCCACCTTCGAACGCATGGTGCGCACGTTCGCGCAGGCCGTCCTCGGCATCGCGGGCGCCGACGGCCTCGGCCTGCTCAACACCAACTGGGCCGACGCCCTCGCCGTGGGCGGCCTGGCCGCCGTCGCCGCGCTGCTCACTGCGATCGTCACTAGCGGCGGACCGGTCGGCCCGAGCATCACCGAGACCGTCGCCCGGCCGGACACTCCGCGACGGCCCACCTCGATCTGACCTGACGGGAGGGCCCACGCGTGCCCGAGGATCAGACCGTCGGGGAACTCGGGCGCGCAGTCACCGCCCTGCGCCAGGACATCCAGGCAATGGCGCAGGGCATCAACTCCCGCCTCGACAAAGTCGTCTCAACCGAGGTCTACAGCCTCCAGTCCGCCTACACCGACCAGCGGATCACCCAGCTCTCGCAGGAGGTCCAGAAGGTCTCTGACGCGCGAGACACCCTGGAGACGGCGTTCGAGCAGTACCAGCTCTCGGAGCGTGACCGGCGCGAACGCGAGCGGCAGGCACGGCTGTACCAGCTCGTCGTGCCCGTGCTGTTGGCGCTGCTGTCCGCAGCGGTGGCGGTGTGGGCGGTGGTGGCGCAATGAAGACAACGCACCGACGTCGGCGGCTGCGGCTGCCGCGTGTGGAGTGGTTGATCGGGCTGACGCTGATCGTGGTGGTCACCTTCCTTGCTGTGCTCACCGTCGTGGTGGTGCGCCAGGCTCAGGACTTGCGTACCGCCAACGGTGCGCGCGGCCAGCTGGCCCGTCAGGTGGAGCGGATGGGCGGGACGCCGATCGCGGGGCCGCCCGGGTCTCGCGGGGAGCCCGGCGAGTCCCGGCCCGGGCCCCGCGGCCCGCAGGGCGAGCGTGGTGAGCCGGGCCCGCCCGGCGCATCCGGGCAGCCGGGCAAGGGCGGCAGCATCGGCCCCGCAGGGGAGGGAGGGAAGGACGGGGTGGGGAAGCCGGGCAAGGACGGCGAGGCCGGAACTCCGGGCGCAGACGGCGCCGCGGGTCCACCCGGACCGCAGGGCGAGCCCGGCCCGGCCGGACCCGAAGGCCCCGCGGGCCCGCCGGGGAAGGACGGTGCCGACGGCGAGGACGGGCGGGACGGGCCGTCGTGCCCGGACGGCTACAGCCTCCAGGCGCCGGCCGACGACCCGGACGCGCTCGTGTGCCGCCGAGATGGGGCACCGCCACAGCCCGATCCGGCCGACGACCCGCCGACACCGCAGGCCGCACTCGATCCGCAGCGCCGCCAGTACCGATGACACAGGCCCCCTTCGCCTACGGGCGGAGGGGGCCCTTTCGGCACGTCTGGGCTCAGGACTTGATGGCGGCGAGTGCCCGTTCCGTGTCCGTCAAGCCGTCCAGCACTGCGTCCGCACCAGCACTCCGCAGCTCATCAGCAGTGGTGCGCCCTGTGGCGACGGCGACGATCCGGACGCCAGCATCCAGTCCTCCCGCAACGTCCGCCGGCGTATCTCCCAGGAACACTGCATCTTCGGCCCGAGTCGAGGAACGTGCCAGGGCCATGCGCAGCAGCTCGGGGCGCTCCTCCCCATCCTGGCCGTACGCTCCGTCGTCGAGCCGCATGTAGTCGTCAAGTCCGAAGACCGCCAACTTGACCTGCGCGGCTCCACGTACGTTGCCCGTCACCACGGTCTGCCGCACGCCCTGCTCCGCGAGGCGAGCAAGGATCGCGGCGGCTCCGGGCAGCGCGTGCCCGCGCTCGCGCAACTCGGCGGCCCGCCGGACATGCACGGCGGCGAGAGCGTTGGCGAAGGACTCGAACAGCTCATCGCTGTACGGAAGGTCGTGCAGCCGCGCGGTCTCCCGGAGAATCACGCGCTCCGTCGACCCGGTGACGGACGCCTGCTCTCGCATCTCGACGCCGGTCACCTCGCGGAATGCCTCCGCCCACAATTCGCGACCAAGGCCTCCGGTCGCCATCAGCGTATGGTCGATGTCCCACAACACCAGCTCTGGCACGGCGTCCCCTCTCTCGATGGATTCCCGTGTCCCCGCGTAGCGGGCACCTTACGCTCAGGCGTAGCGGGCAAGGAGTGGGCGCATGGTGGCAGCGGACCTCCCCATCGGAGACCGAATCAGGCACTACCGCGGCGGGCGCCGACAGGACGCGGTCGCCGGACTGGTCGGCATCTCCCCTGACTATCTGTCGCAGATCGAGCGCGGCCTCAAGATGCCGTCCCTGCCCATCCTGTACGCCCTTGCCCAAGAGTTGGGGGTGCCCACCGCCGCACTGTTGTCGGAGCAGCCGCCGACCGAAGAGGAATCAGCGGACACGGCCGAGGCCGCAGTTGGTCGGGCGCTCCTCGGGTACGGTCCGCCGTTCAGCGCTGGGCCCGCCACGGCGGTCGAGTTGAGAGACCGAGTGGAAGCCGCTTGGCAGTTCTGGCAGACCGCGGGCGACCGATTCACGCAGGCAGCACAGACTCTGCCTGTGCTGGTCGCCGACGTCGAGCGCACGGTACGCGCCGCTCGGGCTGGAGCGGACCCAGCCGAGCGCCGCGGTGTGCTCCGGGTGGCCGCGGATCTGTACTGCCTGCTCCGCTCGTATCTGCGTCGTACCGGTCGTGTCGATCTCGCCACCATCGCAGCGGACCGGGCGATGCGCGCCGCCGAGGACGCCGACGATCCGCTGCGTATCGCCACGGCGCAGTGGAATCTGGGACACGTGTTGCTCGCCGCTGGTCAGCCCGCCGAGGCAGAGGAACTGGCGCTGCGGGCGGCCGAAAACGTAACCACTGCGCGGATGCCGGAGGCGGAGCGAACCGCGATGAGTGGTGCCCTCCAGCTTGTGGCCGTCGTCGGCGCAGCCCGTCGGCGCCGTTGGTGGGAGGCGCGCGACCGGCTCGTCCAGCACGCGGCGCCCGCGGCCCGCACGGTGCTCGACAGCAGCAACGTGGGCTGGACGGTGTTCGGGCCGACCAACGTGGCATTGCACGCCCTGTCCATCGACATGGAGGCGGGTGAGACCGGCGAGGCCCTGCACACCGCAGACGCCATCGATACGAGCGATCTGCCAAGCGTGGAACGGGAGTTCACGTTCGGCCTGGAGGTCGCGGCCTGCCACAGCCAGCGGCGAGACGACGCTGCCGTGCTTCTCGCCCTGCTCGGTCTGGAAGCCGCCGCCCCGGAAGACCTCGCTCGGACTCCGCTCGCGCGGCAACTGGTGCTGACGGTGATTCGCCGGGCCCGAGCCATGCACGCACGTCAGGCCGAGCAGTTGGCCGTGCGGATGGGAGTCGTTTAACTGGCGAGCCTGTGGCTCACCCGAACTGTCAGCTCGGGTGAGCACGAGGGGCTCTCCTACGGTCACTGGTGTGATGCAGACCACCTGACTGTGAGGGCCCCTATGACGACCACTAGCGGCACAACAACAGCTGTATCGATCGAACTGCCCGATCTGGCAGGGCTCGCTGAGGAGCAGTTGTGTGGTCGCCGCTGTGTCTGGTGTACGGCGAGCCTCGACAGCGCCGTCGCCGTCGGCCTCGGGGAGCGTCGCGAGGTCAGCGCCAACGGCAGCGTGACCCGATGGTTCCCCCGCAGCTGCCGCCGTTGCGGCTTCGAGCACATCTATGGGGCGCTCCTCGACCACACCCAGTCCTGCGAGCAGTGCGCCGACGACCTCACCCGTTGCCGCATCGGTACGGCCCTGCGCATGGCCATGCGGACGGTACGGCGATGAGCGAGGGCGTCCGGGTCTGGCGGCGCGGCACCGAGATCACCGAGATCACCGAGATCACCGAGATCACCGAGCAGTATCCCGTCGCGTTCGTGTGAACGATTGGAGATCACCATGAAGGCCCAGCCCGACACGCTCGCCGAGCACCTTGCGGGCAAGACCGTCCTCGTCACCGGCGGCGCCGGACTCATCGGCAGCCGCATCGCAGCCCACCTGCGCTCACTCAACGCGCGGCCGATCGCGCTGTGCACTCTCGACGCCTACCCGTATCAGGTCTACCGCGACCTCTTCGGCGTCCGCGAGGACGACCCGGCTGTCCTCGTCGGAGACGTGCAGGACACCGCCCTGGTCCGTCAGGCCGTCGCTCGCAGCGACTACGTCATCCATGCTGCGGCGCTCGCCGACGTCGCCGCATGCACCCGCCGCCCGATGGACGCCATCGCCAGCAACGTCACCGGCACCCAGACCGTTCTGGACGCAGTCGCCGCCAGCGACCGGATCCACCGCATGGTGTTCGTGTCGTCCGCCAGCGTCTACGGCAACGGCAACCCCGACGACTGGGCCCCGCCCATCGACGAGCACCGCTCCACCCGCGAGCTCCTCGGCACCGTCTTCGGCCGGACCCCACCACAGTTCCACGAGGACCGCGCGCTGCGCCCGATGTCGGTGTACGGCAACTCCAAGGCGTGGGGCGAGACCCAGACCGCCCTGACCCTCGATGCCGTGGGTACCTCGTACGCGATCGTGCGCTACTTCTCCGTCTACGGCGAACCTCAGGTCATCAAACCGAACTCGCACTCCTGGGTAGTCGCCTGGTTCGCCACTCGCGCCGCCCTCGGCCTGCCCCTGCACCTCAACGGCGGCGGCCACCAAGTACGCGACCTAGTCCACGTCGACGATGTAGCCGCGGGCACCCTCCGTGCCCTGGTCACCCCCGGCGCGCACCGTCAAACCATCAACATCGGAACAGGCACGCCCACCGCGATCCGGACCGTGGCCGAACTGGTGGCCGCCCAGTACCAAGACGTCGACTTCCTGGAGACACCGATGCCGCCTGGTGACCCACTGGGCGGTTACGCCTCGATCCGCCGCATGGAGCGGCTGCTCGGTTGGCGCCCGACGGTGAGCGTGTCCGAAGGCGTCGCCCGCTACACGGCCTGGCTCAAACGGGCACCAGAAGCAATTCCTACCTGGCTTCGCGACTCCGCGACCGCCGCGTAGAACCTCAGATCACAGGCGGCCGGCCGAGCCGCGTCATCCGGGCCACGGTCCGCCAGCGCATCGCTCGGCGCCGCCCGCACGGGGTGCGCACACCCTCGGCGAAGCCGCCGATCCACGCCTTCAGGCCGCCCGCCGTGCGGGTTCGGGCCAGCGTGAGCACGATCCACACGCCCAGGTACACCGGCACGAGGAGGGCAGGCAGATGCCGTTTGGCGAGCCAAACCCGGTTACGGGCAGTCATCCGGTAGTAGACCGCATGCCGGGCCGGGGAAGTCTTGGGGTGCTGGAGCAGCAGCTCCGGCTCGTAGAGGATCTTCCATCCGTCATCGAGGGCCCGCCAGGCGAGGTCAGTCTCCTCGTGGGTGAAGAAGAACTCCGCCGGCCAGTCTCCGACCCGGTCCAGCATCGGCATCGCGAAGGCGTGGGCTCCGCCGAGAAATGCGGTCACCAGGCCACCCCGCATGGGGTCCTTCGCGCGCAGCCTCGGGATGTGGCGGCGGGCGGTCTCACCGTCTTCATCGGCGATCCGGAAGCCGATGATGCCCAGGCCCGGGTCGGCGGCGAACAGATCGCGGATCCGGCGGAAGACGTCATCCTGGACAAGGAGTCCATCGTCGTCCAGCTCGACCACGACGTCGATGTCGCCGAACTCCCGGAGCCGGGCGATGCCCGTGTTGCGGCCGCCGGGACAACCCAGGTTGTCCTCGTTCTCGATGACCGTCACCTCGCCGGGCAGGCCCGGGAAGTCGGGCAGCGGCGAGCCGTTGCCCACGATCACGATGCGCGCGGGCGCCACGTCCTGCTTGGCCACCGACGCAAGCAGCTCGTCGACCTCGCGCGGCCGGTTCCCCATGGTCACGATCACGACCCCGAGGCGTGGCAGCTCCACAGAAACGACTCCCTCTCGACGGCGACGGAGACCGCGAGCCTATCCGTTCACTCCCCTGCCCCATTCCGTTCAATACCCGTTCGAAGGAGCACCTGATGGCCCCCGGCCCGCTTCTCCTGGGCGACTACCTCCAGGCGCCTGCCTGCCCTCAGCTCACGGCAACCCCCTACGGCAGCCTCGGCAAGACCGACCTCGCCGAGTTCCTCGCCGCCTGGCCCGACCTCCACCGCGAGGCACTAAGCCGGATCGAGCACCGCATCCATCCCAGCGCCCGAGTCCACCCCACCGCCCTGATCGGCGACGACGTCATCATCGGACCGGGCGCCCAAGTCTGGGAATTCACCACCGTTCGTGACGGCTCCGTCATCGGCGCCGGCGCCTCCGTCGGATTCAACTGCGAGGTCACCCGCGCCTTCATCGGCGAAGGCGCCGTGCTCGGCCACCGCATCGGTATCAACCGCACCCTCGTCGGCTCCGGTGCGCACCTCTCCGCCAACCTCACCGTCGCCGCGATCAGCATGTGGAGCCCCCAGATGCGCACCCCCGAACGCGAGATCATCCTGCGCACCTCTGAAGGCATCTACCGCTGCGGGACCCCGCAGTTCGGCGCACTCATTGGTGACGGCGTCCAGACGGGCAACAACATCAGCCTCGGCCCCGGCCTCGCCGTAGGGCGCAACTGCCGCATCACCAGCGGCGTAACACTCGCCGGACGGACCATTCCCGACCACCACACCGTGAGCAACCCGCGCACTACCGACGTGCATGTCCACCGTCACCGGCGGTAGCGGCGCGCGGTTACGCGCCACCGATAGCGCGTTCTACCAAACGGCCGACCGCCCGTGGGCTGCTGTCCCCCGCCGAGGCCGAGTAGGCCCCCGTCCGGCGGCCCGGGGCGGGTCGCGCACGGGACGGGGCGGCCCGCTGATGGTGAGCTCAGGGGCGGGCCGCCCACCACCCGCCGACGCGAAGGAGAGGAAGCCATGCCCCACAGCGAGCTGAAGCCGGTGCACTGCGCGCCCTGTCTCTACGCGCTGCTGACCGGGGGCGGCGATGAGCCGCACGCCTGCCAGCTGCTGACCTCCCTCACCGTGGACGGCGACCGCATCGTCATCATCGCCCGACCGGTGAACTGCCTGTGCCGGTGCCCGCGCGCCGAGGAGAGCCCGGCGCTGAAGGCGGCCCGGGCAGATGCCAGACGGAAAGCCAATGACGGCGGGTGAGTGCGTTACGCGACGTCGCGGAGCGGGACGAAGCGGCACAGCCCCTACGGCAGGTCACGCTCAGGCGATCGCCCCCACCATGACATCAGTTGATAGGTCGACCGCAGACGGAGTACAGAGCGCAGCTCGGCCAGCTCCTTGCTGACGGCGCGTTCACTCAAGCCGACCTGGGCGCCCACCTGTTGTTGGTGATATCCGGCGTCCAGCTGCCGCAGGATCTTGCGCTGGCGCTCATTCGTGATCGCCCCATTCGCCGCCTGAAAAGCCTGCTGCCACGGCGTCCCGAAATCCCAGTACTCAGCGAAGACCCGTCGGGACCAGGCCACTGCCGCCACGTCGAAGACGTGCCAACCTGCATCGGATTCGGAGTCAGGCAAAACATGGTTGTCGATGAAGAGATGCCGCCGGCCTATGAGAGCCATTCGTGGCGGCAGATGGCTACCCACACGCACCTCCCCGCCGCTCTCCAGGATCTCGGCCACGTACTCCCGCGTCCCCGGATGGCCGAGTGCGCTGGCGGCGTACAGCGACCGCACCTGTACGCCGCGACCGGAAACTGCCCGGGCCCGCTCCACGCCGAGGCGCTGCACCGAAGGGTCACGGTCCTCGGGTTGGCCCGGCTGCGAGGTGAACAGCTCGGTCTCGGCCTCGCCCTACGCCTGTCCGATGCGCGGGTTCATGAGGCTTTTCGAGGGCAGGAACTCAGACCCCGGGCCCCCGTACATGCGGTTCGGGTCGAAGTGTGTGACGAGAGACTCCAAGGCTGGAATCCGCGCCATGCGGTCAATGGCCCGGGACATAACGGCGCGTTCCGCGGCGAGCAATCGCTGTGCGGCTGTGCGCGGGTCCAGAGCGATATGCCCGCCGCTCTCGTACGGATTGCGGTCGACCAGCCCCAGCGCCGTCAGTCGCGTCAGTCTCGCGTCGTCAACCGGTTCTCCTGCCGCAACGGCTCTGTACGCCTCGATATCGAGGTCCGAGAGCGGCAGCTCTGCCTCGTCTTCCGGATCCCCCATCGCGCCCATTCGCACCCCTCTCCTGCAACTTCCAGCGCATCCGTGCACGCCCCCGTTACTCGTTCGCGGAAACCCGAACGTTCGGGTTTCCGCAGCGTGAACCGCTGGTCCTTGCGCAAATGCCAGGCTGCGTACAGCAACTCAGAAGCGAAAGTGTGTTCGATTCAACGTGTGCGGGAATAGGGGATTCATGATCAAGAAAGCGATACGCGCCGGCGTGGCCGCGCTCCTCCTCGCCAGCGTGATTGCGGGAGGCACCGCCGCGACCGTCACCGATAAGGAGGCCAGGGCGACCGTCGTAGCCGTGGGCGACCCCGGCTGGGGAGTCGCCCCCCAGGGCGGGGAGGAACTCGCGGCACTCACCGCGCCCGACAAGCCAGGCGATCCCGGCTGGGGATGAGTTCCAGCCCACAAGACGCCGCCCGTCCGCCAGCACCCCAAAGGCGGGCGGGCGGTCTGAGTCGCCGGCGGACACAGAAGGCTCGCTAGCGACATATCCACGGGGTGCTCGTTGCAGGACGACAAGGGCGGGGACATGAGTCCTCCTCCCCGGGTGGCAGCCCCGCCCTGGTCCCCTCGGTGAGGCCCCGACATGACGGCGCATCGGAGCCTCACCCTCTCCCATGGGAGACGAATGGGAGTTGATCACTCCCAACACGGGCAGTCTCAGGCTAACCAAAGCTGACTAAGGTCAGGTTTTTCCGATGAACTTTCCAGGTCAGCTCACCGACCAGCAGTAGAAGGCTGCTGCTGGGTGATGCAGTGGATGCCACCACCCCCGGCAAAGATCGTACGGGCGTCGACGAGCGTCACGGTCCGGCCGGGGAAGAGACCGCGGAAGATGCCCGCGGCTATCTCGTCGTTCGGGTCGCCGAAGGCGCACAGGACGACGCCGCCGTTGCAGAGGTAGTGGTTGATGTAGGAGTAGTCGACCCAGCCCTCGTCGTCCTTGAGGACGGTCGGGGCGGGGACCTCGACGATCCGCAGGGTGCGGCCGCGCGCGTCCGTCTGGCCGGACAGGGTCGCGATGATCTCCTTGCTGACCTCGTGGTCGGGGTGGGCGGGGTCGCGCTGGGAGTGGACGAGGACGACGCCGGGCGCGGCGAAGGCGGCGACGATGTCGACGTGGCCGAGGGTGCCGTAGCCGTGGCCGGGGTAGTCGGCGGTGAGGCCGCGCGGCAGCCAGATGGCCTTGGTGGTGCCGAGGTGGGCGTGGATCTCCGCCTCGACCTCCTCCTTGGTCAGGCCGGGGTTGCGCTCGGGGCCGAGCTGGACGGTCTCGGTGAGCAGCACGGTGCCCTCGCCGTCGACGTGGATGCCGCCACCCTCGTTGACGAGGGCCGAGGTGTACGTCCGGGCTCCGGCGAGGTCGGCCACGTACGCGCCGATCTTGGAGTCGTGGTCCCAGCGGGCCCACTCCTGGGCGCCCCAGCCGTTGAACGTCCAGTCCACGGCGGCCAGCGTGCCCTTGCCGTCGGTGAGGAAGGTGGGGCCGATGTCCCGCATCCAGGCGTCGTCGAGCTCCCGCTCCACCACCTCGATGTCCGGTCCGAGGAGTTCGCTCGCGTACGCGGACTGGGCGGGCCCGCAGACCACGGTGACGGGCTCGAAGCGGCGTACGGCGCGGGCGACGTTGGCCCAGGCGAGGCGGGACTCGTCCAGGGCCGCGGGGTCGTCGAAGGTGGGGTTGGGGCACGGCCACGCCATCCAGGTGCGTTCGTGCGGGGCCCACTCGGCGGGCATGCGGAAGCCGTCGGCGGCAGCAGACATGGCGTACACCTTCACAGGGAGGAGAGGGAGGAGGGTCAGAGGAAGTAGAGGCGGTTGAGGGAGACCGAGTCGGCGGGCTCGGAGCGGATCGGGTCGCCGTCGAGGGTGACGAGGCCGGTCTTCTGATGCACGTCCACGGCCCCGGTGCGGGAGTTCAGGCGCAGGTCGGCGGGGCCGATGCCGCGCGTGCCGCGCACGGCGACGCGGCGGCGGCGGGTGGGCATCAGGTCGTTGCCCTGGTCGACGGCGGCCTGGGCGACGAACGCCACGGAGATGTCGGCGGGTGTCGCGCCGTACGCCCCGAACTGCGGCCCGAGGACGAGCGGTTCGCAGGTGTCGGTCGCGGCGTTCGGGTCGCCGACGACGCCGTAGGCGGGGAAGCCGGACTTGAGGACGAGCTGCGGCTTGGCGCCGAAGTACTCGGGGCGCCACAGCACGATGTCGGCCATCTTGCCGACCTCGATGGAGCCGACCTCGTGGGCCAGGCCGTGCGCGAGGGCGGGGTTGACGGTCAGCTTGGCGATGTAGCGCAGGACGCGCGCGTTGTCGTCGTGCGGGCCGTCGCCCTCCATGGGGCCGAGCTCGGCCTTCATCTTCCCGGCCATCGCGAAGGTGCGGCGTACGGTCTCGCCGGCGCGGCCCATGCCCTGCGCGTCGGACGAGGTGATGCCGATGGCGCCCAGGTCGTGGAGCACGTCCTCGGCGCCCATCGTTCCGGCGCGGATGCGGTCGCGGGCCATGGCGGCGTCGCCCGGCAGGTCCGTCTTCAGGTCGTGGACGGAGACGATCATGCCGTAGTGCTCGGCGACGGCGTCCCGGCCGAAGGGCAGGGTGGGGTTGGTGGAGGAGCCGATGACGTTCGGGACGCCCGCCATCTTCAGGACGTTCGGTACGTGTCCGCCGCCGCAACCCTCGATGTGGAAGGCGTGGATGGTCCGGCCTTCGAGGACCTTCAGGGTGTCCTCGACCGACAGGCACTCGTTCAACCCGTCGCTGTGCAGGGCGACTTGGACGTCGTGTTCCTCGGCGACGCGCAGTGCGGTGTCGAGCGCGCGGGTGTGCGCGCCCATGTCCTCGTGCACCTTGAAGCCGGACGCGCCGCCCTCGGCGAGCGCCTCGACCAGCGGGGCGTCGTGCGAGGACGAACCCCGGCCGAGGAAGCCGATGTTGACCGGCCAGGCGTCGAAGGCGTTGAACGCGTGGCGCAGCGCCCAGGGCGAGTTGACGCCGACACCCCACACCGGCCCGAACTCCTGGCCGATGATCGTCGTCACGCCGGAGGCCAGCGAGGCCTCCATGATGCGCGGCGAGAGCAGGTGGACGTGGGTGTCGACGGATCCGGCGGTGGCGATCAGCCCCTCCCCCGACACGATGGACGTGCCGGTGCCGACGACGACGTCGACGCCGTCGAGGGTGTCGGGGTTCCCCGCGCGCCCGATGGCGTGGATACGGCCTTCCCTGATGCCGATGGACACCTTGCGGATGCCCTGCACGGCGTCGATGACGACGACGTTGCTGATGACGACGTCACAGGTCTCGCGGACGGCGGCGGCCTTCAGGTGCAGCCCGTCGCGGGCCGTCTTGCCGAACCCGGCGAGGAACTCGTCGCCGTACTTCTGGGCGTCGGACTCGACGCGGATCGTCAGCCCGGAGTCGCCGAGCCGGAGGTGGTCGCCGGCGCGGGGGCCGTGCGTGGCGGCGTACTCGTACGGGCTGAGGCGGCGCGGTTCCGCGGGGTGGCCTCCGGGGCGGCTCATCGCTCGGCCTCCTGGTCGGTCTGGTCAGTCGGTTCCGGTACGCCGCCGGTCTGGTCAGTCGGTTCCGGTACGCCGCCGGTCTGGTCAGTCGGTTCCGGTACGCCGAGGTAGCCGCAGGCGGCGGCGCGGCGCAGTGCCTCTTCGCGGGCGCCGGGCGCGTCCAGCGGGCCGTCCACCAGGCCCGCGAAGCCGATGGCGATGCGCTCGCCGCCGATGGGCAGCAGCCCGACCTCGCCGCTCTCGCCGGGCCCGAAGCGGACGGACGATCCGGCGGGGACGGCCAGCCGCATGCCGTACGCGGCGGCGCGGTCGAAGTCGAGCCGGGGGTTGGCCTCGAAGAAGTGGAAGTGGGAGGTCACGGAGACGGGCACGGTGGCGGTGTTGCGCACGCCCAGCGTCACGGTGGCCGGGGGCTCCTCGTGCGCGGGGCCGGGCAGCAGCGCGCCCGGCGCCTCACTGCCGAGACCGCCGGAACCGCCGGAACCGCCCGAACCCGCGCCGATGGGGTCGGAGACGACCGCGAGGCGCGATCCGTCGTCGAAGACGGCCTCCACGTGCACCTCGGCCACCACGTCGCCGACGCCGGGCAGGACGTCGTCCGGGCCGAGGACGGAGCGGGCGCGCTCGACGGCCTCGGCGAGACGGGCGCCGTCGCGGGCGGCCTCGCACACCGTGTCGGCGATCAGCGCGGTCGCCTCGGGGACGTTGAGTCTGAGGCCGCGCGCCTTGCGGGCCCTGGCGAGCTCGGCGGCCCCGAAGAGCAGCAGCCGGTCGCGTTCGGTGGGCGTCAGTCGCACGCCGTGCACCTCCCTGATCACAGATTTAGAACGCCACTCTAACCACGAAATCCGCACGCCGGAAGCATTGACGCGAGAGGTTGGCGCGGGTCACATTGAGCGCTGCTCAAAACTCTGTGAGCGCCATCGAGATCAGCCGAGCGTCAGGGGCACCCTCATGCCGATAGAACAGCGCGGAGTCGACACCATCCCGGACCGGGAGCGCACCAGCGGCCCCAGAGACCTCGTGTCGATCCTGATCGGCTCCAACCTCTGCCTGGGGGTGATCGTCTTCGGCTGGCTGCCGGTGTCGTTCGGCCTCGGCTGGTGGGAGTCGGTGAGCGCGGTGGTGGCGGGCACGGTGCTCGGCACCGCGCTCACCGCGCCGCTCGCCCTGGTGTCGCTGCGCACCGGGACGAACCTCTCCACCTCCTCCGGCGCCCAGTTCGGCGTGCGCGGCCGGCTCGTCGGCTCGGTCGTCGGCCTGCTGCTCTCGCTCGGCTACACCGCGCTGACCATCTGGATCGGCGGCGACGTGATGGTGGGCACGCTGCACCGCCTGACCGGGCTGCCGACCGGCGGTCTCTCGTACGGCGTGGTCTACGCCCTGCTCGCCGCCGCCACCGTGATCGGCGCCGTCTTCGGCTACCGCGTGCTGCTGCGGCTCTCCCGGATCCTCGCCTTCGGCATGACGGCGCTGCTGATCCTCGGCGTCATCGCGTACGCCCCCGACTTCACGACCTCGGCGCTGCCCGGCGCGGGCGGCTACCTCCTCGGCTCGTTCTGGCCGACCTGGCTCCTCGCCCTGGTCGCGGCGGGCCTGTCGGGGCCCATCGCCTTCATCACGCTGCTCGGCGACTACACCCGCTACGTCTCCCCGGCCCGGCACAGCTCCCGCGCGGTGCTCGGTGCGGCCTGGGCCGGGCTCCTCGCGGGGCTGCTGATCCCGCAGCTCTTCGGCACCTTCACGGCGTACGCGGCGCGCGCCGCCCTCGACTACGCGGGCGGGCTCGTCGACGCCTCTCCCAGCTGGTACCTGCTGCCGCTGCTGCTCGCCGCCTCCGCCGGGTCGGTCGGCAACGCGGGCCTGATGCTGTACTCGATGGGCCTCGACCTGGACGCGATCCTGCCCCGCGCCTCCCGCGCCCGCGCCACGTACACCGTCGCCGTCGCCGCCACGGCCTGCGTCTTCGTCGGCCACTTCGCGTGGGAGGCGCAGGACGCGATGACGTCGTTCGTGCTGCTCCTGACCGCCATCGGAACACCCTGGGCGGTCATCACCCTGATCGGCTTCGCGCGCTGTCGCGGCCAGTACGACGCGGACGCCCTCCAGGTCTTCAACCGCCGCGCACGGGGCGGCGTGTACTGGTACCGCGCGGGCTGGAACGCGCAGGCCACCACGGCCTGGGCGCTCGGCGCCGCCGTCGGGCTGTTCGCGGTCTCCCTCCCCTCGTACGAGGGTCCGCTGCTGTCGCTGACGGGCGGGGTCGACTGCAGCTTCCTGCTGTCCGGGGTGGTGGGTGGCGCGGTCTATCTGGCGCTGACGGCACGCGAGAAGCCGGCCACCGCGGGCGGCGCCCCGACAGCGACTCCGGCCACCGCCGCCATGGAGCCTGCCGTGGACACCTCCGTCGACCACCTGGCCTGACGGAGGCTTCGGCCGGCCGGAGGCCCCGCGGCGGTGCGCCGGGCCTCAGCCGATGTCCAGGATGGCCTTGCCGTGCAGGCGGCGGTCGAGCAGCGCGCCGGCCGCCTCCCGGACCTCGCCCCAGGGGCCCCGCCAGGAGGTGCCGGGGTCGAGCGCGCCCGCCGCCACCTGCCCCGCGAGCCAGGTCAGCGCCCCGGAGATGTCGGCGCAGCCGAACAGGTGGAAGCTGACCACAGAGCGGTCGTGGCGGCCCTGGTCGCCATAGAGGGTCCCGTACGGGAAGTGCTCGGCGTCACCGCCGGAATGCCCGACGGACACCAGCGTGCCGTGCTGCCCCAACTGCTCGTACGCCTCGACGAGTTGCCGGCCGCCGACCACGTCCACCACGCCGTCCACCGGAGCCGCGGCCGCGGCGGGCGTGTGGATCACCTCGTGCGCGCCGAGGGCCCTGAGCGCCTCGCCCCGCCCCTCGGGATCGCCGGTCACCGCGACGACCTCCGCACCGCCCTGCCGGGCGAGCTGCACCGCGTACCGCCCGACGCCGCCGGTGGCGCCCGTGACCATGACGCGTCTGCCGAGGATCGGGCCGATGCGGTCCAGGGCACGCAGGGCGCTGGCACCGGCGACCGGCACGGTGCTGATGGCCCCCGGGTCGGCGCCCTCGGGCACGGTGCCGATCAAGTCCGTGGAGACGGCGCGGAGTTCGGCCCAGCCGCCGGCGCCGTCCACGGTCACCACCGGGGTTCCGGCCGCGGGCCCCGAGCCGTCGGCGGCGGCCCGCTCGACCACGCCGGCCGCGTCCCAGCCGAGGACCGCGCCTTCCTTGGCGTCCTCCAGGACGAAGCGGATCTCTCCGTAGTTGAGGGAGGTGGCGGCCACCCGTACCAGGGCCTGGTGCGGCGCGGGCTCGGGGTCCGGAGCCTCGCCGAGGCGCAGGCCGCCGGGGGCGGAACGGTCGACCAGCAGTGCACGCATGAATGTGAAGCCTTTCGACGTATGCCGACGGGTGGGCGACCCATACTGCCAACTGCCACCGAGTGGCACAAGCCCTCAAGAGGCATTCGCTTCCGCGTCCCATCCGGCCGCTACACTCCCGGCATGGACGCGATGGACCTCGAAGGGCTGCCCCTGCGGGAGCGCAAGAAGCTGCGGACGCGGCAGGCGCTCGTCGACGCGGCGCTGGAGCTGTTCACGGAGCGGGGCTTCGACGGCGTCACGCTCGACGCGCTGTGCGATGCGGTGGAGGTCAGCAAGCGCACGTTCTTCCGTACGTTCAGCAGCAAGGAAGACGTGGCGATGGCGCCGACCCAGGATCTGTGGGTGGCGTTCCTCGAAGAGCTGGAGAAGGCGGAACCGGCCGCGGGGCAGCCGCTGTTCGACGTACTGCGGGACACGCTGCTCGGCGCGGTCGCGCGGATGCCGGGTGAGGGGTGGGCCCAGCGGGTGCTGCTCAGCCGGCGGCTGGCGGCGGTGACTCCGTCCATGGACGCGCATGGCCTCGCGTTCTGCGACCGCACGAGCCGGGCGGCCCTTGTCGCGGCGCGGCGTCGGTTCGCCCTGCCGGGCGGGGGTGATCTGCGCCCCAGGCTGGCGATCGACCTGCTGGTGGCGGCGTTCCACCGGGCGCTGGAGGGGTGGGCCGAGGGCCCCGCGGCGACCCGGGACTCCCTCGCGACGGCAGTACGGGATGCCTGCGGCGCGGTGCCGGGGAGCCTTGCCCTGCCGGCGCGGTAACGGGAGCCGTCACCATGCGACGCGCAAGGCCCCCCAGGGGCGCGGGGAACTGCGCGCCCAGCCCCCACACACCCGCAGCCGAAAACAAAAGGGACCCCGCGCTCACCACAGCCGCGGGGCCCCGACAATCTCCGCCAAGCCCTCAGCCGAGCCCGTGCATCCAGCCATGCACATCCCCGACCGTCCCCCGCTGAATGTCCAGCAACGCATCCCGCAGCTTCATCGTGACCTCCCCCGGCTCGCCACCGCTCTGCCGCCACTCCCCCGCATTGCACTTGACCGTGCCGACCGGCGTGATGACCGCCGCCGTGCCGCAGGCGAAGACCTCCGTCAGCGTGCCGTTCTCGGAGTCGGCCTTCCACTGGTCGATGGAGACGCGGGCCTCCACCGACTCGTACCCGAGGTCACGGGCGACCGTGAGGAGCGAGTCACGCGTGACGCCCGCGAGCAGGGAGCCGGTCAAGGTCGGCGTCACGATCTTGTTCCCGTACACGAAGTACAGGTTCATGCCGCCCAGTTCCTCGACCCACTTGTGCTCGACCGCGTCGAGGTAGGCGACCTGGTCACAGCCCTTCGCCGCGGCCTCGGCCTGCGCGAGCAGCGACGCGGCGTAGTTGCCGCCGGTCTTCGCGTCGCCCATGCCGCCGGGCACCGCGCGCACACGGTCCTCCGAGAGCCAGATGGAGACGGGCTTGACGCCACCGGGGAAGTAGGCGCCGGCCGGCGAGGCGATGACGACGAACAGGTACTCGTTCGCGGGCTTCACACCGAGGCCGACCTCGGTCGCGATCATGAACGGGCGCAGGTAGAGGGACTCCTCGCCACCGTGCGCCGGAACCCACGCCTTGTCCTGCTTGACCAGCACGTCGCACGCCTCGATGAACGTCTCGACGGGCAGCTCCGGCATGGCGAGGCGCCGCGCGGAGGACTGGAAGCGGCGGGCGTTGGCGTCGGGCCGGAAGGTGGCCACCGAGCCGTCGGGCTGCCGGTAGGCCTTGAGGCCCTCGAAGATCTCCTGGGCGTAGTGCAGGACGTTCGTCGCCGGGTCGAGCGCGAGCGGGCCGTAGGGGACGAGCTGACCGTCGTGCCACCCGCGGCCTTCCGTCCACTTGATCGTCACCATGTGGTCGGTGAAGTGGCGACCGAACCCGGGGTTGGCCATGATCGCCTCGCGCTCCGCCGCGGCCAGCGGCGACGAGGAGGGCTTGAGCTCGATGGTCGGCGTCGTCGTCATGAGTGCTTCGTCCTTCACGGTGTGATGGTGACGGACCGCGCTCACGCCCGTACCGAGCGGTACTCCCACCGGTACTACGACGTCCGAGCTTCCCTGTCTTCACGGCCCCACGTTCGATTATCGCTCGCGGGGTCCCGAGGAAGAAACGGCATGAATGCGGCCCGGGGATCGATGGTGACACCCCGGGGCCGCATACGAGAAGCCGCCGGGTGTCCTGAGGGGACCCGGCGGCTTCCGTGTGATCTTCGAGCTGCCGGGTCAGCCCGCTACTCGTACGGCGAGCGCGTCGCCGATCTGCTCGGTGCTGCGCACGCTCTCCCCGCGCTCGGCGAGGTCCGCGGAGACGGCGGCCTCGATGCGGGCGGCCTCGGGCTCGTACCCGAGGTGGCGCAGCAGGAGGGCGACGGAGAGGACGGTGGCCGAGGGGTCGGCCTTGCCCTGGCCCGCGATGTCCGGCGCCGAGCCGTGCACGGGCTCGAACATGGACGGGAACTCGCGGCTCGGGTTGATGTTGCCGGAGGCCGCGACGCCGATGCCGCCGGAGACGGCCGCGGCGAGGTCGGTGATGATGTCGCCGAAGAGGTTGTCGGTGACGATCACGTCGAAGCGGCCGGGGTCGGTGACCAGGTAGATCGTCGCGGCGTCGACGTGGATGTAGTCGGTGGTGACCTCGGGGAACTCCTTGGCCACCTTATTGAAGACGTTCGTCCACAGGTGTCCGGCGTAGGCGAGGACGTTGTTCTTGTGGACCAGCGTCAGCTTCTTGCGCGGGCGGGCCTGCGCGCGGGCGAAGGCGTCGCGGACCACGCGCTCCACGCCGAAGGCGGTGTTGACGGAGACCTCGGTGGCGACCTCGTGCGGCGTCCCGGTGCGGATCGACCCGCCGTTGCCGGTGTAGGGGCCCTCGGTGCCCTCGCGTACGACGATGAAGTCGATCTCGGGCTGGCCCTTGAGCGGGGTCGCGACCCCCGGGAGCAGCTTCGAGGGCCGCAGGTTCACGTGGTGGTCGAAGAGGAAGCGGAGCTTCAGCAGGAAGCCGCGCTCCAGGACACCGGAGGGGACCGAGGGGTCGCCGATCGCGCCGAGGAGGATCGCGTCGTGCCGCTTGAGGGCTTCGACGTCGGCGTCGGTGAGGGTCTCACCGGTGGCGTGGTACCGCTTGGCGCCGAAGTCGTACTCCGTGGTCTCCAGCTTCACATCCGGCGGGAGGACGGCGCCAAGGACCTTGAGCCCCTGGGCCACGACTTCCTGGCCGATGCCGTCACCGGGGATCACTGCGAGATTGAGGATGCGAGAGCTAGCCGACATGCGGGCAGCCTACTCTTCGTCCCAGGGGATGACATGAGCTGTCCGACATGCGGACATCTGCTCGGCAGACAGGTTCTGTTCACTCCGATGTGTGGCGGGAGTTGGGCGACGCTGGGAAATTCCCTGCCATGGACACACCGAACCTCGGCACTCCGAACCTCGGCATTCCGGAGCGGCTGGCGGCCCGGATGAGCATGCCGGAGCAGCACGAGTACCTGCGCGGCAAGCTCTCGCGACGCAAGGTGCTCGCCCGTTCGTTCGCGGCGGCGGGGACGGTGGCCGGCGCCGGTCTGCTCACGGGCAGTTCGAGCACCGTGTACGGGCATGGCGTGCCGGCCGCGCACACGTCGAGCGCCCCGGCCGCCCCGGTGCGGGTCGACGGCAAGCTGGTCGCGCCCTTCGGCCGGCATCTGGCGTTCGGGGCCGACCCGAGGACGCAGATGCGCGTCTCCTGGCAGGTGCCGCTCGCCGTCAAGTCCCCTTACCTGCGGGTGGGCCCGAAGCCCTGGGAGTTGAGCCAGAAGATCGAGGCGGAGGTACGCGACCTGCACACGCCCTCGCTCTCCAAGAAGCTGCCGACCGTGGAGCAGTACTACCTGCACGCGGCGCTCGACGGCCTGGAGCCCGGCACGACGTACTACTACGGCGTCGGCCACGACGGCTTCGACCCGGCCTCACCCGAGCGGATGGCGACGGTCGGCTCGTTCAGGACGGCGCCCGCACGGGCGGAGAAGTTCGTGTTCACGGCCTTCGGCGACCAGGGCGTCAGCTATCACGCGCTCGCCAACGACCAAGTGATCCTGGGTCAGAACCCGGCCTTCCATCTGCACGCGGGCGACATCTGCTACGCGGACACCACCGGGCACGGCAAGGACTCGGACACCTATGACGCGCGCGTATGGGACACCTTCCTCGCCCAGACGGAGTCCGTCGCGCAGTCGGTGCCGTGGATGGTGACGACCGGCAACCACGACATGGAGGCGTGGTACTCGCCGAACGGCTACGGCGGGCAGTCCGCGCGCTGGTCGCTCCCCGAGAACGGCTTCGACCCGCGGAGCGCGCCCGGCGTGTACTCCTTCACGTACGGCAACGTCGGCGTCGTCGCGCTGGACGCCAACGACGTCTCGTACGAGATCCCCGCCAACCGGGGCTACACGGACGGGAAGCAGACCGCCTGGCTGGACAAGCGGCTGGGCGAGCTGCGGACGGAGGACGGCGTCGACTTCGTCGTCGTCTTCTTCCACCACTGCGCCTACTCGACGTCGCGGCACGCCTCCGACGGCGGGGTCCGCGACGCGTGGCTGCCGCTGTTCACGAAGCACCAGGTGGACCTGGTCGTCAACGGCCACAACCACGTCTACGAACGCACCGACGCCATCAAGGGCGGCGAGGTCGGCAAGCCCGTGCCGGTCGGCGCGTCGACCGATCCGACGCGCGACGGCATCGTGTACGTCACCGCGGGCGGCGCGGGCAAGGACCTCTACGAGTTCGGCCCCGGGGTGAAGGACAGCTACGAGGGCGACGTCCACGATCGCGACGAGATCGCGACCTTCCGCTGGACGAAGTCGCGGCGGGCCGACCCCGAGAAGGTCGCGTGGTCACGGGTGCGCTACACCGGTTTCTCGTTCCTCGCGGTGGAGGTGAGCGCGGGCGCGCGCCCGAAGCTCTCGGTCTCCGCACTCGCCGAGAGCGGCGAGCGCGTCGACCACTTCGAGGTCGTACGCGGGGCGCGCGGGTCTCAGTGACCCGTCTCCCCGCCGTTGTCCCTGCGGTCGAGGGCGCGCTGGAGGGCCAGGGCGGCGTTCTTGCGCTCGGTGCGCTCGGAGTCGCTCTTGCGGGAGGTGTGACGGACTCGGCGGACGGTCGTCTCGGCCATGGGAGATCCACTCCTTGAAGCAAAGAAAAGGGAGATTTTCGAGACTCCCCCACTGCCTAATGGGCGTGGGGGAACCCCCAAGCGACGGGGAGCTGCGGAGCGGCAGGGTTCGCCTGCGCTGGGCTCCGGCTCACGACCGCCATTCGCTTGATCGAGCGAGACGTTCGGCTCCTACAAAGCTAAGGCAGGCCGGAGCGTCTGTCTCCACAATTACTCGGGCTTCCTACTATCTGAGACGGGCTTCACGCGTGCGCCGCTCTCAGTTCGCGGATCAGGGCCCGTACTCCGACGGAAGAGGCCAGCTCAGGGGTGGTGACATAGCCGACGGAGCGGGTCGGGCGGTCCGCCCCCAGGTCGGTGATCTCGACGGAGTCGGGCGCTCCGGTCAGCGAGAGGGCGGGCATGATCGCCATGCCGTGGCCGTTGGCCACCATCGAGAGCACCGCGCCGTCGTCTTCCGTCAGGACGGTCGCCCGCGGGATCCAGTCCTGCCCGGCCCACCACGCGCGCGTATACGACCCGCAGTTCTCGTGCCAGTCCACCAGCGGCAGGGAGCGCGGGTCGGGATGGCCCGCCGGGTGCACGAGGGAGTACGGCTCGTCGAGGAGTACGCCGCCGATGAGCCCGGCGGGCACGGGCGAGGAGCCGCCGAGCGTCGCGATGCCGAGGTCGGCGCGGCCCTCGGCGACCTCACCGGCGGTGCCCGCGCCCAGCTCGCGCACGACTCTGACCTCCGGGCGGATGCCGGGGTGGCGGGCGGCGAGGCGCTCCAGGGCGGCCGGGAGCAGGTGCAGGGCCGCGCTGCGGAAGGCGGCGATGCGCAGGGGGCCCTCGACGACGCCCCTCTCGGCGCCGCGCGCCTCCGTCACCAGGGTGTCGAGCAGCCGCAGGACGCGCCGGGCGTAGGCGGCGGCGACGGCTCCGGCGGCCGTGGGCGTCGCCCCCTTGCGGCCCCGCTCGAAGAGCACGGCGCCGACCTTGCGTTCCGTGCCGCGGATGGAGTGCGAGACGGCGGACTGGGTGAGGCCGAGGGCCCGCGCGGCGGAGGAGAACCCGCGCTCGCGGTCCACGGCGGCCAGGACGCGCAGCTCGTGCGGGGCGAGGTCGGCGGCGGTGTACGCGGCGTCCATCAGGGCTCCCACCTGCTTCTATGAGGGCCCTTCATGGATCAGGGCGTTCCATGAGCGCAACCCTCTGCCCGAGCCCCGCATTCCTGCCTACGGTCACGGACATGACCGAGACCGCGCTCACCGTGCACCAGACCGCCCGCCCCCACGGCTTCCCCACCGCCGCCCACTTCGCGTTCGTGGAGTCCCCGCTGCCCGCGCCCGCCCCGGGCACCGCCCTCGTCGAGAACCTCTACTGGTCCGTCGACCCCTACCACCGCGAGATGATGGACGGCGACTTCGCGCTGAACGCCCCGCTGGAGGGCCGCACCATCGGCCGTGTCGTCGCCTCCCGCGACCCGGCCCTCACCGAGGGGGAGATCGTCTTCCACCGGCAGGGCTGGCGTACGCACTCCGTGGTGAAGCCGGACGAGGTGCGGCGCCGCCCCCGCTTCGAGGGCGTGCCCCTGACCGCGTATCTGGGCATCCTCGGCGGCACCGGCCTGACGGCGTACGTCGGCCTCACCCGCATCGCCGAACTGCGCGAGGGCCAGGACCTGTTCGTCTTCGCCGCGGCGGGTGGCGTCGGCACGGCGACCGGGCGCCTGGCCCGCCTCATGGGCGCGGGACGGCTCGTCGGCAGCGCCGGTTCGGCGGCGAAGGCGGCGTACCTCACCGAACACGTCGGCTACGACGCGGTCTTCGACCACCGCTCGGGACCGGCCGCCGGCCTC
Organism: Streptomyces sp. 135; assembly: GCF_020026305.1. Lineage (NCBI taxonomy): Bacteria > Bacillati > Actinomycetota > Actinomycetes > Kitasatosporales > Streptomycetaceae > Streptomyces > Streptomyces sp. 135. The sequence goes on along the minus strand of NZ_CP075691.1, from coordinate 6,027,456 downwards.
CTCGCCGAGGCCGTGCCCGACGGCATCGACGTGTACGTGGACAACGTGGGCGGCGAGCAGCTGGAGGCGGCGATCTCCGCGCTGCGCGAGCGCGGGCGGATCGTACGCGTCGGCACGATCGCGCAGTACAACGCGACGGGCACGCCGTACGCGCTGCGCAACCTCCCCGACATCGTCGAGAAGAGCCTGCGCATGGAGGGCTTCCTGGTCCGCGACTACCCGCATCTCCAGGAGGAGTTGTACGGGTTCGTGGTGCCGCATCTGCGGAGCGGCCGGGTCGCGCTCGACGAGACGGTGGTCGAGGGGTTCGACCGGATCGTGGACGCGTTCCTCGGGATGCTGCGGGGCGAGAACCAAGGGAAGATGATCGTCCGCGCGGCCGGGGCCGAGGCCTGACGCGGCCGCGGGTGGTCAGAACACGTCTCCGTCACGCCAGTCGATGAGGAGCTCGTGCGCGGGGTCGAGGCCGGCGCCCCACAGCAGCGGCGGGTCCTCGTCCGGCAGGTGGAGCGCGCCCGCCGGGCCGAGCGTGCCGACCCGACCCTTCCACCGCTGCCAGCCGCGCGCGAGGTAGAGCCGCTCCCCCTCGTCGGACGCCGACAGGGCGCCCATCGCGTACGCCTTGTCGATGACGCGTTCCAGTGCGCCCATCACCTGGCCGCCGAGCCCCTGCCGCCGCAGGCCGGGGCGGACGGCGACCGCTTCCACGTAACCGACGCGCAGGGAGCGGCCGTTGTGCAGGATCCGCCGCTGCACCACGGAGCCGTGCGCGAGCAGTGTGCCCGCGCCGTCGTGGACCAGGGCGTGCACGCCGCCGAGGCCGTGGTCCCAGTCCTGGTCGCTGAAGTCGCCGTCGAAGGCCTCGTCGAGCAGAGCGCGGGCGGCGCGCAGGTCGGCGGCGGTCAGGTCGCTGGTGTGGGCGGTACGCAGGGAGTTCTCCGTCACCTTCCCACCGTACTCAGCCCGGATCTGATTGGTCTGCACCATGGCGCGGAGGCCGGTGCCCGCAGCAGAATCGGACGCATGCCTGAGACCGAGCAGCAACGAGAGTGGACCCCCATCCATGGCGAGCCCTACCGCTCCGTGCCGTACCGGCCCGTGCGGATGCCCGAGGCCCAATCCCTGGATCGGGCGGCGGAGTTGCGGAAGCGGATGCAAGAGCGGCGCACGGTGCGGCAGTTCGCCCCGGACCCGGTGCCCGCGCAGGTGGTGCGGGACGCCATCGCGTGCGCGGCGACGGCGCCGTCCGGGGCGCACCAGCAGCCGTGGACGTTCGTCCTCGTCCAGGACCCCGATGTCCGCCGCCGCATCCGCGAGGCCGCCGAGCACGAGGAGCGCGTCTCGTATGACGGGCGGCTCGGCGAGGAGTGGCTGGCGGCCCTGCGGCCCCTCGGCACGGACGAGGTGAAGCCGCACCTGACGGACGCGCCCGCGCTGATCGTCGTCTTCCAGCAGCGGTACTGGCTGGGCGAGGACGGCACCAAGCACAAGCACTACTACGTGGACGAGTCGGTCGGCATCGCGGTCGGGATGCTGCTGTCCGCCCTGCATCTGTCCGGCCTCGCCGCGCTGATCCACACGCCGAGCCCGATGCGGTTCCTGTCCCAGGTGCTCGGCCGCCCCGAGAACGAGAAGGCGTTCGCGGTGATCCCCGTCGGGTATCCGGCGCCGGACTGCCAGGTCCCCGACCTGGTGCGCAAGTCGCTCGATCAGGTGCTCATCGAGGTCTGAGCGGAGGTCTGAGCGGAGGCCTGAGCGGATACGAGCCGGCTCTCCTGGGCGAGGGTGGGGTAGTCGGTGTAGCCCTCGGCGCCCTCCGCGTACAGGTGCGCCTCGTCGATCGGCCGGAGGGCCGCGCCGGCCGCGAACCGCGCCGGCAGGTCGGGGTTGGAGATGAACCCCCGCCCGTACGAGACGAGGTCGGCGACCCCGGACGCGAGCAGGGCCTCGCCCGCCTCCCGCGTCGTGGGGTCGCCGTTCTCGCCGACGTTGGCGATGAGGAGGCCGTGCCAGCGGGGGCGCAGGTCGGCGAGGGCCGGGTAGCGGTCGTTGTCGGTGAGGTGGAGGTAGGCGAGACCGAGCCCGTCGAGCTCGTCGAGCAGCGCGCTGTAGACCGGGCCGGGGTCGGCCTCCGCCATGCCGAACTGCGGGTTGCCGGGCGACAGGCGCAGCCCGAGCCGTGCGGCGCCGATGGCGTCGGCCACCGCGCGCACCACCTCGACGGCGAAGCGGATGCGGTCGGCGATGGAGCCCCTGCCGTACTCGTCGTCGCGGAGGTTGCTGTTGTCCGCGAGGAACTGGTGGATCAAGTAGCTGTTGGCGCCGTGCAGTTCGACTCCGTCGAAGCCCGCCGCGATGGCGTTGCGGGCGGCGGCCACGAAGTCCCGCACGGCCGTGTGGATGTCGTCCCGGGTCATCTCGCGCGGCGTGACGGCGTCGGCCTTGCGGTGTCCGGGCACGTGCACGGGGCTCGGGTCCACGAGCACGGCGGACGGCGCGGCGGGCACGTCACCGTCGACGCGGGACAGCGGGTGGCCGTGACGGCCGCCGTGCATCAGCTGGGCGTATATCCGGCCGCCCGCGGCGTGCACGGCGTCGGTGACGCGCCGCCAGCCCTCGATGTGCGCGGCGGTCTCCAGCCCCGGGTAGCGCCAGCCGCTCTGGCCGCGGCTGCTGGGCCAGATGCCCTCGGTGACGATGAGGCCGGCGCTCGCACGCTGGGCGTAGTAGTCGGCGACGACCGGCAGCGGCGTGCCGTCGGCGGTCGCCCGCAGCCTGGTCATGGGGGCCATCACCATGCGGTTGGGGAGAAGGCCGAGGGGGCCTGCGGAATAGGGCTCGAGAAGCGTGGTGTTCGTCATGCCGGAACGGTAGAAGTTGACACCGGTGTGAGTTTCAAGTGCGGAGGTCCGCGAGGATGAGAATCGGCGAGCTGGCGAAGCGCACCGCCGTGAGCGAGCGTTCGCTGCGCTACTACGAGAAGCAGGGGCTGCTGCACGCGGACCGTACCCCGGGCGGCCACCGCGACTACCCCGAGAGCGCGGTGGACCGGGTCGTCCACATCCAGGAGCTGTTCGCGGCGGGCCTGTCCAGCGCGAAGATCGTCCAACTCCTGCCCTGCATGCGGGACCAGGACGGCGGCCCCTCGGAGAAGGCGACGCCGTGGCTGGTCGACGAGCTGACCCAGGAACGCGCGAGGATCGACCGCCAGGTGGAGGACCTGCTGCGGGCCCGCGAGGTACTGGACGAGGTCATCACGGCGGCGGGCCGGACCCACTGACCCTCCCCCACGTCCACTAACCGCTCACAACACATTGACCGGTTAGGTGTTCGCGTGCTCTACTCGCCCCACGCCAACCACCAAAGCGCATTTCAGGGGTTAGAGATGAGCAGCGCGCACCGGAACCGCACCCACTACCGCTCCACGACCGTCCGGGGCCACGAGATCGCCTACCGCGAGGCAGGCCCCGCCGACGCCCCCGCCCTCCTCCTGCTGCACGGCTTCCCGACCAGCTCGCACATGTTCCGGGACCTCATCCCGCTGCTCTCCCACCGCTACCGCGTCATCGCCCCCGACCACATCGGCTTCGGCCGCTCGGCGGCGCCGGCCGCCGACGAGTTCACGTACACCTTCGCCGAACTCGCCGAGGTGACCGCCGAGTTCGCCGACGCCGCAGGTCTTGACCGCTTCGCGCTGTACGTCCAGGACTACGGCGCCCCGATCGGCCTGCGCCTCGCGCTCGCCCACCCCGAGCGTGTCACCGCGATCGTCACGCAGAACGGCAACGCGTACGAGGAAGGCCTCGGCGCCGAGGCCTGGGCGCCGGTCCTCGCCTACATCGCGGACCCGAACGAGAAGACCGCCGCGCCCATCCGGGAGATCCGTTCCCTGGAGGGCATCACGTGGCAGTACACGCACGGCGTCCCCGACCCGAGCCTGCTGAACCCCGACGCCTGGCACCACGACGCGGCGCTGATGGCACGCGAGGGCCAGGACGCGATCCAGCTCGCGCTCATCGGCGACTACGGCGCCAACATCGGCCTGTACCCGGCGTTCCAGGAGTACTTCCGCACCTCCCGGGTCCCGCTGCTCGCGGCCTGGGGCGCCCACGACGAGATCTTCGTGCCACACGGCGCCCTCGCCTTCCTCCGCGACCTCCCGGAGGCCGAGGTGCACCTGCTGCCCACCGGGCACTTCGCCCTGGAGACGCACGCCACGCAGATCGCCGGGCTGATCGACGACTTCCTGGCCCGGCACCAGGGCCCCCGGGTACGGTCGTGATCATGAACGCAACCCCCTCCCGCAGAACCCTCCTTGGCGCCGCCGCCGTCGCCCCCGTACTCCTGTCCGTGCCCGGCACCGCGCACGCCACCGCCTTCCCTGACGCCCGGCGGCGGCTGCGCGAGCTGGAGAAGGGCTATCCGGGCCGCATCGGTGTGCACGCCCTGAACACCGGTACCGGCGCCACCCTCGGCTACCGCGCGGACGAACGCTTCGCCATCGCCTCCACGTTCAAGGTGCTGGCCGCCGCCGCGATCCTGCGCAGGGCGCGCGAGCAGGAGCCCGGACTGCTCGACGTACTGATCCGGTACGGGCGCGACGACCTGGTCACGCACTCGCCGAGGTGCGAGATGCACCTCGAAACCGGCATGACGGTACGGGAGTTGTGCGACGCCACGATCACGTACAGCGACAACGGCGCCGCCAATCTGCTGATGCGGCGCATCGGCGGGCCGTCCGGCATCACCGAGTTCGCCCGCTCGCTCGGCGACTCCCGCACCCGCCTCGACCGCTGGGAGCCCGACCTCAACACCAACGTCCCCGGCGACCGGCGCGACACGACGACCCCCGCGTCCATGACGGCCGACCTGCACAAGTTGATCCTCGGCGACGCCCTCCACCCGCGCGACCGCGACCAGCTCATCCGGTGGCTCCTGGAGAACACCACCGGCGACAAGCGGATCCGGGCCGGCCTCCCGAAGGACTGGCGGGTCGGCGACAAGACCGGCAGCCCGGCCTACGGCGGAGTCAACGACGTCGCCGTCGCCTGGCCGCCGCGCCAGGCCCCCTGGATCATCTCCGTCTACACGACCCGCCTCGACCCGGACACCCCCGGCGAGGACCGCATCGCCGAGGACATCACCCGGATCGTCGTCGACACGCTCGGCTGACCCCGGACACGACACCGCCTCCGACCGGGGTGGGGCCCAGATCGGAGGCGGGGTTCAGGGGCGGGCCGGTGCGGCCCGGGGAGGGCGTCAGCCCATGTGCGGGTAGCCGTACTCGGTCGGCGGCACCAGCGTCTCCTTGATGGCGCGCGTCAGCGTCCACCGCTGGAGGTTCTGCGGGGCGCCCGCCTTGTCGTTGGTGCCGGAGCCACGGCCGCCGCCGAAGGGCTGCTGGCCGACGACGGCGCCGGTCGACTTGTCGTTGATGTAGAAGTTGCCCGCCGCGTAGCGGAGCTTGTCCATCGTGTACGCGGCCGCCGCGCGGTCACCCGCGATGACCGAGCCGGTGAGCGCGTAGTCCGAGACCGACTCCATCTGGGCCAGCATCTCGTCGTAGTTCTCGTCCTCGTAGACGTGGACGGCGAGGAACGGGCCGAAGTACTCGGTCGTGAAGACCTCGTTGGCCGGGTCCGTGCACTCGACGACGGTCGGGCGCACGAAGTAGCCGACCGAGTCGTCGTAGGTGCCGCCCGCGACGATCGTGCAGGTGTCGTCCGCCTTGGCGCGGTCGATGGCCGCCTTGTTCTTGGCGAACGCGCGCTCGTCGATGACGGCGCCGATGAAGTTCGTCAGGTCGGTGACGTCACCCATCTTGATGCCGTCGACCTCGGCCGCGAACTCCTCCTTGAAGCCCGAGTTCCAGATGGAGGCCGGGATGTACGCGCGCGAGGTCGCGGAGCACTTCTGGCCCTGGTACTCGAAGGCACCGCGGGTCAGCGCGGTCTTGAGGATCGCGCGGTCGGCGCTCGGGTGGGCGACGACGAAGTCCTTGCCACCGGTCTCGCCGACGAGACGCGGGTAGGTGCGGTACTTCGCGATGTTCTCGCCGACCGTCTTCCACAGGTGCTGGAAGGTCGGGGTCGAGCCGGTGAAGTGGATGCCGGCCAGGTCGCGGTGGTTCAGGGCGACCTCGGAGACGGCGATGCCGTCACCGGTGACCAGGTTGATGACGCCCTTGGGCAGCCCGGCCTCCTCCAGGAGCTGCATGAGCAGCACGGCGGCGTGGGTCTGCGTCGGGGACGGCTTCCACACGACCACGTTGCCCATCAGGGCCGGGGCGGTCGGAAGGTTGCCCGCGATGGCCGTGAAGTTGAACGGCGTGATCGCGTAGACGAAGCCTTCGAGCGGGCGGTGGTCCAGGCGGTTCCACACGCCGGGGGCGTTCGCCGGCGGCTGCTCGGCGAGCAGGTCACGGGCGTACTTGACGTTGAAGCGCCAGAAGTCGACGAGCTCGCAGGGGGTGTCGATCTCGGCCTGCTGGGCGGTCTTCGACTGACCGAGCATGGTGGAGGCGGCCAGCGTCTCGCGCCACGGGCCGGACAGCAGCTCGGCGGCGCGCAGGATGATCGCGGCGCGGTCGTCGAAGGACATCGCGCGCCACGCCGGGGCGGCGGCCAGGGCGGCGTCGATCGCGTCCTGGGCGTCCTGCTGCGTGGCGCCGCGGCCGGTGCCGATGACGGCCTGGTGGTTGTGCGGCTGCACGACCTGGAAGGGCTCGCCGCCGCCGAGGCGCTTGACGCCACCGATGGTCATCGGCAGCTCGATGGGGTTCTCGGCCAGCTCCTTGAGCTTGATCTCCAGGCGGGCGCGCTCGGGGGAGCCGGGGGCGTAACCGTGCACCGGCTCGTTGACCGGGGCGGGGACCTGAGTGACAGCGTCCATGAGTTCCGTATCTCCTTAAAAGGGTCGAGGGGGGTGGGAGCTCAGCCCTTGGTTCAGTCCTTGGTGAGGATGGAGCGGGCGAAGAAGAGCAGGTTCGCCGGCTTCTCCGCGAGACGGCGCATGAAATAGCCGTACCAGTCGGTTCCGTAGGCCGTGTAGACGCGCATCCGGTGGCCCTCGGCGGCCAGCCGCAGGTGCTCGTCGCTGCGGATGCCGTACAGCATCTGGAATTCGTACTCATCCAGTTTGCGCCCCGCACGCCGCGCGAGCTCCTGTGCGATGGAGATCAGGCGCGGGTCGTGGGACCCGATCATCGGGTACCCCCCGCCCTCCATCAGGATGCGCAGGACACGGACGTACGCCTTGTCGATCTCGGCCTTGTCCTGGTACGCGACCTCGGCGGGCTCCTTGTAGGCGCCCTTCACGATACGCACACGGCTGCCGTTGGCGGCGAGGCGGCGGGCGTCGGCCTCCGTACGGAAGAGGTAGGCCTGGATGACGCAGCCGGTCTGCGGGAAGTCCTCGCGCAGCGCGTCGTGGATGGCGAACGTCGAGTCGAGGGTGGTGTGGTCCTCGGCGTCCAGGGTGACCGTGGTGCCGATGGCGGCGGCGGCCTCGACGACGGGGCGGACATTGGCGAGGGCCAGCTCGTGGCCGCCCTCCAGCGATTGGCCGAACATCGACAGCTTCACGGACATCTCGGCCTTCGTGCCGAGGCCCAGGTCCTTCAGGCGGTCGATGAGCTCCAGGTAGGCGTCGCGGGCCGCGTGGGACTGCTCGACGGTGGTGATGTCCTCGCCCACCACGTCGAGGGTGACCTCAAGGCCCTTGTCGGCGGCGTCCACGATGATCGGGACGACCTGGTCGACGCTCTCACCGGCGATGAACCGGGCCACGACCTGCTTGGTGCCGGGGGCCGCCGAGACGAAACGGCGCATCTTGTCGCTGCGTGACGCGGCGAGAATCACGGGACCCAGCACGGGGCACCTCCACGGGTGTACGAAATCGAGTGCCCTACCGCCATAGTCCTACGGGGAGGTGACTCGGCGGTACGGCACGGAGAACCACCGTGAAATCTAAGGATCACCCCCGCCCCGAACCATCGACACCTGTCACGCATCCGTGCCCTGGATCTCATACAGATGTCTGAGAAACCGGGCGCCCTGGGCGAGAATGGACAGGTGAAGGGCGACTACCAAGAACTGGTCGACGAGATCTCGGCGCTGCTCGGCGCTCCCGCGACCCTGGAGAACCGCGATTTCGAGCTGATCGCCTTCGGCGCGCACGACGGCGGGGGCGACGGGGACAGCGGCTTCGACGCGACCGCCCTCGACCCGGTCCGCACCCGCTCGATCCTGACGCGCCGCTCCACGGCCGAGGTCCGCGCCTGGTTCGAGGGCTTCGGCATCACCCGCGCCACCGGCCCGGTCCGCATCCCGCCCACCCCCGAGGCGGGCGTCCTGCGGGGCCGGATCTGCCTGCCGGTGCGCCATCGGGGCTTCGCCCTGGGGTACGTATGGCTGCTCGACGACGAGCCGGGCCCGACCGAGCGGCAGCTGGGCGCCGCCATGGAGGTGACGGCCAGGATCGGCGCGCTGCTGGCCGACGAGGCGCAGGCGGGCGCCGATCTGACCCGGGAGTTCCGCGCGGTCCTGACCGCCGAGCGCGGCTGGCAGCGGGACATGGCGGTGGCCTCCTTGCGCACCGCTCTGGGCTCCGGCGCCGACGGGCTGCACGCGGTGGTGTGCGTGGCCCCCTGGCCGTCCGCCGACCCGGAGGCCGCCCCCGCCGTCCGCACGGTGCCGTCCGCCGCGGCGATCTGCACGGTGCCGTGGGGCACGACGGGCCAGTCCCTCGCGGCGCTGGTCCGCCTCCGCTCGGCCGACGTGCTCTCCCCCGCGCACACCGCGGCCGCGCGCCTCCTGGAGACCGCGCGGGGCGCCGCTGCCGGGAGTGCCGCCGGGATCGCCGGGGCCCGGCAGGGCCTGGAGGACCTGGGCGCCGCCTGGTGGGAGGCGTCCGGGGCGGCCCGCGCGGCGCTCGCCGAACGGCGCTTCGGGCCGGTGGCGCAGTGGTCGGACGTGGGTCCCTACCGGCTCCTCACGGCCCTGCCCCCGGAGGCGGCGCACGATCCGGTGGCCCGCGCGCTGCTGTCCCCCGCCCACCGCGAACTGGCCCGCACCGCCGAGGCGTTCCTGGACTGCGCGGGCCAGGCGGGCCGCACGGCGGCGGAGTTGGGCATCCACCGGCAGACGCTCTACTACCGCCTCTCGCGCGTGGAGCAGCTCACGGGCCTGGACCTGGACGAGGGCGAGGACCGGCTGCTGCTGCACATGGTCCTGAAGTCGTCACGACTGTGATTACGGGACAGCCCGGGTGGTCGTCATGAGTCGCAGACAGGTCTTGGGGATTGACCCGGCAGGTACAGCGACCATTCCTGCTGGGTGAGATCGCGGACAACTGCCTTGCAGATCTTCCGAATCGACTCGGCGGGACGCGGAAGGTGGACATCCCACAGTCGAACCGGGGTCGAGTTGCTGTCACTGGTGGCGAGAGTACGCCCGTCCGGACTGAAGAACAGGCCGTTCGTGGTGCCACTGTCATGCAGGGTGGCCCAGACGTGGTCGATGGTGATGTCCCACAGCAGCACGTCACGATCGGTCTGGACGGCCAGGATGCGGCTGTCCTTCGGATGGAATGCCACACTGCCGCTGCTGCTTGTTCCCTTGAGCGCCCGGCCCTTTCGAGACTCCGCATCCCATAACCGGACTCCCTTGTCGGCTCCCCAGGTGGCCAGGGTTTTTCCGTCCGGGCCGAACTCCAAGTCGGTCTCGCCCTTCGTTTCCGGAAGGGTCCAGGCTTTTTGGGTTCCCAGGTCCCAGATGCGGGCCCCCTTGCCGTCTGCCCAGGTGGCCAGGGTTTTTCCGTCCGGGCCGAACTTCAGGACGGTCTCGTCGTCCGTTTCCGCAAGGGTCCAGGCCTTTTGGGTTCCCAGGTCCCAGATGCGGGCCCCCTTGCCCTCTGCCCAGGTGGCCAGGGTTTTTCCGTCCGGGCCGAACTCCAGGACGGTCTCGTCGTCCGTTTCCGCAAGGGTCCAGGCCTTTTGGGTTCCCAGGTCCCAGATGCGGGCCCCCTTGCCCTCTGCCCAGGTGGCCAGGGTTTTCCCATCCGGGCCGAACTCCAGGACGGTCTCGCCGTCCGACCCCCGCAGAGCCGAAGCCTTATGAGTTTTCAGATCCCACAGCCGGACGTCCACACTGTTGGAAATGGCCAGTGTGCGGGCAACCTTGGGGTGGAAGGCAAGAGCCGCGGTCCCCGGAGGGAGCTTCTTGCTCTCGCCGCTGACCGCACTCCACAGGTGTACCTCATTATTCACTTCTTTTTTTGCGTAGGTCGGCCCGGTCGCGACGAGGCGACCGTCGGGGCTGAACTTCGCCGGCGAGCCGCCGAAAGGGCTGCCCTGCGGCGTGAGGCGCCCCAAGGGGCGGCCGGCATATGCGCCTTCGCTGTCACACCGTCGCTTTTTAGGGAATTGCTCCGAGTGGTATTCCCACAGCGTTACAGCGCTCATTGAGGGGCCTGTGCTGTAGGCAGGGGTTGAGGGAACGGTGGCAAATGTCTTCCCGGTCGAGCTGAAAGTCACCCAGTTGCTTTCGGTACAGGGAAGAACGCCACGGGCCTGGTGGATGCCGGTGTTCCAGATCCGCACCATGGCGCGGTCTTCGTCAATGGCGGCAAGAGTGCGCCCGTCCGGGCCGAACGTGACGGAACCGAAAGGTGTGCGGCTGAGAGTGGTCTGGAGCTGGCCGGTTGCCGAGTTCCACAATTGGACTCCGCTCTCGCCGCTGGTGGTCACGGTCCTGCCGTCCGGGCTGAACGCCACCGAGACGAAGCCGGTGGCGTCCAGGGTGGCCGTGCTCAGACCGATGGTGGCATCCCACAGCTTCGCCTTCCCTCCCACCGCTCCGCCGGGTCCGGTCGCGAGCTTCTTTCCGTCAGGGCTGAACGCGACAGATGCCGCGGACCCTTCGGAGTCCTCCCCCGGAGATTCGCTCGACAACACTTCTCCGGTCGCGACATCCCATAGCCAGGCCAAATCGTTACCTGCGGCAAGCGTGCGCCCATTGGGGCTGAAGGCCACAGATTCGATGGTCCCGATTAACGAAGCTTCTGAGAAGTCGAATCTCCGGATAAAACTCCCGGTGCTTATGTCCCACAATTCGGCTTCGCCGTCGACGCTTCCCGTGGCTAAGGCATTCCCCTTCGAATCCACGGCTACAGCGGTGATACTCTTGCTGCGAGCGACGGTTCTTAGAACTTTCCCAGTGACCGTGTCCCTGATCTGCACCCCCTTGGACCCGGCAATGGCAAGGAATCGACTGTTTTTGGGGTCGAACGCAATTGACTTAACGGTGTCGCCGTAGGTGAAGGTGCGCAAGGTTTCACCGGTTGCCGCATCCCGTAGTTGCACACCGGTGTCGCGAGCAATCGCGAGGGTGTTTCCGTCGTGGGGGTCGAAGGCCACCGAGTGGGCGTCCTTGGGGACACCGAAACTCCGTGTCAGAGGGAATTGGGATGCGCTCTGAAGGCTGGCGATCGCCTCGGCCGTGGGGCTCACGCGATACGCCTGGACGGCCAACAGCAACGCGAGATCGGCGTTCTCGGTGAGGAGGCTTGCCGATTGGGCGGAGAGCTGCCGGGACAGGGCCTGCCGCTCTGCGGTGGCGGCGCTGCGCTGTTGCTGGAAAGCGATGCCCGTGGCGACCAGTGCGAGGACGACCAGGACGATGAGAGCGACGTTGATGCGCCGCGTGCGACGGATGGTTCTTTGGTGGTGGCGCCGACTGGCCGTGACGATCGCGGAGACATCGGCCGGCAGCGGCCGCTGTCCGACCCACTGCAGGCCTTCGGCCAGTAGGGAACCGTCCAGAAGATCACCTGGCAGGCCACTGCGGGAATAGCGGATCTGATGTTCGGCGACACGGTGCAGCCAGAGGTGGAACCGCTGATCGCGGGCGACCCACTCACGGAGGCCGGCCCAGTCCCGGACGAGCGCGTCGTGGATGAGTTCGGCCGCCGGTTCCCCCGCAGTCTCACCACGGGTGGTGGTGACTCCGGTGATGACGATCCGGTAATGGGTGAGGGATGCCAGCACTGCTTCGAAGGCGGTCTCGGCGTCCGGACCTCCCCGGTGGGCGTCGACCACCAGGGAGCGCAGACGGCTGAGAGGGACGAGGTGGCGTGTGGCGGGGATGCCGCCCGACTCGTCAGCGGGCCGGACCAGCGAGGTCAGGAGCCGTTGCGCCATGGGTCGCTGATCGGCGGGCAGTTGATTGAGAGCCGTATCGCACCACGTGGTCATGCTGCCGGTGACCTGGCCGGTTCTCTCGTACGCGGCGTGAGTCAGCCGACCGTCCTCACGGCGCCGCCACAGCTCCCGCAGAGCGAGCTCCAAGGGCGGCAGCAGGGTCACCGGTGCCTGCCGCCCCGTGGACTCGGCGTCGAGAACGTCGTTGATGATCCGCTCGGTCAGGCCCTTCTCGATACGCAGGCCGACGGCCTCGGCCGGCTTGGTGACAATCGCCTCGAGTTCCCGGCGGCTCACGGTCGCGGGCACGTTCAGCAGTCCGGGAAAGGCGGCTCGCATGAGATGAGGGGCGAAGGCGTCGAGGGGAGCATAGAAGTCGTTACGCATGATCAGCAGAATGGTCACGGCGACCGGGGAGTCACTCAGCTCCACGAGTTGAGTTGCCGCGCTCTGCCGCCTTTCGGACGCCCCGCCACCGGATGCGGGGCCCGGCTGCGTGAGAAGTTCCTCGAACTGGTCGACGACCAGCAGCAGTCGATCGAAGTCGGGCTCCGCCGCGAGGCGGGCCTCGACCGCCGCCGTCAGGCCGACGGTGGCAGCGCCGGGCAACCCCGCACCGTCCAGTTCCGCGAAGAAGTCCGGACCGGGCCGAACAACCACGGGCAGCCAGCGGTCGCTGCCCGGGAGCGCCCCGTCGGCCAGGGCGGGCAACACACCTGCGTTGACCAAAGAGGTCTTTCCTGCTCCGGAGGAGCCCAGCAGCATCAGCATCCGCCGATGCCCTCCAAGCGCCTCCAAGACCTCCTCCACCGCCGCGTCGCGGCCATGGAACCAGCCGACGTCCCCAGCGGTGAACGGCTCCAGCCCCAGGTACGGGCACACCTCGTGCTCAGCCAGCTCGGGCCGGACCTGGCGCAGCACATCGACCGGCGTGGCATACGCGATGCCCATCCCCCTCAGGTGGGCGTCAGGAGTGGTGATGGCAGTAACCATGCCGATCACCAGCCCGGTCGCCCCGTCCACGACCGGCCCGCCGCTGAACCCGGTCGTCAGGCTGTTGGCCCCCGTCAGCTGCAACAGCTCGCCCGTACCGGTGCTGTCGGGCAACAGATCACCGACCGTGCCGAAGCCGAAATGGCCGCCGGGGGGCGCCTGGGCGGGGAACCCGAACGAGGAGACCCTGTGCCCCTGGCACCCCGCCCCCGACCCCAGCGGTAACGCCCGTACGCCTGTGGGAACACTGCTCAGCTCCACGAAGGCGATGTCTTCGGCCTCCGGTTTCCGCCACTGCTCTGCTGGTACCTCACCCCACACCCGCGGCGCACTCGGCAGGTGCGGGAAGGCGAGTTCCACCCGGCCGCCCGGTACCTGTCCGGCCGCGCGCACGACATGCGCACAGGTGACGACGACACTCTCACCAACCAGGAAACCCGCCCCGGCCACCTCGCCGTCCGTTGCCAGTACCTGGACCACCGAATCCGGCATGGACCCAGGTGCCTCACCGGGGGTTGTCGGGTGGGGGGCGGCCCCCACGGAGCGGTTGCGGCCTCCGTCTGCCGGCAGGCCTTCATCGGCCCTCATGCTCCGGCGTCTCCCGCGGCGGGCGCGGGCTCATCCTTTTTCCAGAGCAACCGGATCTTCAGGTGAACGGCTGCGCCGCTCTTGATGATGACGGCGCCGGCCTCCGACGAGAGATTGACCCCGAACTCCACCTCGGCCTCGTCCGGCCCCGCCTCTTTCAAGTGCTCCAGTACCACCCGCGCGGTCTCCCGAACCGGCACCAGAGCGGCCTGCAGTGTCTGCGGCAGCTCACGGATCGCATCCCCGACCCGCCCCGCCTTCACTGGCCCGCCGAGTTCCAGTTCCGGCCCGGCTTCGAACAGGATCACTCCGCCGCCCTCCAGCGGCACCCGCGTCAGACCTTGCATCAGATGCCTCCCCGAGAAGTCGGAACGTGCCACCCCCACGCTGCCTGACAGTCGAACACATCAGCTGTCGCGGGAGAGGCCGAACCGAAGAAGAAGGAGCAGACGCCCTCCTTGGATTTCGTGCGAACAGCCTTCATGCACGTTGCGCATCACACGGGGATTCCGGAGTTTCCGCAGGAACCACTGCTCACGATCAAGCGGAACTCACAGGGGCGGGTAACGAACTGCCGCTGCGGTGGTCTCGGAGCTGTACGTCATGCCGAATGACTACAACATCAGGGGTTACGTCCCGGCCACCTGCATGGACTGGTAGTCGCCCACACGGCGTTCCCCTCGCGCGCACCCGCGGCCGCACCTCGGCCGGCCGCCGGGTGCGCGCACCCGTTTCAGGCCTCGCCCCGCGCCCGCTCCATCACCCGCCGCAGCCCCTCGGTCAGCTGCTCGGCGGTGGTCGCCGAGTCCGGGTCGAAGAGCCACTGCACCATCAGGCCGTTGAGCAGCGTGGTGTAGAAGCGGCCCTCGCTCTCCAGCACGTCGTCGGGGAGCGCGCTCTCCTCGATGCCGGTGAACAGCGCCGCGAGTCCGCTGCGCCCCTGCTTCTGCGCCTCGATCAGCAACTCGCGGATACCCGCCAGGCGTTCGCCCTGGGTGATGACCTCCAGCGTCATCATCCAGATGGGCCGCGCCTCGGGGACCGAGCGGATGAGATGGCCCCAGACCTCCTGGAACCGCTCCAGACTCCCCTTGCCCGCGCTCCCCTCGATCCGCGAACTCTCGAAATCGTCCGCCACCGGCTCGATGAGCGCGATGTACGCCTGCGCGAGCAGCGCGTCCTTCGACCCGTAGTGGTAGCCGATGGACCCGAGGTTCGTCCCCGACTCCTTCACGATGTCGCGGGCCGTCGTCCGCGCGAACCCCTTCTCCAGCAGGCAGCGCTTGGCCCCTTCGAGCAGATCTTCACGGTGTCCCATGCGGGCAGCCTAAGCCGTTCCATACAGGTGTCCCATACCCGCGTCTTACACGGCCGATTTATACGACCGTACTAGACACCCGTATAAGACATCCGTACAGTCGCCGCCATGCAGACGAACCCGCACGCTCCCGCCCGTGCCACCCGCAAGGAGTGGACCGCCCTCGCCGTCCTGATGCTTCCGCTGCTGCTGGTCTCGATGGACGTCTCCGTCCTGTACTTCGCGATACCGCAGATCAGCGCCGACCTCGACCCCAGCGGCACCCAGCAGCTGTGGATCTTCGACATCTACGCGTTCGTGCTCGCCGGACTGCTGATGACGATGGGCTCGCTCGGCGACCGCATCGGCCGCCGCAGGCTCCTGCTGTTCGGGGCCACGGCCTTCGGCGCCGCCTCGGTCGTCGCCGCGTACGCCGACAGTGCCGAGACGCTGATCGCGGCCCGCGCGGTGCTCGGCATCGGCGGCGCCACCCTGATGCCGTCCACCATGGCGCTGGTGCGCGCCATGTTCCACGACGCGGGTCAGCGCGCGACGGCGATCGGCATCTGGTCCGGCGTCCTGATCGCCGGTATCGCGCTCGGCTCGGTGATGAGCGGCGTCCTCGTCGAGTACTTCTGGTGGGGCTCGGTCTTCCTGGTCAACCTGCCCGCGATGGTCGTGCTCCTGCTCCTCGCGCCCCTGCTGATCCCGGAGTCCAAGGACCCGGCGCCGGGCCGCTTCGACCTGCTGAGCGTGCCACTGTCGATGGCCGCGGTACTGCCGCTGGTCTGGGGCCTGAAGGAGACGGCCGCCGAGGGCATCCGGACCGAGTACGTCGCCTCGGTGGCCGTGGGCCTGGTCTTCGCCGCCCTGTTCGTCCACCGCCAGCGCACCACCGCCTCGCCGATGATCTCGCCGGACCTCTTCCGCGGGCGCGGCCGTACGTTCGGCGCCGCCGTCTCGCTGAACCTCGTCTCGGCCCTGGCGGTGATGGGCTCGACGTACTTCACCACCCAGTACCTCCAGTCCGTCCTCGGCAAGAGCGCCGTCGAGGCCGCGCTCTGGGCGCTGCTGCCCTCGGTGCCGATCGGCTTCGCGGCGCCCGTCGCCACCGCGCTGGTGCGGCGCGGCGTGGACCGTGCGCACGTCGTGGCCGCCGGTTTCGTCGTCGCCGCCGGTGGCTGCGGTCTGCTCGCCCTGGCCGGCACCGACTCCCTGTGGGTGGTCCTCGCCGGCGCGGGCGTCATGGCCTGCGGCTCGGTCGTCGTCGGCTCGCAACTGACCGACCTGGCGCTCGGCGCCGCCCCGGTCGAGAAGGCGGGCTCCGCCTCGTCACTCCTGGAGACCGGACAGGAGTTCGGCGGCGCGATGGGCATGGCGCTTCTCGGCTCCATCGGCAACGCGGTCTACCGCGACGCCATTCCCGGCTCCGCACCGGCCGAGGCCCGCGAGACGCTCGGCGGCGCGGTGTCCGCCGCCCACCACCTGCCGGGGCGGGCGGCGGACACGCTCCTGACGACGGCGCGCGAGGCGTTCACCAACGGCATGCACGCCGCGGCGCTGACCGGCGCGGTGATCCTGCTGGCGGCGGCGACCGTGGCGGCGGGGGCGTTGCGCACGAAAAAAGCCGGACGAGCCGGGGAAATATCCCCCGGCCCGCCCGGCACATCCAGCCCGTCCGGCACGTCCAGCCCGTCCGGCACATCCAGCCCGTCCGGCGTCTGAGGACGAACTCGGCGAAGCCGGTGATGACGGGGCCCGAAGCTCCAGGGCCCCTAACCCCTAGTCCGTGAGGTTCACCGCGCGCGCGGACTCCGCGCCGATCTCGGCGGCCAGCTCGGTCAGGACCGACTGCGGGACCGTGTCGTCGACGGTGAGGACCGCGAGGGCCTCGCCGCCCACATCGGCGCGCGCGACCTGCATGCCGGCGATGTTGATGCCCGCCTCGCCGAGGACGCGGCCGACGGTGCCGACGACGCCGGGGCGGTCGGCGTACCGCAGGACGACCATGTGCTCGGCGAGCGCCAGGTCGACGTCGTACTCACCGATGGCGACGATCTTCTGGAGGTGCTTCGGCCCGGCCAGGGTGCCGGAGACGGCGATCTCCTCGCCGTCGGCGAGCGTGCCGCGCACCGTGACCACGTTGCGGTGGTCGGGCGACTCGGAGCTGGTGGTGAGGCGGACCTCGACGCCGCGCTCCTGGGCGAACAGCGGCGCGTTCACGTAGGAGACGGTCTCGTCGACGACGTCCTCGAACACGCCCTTCAGCGCGGAGAGTTCGAGCACCTTGACGTCGTGCTGGGTGATCTCGCCGTACACCTCGACGTCGAGGCGGGCCGCGACCTCGCTCGCGAGGGCGGTGAAGATGCGGCCGAGCTTCTCGGCGAGCGGCAGGCCGGGGCGGACGTCCTCGGCGATGACGCCACCCTGGACGTTCACCGCGTCGGGCACGAGCTCACCGGCGAGGGCGAGACGCACCGACTTGGCGACGGCGATGCCCGCCTTCTCCTGCGCCTCGTCCGTGGAGGCGCCGAGGTGCGGGGTGCAGACGACCTGGTCGAACTGGAAGAGCGGGGAGTCCGTGCAGGGCTCCTTCGCGTACACGTCCAGACCGGCGCCCGCGACGCGGCCCTCCTTGAGGGCGGAGTACAGCGCCTCCTCGTCGACGATCCCGCCGCGCGCGGCGTTGACGATGCGGACGGTCGGCTTGACCTTGTGCAGCGCCTCGTCGCCGATGAGACCGAGGGTCTCGGGCGTCTTGGGGAGGTGCACGGTGATGAAGTCGGAGACTTCGAGGAGCTCGTCCAGGGACAGCACCTTCACGCCCATCTGGGCGGCGCGGGCGGGCTGCACGTACGGGTCGTAGGCGACGACCTTCATGCCGAAGGCGCTCATGCGCTGGGCGACGAGGGCGCCGATGCGGCCGAGGCCCACGACGCCGAGGGTCTTCTCGGCCAGCTCGACGCCCGTGTACTTGGAGCGCTTCCACTCGCCGTTCTTCAGGGCGGAGTTGGCCTGGGGGATGTTGCGCGCGGTGGCCAGGAGCAGGCCGCAGGCCAGCTCGGCGGCCGTCACGATGTTCGAGGTCGGGGCGTTCACGACCATGACGCCGGCCTTGGTGGCGGCGGACACGTCGACGTTGTCCAGGCCGACGCCGGCGCGGGCGACGACCTTCAGCTTCTTGGCGGCGGCGATGGCCTCGGCGTCGACCTTGGTCGCGGAGCGGACCAGGATCGCGTCGACGTCGGCGATGGCGGGCAGCAGCTCGGCGCGGTCCGCGCCGTTGCACTGCCGGATCTCGAAGTCCGGGCCCAGGGCGTCGACAGTGGCCGGCGACAGCTCTTCAGCGATGAGTACGACGGGTTTGCCGGTGGCAGCAGTGCTCACGTGAGTCCTCACAAGTCCCTTGCGGACGGCCGTCCCGACGGCCGCAGGCGGAGTCGCTTAGCCGCGTGGAAGACGCACGACGCTGTGGGCCCGACGCGAATGTTGAACAGAAGCATAGTGGCGCCGAACGGATCAGCATGCGCCTCTGCGGAAGGATCACCCGTCCGTGGCTGGACGGGGTGGACAAGGGCCGGGGCTTGCGCCCCGGCCCTGTGCCGTACGACTTACGCGTCGTCGTCGTTGACCCAGCTCATGAGCTTGCGCAGCTCCTTGCCCGTGGTCTCCAGGAGGTGGTTCTCGTCCTGGGTCTTGTACTCGTTGTACTTCTTCAGACCGCCGTGGTACTCGTCCATCCACTGCTTGGCGAACGTGCCGTCCTGGATCTCCGCGAGGACCTTCTTCATCTCGGCCTTGGTGGCGTCGGTGATGATCCGCGGGCCGGTGATGTAGTCGCCCCACTCGGCGGTCTCGGAGACCGACCAGCGCATCTTCTCCAGGCCGCCCTCGTACATGAGGTCCACGATCAGCTTCAGCTCGTGGAGGCACTCGAAGTAGGCGATCTCCGGCTGGTAGCCGGCCTCGGTCAGCGTCTCGAAGCCCGCCTTGACCAGCGCGGCGGTGCCGCCGCAGAGCACGGCCTGCTCGCCGAACAGATCGGTCTCGGTCTCCTCGGTGAAGGTCGTCTTGATGACGCCCGCGCGCGTGCCGCCGATGCCCTTGGCGTACGAGAGCGCCAGCGGGAAGCCGTTGCCGGTGGCGTCCTGCTCGACGGCCGCGATGCACGGGACGCCGCGGCCCTCCTCGTACTGACGGCGGACGAGGTGGCCTGGGCCCTTGGGGGCGACCATGCAGACGTCGACGCCCTCGGGGGCCTTGATGAAGCCGAAGCGGATGTTCAGGCCGTGGCCGAAGAACAGCGCGTCGCCGTCCTTGAGGTTGTCCTTGATGGACTCCTCGTAGACCTGGGCCTGGATCGGGTCCGGCACCAGGATCATGATGACGTCGGCCTCGGCCGCCGCCTCGGACGGCGTGACGACCCGCAGGCCCTGCTCCTCGGCCTTGGCCTTGGACTTGGAGCCCTCGTGCAGACCGACGCGGACGTCGACACCCGAGTCACGGAGCGACAGCGCGTGGGCGTGGCCCTGGCTGCCGTAGCCGATGACCGCGACCTTGCGGCCCTGGATGATGGACAGGTCGGCGTCGTCGTCGTAGAACAGCTCGGCCACTGGGAATCTCCTATGTGTGCTGGTGTTGCGTCCCACCGTACGGCGGGTTCAGTGAGGGAAGTTCAGGGGTCTCGGTATCCGAGAGGACCGCGGATACGGGAAGGCCCCGGGGTCAGGCGCTGCGGTCGAGCGCCCGCAGGCTGCGGTCCGTGATGGAGCGGGAGCCGCGGCCGATCGCGATGGTGCCGGACTGGACGAGCTCCTTGATGCCGAAGGGCTCCAGCATCTTGAGCATGGCCTCCAGCTTGTCGCTGCTGCCGGTGGCCTCGATGGTGACGGCCTCCGGGGAGACGTCCACGGTCTTGGCGCGGAAGAGCTGGACGATCTCGACGATCTGGGAGCGCGTCTCGTTGTCGGCGCGGACCTTGGCGAGGACCAGTTCGCGCGCCACGGCGGCGCCCGGCTCCAGTTCGACGATCTTCAGGACGTTGACGAGCTTGTTGAGCTGCTTGGTGACCTGTTCGAGCGGCAGGTCCTCGACGTTCACCACGATGGTGATGCGGGAGATGTCGGGGTGCTCGGTGACGCCCACGGCGAGGGAGTCGATGTTGAAGCCGCGGCGCGAGAACAGGGCGGTGATCCGGGCGAGGACGCCGGGCTTGTTCTCGACCAGGACGGAGAGCGTGTGCTTGGTGGACATGGCTCGTGGTCTCTCTTTCGCTCTCGGTCTCAGTCGTCTTCGTTGTCGCCGAAGTCGGGGCGGACCCCGCGGGCGGCCATGACCTCGTCGTTCGAGGTGCCGGCGGCGACCATCGGCCAGACCTGGGCGTCCTCGTGGACGATGAAGTCGACGACGACCGGGCGGTCGTTGATGGCGTTGGCCTCGGCGATGACCTTGTCGAGGTCCTCGGGGCGCTCACAGCGCATCGCCACGCAGCCCATGGCCTCCGACAGCTTCACGAAGTCCGGGACGCGCGTGCCCTTGTTGGGGCCGATGTCCTCGGGACCGCTGTGCAGGACGGTGTTGGAGTAACGCTGGTTGTAGAACAGCGTCTGCCACTGGCGCACCATCCCGAGGGCGCCGTTGTTGATGATGGCGACCTTGATCGGGATGTTGTTCAGGGCGCAGGTGGTGAGCTCCTGGTTGGTCATCTGGAAGCAGCCGTCACCGTCGATGGCCCACACCGTGCGGCCGGGCTGACCGGCCTTGGCGCCCATCGCGGCCGGGACCGCGTAGCCCATCGTCCCGGCGCCGCCGGAGTTGAGCCAGGTCGCGGGCTTCTCGTACTCGATGAAGTGCGCGGCCCACATCTGGTGCTGGCCGACACCCGCCGCGAAGATCGTGTCCTCGGGGGCGAGTTGCCCGATGCGCTCGATGACCTGCTGCGGGGAGAGCGAGCCGTCCTCGGGCTGGGTGTAGCCGAGCGGGTACGTCTCGCGCCAGCGGTTGAGGTCGTTCCACCAGGCGGAGTAGTCGCCCGTGTGGCCCTCGGTGTGCTCGGCCTGGACGGCCTGGACGAGGTCGGCGATGACCTCGCGGGCGTCACCGACGATCGGCACGTCGGCGGCGCGGTTCTTGCCGATCTCCGCCGGGTCGATGTCGGCGTGGACGATCTTCGCGAAGGGCGCGAAGCTGTCCAGCTTGCCGGTGACGCGGTCGTCGAAGCGGGCGCCGAGGGCGACGATCAGGTCGGCCTTCTGCAGCGCGGTGACGGCGGTGACCGCACCGTGCATGCCCGGCATTCCCACGTGCAGCGGGTGGCTGTCGGGGAACGCGCCGAGCGCCATCAGGGTGGTGGTGACGGGCGCTCCGGTCAGTTCGGCGAGGACCTTCAGCTCGGCGGTGGCCCGGGCCTTCAGGACGCCGCCGCCGACGTACAGGACCGGGCGCTTGGCCGCGGTGATGAGCTTGGCGGCCTCGCGGATCTGCTTGGCGTGCGGCTTGGTCACCGGGCGGTAGCCGGGCAGGTCCATCTGCGGCGGCCAGGAGAACGTGGTCCGGGCCTGGAGGGCGTCCTTGGCGATGTCCACGAGGACGGGGCCGGGGCGGCCGGTGGAGGCGATGTGGAAGGCCTCGGCGATGGTCCGCGGGATGTCCTCGGCCTTGGTGACCAGGAAGTTGTGCTTGGTGATCGGCATGGTGATGCCGACGATGTCCGCCTCCTGGAAGGCGTCCGTGCCGATGGCCTTGGAGGCCACCTGGCCGGTGATCGCGACCATCGGGACGGAGTCCATGTGGGCGTCGGCGATCGGGGTGACCAGGTTGGTGGCGCCGGGGCCGCTCGTCGCCATGCAGACGCCGACCTTGCCGGTGGCCTGGGCGTAGCCGGTGGCGGCGTGGCCCGCGCCCTGCTCGTGCCGGACCAGGACGTGCCGCACCCGGGTGGAGTCCATCATCGGGTCGTACGCGGGAAGGATGGCGCCGCCGGGGATGCCGAACACCGTGTCGGCCCCGACTTCCTCGAGAGAACGAATGAGGGACTGCGCACCCGTGACGTGCTCGACGGGGGCGGAGTGCTGTCCAGAGGATCGGGGCCGCGGCTGCGGATGGTGGGCCCCGGTGGCCTGCTCGGTCATCGGCATTCTCTTCTCGAAGCTGAGGGTTTTTGCGGGGGTTTTGCAGGGGTTTGGCGGGTGCCAGTGCAACAAAAAACCCCTCGTGCCGTGAGGCAAGCGAGGGGAGCGCGCCGGGTGCGGTCGCTGGGATCCGGTGTTCGGACCGGTCGGTCCCAGCTTCAGCCGACGCGCTTTCCAAGTACGAGAATTCGGGTGCGCATGGCATTGACCCTCCCCCCGGCACGCAGTGCCTGTCAAGTAGGTGGGATGGGGGTCTCATTATGTGAACGGGCGTAGGCCGAGAGGCCGGTGGCGTACGTCGCCGGGGAGCTCCCCGCGTACGTCCCCGTGGACCCGCCCGCGAAGGCTCCCGGCGGGCTGCCCGCGTAGGCCCCGGGGGGCCCGCCGGCGAAGACCCCGGCGGGTCCGCCCACGTACGTCGTGCCCGCGGGGCCGCCCGCGAGCACCGGCTCGGCCGGGCCGCGCGGCACCGGGTACTCGCCGAGGGAGAGCGCCCGGCGCAGCCGGTACTCGTCGAGCGGCCCGGAGAAGGCCACGCCCTGCCCGTGCGTGCAGCCCATCGCGCGCAGGGCGACCACCTGCTCGGGCAGGTCCACGCCCTCGGCCACGGAGAGCAGCCCGAGGTCGTTCGCGATGCGCAGCAGACCGGCGGTGATCTTGTGCAGCCGCGCGGACTCGACGACGCCCTCGATCAGGCTGCGGTCCAGCTTCAGCACGTCCACGGGGAGGCGGCGCAACGCCGTGATCGCGGCGTAGCCACTGCCGAAGCCGTCGAGGGCGATGCGTACGCCGAGCCTGCGCAGGGCCGTGAGGCGGCGCTCCAGGTCGTCCAGCGAGACCCGGGGGTCGTTGTCGGCCAGCTCGATGATGAGCGCCCCGGAGGGCAGCCCGTGGCGGGTCAGAAGCGCCTCGATGGAGCCGAGGGGCATGGAGCGGTCCAGCAGGCGGCGCGCGCTCATCCGGACGGCCACCGGCACCGCGTGGCCGGTGCGTCCGCGCTCGGCTGCCTGCTCGACGGCCTCTTCCAGCATCCAGCGGCCGAGCTCGGCCGTGCGGTCGCCCCCCCGGCCGTCCCCGGCCTCGGAGCCCCGCAGGAACTCGGCGGGCGTGAAGAGTATGCCCTGCGCCGAGCGCCAGCGCGCCTGCGCGGCGACCGCCGTGATCCGGCCGTCGTCGAGGGAGACCACCGGCTGGTGGAGCAGCGCGAACTCGCCGTCGTGCAGGGCGGAGCGCAGCCGGGTGGCGAGCTCCGCCTTGCGGACGACGTCGGCCTGCATCTGGGGGGCGTACAGCTCGACGCGCCCCTTGCCCGCCGCCTTGGCGCGGTACATCGCGAGGTCGGCGTTGCGCAGCAGCTCCCCGGCGCCGATGCCCGGTTCGGCGAACGCCACTCCGATGGACGCCGCGACACGTACGTCGTTGCCGTCGATGGCGTAGGGCTGGGAGAGGGTGATCCTCAGCCGGTCGGCGAGTTCGTAGATGTGCTGCTCCCTGGCGGCCTGGTCCCTGGTCCCGTCGCCGACGATGAGAGCCGCGAACTCATCGCCGCCGAGCCGGGAGGCGGTGTCGCCCGAACGCACCGCCTCCTGAAGTCTGCGCGCCGCCTGGATGAGCAGTTCGTCACCGGCCTGGTGGCCGATGGTGTCGTTGACGGCCTTGAAGCCGTCGAGGTCGATGAAGAGCACGGCCGTGCCCCGGTCGGTCACTCTGCGGCCGGTCAGGGCCTGGCTGACGCTCCGGGTGAACAGCGCGCGGTTGGGCAGGTCGGTGAGCGGGTCGTGTTCGGCGTTGTGCTGCAACTGCGCCTGGAGGCGGACCCGTTCGGTGACGTCCCTGCTGTTGAAGATCAGGCCGCCGTGGTGGCGGTTGACGGTGGATTCCACGTTCAGCCAGTCGCCGTTGCCCGACCTGAAGCGGCACTCGATGCGGGTGGTGGGCTCCTCGACGGGGTTGGCGGCGAGGAACCTGCGCACCTCGTGGACGACCCGGCCGAGGTCCTCGGGGTGTATCAGCGAGGCGAGCTCGGATCCCACGAGCTCTTCGGCGTCGCGGCCGTAGACCCCGGCGGCGGCCGGGCTCACGTACCGCAGGATGCCGTTCGGGGCGGCGATCATGATGACGTCGCTGGAGCCCTGGACCAGGGAGCGGAAGTGGTTCTCCTTCTGGGCCAGCTCCTGGGTGAGGGTGATGTTGTCCAGGAGCATGATGCCCTGGCGGGCGACGAGGGCGAGCACGACGGTGCCCGCCGTGAAGAGCACGACGCGGTCGACGCTCCGTCCGCTGAGTACGTTGTAGAGAATCCCCAAGGTGCAGACGGCCGCGGCGAGGTACGGCGTGAGGGCGGCCAGCGATCCGGCGATCGGCCGGGTGGCGGCGGCCCGCGCGTCCTCGGGGACCTCGTCCGGCACGCGCGCGTGGTCCGTCCCCGCTTCCCCGCGCAGGCGCCAGGGCGCGGCCCAGGGGGCGTAGGCGAGGAGCAGCGAGCCCGCGAACCAGCCGGCGTCGAGGAGCTGGCCGGAGCGGTACGTCGCGTGCAGCAGGGGCGAGGTGAACAGCGCGTCGCACATCACGGTCAGGGCGAGCGCGGCGATCGCGGTGTTCACCGCGGTGCGGTTGGCCGATGACCTTCTGAAGTGCAACGCCAGCACCATGCTGACCAGCGCGATGTCGAGGAGCGGGTAGGCGAGCGAGAGCGCGGCGTGCGCGACGTTGTGCCCCTCGAAGTGGGCGGTGTGCGCGAGGGCGAGGCTCCAGGAGAGCGTGAGGAGCGAGCCGCCGATCAGCCACGAGTCGAGGGCGAGGCAGCCCCAGCCCGCCTTGGTCACCGGGCGCTTGGCGAGCACGAGAAGGCCGATGATGGCGGGCGGGGCGAAGCACAGGAAGAAGAGATCGGCCAGACCCGGGCTCGGCACCTCCTGCCGGAGCACGACCTCGTACCAGCCCCAGACGCCGTTGCCGAGGGACGCCATCGCGGAGGAAACCGCGAAGAGCAGCCATGCGGGTCGAAACCGGCTGCGGCGGGTCCGGGAGTAGCGGAAGCAGGAGACCGCGGCGGCCGCGGCGGCGACGCTCAGCCCGAAGTCGCCCATGATCAGGGCGAGTCGCTCCGAACCCCAGCCGAGCGCGGAGCCCAGCGCGTACGCGCCGCAGATCAGCAGCAGCGCGAACTGGGAGACCAGGCCGCGACCGCCCGACAGGGAGCGGCGGGCCGGCGGCGTCCCCGGAGGCAGCGGGGCCGAGGAGGGGCCCGCTTCGAGGACGGTCGTGGCCGTCGGGGCGCTCACCGGACCGCCCTGGTCCGCGCCGCCCCCATGTCCGTCCGCCCCGTGCGTCGGCCGTACCCGTCCTGGCGCTGCGGGGCGCGGGGCCCCCCGCTCATGCGGTCCGCGCCGCTCCGGCGCCTGCCGACCGGTGTGCGCGAGAGTCGGCGACGGCTTTCCCGCCGCGTCGGATCGTCCGCCCATAGGCCATACATCGCCCGTCGCCCCCCTCGCTGTCCTACGTCTCATCCCCGGCGCCGAAAGGTCCACGGCGCATCCCCTGTCGGGACAATACACCAGCATCGTCACACAGGGACATAGCCGCTCTACGCTGCGTGACGATCAAGGCCCAAGCGAACACGGGGCGCACGCATACGAGCGCGTAGCGTGCAGGAAACGACCTCAGGCGATCAACTGCCTGTGGTCCGGACGACGTTGTCAAGAGGCTCGTGCGCGGCGTATCTGGTGACCTGGGCGGCGATCAGGCGCTTGGCGCGGGGCAGGAACGCGGACGTGGAACCGCCCACGTGCGGGCTGATGAGCACCTTAGGAGCGTGCCACAGGCGGTGGCCTGCGGGCAGGGGTTCCGGATCGGTCACGTCGAGGGCGGCGGTGATGCGGCCGGACTCCAGTTCGGTGATGAGCGCGGCGGTGTCGACCACGGGTCCGCGGGCCACGTTCACAAGCAGCGCGCCGTCCTTCATACGGGCCAGGAAACCGGCGTCCACCAGCCCTCGGGTGTCCTCGGTGAGCGGTGTCGAGACCACGACGACGTCGGCTTCGCGCAGCAGGGACGGCAGTTCGGCGAGCGGATGCACGGGACCGCGCTCCGTGGCACGGGCAGAGCGCGCGACGCGCGTCACCCGCGCACACTCGAAGGGGGTGAGCCTGTCCTCGATGGCGGAACCGATCGATCCGTAGCCCACGATGAGTACGGACTTGTCGGCGAGCGCCGGGTAGAACCCGGACCGCCACTCCTCCTGCCGCTGCCCCTCGACGAAACGCGGGATGCCCCGCAGGGACGCGAGGATCAGGCCGAGGGTCAGCTCGGCGGTGCTGGCCTCATGCACCCCACGGGCGTTGCACAGCCGTACTCCTGGGGCGAGGAACTTGAGCCCCGGCTCCATGTGGTCGATGCCCGCGGACAGCGTCTGCACGACGCGTACGGACGTCATCTCGGACAGGGGGCGCACGGAGATCTCCGTGCCCTTGAGGTAGGGCACCACGTAGAAGGCGCAGTCGGCCGGGTCCGCGGGGAAGTCCGGGCCGCCGTCCCAATAGCGGTAGACGAGGCCCGCCTTGGACGCGTCGGGGAGCCCCTGGATCTCGTGCGCTTCGTAGGGAAGCCATACATCTTTCGCCATGGTCAGGAGGCTAGTGCGCCCGCTCCCGGCGCCACCCGCGGGGAGGCCGCGCTCGGGCCGGGGACGGCAGCGGTTAGGTTTGGGTGATCTCCGGACGAGGGGCGGGAGGGTACGACCAGGTGGAGCGCAGGACGATCGGCGCGGGGGCGCTCGAAGTGGGCGCCGTCGGCCTCGGCTGCATGCCGATGAGCTGGGCGTACACCGGCTCACAGCAGCGCGGCGACGCGTCGATGCGCACCGTGCACGCCGCACTGGACGCCACGGGTGCCGCCGGTCCGGGGGTGACGCTCCTCGACACCGCGGACATGTACGGCCCCTTCACCAATGAGCTGTTGATCGGCCGGGTGCTGAAGGAGCGGCGTGCGGAGGCGTTCGTGTCGACGAAGTGCGGGCTGCTCGTGGGCGAGCAGCACATCGTCGCCAACGGCCGCCCCGGCTATGTGAAGCGGGCCTGCGACGCGTCGCTGCGGCGGCTCCAGACCGAGACCATCGACCTGTACCAGCTGCACCGCGCGGACCCCGAGGTGCCCATCGAGGAGACATGGGGTGCGATGGCCGAGCTCGTCGCCGCGGGGAAGGTGCGGGCCCTCGGGCTGTGCGCGGTGGGAGCGCGCTCGCATCGGCGTCCGGCGCCGGGGCGGCCGGGGGCCGGGCTGCACGATGTGACGATCCGCCAGCTGGAGCGGGTGCAGCAGGTCTTTCCGGTGAGCGCGGTGGAGGCCGAGTTGTCGGTGTGGTCGCCCGAGGCGCTGGAGGCGCTGCTGCCGTGGTGTGTGGCGCGCGGGGTGGGGTTCCTCGCGGCGATGCCGCTGGGGAACGGTTTCCTGACGGGGACGCTGACGCCCGGTCAGGGCTTCGAGCCGGACGACCTGCGGGCCCGGCATCCGCGCTTCACCGCCGAGATGATGGCCGCCAATCAGCCGCTGGTGGTGGGGTTGCGCCGGGTGGCGGAGCGGCACGGGGCGACGCCGGCGCAGGTCGCGCTGGCGTGGGTGCTCGCCCAGGGCCGGCATGTCGTGCCGATCCCCGGGGCCAAGCGGGAGCGCTGGGCGGTGGAGAACGCCGGGGCGGCGGGGGTGCGGCTGACCGGCACGGACCTGGCGGAGATCGCGGCGCTGCCGGCGGCGCTGGGGTCGTGGGACTGAGGCCATGGCGGGCGCCTCGTGATCTCGTGGTGGCGGAATGGGAACCTGCGGGGCCCGAGCGGTGTATGAACAGGAGAAGCGCTGCGTCGAAGGGACCCTGATCGTGCAACGACCTGCTGTTACGGCCGTGTTGACTGCCGCCGCCCTCGTCCTCGCGGTCGGGTGCTCGTCGGGAGGTGAGGACGCGCCGGACAACCGCAAGAGCCCCTCCGAACGGGGGAGGCAGAGCGAGTCCCCCACCGGAAAGCCGGGCGCCCAGCCCCCACCGGAGAAGGGCTCGGCGAAGGTCACCCGCACCCTCGCCACGGGCCTCGCCTCCCCATGGGGCCTCGCCGCGCTGCCCGGCGGGGACCTCCTGGTCTCCTCGCGCGACGAGGGGACGATCACCCGGGTGGACGGCACGACGGGCAAGAAGACGGAGCTCGGCTCGGTGCCCGGCGTCTCCCCCGGCGGCGAGGGCGGCCTGATGGGCCTCGCGCTCTCCCCGTCCTACGCCTCGGACCACATGGTGTACGCGTACTTCACGACGGAGTCCGACAACCGCATCGCCCGCATGCTGTACGACGAGAAGAAGCCCGCGGGCGAGCAGCTGGGCGCGCCCGACACGATCTTCAAGGGCATCCCGAAGGGCATGATCCACAACGGCGGCCGGATCGCCTTCGGCCCGGACAAAATGTTGTACGCGGGCGCGGGCGAGACGGGTGACACGGACCTGGCGCAGGACAAGAAGTCGCTGGGCGGCAAGATCCTGCGCCTGACCCCGGACGGCGAGCCCGCTCCCGGCAACCCCTTCGCCGACTCCCCCGTCTACTCCCTGGGCCACCGCAACGTGCAGGGCCTCGCCTGGGACGAGCAGAAGCGGCTGTGGGCCTCCGAGTTCGGCCAGGACACCTGGGACGAGCTGAACGAGATCAAGGCCGGGGAGAACTACGGCTGGCCCAAGGCCGAAGGCAAGGCCGGCGAGGAGGGCTTCCGCGACCCGCTCGCCCAGTGGAAGACCTCCGAGGCCTCACCGAGCGGCATCGCCTACGCCGAGGGCTCGGTCTGGATGGCGGGCCTGCGGGGTGAGCGGTTGTGGCGCATCCCGGTGAGGGACGTGGAGGGCGAGCCGAAGCCCCAGTCGTTCCTCAAGGGTGAGTACGGCAGGCTGCGCACGGTCCTCGCGGCGGGCGGCGACAAGCTCTGGCTGGTGACGAACGAGACGGACTCTCGGGGCACACCGGAGAAGGGCGACGACAAGATCCTGGAGGTGGAGGTGAAGTGAGTCAGCCGCGCGCGACCGCCTGCTCGTCGGAGTCCGGCGTCCCGGCGGGGTCCGGCGTCTCGTCC
Source organism: Streptomyces sp. 135 (assembly GCF_020026305.1). Classification (NCBI taxonomy): domain Bacteria; kingdom Bacillati; phylum Actinomycetota; class Actinomycetes; order Kitasatosporales; family Streptomycetaceae; genus Streptomyces; species Streptomyces sp. 135. The sequence continues at coordinate 5,998,151 of NZ_CP075691.1, read as the reverse complement.
GCGCGGGGCGAGGGGACGGGTGGGCGTACGACCACCTTGCCCGATGACAGGTCGATCGGTCCGCGCCCGGGGTCACCGTCGGCGAGGTCGACGCGGGTCATCTCCAGACGCTTCTGCTCGTCGTCGGTGTGCTTGCGCCCCGGCGCGAAGAGCGCCTCGATCGCGTTGAACACTGCGCCTCCCTGGAGCCGAGTCTCTGTCGTCAAGCGTAAGCGAGGCCGCCGATAACCGACCGGGACCACAAAGGCGCAGGTCACCGCGGCAGGCTGCCGCGCGGCCGATGGGCCGGCGGTGGGCCGGCGGCTAGGTGGCGGCCTCCTGACTCGCGGTGGTCTCTCGGCCCGGTGGGAACAGCCGCAGCCGGTGGGCGAGCGCGGCGGCCTCGCCGCGGCCGGTGACGGACAGCTTGGCGAGGATGTTGGAGACGTGGACGCTCGCCGTCTTCGGGGAGATGAAGAGCTCCTCGGCGATCTGGCGGTTGCTGCGGCCCACGGCCACCAGGCGCAGGACGTCCCGCTCCCGGCTGGTCAGACCGAGCGCCTCGGCGGGGTCGGCCGGGGCGGCGGGGGCGCGGGTGGCCTCGGCGGGGTTCAGGGTGAGGCGGGCGCGCTGGGCCAGCCCGGTGATCGACTCGGTGAGCGGCCGTGCGCCGAGCCGTTCGGCCACCTCGGACGCTTGGCGCAGCAGTCGGGCGGCGCCGTCGCGGTCGGTGCCATCCGTGGCCAGGAGCGCTTCGGCCAGGCGCAGGCGGACGTGGGCGAGGTCGTAGGGCCTCTCCAGGGGTTCGACGGCGGCGACCACGGCGGCCCAGTCGGCGGGGCCGTCGCGGCCCTCGGCGCGCAGCAGTTCGGCGCGGGTCCACTCGTCGTAGGCGCGCCAGAGCGGGATGGGGGTGGCGAGGGATTTGGTGACCCGGCGGATGCGTTCGATGGCGGCGGGGCGGCCCGGCTCGGCGGCGGGCAGGCCGCGGGCGTCGGCCTCCATCGCGGCGGCGGACAGGAGGAGCGGCCAGCCGTACTTGTAGGTGCCGAAAGGGAGGCCCGATGCCAGACCGCGTTCGACCTCGGCGCGGCCGTCGAGGATGCGGCCCTCGGCCGCCGCGATCCCGAGGGAGATGCGGGCGAGCGGCAGGATGTACTGCGGCTGCGGGTCGTGGGTGCCGTAGTGGTGATAGGCGGCCTGGAGGTGGCGGGTCGCGGCGTCGTGGTCGCCGCGGAAGAGCGCCAAGCGTGCGGAGCACTGGGCGGCGGACCCCCGGGGCTTGGAGCTCTGCACGCAGCGGTGGGTCTGGGCGACGGCTTCGACGGCCTCGTCCCAGCGGCCGAGGGACAGGAGGGACTCGGCGGCGTTGGCCCACACCCAGCCCTCGGTGTCCATCAGGCCGTACTTCCGGCAGAACTCGATGCCCTCCATCGCGACCTTGACGGATTCGGCGGAGCGGCCGACGCCTTCGAGGGCGGAGGGGAGGTTGATGTGGGCGCGGCTGAGGTCGGTGACCAGTCCCTGCTCGACGACGCGGTCCCTGACCTCGTACATCTCGGCGAGGCCGGTCTCCGGGTCGCCCGCTTCGATGAGGAGGTTGCCACGGGTGAGGCGGGCGTTGAGTTCGATGGTGCCGGACTTGACCATGCGGGCGTACTCGACGGCCCGTTCGGCGGCGGCCAGGGTCTCCGGGCCCGGGTCGTGCAGCATGCCCCAGGAGGCGCGGTGGACGAGGACGTCGGCGTGCACCTCGGAGGGCGGCAGGCCGCGCATCAGCTCCTGGGCCCGCGCGATCTCGTCCCAGCCGTCGCCGCGGCCGAGGGTGGAGACGAGGCGGGAGCGCGAGACCCAGAACCAGGCGGAGCGCAGGGGGTCGTTCTCGCCCTCCAGGAGGCGCAGGGCGCGCTTGGTGATCTTCAGGGCGCGCTCGCGTTCGCCGCAGAGGCGTCCGGCGACGGTGGCCTCGGCCATCAGGTCCAGGAAGTGCAGCGGGGTGGTGGCGGGGTCGCAGCCGCAGGCGGGGTAGCCCTCGACGTAGTCGGCGGGGCGGAGTTGCTCGCGTACGCCGTCGGGGGCGTCGTCCCACAGCTCCATCGCCCGTTCGAGGAGGCGCAGTTGCTCGGCGTAGGCGTGCCGGCGGCGGGCCTCGACGGAGGCGCGCAGGACGGCGGGCAGGGCCTTGGCGGCGTCGTGCGCGTAGTACCAGTAGGTGGCGAGGCGGGCGGCGCGCTGGTCGGCGGCGACGAGCGAGGGGTCGGCCTCCAGGGCCTCGGCGAAGCGGCGGTTGATGCGGGAGCGTTCGCCGGGCAGCAGGTCGTCGCTGACGGCCTCGCGGACCAGGGAGTGCCGGAAGCGGTAGCCGTCGCCTTCGGGCGAGGCGAGCAGGATGTTCGCGCCGACGGCGGCCCGCAGGGCTTCGATCAGCTCGTCCTCGCCGAGCCCGGCGACCTCGGCGAGCAGTTGGTACTCGACGGTGGAGCCGCCCTCGGCGACGATCCGGGCCACCCGCTGGGTGTCCTCGGGCAGTTCCTCGACACGGACCAGGAGGAGGTCGCGCAGGGAGTCCGTCAGGCTCGCGCAGCTGCCGCCGTGGGAGGCGACGGCGAGTTCCTCGACGAAGAAGGCGTTGCCGTCGGAGCGGTCGAATATGTCGTCGACCAGGGCCTGTTCGGGTTCGGCCGCGAGTATTCCGGCCATCTGGCGGGCGACTTCGTCCTTGCTGAAGCGGCCGAGCTCGATGCGGCGCACCGTGCGCAGCCGGTCCAGCTCGGCGAGGAGGGGGCGCAGCGGGTGGCGGCGGTGGATGTCGTCGGCGCGGTAGGTGGCGAGCAGGACGAGGCGGCCGCCGCGCAGGGTGCGGAAGAGATAGGCGAGGAGATGGCGGGTCGAGGCGTCGGCCCAGTGCAGGTCCTCCAGGATGACGACGACCGTGCGGTCACGGGAGAGCCGCTCCAGGAGGCGGGCGGTCAGCTCGAACAGGCGGGCCACGTCCTGCTCGTCGGACCTGCTGGCGGCGCCGTATCCGTGGCCGTTTCCGTAGGTGGCGGCGCCGGCCAGTTCGGGCAGGATCCGGGCGAGTTCCTCCTCCTGGCCCTCGGCCGCGGCGGCCAGTTCGTCCGGAAGCTGTCGGCGCAGGGCGCGCAGGGCGGTGGAGAAGGGGGCGAACGGCAGGCCGTCGGCCCCGATCTCCACGCAGCCGCCGAGCGCGACGACGGCGCCCTGCTTCCGGGCGGCCTCGGTGAACTCCTCGACGAGGCGGGTCTTGCCGACGCCCGCCTCACCGCCGAGCAGCAACGCCTGCGGCTCGCCCGTGCCGGGGCCCCCGGCTCCTTCGAGCGGGGTGCCCGTGGCGCGGGCGAGCGCTTCGTTCAGTACGCCCAACTCGTCGGCGCGGCCGACGAACACCGGGCTGACGGACCTGGTCTCCACGTCCGCGAGCATCGCACAGTGCACGGACGGCACGGCACCCGCAGTCCGCGAACCGGTCACCGCCGCGCAGGACGTCTCGCGCGCCCGTCCGGCCGGCGGCGCCGCGGGCGCCGGCGCCGCTCGGGTCACCTCAGGCGGCCCGGGTGAAGCGGGACTTCCAAAGGGGCACGCTCACCCGCCCCTCGGCTTCGTCGCCGGTCGAGCGGCGGGCCTCGGCGCGGTGGCTCCGGCGGATCTCGCGGATCAGGTGGCGGCGGTCGGCCTCGCGGGCCAGCTCGGCGGCGCGCATCTGGTGCATCTCGTACTCGAACATCTCGTACCCCTTGGATGGTTGGTGGTGCCATCGCTCTCTGCGATGTCTCCACTCTCGTCTCCCAGGGGGGTCCCCCACATCGGGCGAGTGCCGCATCTCCTGCGGGCGGGGGTCCTTAGGCACGGCAAAGGGCGGGCCGGAGGCCTTAGCCCCTGACCCGCCCCTGCCTTACGTACGTACGGAATGACTCAGGAAGGTGCCGACGGGAGGCCGAGCAGCAGGTCCGAGTACTTGGCGACGGCGAGGATCAGTCCGATCACGCCCAGCACGACACCCGCCCACGCCACGGACTTGATCCACGGCGCCTGCTCCTGGCCGGGGGCGCCGAACGCGGGCCTGACCAGGACCACGAAGCCGGTGACCAGCGCCGAGAGCGCGAAGATGCCCGCGATCAGGGCGGTGATCTTCCAGGAGTCGCCGTACAGGACCTGGATCTGCTTGGCGACGCTCGCGGACCGGGCGGTCTCCAGCTGCCCGACGATGTTCGAGCGCGCGGCGGCGACCGTGCCGAGCCAGCCGCCGGAGAGGCCGATCACGCCGAGCGCGGCGGAGACCACGGCGGCGGCGCCCTGGCCGACCCCGGAGGACTTGGCGGGCCCGGCCACGACCACGACGTCGTCGGCATCGGCGTCCTCCACGCCGTCCGCGCCGTCGGTGCTCCCCGCTCCGTCCAGGTCGCCGGACGCCTCCGTGCCGGCGCTGTCCCCGGACTTCGTGACGTCGACCTCGGCCGCCTCCGTCGCCGGCGCCGACTCCTCGGCCCCGGTCACTTCCCCGGTCCCGGCGGCATCCTTGGCCCCGGCCGCGTCCTCTGTCTTAGTACCCATGCGCCGCACCGTACAGACGGAGTCTGAGAGCCGTCTTAACGAACGCCGTCCGCGGCCTCCCGCCCCGCCCGCCACTCCGGCGCGAGCACGGACCACACCTCCATGTCGTGCCGCACCCCCTGCCAGGGGAAGCTCTCCCGCAGCACACCGTCCCTGGTGAATCCGAGGCGCTCCGCGGCGGCCTTGCTGCGTTCGTTGCGGGACGACACCAGCCACTCCACGCGGTGCATGCCGCGCTCTTCGACCGCCCAGTCGATGAGGATCCGCGAGGCCTTGTTCACCAGGCCGCGCCCGGCGGCCGACGGCTGCAGCCACACGCCGATCTCGCAGCTGTCGGAGCCTGTGTCGAAGATCCGGAAGAGGACGCCGCCGACCAGGGCGCCCTCCAGCCAGATGCCGTAGAGGCGCCCGGTGTCGGAGGCCTGCTTGTCGGCGTACGACTGGAGGAAACCGCGCGCCGTCTCCAGGTCCTTCACCGTCACGGTGAAGGGCACCCACGCGCCCGCGTACTCCCGCGCGCGCTCGATGTGTCCGAGAAATTCCTGCGCCTGCCACGGCTCGATCGGCCGCAGCTCAGCGCCCTCGTCCAGCGATATCGCGAACATCCCGCTCCCGTTCCTCAGGTTGACTCACGTCCTCGTGCGGCTCCTGCCTTCCGCACTGCCCGGGGATACTCGCACGGTCGTGGCGCTCGTTCGAACGAGATTCGGGCGGCTCGATGCTGATGCGCGGCAGGAACCGGTCCAGGCTCCGCGGCAGCCACCAGTTGGCGCCGCCGAGCATGTGCATGAGGGCGGGGACGAGCAGGGTCCGCAGGACGAAGGCGTCGAGGGCCACGGCCGCCGCGAGGGCGATGCCGAACATCGCGATGACGCGGTCGCCGCTGAGGACGAAGGCCAGGAAGACCGAGATCATGATGACGGCCGCGGAGTTGATCACACGGCTCGTCTCGGCGAGGCCGACGCGGACGGCCCGCCGGTTGTCACCGGTCTCCAGCCACTCCTCGTACATCCGGCTGACCAGGAACACCTGGTAGTCCATGGAGAGTCCGAAGAGGACGGACACCATGATCACCGGCAGGAAGGGCTCTATCGGCCCGGCCGCGCCGAGTCCGAGCAGTTCGCTCCCCCAGCCCCATTGGAAGATCGCGACGACGACCCCGAACGCGGAGGCGACGGCGGCGACGTTCATCACGGCGGCCTTGAGCGGGATGCCGACCGAGCGGAAGGCGAGCAGGAGCAGGACGCAGCCGAGCGCGATGACGACGCCCACGAAGAGCGGCAGCTTCCCGACGATGATCTCCGCGAAGTCGTCGTAGCTCGCGGTGACGCCGCCGACCGCCACGTCCAGGGAGCTGCCCGCCTCGGCGCCGGGCAGGACGTCGTCGCGCAGCCGGTCGACGAGGTCGCTGGTCTCCTTCGCCTGCGGGGCCGAGTCGGGGACGACGGTGAGGAAGGCCGTGCGGCCGCCTTCGTCGTACGTCGCCGGGCTGACGGAGGCGACGCCCTCTGTCGACCTCAGCGTCGTGCCGAGGTCGTTCAGGGCGTTGCGGTCGCCTGCGCCGTAGACCTCGGTGACCAGCGTCAGGGGGCCGTTCACGCCCGGCCCGAAGCCGTCGGCGAGCAGGTCGTAGGCCTGCCGGGTGGTGGCGGACGCGGGGTTGTTGCCCTGGTCGGAGGTGCCGAGGTGGAGGGCGAAGGTGGGCAGCGCGAGCACGGCCATGACCAGGACCGCGATGCCACCGAGGAGCTTGGGGTGGCGTTCGACGAAGGCGGCCCAGCGGGCGGCGAGCCCGGTCGGCAGCTCCGGAGCCGGCCCGTGCTCGGCGAGCCTGCGTCGTTCGCGGCGGCTCAGGGCGCGCGGCCCGATCCAGGAGAGCAGGGCGGGCAGCAGCGTGACGGAGGCGGCGACGGTGAGGACGACGGTCAGCGAGGCGGCGATCGCGACGCCGTTGAGGAAGCCGAGCCGCAGGATGAGCATGCCGAACAGGGCGATGCAGACGGTGGCGCCCGCGAAGACGACGGCGCGCCCGGTGGTGGCGACGGCGCGCTCGGCGGCGACGGCCACGGGCAGGCCGCGTTTGAGGCCCTTGCGGTGCCTGGTCACGATGAACAGGGCGTAGTCGATGCCGACGCCGAGGCCGATCAGCGTGCCCAGCATCGGGGCGAAGTCGGCGACGGTCATCACATGGCCGAGCAGGACTATGCCGGCGTACGCGGTGCCGACGGAGACCAGCGCGGTGGCTATGGGCAGGGCGGAAGCGGCGAGCGAGCCGAAGGCCAGGAAGAGCACGACGGCGGCGACGGCGATTCCGACGACCTCGGCGACCTGGGCGCTCTTGGACTCGGTGAGGCCGATGGCGGTACCGCCGAGCTCGACCTCCAGGCCGTCGGACTCGGCGGCCTTGGCCGTGTCGACGACCCGCTGGGCGTCGGCCTTGTCGATGTCGTCGGCCTGCTCGCGGAAGGTGACGGTGGCGTAGGCGGTGCGGCCGTCCCGGCTGATCTGGCTCGCGCCCTGGCTGTCGTAGGGGCTCGCCACGGAGGCCACGGCGGGCAGTGCGGCGATGCCGTCCAGGGTGTCGGACATGGTCCGCTCGACGTCGGCCGCGCGGACGGTGCCGCCGGGGCCGGTGTGCCAGACGACGGTGTCGCTGTCGCCGCCGAGGCCGTGGAAGCCCCGGTCCAGGAGCTGGGTGGCGCGGCCGGACTCGGTGCCGGGGACCTCGTAGTCGTTCGAGTACGCGGATCCGGCGACGGCGGCGGCGGTCGTGGCGCCGCCGAGGGCTATGAGCCAGAGCAGGACGGCGAGAAGACGGTGCCTGACACACCACCGTGCGAGTGCTGCCACGTACTGGCTCCCTGGGTGATTTGTGGATCTTCATCGGGAACCGCAGTGGATCGACTGAACAGCCCGTAAAGAACGCATGTGAGACGACATGAGCGCCTCAGTCACCTTGACAGCCGCTTAAGATCGTTGGTCTCTTTCGTGGCCATGCTCACAAGAACACGAGGTGTGCGCGGAGGTACGTGGGGCACCTCCGCGCACCCGCGCGCGCTGGGGCGTCAGCCCGAGACGCTCGCGCGGCCGTTCTCGATGTGGCCCATGAGGCGGCGACGGAACGCGCTGTCGCGGTCCGTCGTGATCTCGACGTCGTACCAGCCGTGCTCGTCGTCGGTCCGCCAGGCGACGGTGCGGCTGCTGCCCGCCTTGACGCGGACGGTGCGCGTCCGGCGCCTGACGTCGGACTCGTCCACGTATCCGAGCGGCTTGACCGTGAAGACGAGCTCCCCTCGGCCGCGATTGGCGAGGGTGAGGTGGATCTCGCGGCGGGTGATCGCGGAGGCGAGCCGCGCGCCGCCGTCCTTGCCGCCCTTGCCCGGTGCGCCGCCCTCGAACTCCCGCCGGAAGCCGTTGGGCCCGGTGACGGTGAAGTCGTACGCGTCGCCGGGCACCGGCACGGTCCAGGAGCCCTTGCGGACGACGTCCTGGTGCCGGGGGATCGTGAACTCACCGGCGTAGGGGTAGAGGGCGAAGTGCGCGCTGGAGCGGCCGCCGTTGCGCAGCCGCACCGTGAGCGTGCCGTCCTCGGCGGGCCGCACGTCGGCGTCGGGCTGGTACGGCAGCGGGCGGGCACGCCGGACGCCCGGCTCCTGCACCGGCATGGACTGCTTCAGGGGCGGCTGGGGCCTCCAGCGTCCGCTGAACACCGGGATCGGTCCCGGCCGCTCGACGTCGGGCTGCCGGTGGCCGCGCCGGAAGTCGAAGGCGCCGGTGAGGTCGCCGGTGACCTTGCGGCGCCAGGCACTGATGTTGGGTTCCTCGACGCCGGTCCACTTCTCCAGGAAGCGCACGACGGAGGTGTGGTCGAAGACCTCGGAGCAGACGTAGCCGCCGACGGTCCACGGCGAGACGACGAGCATCGGCACGCGCGCGCCCAGCCCGGTCGGCCTGCCCTCCCAGCGCTCCTCCCGCTCCTCGGCCGAGTCGCCGCCGGGGACGGGCGGCGGCACGTGGTCGAAGAAGCCGTCGTTCTCGTCGTAGTTGATGAAGACGGCGGTGCGGCGCCACACCTCGGGGTGCGAGGCGAGCGCGTCGAGGATCTTGTAGACGATGGTCGCGCTGTGGATCGGCGACGAGACGCTGGGGTGCTCGGAGTCCACCGCTGAGGGCACCAGATAGGTGACCTTCGCGAGCTTGCCGCCCGCGACGTCCTTGGCGAACTCCTCGGCCAGCTTGCCGGTCGGCACGCGCCGCAGGCCGCGCTCGAACAGCGACCGCTCGTGCTTGGTCAGCGTGGCGACGCCCTCGTCCAGGGTGGCGAGCAGCTTGGCGCGCTCGGCCTCGTCCTTGGCGTCGCGCACCTTGGCGTAGAAGGCCTCCATGAAGGTGAGGCCGGTCTTGGCCAGGGCCTTGCGGGCGATGGCCTTGAAGGTGGTGAAGAACTCGATCTGGTTGTCGGTGAAGTTCTCCCACTCCGTGTACGTACGCCAGCTCACGCCCGCCTTCTCCAGGCGCTCGGCGTACGTCCCCCAGCCGTAGCCGGGGTGGGTGCCCTCGGCGTACGCGTCGTTGCCGACGGCCCGCTTGCCGTTCGCCTCGTGGCCCGTCTTCCCGCTCCACAGGTGGTTGCGGTTGGGGCTGGTGGAGGTGTGGATGGAGGAGTGGTAGGCGTCGCAGACGGTGAAGGTGTCGGCGAGTTCGTAGTGCAGCGGTATGTCCTCGCGCGTGTAGTACGCCATGGTCGCCGCGGTCTTGGCGGTGATCCAGCCGTCCATCCAGCCGTCGTGCCAGGCCTTGGCGCCGCCGCTCCAGGAGTGGTCGAGGTCGCCGATGTACTGGAGGTCCTTCTTCTGCGTCCTTGCGGCCTCCCGCACGGGGAAGGGCAGGACGGTGCGCAGGGCGTCGGGCTGCTCGAACACGGACTTGCCGCTCGGCAGCCGGATGACGTTGCGGTCGCCGAAGCCGCGCACGCCCCGCAGGGATCCGAAGTAGTGGTCGAAGGACCGGTTCTCCTGCATGAGGATCACGACGTGCTCGATCGAGTCGAGACCGCCGCCACGCGGCGGCTCGTGCGCGAGCGCCTCCTGCAACGACGGTGGCAGGAAGGAGCCGGCGGCGGCCGCGCCGAGCGCGCCGCCGCCGATCGCCATCAGGCGTCTGCGCGAAATCTCCGGAGTCACGTACGACCTCCCAGTAGTGCTGGCCGACAGCCAATGGTTCTCTGCTGATCCATTGCCTTGTACGGCGGGGACGCTAGTGACGTCTGGTTTCGTTGTGAAGGCCGCCGGCCGAAGTCGGGGTGAACGTCCGAAAGGTCCCGGACGCGGAGGCCGGCGGCCCGCTTCGGCGGCGCTCGGCGCGGGCGTTGTCAGTGGCGGGTGCCATCCTCGAAAGCATGGAGATCACCGCACGCGTCGCCGCTTTCACGGACCTGGTCGGGCCGCCGCCCGACCCTGTGCCCGCCGTCGACTGGACGGCCGTGGAGGCCTGGCTGGAGACCCCGCTCCCGGCCGACTACAAGGCGCTCGTGTCGGCGTACGGCCCGGCCGAGATAGGCGACCCCGATGCCACGTCCGTCCGGCTGCACACCCCGTGCGTCAGCGCCGACGGCCGGTATGAGTACGCCGCCTGGGTTCTGGAGACCCACCGCCATTCCGCGATCAGGCCGGGCATGTTCACCCGGGAGCGGCGCCGCTTCCTGCCCGACGAGGGTGGTCTGCTGGCCTTCGCCACGACCTCGGGCGGCGACCACCTCTTCTGGGACACCTCGGTCTCGAAGGACCCCGACGCGTGGCCCGTGGTGCTCCTGACCACCTCCGTCGCGGTAGGCGTCGCCGAGCCCTGGGTGGCGTACGAACTCCCCTTCCTGGAACTGCTGTTGACGGCGCTCGGCACCGGCGTGCCGAACCCCGGCGGGCCCGGCGGTCTCCTCGGCCCCCTGCCGCCCTCCGTGCGCACCTGGGCACCCCTCGCCGCCGCCACGCCCTGGACACCCCCGGCCCGGGGGACGTACGTGGACGCGCGCCAGCACGCCGCGCTCACCGAGGGCGAGGGTCTGGAGGCGGTCGCCGCGCTGATACCCCCGCCGCTCGCTCCCCACCTGGGCAAGGGCACCTGGGAGCAGGTCTTCGAGCGGCTCGGCACTCGGCTGCCGGCGGACTTCGTGGCGCTGAGCGAGCGGTACGGCGCGGGGAACTGGAGCTGGTGGCTCGACATGCCGGCCCCGCTCGACCTCGACCACCGGCTCGGCCTGGCGGCGGGCGTCGAGGAGATGCTGGAGGGGTACCGGAGCCTGCGCGAGGCGCATCCCCAGTACTACCCCATGCCCGCCTGGCCCGAGCCCCGCGGCTTTCTGCCGGTCGCCTCGACCATCGACGGGGACATGATCGGCTGGTGCGCCGAGGGCGAGCCCGAGCAGTGGCGCGTGGCCGTCAACCCCCGGCACGTGGACCAGGGCCCGCCCCTGGAGGGCAACTTCACCGAGACGCTCCTGAACTGGCTGCGCGGCGGCCCCGGCAACGCCGGCTTCTACGGCCTGCGCAAGGACCAGGACCCGCTGGAGGAGATGTTCTTCGAGCCGTTCGGTCCGCCGCGGCCCGACGACCGGTAGCGGCCCTGGCGGTACGGAGCGCGGTACGGAGAAGGGGCGGCGCCCCCTTTCGGGTGCGCCGCCCCTCACCTGGCCGGACCGGACTCAGCCTTCGCTGACGCCCAGCTTCTCCAGGATGAGCTCCTTGACGCGGGCCGCGTCGGCCTGGCCGCGGGTGGCCTTCATGACCGCGCCGACCAGCGCGCCGGCCGCGGCGACCTTGCCGCCGCGGATCTTGTCCGCGACGCCCGGGTTGCCGGCGATGGCCTCGTCGACGGCGGCGGTGAGCGCGCCCTCGTCCGAGACGACCTTCAGGCCGCGCTTCTCGACGACCTCGTCCGGGGTGCCCTCGCCCTTCAGGACGGCCTCGATGACCTGACGGGCCAGCTTGTCGTTCAGGTCACCGGCGGCGACCAGCTCGGTGACGCGGGCGACGTGCTCCGGCGTGATCGGCAGCGAGCCGAGGTCCACGCCCTGCTCGTTGGCGTGCCGGGCCAGCTCGCCCATCCACCACTTGCGGGCCGACGCGGCGTCCGCGCCCGCGTTGATGGTGGCGACGATCGGGCCGATCGCGTCGGCGTTGAGGATCGACTGCATGTCGTGCTCGGAGATGCCCCACTCCTCGCGGAGGCGGTTGCGGCGCAGCCGCGGCAGCTCCGGGAGGCCGGCGCGCAGCTCCTCGACCCACTCACGGGACGGGGCGACGGGGACGAGGTCGGGCTCCGGGAAGTACCGGTAGTCCTCGGCGTTGTCCTTGATGCGGCCGGAGGTCGTGGAGCCGTCGTCCTCGTGGAAGTGACGGGTCTCCTGGAGGATCGTGCCGCCCGAGGAGAGCACCGCGGCGTGGCGCTGGATCTCGTAGCGGGCCGCGCGCTCCACGGAGCGCAGCGAGTTGACGTTCTTCGTCTCGCTGCGGGTGCCGAACTCCTGCTGCCCCTTGGGGCGCAGCGAGAGGTTGACGTCGCAGCGCATCTGGCCCTTGTCCATGCGGGCCTCGGAGACGTCGAGCGCCTTGATCAGCTCGCGCAGCTCGGCGACGTACGCCTTGGCGACCTCGGGGGCCCGCTCGCCCGCGCCCTCGATCGGCTTGGTGACGATCTCGATCAGCGGGATGCCGGCGCGGTTGTAGTCCAGGAGCGAGTGCGAGGCGCCGTGGATGCGGCCCGTCGCGCCGCCCACGTGGGTGGACTTGCCGGTGTCCTCCTCCATGTGGGCGCGCTCGATCTCCACGCGGAAGACCTCGCCGTCCTCCAGCTGGACGTCCAGATAGCCGTTGAAGGCGATCGGCTCGTCGTACTGGGAGGTCTGGAAGTTCTTCGGCATGTCCGGATAGAAGTAGTTCTTCCGGGCGAAGCGGCACCACTCGGCGATCTCGCAGTGCAGCGCGAGGCCGATCTTGATGGCGGACTCGACGCCGATCTCGTTCACGACCGGCAGCGCGCCGGGCAGGCCGAGGCAGGTCGGGCAGGTCTGGCTGTTCGCCCCCTGCTTGAGCGTCGTCGAGCAGCCGCAGAACATCTTGGTCTTGGTGCCCAGCTCGACATGGACCTCAAGGCCCATGACGGGGTCGTACGTCGCGAGGGCTTCCTCGTACGACACCAGGTCGGTAGTGACAGTCACGGTGAAACTTTCCCTCTCAGCCCAGCAGGACGTCGTCGTCGCCGAGGCGCTTGAGCTCCCGCAGGAGCAGCGCGACGCCGGTGGCGATGGCGGCAGCGGAGACGACGGCGTCCACGAGGCGGAGCGTGTCGTGTTCGCGGCGGGCCAGCTTGGCCTGCTTGAGCACGGAGACCGCGCCGAACGCGGTGGTGCCGATCGACAGATACGTACCGGTCTTGGACTTCTTGAAGCCCTTGGCCTTGTTCAGAGCGCTCACAGCGACGGTGCCTCCTCCAGCAGCGGGTGCCCCCACTTTTCCACGAAGGCGGCCTCGACGGCGGCTCCCACCTTGTACAGGCGGTCGTCCTTCATGGCGGGGGCGATGATCTGCAGTCCGACGGGCAGGCCGTCCTCCGGCGCGAGGCCGCAGGGCAGCGACATGGCGGAGTTGCCCGCCAGGTTGGTCGGGATGGTGCACAGGTCGGCCAGGTACATCGCCATCGGGTCGTCGGCGCGCTCGCCGATCGGGAAGGCGGTGGTCGGCGTCGTCGGGGAGACGATCACGTCGACCTGTTCGAAGGCCTTCTCGAATTCCTGCGTGATGAGCGTGCGGACCTTCTGGGCGCTGCCGTAGTACGCGTCGTAGTAGCCGGAGCTGAGCGCGTACGTGCCGAGGATGATGCGGCGCTTGACCTCGTCGCCGAAGCCGGCCTCGCGGGTGAGCGCGGTGACGTCCTCGGCGGACCTCGTGCCGTCGTCGCCGACGCGCAGGCCGTAGCGCATGGCGTCGAACCGGGCGAGGTTCGAGGAGCACTCGGAGGGCGCGATCAGGTAGTACGCCGACAGGGCCAGGTCGAAGGAGGGGCAGTCCAGCTCGACGACGGTCGCGCCGAGGGACTTGAGCAGCTCCACCGACTCGTTGAAGCGCTGGACGACACCGGCCTGGTAGCCCTCGCCCGAGAACTGCTTCACGACACCGACGCGCATGCCCTGTACGGAGCCGTTGCGCGCGGCCTCGACGACCGGCGGGACCGGGGCGTCGATGGACGTCGAGTCCAGCTCGTCGTGCCCGGCGATGGCCTCGTGCAGCAGAGCGGCGTCCAGGACGGTGCGGGCGCAGGGGCCGCCCTGGTCCAGGGAGCTGGAGAAGGCCACCATGCCGTAGCGGGAGACGCCGCCGTAGGTGGGCTTGACGCCGACCGTGCCGGTGACGGCCGCGGGCTGGCGGATGGAGCCGCCGGTGTCCGTGCCGAGGGTGAGGGGGGCCTCGTAGGCGGCGAGGGCGGCGGCGGAACCGCCGCCGGAGCCGCCGGGGATGCGGGTGAGGTCCCAGGGGTTGCCGGTCGGGCCGAAGGCGCTGTTCTCGGTGGAGGACCCCATGGCGAACTCGTCCATGTTGGTCTTGCCGAGCAGGACGACGTCGGCCGCCTTCAGCTTCTTGGTGACCGTCGCGTCGTACGGCGGGATCCAGCCCTCGAGGATCTTGGAGCCGACCGTGGTCGGAACGCCCTCGGTGGTGAAGATGTCTTTGAGCGCGACGGGGACGCCGGCCAGCGGGCCGAGCTTCTCGCCCCTGGCGCGCTTCTCGTCGACGGCGCGGGCCTGCGCGAGGGCGCCCTCGCGGTCGACGTAGAGGAAGGCGTGCACCTTCTCGTCGACGGCGTCGATGCGGGCCAGGTGGGCCTCGGTGACCTCGACGGCCGTGAGCTCGCCGGAGGCGATCTTCGACGCGATCTCGGCGGCGGTGAGCTTGATGATGTCCGTCATGTTCTTTAGTCCTCCCCCAGGATCTGCGGCACCTTGAAACGCTGCTGCTCCTGGGCCGGGGCGCCAGAGAGCGCCTGCTCGGGGGTGAGCGACGGACGGACCTCGTCCGCGCGCATGACGTTCGTCAGCGGCAGCGGGTGCGAGGTCGGCGGTACGTCTTGGTCGGCGACCTCCGAGACGCGGGCGACCGCGCCGATGATGTCGTCGAGCTGTCCGGCGAAGTGGTCGAGCTCCTCGGCCTTCAGCTCCAGACGTGCAAGGCGGGCGAGGTGGGCGACCTCCTCGCGCGTGATGCCAGGCATGCGGCGATCCTCAGGGGTGAGTGTGCGGGTTGTGACCCCAATCCTATGGGGCCGGGTGGTGTGCCCGTTAAACGGTTTCCCCGCGGGGGCCCGGCGGCCCTCGGCCCTCCGCATCGGGAGGGCCGAAGGCGGGCGGTCAGTTCACCACGTGGTCCGAGGACTGGGACTGTCCCACGTCGGAGCCCTCGGCGAGCGCCGCCGCCGCTTCCGCCGCCACGTCCGCGGGCCGGCGCCAGCCGCGGGAGCCGCGCGCCCGCAGCCACGCGGTGGTCTCCTCCGGCGGCATCGCCGCGGCGACCAGCCAGCCCTGCACCGCGTCGCAGCCGAGGTCGCGCAGCCGCTCCCAGGTCTCGTCGTCCTCGACGCCCTCGGCGACGACGAGCAGACCGAGGGAGTGCGCGAGGTCCACCGTGCAGCGGACGATCTCCGCGTCCTCGTTGTCCACGGCGAGCCGCGCCACGAAGGAGCGGTCGATCTTCAGCTCGCTGACGGGCAGCCGCCGCAGGTGGACGAGTGAGGAGTAGCCCGTGCCGAAGTCGTCCAAGGACATCTTGACGCCGTGGCCGGTGAGCCCGGCGAGGGTGTCGGCGGCGCGTTGCGGGTCCTCCAGGAGCACGTGTTCCGTTATCTCCAGTTGCAGCGCTCCCGCGGGGACCCCGTGCCGGGCGAGCCGCGCCGCGACCGAGCCCGCGAAACCGGGTGTGTGGACGTCGCGCGGCGAGACGTTCACGGCGACGGGGACCTTCAGGCCCTGGGCCTGCCACTTGGCCACCTGACCGAGGGCCGACTCCAGGACGTACTCCGTCAGGTGCGGCATCAGCCCGGACGACTCGGCGATGGCGATGAACTCGTCCGGCGGGACCTTCCCGCGCTCGGGGTGCACCCAGCGCACCAGCGCTTCGAGGCCGGCCACCTTGCCGTCGAAGCGGACCTTGGGCTGGTAGTGCAGTTCGACGTCGCCCGCGTCCAGCGCCCGCCGCAGGTCGCCCAACAGGCCCAGACGGTCTGGGGTGTTGGAGTCCCGCTTGGACTCGTACACCTCGACGCCCGTGCGGTCCCGCTTCGCCTGGTACATCGCCACGTCCGCCCGCCGCAGCAGCCCCTCGGCGTCGAGCGCGTGGTCGGGGAAGACGGCGAGGCCCGCGCTGGCCTCCAGGACCAGGGTGAGGCCGTCGAGGTCGAGCGGCGAGCCGAGGGCCGCGACCAGTTGGCGGGCCACGCGCGTGGCGGAGGTCGTGGAGTCGGCGATGGGGAGCAGTACGGCGAACTCGTCGCCGCCGAGCCGGGCCGCCTCCGCGCCGCGCGGCAGCGCGAGCCGCAGCCGGTCCGCTATCTGCAACAGCAGCCGGTCACCGGCGAGGTGCCCGAGGGTGTCGTTCACCGAGCGGAAACGGTCCATGTCGATCAGCATCAGGGCGGAGCGCGCCCCGATCCGCTCGGCGTCGTCGAGGGCCGTCCAGGTCCGCTCCAACAGCCACTGGCGGTTGGGCAGTCCGGTGAGCGGGTCCCTCAGCTGCTCCTCCGCGCGGGCGCGGGCGATCCACAGGGTGGAGTCGAGCGCGACCAGGGGGATCGCGAAGAGCGGCAGCAGGATCGGCAGGGAGATCGCCACCACACAGATCAGCGGGGCGATGCCGAGCAGCGCGATGCCGAGGAGGCCCTGGCGCACCAGGGCCGTTCGGGTGACGGTGGGCAGGGCGCCGGTGCGCGGCGCGTGGACGTACCAGAGCAGTACGCGCGTGACGACGAGGTAGGCGACGGCGACCAGGGCCACCTCGGGGGCGGTGTACAGGTCCCAGGTCTCGGGCAGCCAGGGCGACTCGGCGGTCGGTGAGGTGCCGAACGCGGCCATGGTGAGCGCGCCCGCGCCGATGCCGAGGATGTCGACCGCGCCGTGCAGCACGCCCTGGCGCCAGCGGTGTCTGCGCGCGGCGCCGACCAGGACGACGACGGTGAGGCTGACCATGCCGGCCGGCACCCAGCCGTACAGCAGCAGGACGGCGACGGTGAGCGCCCCGCCGGAGCCCGTGCCGCCCCACCATCGGTCCCGGCCGAGGGCGACGAGGTGGCCGACGATGAGGCCGGTGAGCACGGCGAAGGACCAGCCGGCGGCGCCGGAGGGGAACAGCGTGTGCCGGCCCGTGAAGGCCTGGAAGAAGCCGGTGCCCAGCAGGACCGCGGCCGCCGTGACGACCACGACGGGCAGCAGCGGCCAGGCGTCGCGCGGGTCCGGCTCGGTGGGGCCGCCCGCCAGGGCCACGGCGCTCTCCGTGCCGCGACCTGTGGTGGGGGCCGTCCAGGCCCGCTCACGGGGTTCGATGGCCGTGCTCAGCGCCCCGGTCGAAGACCCGCTCGGGGTGGCGGAATCGGTGTCCTGTGCTGTCCGGCGTCCGCGCAGCCAGGTGCCCGGCGTGTGCCACCGGCGCGCGCGCAGCGGTGAGTCCGGGGCGGCGCTCTCGGTCGGTTCCATTCCCGTCCCTCTCACAGCCGGCGGTGCCCACGCCATACGGACTCGGCCCGGATTCGGCCGCGTCCACAAATCCGTCCCCTCGCTCTCGACGAGCAAGGGGCTGCTCTGCTCCCGAGCCCGTGTCGAGCAGGGGATGCTCCCTTCCAAGCTCTTGTTGAGCAGGAGATACCCCGTTCGCAGCGGGGCACGGCAGGCGCACACCTCAACAGTAGGCCGCAGAAGGCTTCCACGGGCAGCGGTCGACTACGGTTGCCCGAATGCGACCCGGCCACCCGTATGCATCTGGTATGCGCTGAACGGGTGGCCTTCAACCGCTACTCCTCGGTCGGAAGCGCGACTTCCCGCGCCGCGTCCGGTCCCTGTTCCAGCAGCACAACGAAGCCTTCCTCGTTGAGAACCGGAACCTTCACCTGCATCGCCTTGTCGTACTTGGAACCGGGGTTGTCCCCGACGACCACGAACGACGTCTTCTTCGAAACGGAACCGGTCACCTTCGCGCCCCGGGTCTGGAGCGCCTCTTTCGCGCCATCCCGGGTGTAGTGCTCGAGCGTTCCGGTCACGACGACGGTGAGGCCCTCCAGGGGGCGGGGGCCCTCGTCCTCGCCGCTCGACTCCTCCTCCATGCGCACCCCGGCCGCCCGCCACTTGCGGAGGATCTCGCGGTGCCACTCCTCGGCGAACCACTGTTTGAGGGAGGCCGCGATGACCGGGCCCACTCCCTCCGTCGTGGCCAGCTCTTCCTCGGTGGCCTGTTCGATGCGGTCGATGGAGCGGAACTCGCGGGCCAGCGCCTCGGCGGCCACCGGGCCGACGTGCCGGATCGAGAGGCCGGTCAGGACGCGGGCGAGGGGGCGCTCCTTGGCCGCCGCGATGTTCTCCAGCATGGCGAGGGTGTTCTTCTTCGCCTCGCCCTTCTGGTTGGCGAAGAAGGTGACCACCTTCTCCTCGCCGGTCTTGGGGTCGCGCTTGGGCAGGCCGGAGTCCTGGTCGAGGACGTAGGACTTGATGGGGAGCAGCTCCTCGACCTTGAGGTCGAAGATGTCGCCCTCGTCGAGGATGGGCGGCTCGGCGGGCTCCAGGGGCCTGGTCAGCGCGGCCGCGGCGACGTATCCGAAGTTCTCGATGTCCAGGGACTTGCGGCCCGCCAGATAGAAGAGGCGTTCACGCAACTGGGCGGGGCACGTCTGGGCGTTGGGACAGCGGAGGTCGATGTCGCCCTCCTTCATGGGCCGCAGCGCCGTGCCGCACTCGGGGCACTCGGCGGGCATCACGAACTCCCGCTCGGTGCCGTCCCGCAGGTCCACGACGGGGCCGAGGATCTCCGGGATGACGTCGCCGGCCTTGCGGATCACGACGGTGTCGCCGATCAGGACGCCCTTCTTCTTCACGACGTCCTGGTTGTGCAGGGTCGCGAACTCGACCTCGGAACCGGCGACGGTGACGGGCTCCACCTGGGCGTACGGCGTGACGCGGCCGGTGCGGCCGACGCCGACACGGATGTTGATCAGCTTGGTGTTGACCTCCTCCGGCGCGTACTTCCAGGCGATCGCCCAGCGCGGCGCGCGCGAGGTGGAGCCGAGACGGCCCTGGAGCGGGATCTCGTCGAGCTTGACGACGACGCCGTCGATCTCGTGCTCCACGGAGTGGCGGTTCTCGCCGAAGTACGCGATGAAGTCCCGCACGCCCTCGATGTCGTCGACGACCTTGTTGTGCTTGGCGGTGGGCAGGCCCCATTCGCGCAGCAGGTCATAGGCGTGGCTGAGGCAGTCGGTGTCGAAGCCCTCGCGGGCGCCGATGCCGTGCACGACCATGTGCAGCGGGCGGGTCGCGGTGACGCGGGGGTCCTTCTGGCGCAGTGAACCCGCTGCGGCGTTCCGCGGGTTGGCGAAGGGCTTGTCGCCCGCCTCCACCAGGCGGGCGTTCAGCTCCTCGAACTTCTCCATCGGGAAGAAGACCTCGCCGCGGATCTCCACGAGGGCGGGGACGCGCTCGCCCTTGAGGCGCTGCGGGATGTCCGCGATCGTACGGACGTTCGGCGTGATGTCCTCGCCGGTGCGGCCGTCGCCCCGGGTGGCGGCGCGGGTCAGCCTGCCGTGCTCGTAGGTGAGGTTGACCGCGAGGCCGTCGACCTTCAGCTCGCACAGGAAGTGGTAGCCCGGCGAGCCGACGTCCTTGGCCACGCGGTCGGCCCAGGCGGCCAGCTCGGCGTCGTCGAAGGCGTTGTCCAGCGAGAGCATGCGCTCGCGGTGCTCGACCGCCGTGAACTCCGTCTCGTACGAACCGGAGACCTTCTGGGTGGGCGAGTCCGGCGTCCGCAGCTCCGGATGTTCCTCTTCCAGGGCTTCGAGGGTACGCAGGAGCTTGTCGAACTCGGCGTCGCTGACGACCGGTTGGTCCTTCACGTAGTACCGGAAGCGGTGCTCCTCGATCTGCTCGGCCAGCTGGGCATGCTGATCCCGTGCCTCGGCGGGCACAGAGCCTTGCTGTTCGACAGCCACCGTAAAGTCCTCCCGTTACGTCATACCCAATTACTCAGGGTTGTCTGCGAGCGATCTCGCCGCCTTGACGCAGTGGGCGAGCACCGCGCGCGCGTACGCGGGAGACGCCCCCGCGAGACCGCACGACGGAGTGACCACGACCGACTCCGCGAGTGATCCCGGATTCAGCCCCAGCCTGCGCCACAACGTCCTGACACCCATGACGCTACCGGCAGGGTCTGACAATCGGCCGTCCACGCCCGGCACGACACCGGCGAAGAGCTTCGTGCCGCCCTCGACGGCCTCGCCGATGGTCTCGTCGTCACGCTCGGTGAGGAGCGAGGCATCGAACGAGATCGCGTGGGCACCGGCGCGGCGCAGCAGCGCGAAGGGCACGTCCGGCGCGCAGGAGTGGACGACCGTCGGGCCCTCGCCCTGTACGGCCAGGACGGCCCGCAGGGTGTCCTCCACGACCTGGCGGTCCACGGCCCGGTGGGTGCGGTACTCGCTGGCCGTCTTGACCTGCCCGCGGAGCACGGCGATGAGCGAGGGCTCGTCGAGTTGCAGCACCACCTGGGCGCCGGGCACCCTGCGGCGCACGTCGGCGAGGTGCTCGCGCAGGCCCTCGGCTAGCGATCCGGCGAGGTCGCGGCAGGCGCCCGGGTCGGAGAGCGCCGCCTCGCCGTTGCGCAGCTCCAGCGCGGCGGCGAGCGTCCACGGGCCGACGGCCTGGACCTTCAGCGGGCCCTCGTACCCTTGCGTGAACTCCTCCAGGGCGTCGAGGTCCTCGCCGAGCCAGGCCCTGGCCCGCTTGGTGTCCCGTCCGGGGCGGTCGCCGACGCGCCAGCCGCTGGGCTCCACGCGCGCGTACACGTCGACGAGCAGGCCGGCCGTGCGGCCGATCATGTCGGCGCCGGGTCCGCGCGCGGGCAGCTCGGCGAGGTAGGGCATGCCCTCCCGCGGTCCGTCGAAGCTGCCGGTGACGGTTTTCGCGGCCTCGCGGGCGTCCCCGCCGGGCATGGACCCGACGCCGGTGGCCGCGCCCCAGGTGAAGGTGTCGCTCATCGGCCCGGCCGCACCGTCAGGTCGTTGACCTCCGCGTCGCGCGGCAGGTCCAGGGCCATGACGATCGTCGTGGCGACCGACTCGGGGTCGATGAAGCGCGAGGCGTCGTACTCCTTGCCCTCCTGCTGGTGCACCTTGACCTGCATGGCGCTCGCCGTGCGGCCCGGGTAGACCGAGGTGACCCGGACGCCGTTGCCGTGCTCCTCCTGGCGCAGCGAGTCGGCGAGGGCCTTCAGGCCGTGCTTGGAGGCGGCGTACGCGGACCAGTCGGCGTGGGCGTTCAGGCCCGCGCCCGAGTTGACGAAGACGACGTGCCCTTGGGCGAGGCGCAGTTGCGGCAGGAAGTGGCGGGTCAGCTCGGCGGGGGCGATGAGGTTGACGTTGAGCTGGTGGCGCCAGGACTTGGGGGTCAGTTCACCGACCGGGCCGAGGTCGACGACGCCCGCGATGTGCAGGAGCGAGTCCACGCGCGAGGGCAGCGATTGGTGCCCGAAGGCCCAGGAGAGCTTGTCGGGGTCGGACAGGTCGCCCACCAGCGTGCTCGCGCCGGGGAACTGGGCGGCGAGCTCCTTGGCGCGGCCCGCGTCGCGCGCGTGGAGGACGAGTTCGTCGCCGCGTGCGTGCAGGCGGCGGGCGACGGCCGCTCCGATGCCGGAGCCGGCCCCGGTGATCACATGTGTTGCCATACCCGCCATGCTCGCATCACTGGGTGCCGATCGATTCCTCCAGGTAGGCCAGTGCGCCGACGGGCTCCTCGGCGAAGAAGACCAGGTCGGTGAGGGGCAGCGGCAGGAAGCCCTCGTCCTCCATGCGGCGGAACTGCTCCTTGAGGCCGTCGTAGAAGCCCGCGGAGTTCAGCAGGACCACCGGCTTGGTGTGCTTGCCGTGCTTCTTGAGCTCCAGGATCTCGGTGGCCTCGTCGAGGGTGCCGGTGCCGCCGACCATGATCACGATCGCGTCGGCCTTCTCCAGGAGCAGCGCCTTGCGCTCGGCGAGGTCGCGGGAGATCACCATCTCGTGGGGCTCGGCGACGGCCCTGGCCTTGGCCGCGAGGAAGTCCACGGAGACGCCGACGAGCCGGCCTCCCGCCTCCTCGACGCCGTCCGCCACGACCTTCATCAGGCCGCTCTCGGAACCGCCCCACACCAGGGTGTGCCCACCCTTGCCGAGCAGTTCGGCGAACTCCCGGGCGGGGCGGGTGTAGCGGTCGTCGAGGTCGGCGGCGGAGAGGAAGACGCAGATGTTCATGCGCTCACGGTACGGTCCGACACTGACAGCACCTGTCGAGGAGGGTACGTCGTGACCAAGGGACACCGGATCACCGTCGAGCAGGGCACGGACCACGTGCGGGTGGTGCACGAGGGGCAGGTGGTGGCGGAGAGCAGCCGCCCGCTCCTGCTGCGCGAGACGGGCTACCCGGCGCGCCACTACCTCCCGCCGGAGGACGTGCGCACCGACTTGCTGACGCCGTCCGGGACCACCACGCACTGCCCCTTCAAGGGCACGGCCTCCTACTGGTCGCTGCCGGGCGCGCCGGACGCGGTGTGGGCGTACCGGGAGCCAAAGCCGGAGGTGGCGGCCATCAAGGACCACTACTGCTTCTACGACGCGGAGATCACCGCTCAGCAGGGGTAGTCACCGGACGGCGGGGGCGGTCACCGGGGCGGCGGAGGCGAACGTCCTGCGGTAGGCGGCCGGTGAGACGCCGAGCACGGAACGCATGTGCTGGCGCAGGGAGTTGCCCGTGCCGAAGCCCGCGCGGTGGGCGACCACGTCCACGGGCAGGTCGCTGGACTCCAGGAGCCCGCGGGCCAGTTCGATGCGCTGGGCGGTCAGCCAGCGGCCCGGCGGCATGCCGACCTCCTCCTGGAAGCGGCGCGTGAAGGTGCGCAGGCTCATGCGCGCGTGCGCGGCGAGCTCGCCGAGGGGAAGCGGCTCCTGGAGCCGTTCCAGCGCCCACGCGCGCGTGGCGGCCGTCGTGGCGAGCGTCGGCTCGGGGACGGGCCGTTCGATGTACTGCGCCTGGCCGCCCTCGCGCCAGGGCGGGACCACGCACAGGCGCGCGACACGGTGGGCGACGGCGCTGCCGTGGTCGCGGCGCAGCAGGTGCAGGCAGAGGTCGACGCCGGCGCCGACACCCGCCGCCGTCAGGACGTCGCCGTCGTCCACGAAGAGGACGTCCTCGTCGACGTCGACCCGGGGGAAGGTCCGCCGGAAGTGGTCGGCCTCCTTCCAGTGCGTGGTCGCGGGGCGCCCGTCGAGCAGCCCGGCCGCGGCGAGGACGTACGAGGCGGTGCAGATCGACACCCAGCGCGTGCCGGGCCGCACCCGGGCGAGGGCGGCGGCGAGCGGTCCGGGCAGGACGCCGTCCTGGGTGCCGCCGCAGAGGCGGTCCGTGGGCGGGATCACCACCGTGTCCGCCTCGGCGAGCGCCTCGGGGCCGTGCTCCGCCATCACCTGGAACCCGGCGTCGGTGCGCACCGGGCCGCCGTCCACCGTGCAGACGACGACGTCGTAGAGCGGTTGCCCCTCGGCGTCCTGCGCGGCTCCGAAGATCCGGGGTGGGATGCCCATCTCGAAGGCGTACGCGCCGTCCAGCGCGAGGACCGCCACCCGGTGTCGTCCGTCTGCCGAAGCCATGGCCGAATCCTGTCACATCATGGCCGGACTGCCGGCACTGTGATCGGCGGACCCGCCCGCACTCTGGGTTCTCTGGCCGTTTTCGAACGAGGATTCAAGAGGATGATCATGAAGATGCGTGCCGTGAGCCCCCGCGCGTGGGGCGCCCCCGAGAACCTGGTCCCCGTGGAGGTCGACCGCCCCGAGCCGGGCCTCACGGAGGTCCTCGTCCGGGTGCACGCGGCGGGCGTCAACCCCGTCGACTGGAAGACCCGCGCGGAGGGCACCTTCGGTACCTGGGGCGACACCCCGATCCTCGGCTACGACGTGTCGGGCGTCGTCGAGGAGGTCGGCCCCGGAGTGACGCTGTACGCCCCCGGCGACGAGGTGTTCGGCATGCCGCGCTTCCCGGAGCAGGCCGGTGGGTACGCCGAGTTCGTCGCGGCGCCCGCCCGGCGCTTCGCGCCCAAGCCCGCGGGCATCGACCACGTCCAGGCCGCCGCCCTGCCCCTCGCGGCGCTCACGGCCTGGCAGGGGCTGGTGGAGACGGCCGGGCTGCGGGCCGGGCAGCGGGTGCTGGTCCACGCGGCGGCCGGCGGCGTGGGGCACCTGGCGGTGCAGATCGCCAAGACTCACGGGGCGTACGTCATCGGGACCGCCCGCGCCGAGAAGCACGACTTCCTGCGCGCCCTCGGCGTCGACGAACTCGTCGACTACGCGCGCGTGGACTTCACCGAGGCGGTGAGCGACGTGGACATCGTGCTGGACGGGGTGGGTGGCGCGTACGGCACGCGGTCCCTGGAGGTCCTGCGCCCCGGCGGCCATCTGGTGACGCTGCCCGATCCCGGCGGTCTGCCGGACGCCGGTCTCGCGCGGGAGCGCGGCATCCGCACGGGCTGGACGGTCGTCGAGCCGGACCGGCTGGGCCTGCTGGAGATCGCGCGCCTGGTGGACGAGGGCAGGCTGCGCGCCGAGATCGACACCGTGCTGCCCCTGGAGGACGCCGCGAAGGCGCACGCGTACGGCGAGCGGGGCCGCACGCGGGGCAAGATCGTGCTCCGGGTCGCGGACTAGCGAGGGGCAGGCCCTAGACGCCCGCCGTCACCCGGTCCGTCGTCGCGATCGTCGCCGAGCCCACCACGCGCGTGCCGTCGTACAGGACGATCGCCTGGCCGGGGGCCACACCCCGGACGGGCTCGGTGAAGGAGACGTTCAGGGTGCCGTCGACGAGCTCCGCGGTGACCTCCGTCTCGCCGCCGTGGGCCCGCAGCTGTGCCGTGTACGTGCCGGGCCCGGTGGGGGCCGCTCCGCACCAGCGGGGCCTGATGGCGGTCAGGGCGGTCACGTCCAGGGCGGCGGCCGGGCCGACCGTCACGGTGTTGTTCACCGGGGAGATGTCCAGGACGTAGCGCGGCTTGCCGTCCGGTGCGGGGGTGCCGATCCGCAGGCCCTTGCGCTGGCCGATGGTGTAGCCGTACGCCCCTTCGTGGGTGCCGAGGACCTCCCCGGACTCGTCCACGATGTCGCCCTCCGCCTTGCCGAGGCGGGCGGCGAGGAAGCCCTGGGTGTCGCCGTCGGCGATGAAGCAGATGTCGTGGCTGTCGGGCTTCTTGGCGACGGCGAGGCCTCGGCGCTCGGCCTCCGCGCGGATCTCCTCCTTGGTGGTGACCGTGTCACCGAGGGGGAACATCGCGTGGGCGAGCTGACGGTCGTCCAGGACCCCGAGGACGTAGCTCTGGTCCTTGGCCATGTCGGAGGCGCGGTGCAGCTCGCGCGTGCCGTCCTCGCGGACGATCACCTTGGCGTAGTGGCCGGTGACGACCGCGTCGAAGCCGAGGGCGAGGGCCTTGTCCAGGAGCGCGGCGAACTTGATCTTCTCGTTGCAGCGCAGGCACGGGTTGGGGGTGCGCCCCGCCTCGTACTCGGCGACGAAGTCCTCGACCACGTCCTCACGGAACCGCTCGGCGAGGTCCCACACGTAGAACGGGATGCCGATGACGTCCGCGGCGCGGCGGGCGTCGCGCGAGTCCTCGATGGTGCAGCAGCCCCGCGCGCCCGTGCGGAACGACTGGGGGTTGGCCGAGAGCGCGAGGTGCACTCCCGTCACGTCGTGTCCGGCCTCGGCCGCGCGGGCGGCTGCGACGGCGGAGTCCACGCCTCCGGACATGGCGGCCAGGACACGGAGGGGGCGCTGGGCGGGCTGCGGGGTCTCGGTCAAAGTCATAGCCCTAACAGAGTACGGGCCCGCGGGAACCGGATGCCCGTGAGTAAGCGTTGACGATCACATGGGGGAACCAGAGGCGCAGAAGCCGGGAGGCCGCGGAGTCAGCCGGCGCACCCTGCTGATCGGTGGCGGCGTGGCCGCCGCCGGCACGGCCGTACTCGCCCAGGACGAGCTGGGGCGGCTGTGGTGGCGGCTGCCCGGGGTCGTCAAGAGACGCAAGGAGGGCGAGGTCGACGCCAAGGGCGCGCAGTGGACCGCCGCATCGGACTACAACTGGCGGCGCGCCGACCGCCCCGACGACTACGGCATCGACCGCGTCATCATCCACGTCGTCCAGGGCGGGTACGCCACGGCGCTGCGCGTCTTCAAGGACCCGAGCCACGGCGCCGCCACGCACTACGTGGTCCGCAAGGACGGGCATGTGGCGCAGATGATCCGCGAGCTGGACGTGGCGTTCCACGCGGGCAACAGGAGCTACAACGAACGCAGCGTCGGCATCGAGCACGAGGGCTTCGTCGACGACAAGTCGTCGTTCACCGACGCGATGTACGCCTCGTCCGCGCGGCTGACGGCCGGGATATGCGAGCGGTACGACATCCCGGTCGACCGGGAGCACATCATCGGGCACGTGGAGGTGCCGGGCACGGACCACACGGACCCCGGCCCGCACTGGGACTGGGACCGGTACATGCGCCTGGTGCGGGCCGCCCGCGACGGGTCGGCGGAGAAGCGGAAGAAGGCCTAGCTCAGGCCCGCCGTCCGCGCCCGCTCCACCGCCGGGCCGATCGCCGCGGCCACCGCGTCGACGTCCGCCTTCGTCGACGTGTGGCCGAGCGAGAAGCGGAGTGTGCCGCGCGCCAGGTCGGGGTCGGTGCCCGTGGCGAGCAGGACGTGGCTGGGCTGGGCCACGCCCGCCGTGCACGCCGACCCGGTGGAGCACTCGATGCCCTGCGCGTCGAGCAGCAGCAGGAGCGAGTCGCCCTCGCAGCCGGGGAAGGAGAAGTGCGCGTTGGCGGGCAGCCGGCCCGCCGGGGACGGGTCACCGCCGAGGACCGCCTCGGGGACCGCCGAGCGGACCGCGGCCACCAGGTCGTCGCGGAGCGCGCCGATCTCGGCGGCGAAGCGCTCGCGGTGCTCGGCGGCGTACTCCCCCGCGACGGCGAAGGCCGCGACGGCGGGCACGTCGAGCGTCCCGGAGCGCACATGCCGCTCCTGGCCGCCGCCGTGCAGCACGGGGACGGGGCTGTACTCACGGCCGAGCAGCAGCGCCCCGATGCCGTAAGGACCGCCGATCTTGTGTCCGGAGACGGTCATCGCGGCGAGCCCGGAGGCCCCGAAGTCGACGGGGACCTGGCCGTAGGCCTGCACGGCGTCGGCGTGCAGCGGGACGCCGAACTCCGCGGCGACGTCGGCGAGTTCGCGGACCGGCTGGATCGTGCCGATCTCGTTGTTGGCCCACATGACGGTGGCCAGGGCGACGTCGTCGGGGTCGCGTGCGATCGCCTCGCGCAGGGCGTCGGGGTGGACGCGGCCGTGGGCGTCGACCGGGAGGTACTCGACGGTGGCGCCCTCGTGCTCCCCGAGCCAGTGGACGGCGTCGAGGACGGCGTGGTGCTCGACGGGGCTGGCGAGGACGCGGGTGCGGGCCGGCTCCACGTCGCGGCGGGCCCAGTACAGGCCCTTCACCGCGAGGTTGTCGGCCTCGGTGCCCCCGGAAGTGAAGACCACCTCGCT
The DNA here is from genome assembly GCF_020026305.1 of Streptomyces sp. 135. Classification (NCBI taxonomy): domain Bacteria; kingdom Bacillati; phylum Actinomycetota; class Actinomycetes; order Kitasatosporales; family Streptomycetaceae; genus Streptomyces; species Streptomyces sp. 135. The sequence goes on along the minus strand of NZ_CP075691.1, from coordinate 5,970,751 downwards.
GGGGCGTGCGCCGAGCGACTCGGCGAGTGTCTCGCGGGCCTCCTCGACGGTGCGGCGCGCCCGGCGGCCCGCCGCGTGCAGCGAGGAGGCGTTGCCGGTGACGGCGATCTGCGCGGTCATCGCCGCGATCGCCTCCGGGAGCATCGGAGTGGTCGCTGCGTGGTCGAGGTAGGCCATGGTGCGACGATTCTACGAGTCGTACGGCGCCGTATGACCCGGCGGTATCAGCCTGCGAGACCCCAGGACACGGTGCCGTCCATCGAGACGAGCACGCCGAGGACGACGAGGTCGGCCACGCCGAGCCCGAGTCCGAGCAGCGCACGGCCGCTTCGGCCGGTGCCGCGCCACAGGGCGAGGCCCGCGAGGACGATCGCGAGGGGGCCGAGGAAGACGTTCAGGACGAGCAGTCCGAGCAGGCCGCAGACGAAGGAGGCGACGGCCATGCCGTCGGTGTCACGGCGTCCGGTGGGGCGCTCCGGGGCGCGGCGGCCGACGGGGCGCTCGGCGGCAGGACGTTCGGCGGAGCGCTCAGCAGCAGGGCCTGCGGCGGAGCGCTCAGCGTCGGTACGTTCGGCGGTGCGCTCGGCAGCGCGTTCGGTGGTGAGTGCCATGGTCGGGCTCCTTCCGGCTCAGTGGTGGTGGCGCGTGCGGCGCTCGCGGACCGCGAAGACCGCGAGCCACGCACCGATGGCCGCGGCGGCGACCAGCGTGGCCGTCAGCGGGAGGTGGGCCACGGAACCCATGGCGACACCCAGCAGGAGCAGGGCGGCGACAACGAAGAGCATGAGATCCCTCTCCAATCGGCGAACGCACCCCGGAGGCCGGGGCCAGTTCGGTGAACGCTTGTGGTAACAACTGTTCACTGACTTACAGGGTAGCCGCCCCCGCGCTTCCAAAACTCGGAGAACAGTTGTTAACTGCATGGCATGAGTCACACGCTCGGCGTCCGGCAGGCCCAGAAACAGAAGACCCGGCAGGCACTCCTCGACGCGGCGCTCCAGCTGCTCGAGGAGCAGAGCCTGAGCAGCCTCGGCCTGCGTGAGGTCACCCGCGCCGTGGGCGTCGCCCCCACCGCCTTCTACCGCCACTTCCGCGACATGGCCGACCTCGGCGTGGCGCTCGTCGAGGAGGCGCTCGGCAGCCTGCACACGGCGCTCACCGCCCTGCTCTCCGCGACCGGCGACAGCGCGGGCGAGGACGACGGGGAGGAGCGCATCGCGGCCACCGTCGAACTGATCGCCGCGTACGTCCGCACCCACCCCGCCCACGTCCGCTTCATCGCCCGCGAACAGCACGGCGGCGTACAGGCGGTGCGCGCCGCGATAGGCGGCCAGCTCGCCCTGTTCACCCAGGAGGTCAGGGACCAGTTCGCCCACGAGCCCCAGGCGGCGGGCTGGGCCGAGGACGATCTGCTGATGCTCGCCGGGATGTACGTCGACCACATGGTGATGACCGCGTCGGCACTCCTGGAAGCGGGCGAGGCGGGCGCCGACCCCGAGGCCGCGGAACGGGTAGCGGCCACGGCGCGCCGCCAGCTGCGCCTGGTCAGCCTCGGCCGCCGCCACTGGCTGGACGAGCACTGACCGCCGGCGAGCGACGGGGCAGCACCCTCTCGACTCCCGCGTAAGGGGCAACTAGCCTCTACGGTCATGACGACCGCACAGGACACCTGGACCCTCGACCAGACCTTCCCCAGCTCCTCGGGCACCGTGCGCTGGGCCGCGCTCGGCCCCGCCGACGCCCCGCCCGTCGTGCTGGTCCACGGCACTCCCTTCTCGTCGTACGTCTGGCGGGCCGTCGCCCGCACCCTCGCGCGCGAACACCGCGTGTACGTCTGGGACCTGGCCGGATATGGCGCCTCGGAGATGCGGCAGGGGCAGGACGTCTCGCTCGCCGCGCAGGGCCGGATCCTCACCGAGCTGCTCGGCCACTGGGGCCTGGCGCGGCCCGCCGTCCTCGCCCACGACTTCGGCGGCTGCGTGGCCCTGCGCGCGCACCTGCTGCACGGCGCCCGCTACGCCCGCCTCGCCCTCGTCGACCCCGTGGCCCTCGCCCCGTGGGGCACCGCCACCTACCGGCTCCTCGGCGCGCACGCCGAAGTCTTCGGGCGGCTGCCGGCCGATCTGCACGAGGCGCTCGTACGCGAGTACGTGAGCTCGGCGAGCCACCGCGGTCTGCACCCGGCCGTGCTCGACCGGCTCGTGGCGCCCTGGTGCACGGCCGAGGGGCAGCCCGCCTTCTACCGGCAGATCGAGCAGAACGACCAGCGGTACACCGACGAGATCCAGGGCAGGTACGGGGAGTTGGACCTGCCCGTACTGATCTGCTGGGGCGCCGACGACACCTGGCTCCCGGTGGCGCGCGGCCATGAACTGGCCGCGGCGATCCCCGGCGCCGAGCTGTGCCTGATCGAGGGCGCGGGCCACCTCGTACAGGAGGACGCGCCCGCCGAACTCACCGGGGAGCTGGCCCGTTTCCTGCGGGCAGGGGCTTCTCCGCGTACAGGCGGGTGACCGCGGCGGCGGCCCGGACGAGTTCGTCGCGCACCTCGGGCGGCGAGAGCACCTCGACGTCGTCGGCGAACGGCAGCAGGGTCCGCGCCTCGCCCACGGCTTCGAAGGCGAGGGGGACGGTGAGCCACTCGCTCTCGCCGTCGTGGTCCGGCGGCAGCCGGGTGACCGACTTGCCGTTGATGCGCAGGAACAGGTCGTAGCGGACGCGCCGCACCCGGACCGTCACCTGGAGGCCGCCCGGCCGGTTCTCCACCGCGTGCTTCAACACGGCCCAGACGTCGGACAGTTCGACGCCCGGGCGCCGCCGCACCGGAGCGTCGGTGACGGTGGCCGAGCGGATCCGGTCGGCCCGGAAGAGGCGCGGGGCGCCGCGCCGGTCGGCGACGAGGTACCAGATGCCGGCCTTGCACACGAGGCCGTACGGGTCGACGGTGTACGTACGCGCCTGCGCGGCGCCGCTGTGCCGGTAGCGCAGCCGCAGCCTGCGGTCGGCGAAGACCGCGTCCTGGAGCACCTCCAGGTCGACGGGCAGCGGCCCCTTCATCCAGCGCGAGGCGTCCACGAGGATGCGGCGGCTCGCCAACTCCGCGCCCGGGCGGTGCGGTTCGGGCAGCGCGGCCATCACCTTGCGCAGCGCGGAACCGAGCGCCTCGTCCAGGCCGAGCGCGGCGTGCGCGCCCTGCGCGGCGAGGACGAACAGGGCGCGTGACTCGTCGGCGGTCAGCCCCGTCACGTCGGTGCGGAACCCGGCGAGCAGTGCGATGCCGCCGTGCCGCCCGCGCTCGGCGTAGACCGGGACACCGGAGGCGGACAGGGCCTCGATGTCCCGGTAGATCGTGCGGACGGAGACTTCGAGACGGGCGGCAAGCTCGTGCGCGGGCACCCGGCCGCGCGTCTGGAGCAGCAGCAGGATCGAGAGCAGCCGGTCGGATTTCACGCGGACCAGGATCTCGTACGCCTGCCCGACCCGAGGGCCGCGGGGACCCGCAGGACCCAGGACCCCGAGGAGCTAGGAGAGCCGAACCCGGGCGAGCTGGCGTGACTGGGCCACCAGCCGGTCCTCGCTGTCCCAGACCTCCGCGTCCTCCTCCAGGAAGCCGCCCGCGAGGTTCCGCGTGGTGATCGCGACGCGCAGCGGGCCGGGGGCGGGGCGGTGGCGGACGTGCACCGTGAGCTCCACGGTGGGCACCCAGCCGGTCAGTCCCATCTCGAAGGCGGTCGGCGGCAGCGCGTCCACCGCGAGCAACAGCGACAGCGGGTCGGCGTCGCGGCCGTCCGCGAGGCCGAACCAGCCGCGCATCTCCCCCTTGCCGGACGGCTGCCCGAGCGCCCAGCCGAGCGTGGCGGGGTCGAGCTTCAGGAAGAGGCGGTCGGCGATGGCGGAACTGCCGGGCACCGGGCGGTGGTCGGGAGCGTCCTGCGCGCCGAAGCACTGGTCGAGCGGCGGGATCGCGGGCGGCTCGGCGGTGGTGCGGACGTCGTCGGGGAGCGCGTCGAGGTCTCCGTACGAGGCGAGCACGCGGATCCGCTCGACCTCGCGGCCCTCCTCGTCGTACTGGAAGAGGGAGGCCTGCCCGGTGGAGAGGGTCCGGCCGGCGCGCACCACGTCCGTGCGGATCACCGCGGGGCCGGGGGCCGAGGCGGTGAGGTAGTGCGCGGAGATGGTGAAGGGGTCGGCGTGCGGCAGCGCGTCGGCGAGGGCGCGGCCGAGGACGGCCAGGAGATAGCCGCCGTTGACGGCGTTGATGATCGTCCAGCCGGCGGAGAGCTCGGTGTCGTAGACGCCGGGCTCGCGCCGCGTGACCGCGGTGTCGCGGTCGAACTCGCTGTCGCCGATGCGCGCGGTCGCCGATGCGGGGAGTGAGGCTGCCGAGGGTGCCGATGCTGCCGTTGCCATGGCAGCAACGTACAACATTAGATTACTGAGCGGTAGCTTTTTCTCGCTACGGCGTCTACGGCGTCTTGTCGGTCTCCGCCTCGACCGCGGTCGACCGCCGGTTCCAGGCACGCGGCGCCCGCCAGTGATAGCGCAGCGCCAGCAGCCGCAGGACGAACGTCGTCACGACGGCGAGGCCGCTGGTGAACGCCGTCAGCTCATCGAAGCGGATGCACAGGGCGACCATCGTCGCGCCCACGATGGCGGGCACGGCGTAGAGATCGCGGTCCCAGCGGACCAGCGAGGGCACTTCGTTGGCGACGATGTCCCGCAGTACGCCGCCGCCCACCGCGGTCATCAGGCCGAGGGCGGCCGACGCCGTGAGGCCGAGGCCGTAGTCGTACGCCTTGGTGGTGCCCGCGACGCAGAAGAGGCCGAGCCCGGCGGCGTCGAAGACGTTCACCGCGAGCTGGGTGCGCTCCACCTCCGGGTGCAGGAAGAAGACCAGGGCCGCCGCGAACAGCGGGGTGATGAAGTACCCGAGGTCGGTGAAGGCGGCCGGCGGGACCGCCCCGATCACCAGGTCGCGGAAGAGTCCTCCGCCCAGCGCGGTGACCTCGGCGAGGACGGCGATGCCGAAGACGTCGAAGTTCTTGCGCACGGCGAGCAGCGCGCCGGAGATCGCGAAGACGAAGATCCCCACGATGTCGAGCGCGTGCTGGACGGAGGGGGTGAACAGATCCTGGAGCACGCGCCATTCTTACCCGCGCCCGGCCCGGCCTCGCCGCAGGCCTCACCCCCATTTGAGGGTTGGCCGCCCATCGTCCCTGCTAGACAGCGGGGCGTGTCCGAAAAGTCTCACAAAGGACTTCAATGAGAAAGTTGAAGCACCGGTGACGAGAGGAGCGAGGCAGCCATGAAGTTCCTGCTGGAGGTCGACATGGGCGAGGACGCGTTCGAGGGGAAGGCGGCGGAGGAGCTCGGCCGGATCCTGCGGTACTGGGGCGGCAACCTCCGCCATTACGCGCTGACTCCCGGGGACGGCGAGAGCGTCCACGACTCCGCGTACCGGGAAGTGGGGCGCTGGACCGTCACGGAGTGACACGCACGAAGGGAGGGCACGCGCCCCTGCGCGTGCCCTCCCTTCACTACGACTACTTGTCGGCCTGCTCCGCCGCCGCCGTCTCCTCGGCCTTGGCGACCACCGTCACCACCTCGATCGCCTCCTTGGCGGCCGAGAGGAGCGTGGTGTCCTCGGGCGCCTGGTCCGGCGCGTTCTCCGGGTGGTGGCACGCCACCTGGTGCCCGGAGGCGAGCGGGATCAGCGGCGGCTCCTTCGTCTTGCAGATCTCCGTCGCCTTCCAGCACCGCGTGTGGAAGCGGCAGCCGGAGGGCGGGTCGATCGGCGAGGGGACGTCACCGCGGAGCAGGATGCGGTCGCTCTTGACGCCGCGCCGCTTGGGGTCGGGCACCGGCACCGCGGAGAGCAGCGCCTTGGTGTACGGGTGCATCGGCGTGGAGTAGAGGTCCTTGCGGTCCGCCAGCTCCACGATCTTGCCGAGGTACATCACCGCGATGCGGTCCGACACGTGCCGGATGACCGACAGGTCGTGCGCGATGATCACGTACGTCAGGCCCAGCTCGTCCTGGAGATCGTCCAGGAGGTTGACCACCTGGGCCTGGATGGAGACGTCCAGGGCCGAGACCGGCTCGTCCGCCACCACCAGCTTGGGCCGCAGGGCGAGCGCCCGCGCGATGCCGATGCGCTGGCGCTGGCCGCCGGAGAACTCGTGCGGGTAGCGGTTGTAGTGCTCGGGGCTGAGCCCGACCCGCTCCAGCATCTCCTGCACGGTCTTCTTCACGCCGCCCTCGGGCTTGACGCCCTGGAGCTTGAAGGGCGCGCCGACGATCGTGCCGATGGTGTGCCGCGGGTTCAGCGACGAGTACGGGTCCTGGAAGATCATCTGCACGTCGCGGCGGAGCGGACGCATCCTGCCCGTGTTCAGGTGCGTGATGTCCGTGCCCTCGAACTCGACGCGGCCGCCGGTCGGTTCGAGCAGGCGGGTGATCAGCCGGCCCATCGTCGACTTGCCGCAGCCGGACTCGCCGACCACACCGAGCGTCTCCCCGGGACGGACGTCGAAGGTCAGTCCGTCGACCGCCTGCACGGCCGCCACCTGGCGCTGGAGCAGCCCCTTCTTGATGGGGAAGTGCTTCACCAGGCCCTCGACCTTGAGCAGCGGCTCGGGCGAGCTCTTCGTCTGTGCCGGGCTCGTCATCTCCTGGCCCTCCGCCGTGTCCTTCGGGTCTTTCGCATCGTCTTTCACAGCTTCGGCGCAATCTCTTCGGTCCAGATCCGGGTGCGCTCGTCCTGCGACATGTGGCAGGCGGAGTAGTGCCCGTCGGCCACAAGCCGCAGCTCGGGGCGCTCGCGGCGGGTGATCTGGTCCTTGGGGATGTCGGCGTAGGGGCAGCGCGGGTTGAAGGCGCAGCCGCTCGGCAGGTTGATCAGGCTGGGCGGCGAGCCCTTGACCGGGATGAGCCGCTCGGTCTCCTCGCGGTCGATGCGGGGCATCGAACCGAGCAGACCCCAGGTGTAGGGGTGCTGCGGCTCGTAGAAGACCTTCTCGGCGCTGCCGCGCTCGACGCACCGGCCGCCGTACATGACCAGCAGTTCGTCGGCCATCTCGGCGACGACGCCCAGGTCGTGCGTGATCATGATGACGGCGGAGCCGAACTCCTTCTGCAGATCCCGGATGAGGTCGAGGATCTGCGCCTGGACGGTGACGTCCAGGGCGGTGGTCGGCTCGTCGGCGATGAGCAGCTCGGGGTTGTTCACCAGCGCCATGGCGATCATCGCGCGCTGGCGCATGCCGCCCGAGAACTCGTGCGGGTAGCTGTCCACACGCTTGTCGGGCTGCGGGATGCCGACCCGGTCGAGCATCTCGATCGCGCGCTTGCGCGCGGTCTTCTTGTCGACGTCGTTGTGGACCCGGTACGCCTCGGTGATCTGCTTGCCGATGGAGAAGTACGGGTGCAGCGCGGAGAGCGGATCCTGGAAGATCATCGCCATCTCGCGGCCGCGCAGCTTGCGCACCTCGGCGGGGTCGGCGCCGAGCAGCTCCTTGCCGCCCAGCCAGATCTCGCCGGAGATCTGCGCCCTGCGGGCACCGTACTGGCCGGCGGTGTGCAGGCCGAGGATGCCGAGCGAGGTGACCGACTTGCCGGAGCCCGACTCGCCCACGATGCCGAGGGTCTTGCCCTTCTCCAGCGTGAAGTTCAGCCCGTCGACGGACTTGACCAGGCCGTCATCGGTCGGGAAGTGCACCTTGAGGTCGCGCACCTCCAGGAAGGCGGAGGGAGCGGGCGAGTCGACGACGGGCTCGCCCACCGCGGCCCCGCTCTTGGAAAGTTCGGTCATCCCAGCCTCACTCGCGGGTCGATGACGGCGTACATAAGGTCGACGACGAGGTTGGCCACGGCGATCGCGAGCGCCGCGCACAGGGTCACCCCGAGGATGACGGGCAGGTCCTTGCTGCTGATGGCCCTGACCGCCTCCAGGCCGAGCCCCGGCAGGTTGAACGTGGACTCGGTGAGCACGGCGCCGCCCATCAGGACACCGAGGTCGAGGCCGAAGACGGTGAGGATCGGCGTCATCGCGGAACGCAGCGCGTGCTTGCGGATGACGACAGACTCGCCGAGGCCCTTGGCGCGGGCGGTGCGGATGTAGTCCTCGCCCAGCACTTCCAGCATGGTGGCGCGGGTGAGGCGGGCGTACATCGCGGCGTTGAGGAAGGCGAGGACGATCCACGGCAGGATCAGCGTCTGGAGCCAGACGCCGGCCGAGTCGTCGGTGCTGAGGCTGTCCGCGATCTTGACCCAGCCCAACTGGTGGACGAAGACGCCCATCGCGATCATGCCGGTGAAGAAGACGGGGAGCGAGACGCCGCCGAGCGCGGTGGTCATCGCGGCCCGGTCCCAGATGGTGCCCCGGCGCAGCGCGGAGATGACGCCGGTGGCGACACCGCCGGCGAGCCAGAGCACGCACGCTCCGGCGGCGAGCGCGCCGGTGACGGGCAGGGCGTCCTTGAGGGTCTCCCAGACGGGAGCCTCGGTGCGGAAGGAGTAGCCGAAGCAGGGCGCCGGGCAGTGCGTGACGTCACTGCCGTTGACGTAGTCGCGCCCCATCGGGATGCCCTTGATGAAGTCCCAGAACTGGACGAGGAGGGGGTCGCTGAGCCCCAGTTTGGTCCGGATGCCCTCGATCTGCTCGGCACCGGTGGCCTTGCCGGCGAAGAGGACGGCGATGTCCTGTCCCGCCCACTTGGGCAGCATGAAGAAGACGGTGAAGGTCGCGAGCAGTACGACCAGCACCATGATGACGACGGCGATCAGGCGCCGGATGAGATAAGCAAGCACTGTGCGCGGCCCGGCGGCGGCCAGCACCCCCTTGTGAGGAGTCCTGGCCGCCGCCCGGGGCCATCACCTGCCCTTCGGACTGGCGGGATTCGGCGGCGGTGGGACAATCAACTGCTGTTGCTGCGGCGGGTGTTGCCGGGGGCTACTTCTTGACGCCGAGCGAGACGTAGTCGTAACGGCCGTTGTAGCCGTCGGACATGTAGGCGTTGGTCAGCCGCGGTCCGCGCCAGGTGATGTTCTTCTCGTAGAGGAAGGGCATCCAGTCGGCGTTGTCGAGGATCCGCTTGTCGAGTTCCTTGTAGATCTCGCCGGCCTTGGCCGGGTCGGTCTCGGCGATCGCCTTGTCGAAGAGCGCGTCGACCTTCTTGTCCTTGATCTGGGACTCGTTGTAGTTGCCGGTCGGGTTCAGGAAGCGGCTGTCGAACAGCGGCTGCGCGTAGCCCTGGCCGGAGGGGAAGTCCGGGCCCCAGCCGCTCATCGTCATGCCGTAGCCGCGCTTCTTCACGACGGACGGCGAGCCGGTGATGCTGGAGGTGTCGGCGCCGTCGAGGGAGTCGACCTGGACCTTGATGCCGACCTTGCCGAGCTGCTCCTGGAGCGCCTCGGCGGCGTCGACCTCACCCGGGTTGTTGTTACGGGCGGTGAGCTTGGTGCTGAAGCCGTTCGGCTTGTCGCACTTCTTCAGCTCCTCCTTGGCCTTGGCGGCGTCGGGCTTGCCCTTGCGCGCCAGGACACCGTACGGGTCGTAGTCGCTGTAGCCGGGGATCGCCTTGGGGAAGGTGCTGTTGGCGATGTCACCGGCGGCGACCTTGCCGCCTCGGGTCTGCTGGAGGCTCGCGAAGTCGGTGGCGTAGAACACGGCCTTGCGGCAGTGGACGTTGTCGAAGGGCTTCGCGGTGTGGACCAGGGCGACGTAGCGCACGAAGGACGTGTGCATGTTGTCGACGCTGTCGCGGTGCTTCTGCACGGCGGTGACACGGCCGGACTGGGTCATGCCCGTGCCGTTCATGTCGAGGTCGTAGTCACCCGCCATCAGCTTCTTGTCGTTCTCCTCCAGGTTGGCGGAGATCGTCACGTCGACCTTGTCGGGCAGCGCCGCGCGGATCGGGTCCGAGGACTTCTTCCAGTTCTCGTTGCGCACCAGGACGATCTTCTTGCCGGCCTTGTACTGCTGGAACTTGTACGGGCCGGACGAGAAGGGCCGCTGGGTGTACTTGGCCTTGGTGTCCTTGGACGCCTTCACCGGGGAGCCGGTCGGCATCGCGAGGAACTGCTCGAAGTCGCCGTTGCGCTTGGGCAGTTTGAAGATGATGGTCTGGTCGTCGGGCGTCTGGATCGCGTCCAGGCCCTTCTTCGACGTGTCCTTGTACGGGCCCTTGTACTTGCCCTTGGGGTCGAGCGTCTGCTTGATGTAGCCGGGGCCACCGGTGATGGTGTCCGTCGCCCACACGCGCTCGATGCCGTACTTGATGTCCTGGGCGGTCAGCTTGGAGCCGTCCTCCCAGGTCAGACCGTCACGCAGCTTGTACGTGTAGGTCTTGCCGTCGTCCGAGATCTTCGCGGTGGAGGTGGCGAGGTCCGGGACCAGCTTCGTGCCCGCCTTGCCCGGCTTGGTGTCGTACGTCACCAGCTGGCGGGTGTAGAAGCGCATGAAGTCCCAGGACATGCCGTAGTAGGCACGCTGGGGGTCGGCCGAGTCGAGGTCCTGCTTGCCGACCATCCTCAGCGTGCCCCCCTTCTCCTTGGACGGGTTGGCAACCTTGTTGAACGCCGCGTTGTAACCGGCACCCTTCGAGTCGCCTCCGTCACCGTCACCGCCGCCGCACGCCGTGGTGGTCACCAGCGCCGCGACCACGAGGGCCGCGCCGGCGGCGAGCCGTCGTTTCGAGGAAACTGTGGGCATTTTCTCGTAACCTCCGAGATTCGCGGTCCTTGGCCTTGAACTGCCGGAGAACCATGGTGAGAGCCACCTGACATGCGGCAGGGGCAAGTCGGTCGGGGACTTCTAGCGCGTCCCCTTCGGGTCGAGCGCGTCGCGCAGCCCGTCGCCGAAGAGGTTGAAGGCCAGCACCGTGATGAAGATCGTCACGCCGGGGAAGACCATGAACATCGGGTCGTGCTCGTACGTCTCCAGCGCGTCGCGCAGCATGCCGCCCCACGAGGCCGTCGGCGGCCGGACACCGGCGCCGAGGAAGCTGAGGGCCGCCTCCGTGAGGATGTTGGTCGGGATCATCAGCGTCGCGTAGACGGTGATCGGGGCGACCAGGTTGGGCAGCAGCTCGCGGAAGAGGATGTGGCGCTTTCCGCCGCCGAGGCTGCGGGCCGCTTCCACGTACTCGCGCTCACGGAGCGAAAGTGTCTGCCCCCTGACGATACGTCCGACATAGGGCCAGCCGAAGAAGCCGATGACCAGGACGAGGATCGCGACGCGCACGCTGGAGCCGGTCAGGCCCAGCAGGTCGTCGGGGAGCACGGAGACGAGGGAGATGATGAAGAGCAGCTGCGGGAAGGAGAGCAGCACGTCCATCACGCGGCTGATCAGGGCGTCGACCCAGCCACCGAAGTAGCCGGCGATGATCCCGAAGAGCGTGCCGAGCACCACGGCGACGATGGCGGCGAGGAACGCCACCAGGAGCGAGATCCGCGCGCCGTAGACGATGCGGCTGAAGACGTCGCGGCCCTTGTTGGGCTCGACCCCGAAGAGGAAGTCGCTGCTCATGCCGCCGAGCGCGCCCTTGGGGAGGTTGGTCAGCTCGTCGAGCTCGTCCTGGTGGAAGTCGTTGGGCGGGTGGCCGAGGAGGCTCACGATCAGGGGCGCGAAGACGGCGACCAGGACCAGGAGGACCACCGTGATGCCGCCCGCGAGGGCGACCTTGTCCCGCTTCAGGCGATTCCAGGCGATCTGCTTGAGGGACCGCCCCTCGACCTTCTTCACCCCTGCATCAACTGCGGGAGCGACGTCCTCGGTCGGGTCCGCGTCCGCAGGTGTGTCATGCAATGGTGCCGTCATCGTGGCAGGGACCCCTCTCAACCGGTGGTGACCGGCCCGCACTTGCCGCTGTAGCGACGTGATCAGTCCGTCGTACGCAGGGGCGAAGGCCCCTTGGAGCGGGAGTCTTCATCCACGTTGTGATCTGTTACCAGACTTGACGGGGAAAGGATGCGCAACCGTGATGCTGATCGAGGTGTTCCGTTATGCGGACGCGAGTGAACGAGGGTCGAACACGGGGCAGTTGGGGCGCAAGGCGGCACGGGAGCCTATAGGGCCCCACCCCCATCAGAACGGTCATCGTGTCCATTCCCGCTGTTCAGTGCCGTTCAGCTGCTGTTCAGTACTGCGCGGGGTAGCCGTACCCGCCGGCCGGGGCGGGCGCGGCCTGGGCCTCGCGGTCGTAGAACGGCCGGGCGTTGGCCCGCAGCCACATGGCGACCGGGTCGTGGTCGTCGGACATCGCGACCGTCGACACGGGCAGGCCCTCGGGGACGGCGGAGATGGACTGCTGCATCATCGTGCGCACCGCGTCGACCGACGGCGGTGACGTGTCGTACACGTCGAGGCCGATGGCCAGATAGGGCGCCCCGAGCGCGGGCTGCACCCAGGCGCGGCGCAGTGAGCGCACGACGGGGGTGCGGTGCGCGTTCTGCGTCAACAGGGCGTAGAACTGGGGGATCTCGATGTTCGGCTCGGTCAGCCTGAGCGGTCCCGCGGGCAGCAGGTCGAGGCCCGAGGCGATGCGGCGCAGATCCAGCCAGGGAATGCCGACGCCGCCGCCGGGGGCGTGCGGATTGAGCCACAGGCCGTAGTGGTCCGGGTACAGGGTGCGGGCGACGTCGATGCCGCGCACGACCTCGTAAGAGCGGTTCCAGCCGCTGGCGGACAGCTCCTGGGCGGAGGTCACGCAGGGGGCGTAGCCGAGGCCCTCGACCTCCATGTTCCCGTACTGGGCGTCGGGGGAGCCGGCCTGGCCGTGCCAGAGCAGCATCCACAGCTGCTCGGCGGCGAGCGCGCGCAGCAGTGCCTCGTACGCGTCGTAACGCCCCGGCGTCACTTGGCGCAGCAGCTGCTCGACCTGTCCTCCCGGTCTCGGCTGTGCTCGGCCAGGGGAGACCCCATCGCCCGCGGCCGTGCCCGACGCACTCACCCGTAACCGCCCCTTCACGCCGAACCCGACGACTCGATCGACTCCATGGACCTGCCCTGCCCTGCCCTGACGGACCCGGTCTTGGAACCAGCTTAAGCGTCGATCCCTGCCCGGACTTGACGTACGCGACGTCGAGGGTCGCGGCCCCCTTGGACTCGGGCCCCGCGACTCAGGCCCCGCGACTCAGGCCCCCCGGAGGTAGAACGGCCGCACCTTCGCGCGGAGCCAGTCCGCCACCGGGTCCTGGGCCACGTCGAGCAGGACGAGGTTGACCGGCCAGGGGACCGGGACCAGGGTCAGGGCACGGCCGAGGGCCTGCATCGGGAGGTCGCGGGCGTCGCCCTCCCAGGTGGCCAGTTCGACGCCGACGAAGAGGGTCGGGTCGTCCGTCTCGATGGCGGCCAGGCAGCGGCGCGCGGTGAGCACGACGCCCGCCGCCTCGAATTCACGGCCCGCGGCGGCCAGGAAGCCCACCGGGTCCTCCTGCCAGTCCGGCTCGAAGAGACGGACCCGGCCGCCGGTGGCGGGCCCGTCCAGCGGGGTGCGGCCGGCCCGGCACAGCTCGGCCACGGCGGGCGGCGGCAGGGGGACGCCGACGGTGCCGTCCGGGTTCAGCACGATGCCCAGCTGCGGCGGAAGGCCCCGCGCGAACTCCACGGCGGGCGCCACCGTGCACCCCATGCGGTCGGCCGCGCCGCCGAGCGCCTGGCGGAACTGCTCCTCGGAGGTGAAGACGGGGACGTACGCCTGTCCGTCGATCTCCAGGGTCGGCAGGTCGAGGGTGCCGCTTTCGGGGCCGCCGCCGTTGGGCAGCGGGATCCAGAGCCGGCTGCGGCCCAGCACCTCGACTATGCGGGCACCCGCCGAGGCGGGGGCGCCGAGCGAGGCCGCGAGGACCTGCTCCAGTTCGTTGCCCGGCCATCCGCCGTACGGATGGGCGTGTGCCTGCGCCGGAAAGTCCATCTGTCCCAACCCCTGCTCGCGACCGCTCTGCCTGCGGCTCGCACCCTAACGCCGCTGGTCCTCAGCGGTCGAAGGCGATCTCCCGCAGCACCTGCGCCGCCGCGCGGTCGAGCAGCACCGCGGAGCCGCAGCCGCGCGGCAGGTCGCCTCGCTCGGCGGCCGCCACGAGCCGCGCGATCACTCTGCGGTGCCGGGCGAAGGCGTACCGCGAGACGCCACGGCCGCGCTCGCGCTGGCCCTGGAGCGCGGTGTCGGCGGGGACGTCGAGGAGCAGCAGATGCAGCGTCCCGCCGCGCCGCAGGGCCTCCCGGGCGAGCCAGCGGCGCACCCACGCCTGGGTGCCGCAGTCGTGCACGACGACGCCGGCGCCGGAGCGCAGGATCCGGCGAAGGCCCGCGTAGTGCGCGAGGCGGACCACGGGGCGGTAGACGGCGTACGGCAGCAGCCGCGGCATGCGGGCCGCCCAGCGGTCGCGGGTGTCCTGGGAGTCGACGCGGATGCCGCTGACGGCCTGCCGCATCAGCGTCGACTTTCCGCCACCGGGCAGCCCGGAGACGACGACCAGGTCGCCCTCGGCGAAGGTGAGGCGGCGCGGGCTGTGCCCGGCCCGCTGCCGCAGATCGCGGACGACGGCCACGGGAAGCGGGCCGCAGCCCTCCCGGAGCGGGGCGGCAGCCTGCTTCGGCAGCGCCACCCCCGTGGTAGTGGCGTAGACACTCGTCCTGCTGCGCACCGTGATCGGCCTCCCCATAGCGGTCACGTACTGCTTTCCCCGGCAAGTGTAAAGAGAAGGTAATGCGGCACAAGAGGATTACTCGACCACACGTCCCCCCTGGCCACGGTCGCGTGCAATGATGTGCGCGCCAACTCCATACCGGCCGTTTGAATCCGCGCGGGAGAGTTCCCGGACCAGCATGTATGGGCCCGGGGCGCCGAAGGAGCAAGTCCCTCCCTTGAATCTCTCAGGCCCCGTACCGCGCGGGCGAGGCACATCTGAAAAGCGGGCCGGCAGCCGTCGGTCCCACCCAAGGTGCAAGCCGTGCGTCCCGTGTGCCGGGACGCTCGCGGCGAACCTCTCAGGTTCCGATGACAGATGGGGAGGATCGACCTCGCCCGTCATGCCCTGGGAGTTTTCTTCATGAGCACTGCCCCCCGTCTGACCGCCCTCGATGCCGTGCATCGCGCGCTCGGCGCGACCATGACCGACTTCGCGGGCTGGGACATGCCGCTGCGGTACGCCAGCGAGCGCGACGAGCACAACGCCGTACGCACCAAGGCCGGTCTCTTCGACCTCTCCCACATGGGCGAGATCACCGTCACCGGCCCCGGGGCCGTCGACTTCCTGAACTTCTCGCTCGTCGGCAACATCGGCTCCGTCGGTGTCGGCCGCGCCCGCTACACCATGATCGTCGCCGAGGACGGCGGCATCCTGGACGACCTGATCGTGTACCGCCTGGGCGAGACCGAGTACATGGTGGTCGCCAACGCCTCCAACGCGCAGGTCGTCCTTGACACCCTCACCGCCCGCGCCGACGGCTTCGACGCCGAGGTCCGCGACGACCGCGACGCGTACGCGCTGCTCGCCGTCCAGGGCCCGGAGTCCCCCGGCATCCTGAAGTCCCTGACGGACGCCGACCTGGACGGCCTGAAGTACTACGCGGGCCTGCCCGGCACCGTCGCGGGCGTCCCCGCGCTGATCGCCCGCACGGGCTACACCGGCGAGGACGGCTTCGAGCTGTTCGTCGCCCCCGGTGACGCCGAGAAGCTGTGGAACGCCCTCATGGAGGCCGGCACCCCCGTCGGCATGGTCCCGGCGGGTCTCTCCTGCCGCGACACGCTGCGCCTGGAGGCGGGCATGCCGCTGTACGGGCACGAGCTGACCGCCGGGCTCACGCCGTTCGACGCGGGCCTCGGCCGGGTGGTGAAGTTCGACAAGACGTCGCAGTCGGACTCCTTCGTGGGCCGCGCGGCCCTGGCCGCCGCCGCCGAGCGCGCCGAGTCCGCCCCGCCGCGCAAGCTGGTCGGCCTGATCGCCGAGGGCCGCCGCGTCCCGCGCGCGGGCTTCTCCGTGGTCGCGGACGGCGAGGTCATCGGCGAGGTCACCTCCGGCGCCCCGTCCCCGACGCTGGGCAAGCCGATCGCGATGGCGTACGTGGACGCGGAGCACGCCGCTCCCGGCACGCCCGGTGTGGGCGTGGACATCCGCGGTACGCATGAGCCGTACGAGGTCGTGGCGCTGCCGTTCTACAAGCGCCAGAAGTGACGCCTCGACCGTCACAAGTGACCCCCCGCACATCTTTCCCGTTCCGCAGCACCCACCCGCGTACAGGAGAATTCAGGTCATGAGCAACCCCCAGCAGCTGCGTTACAGCAAGGAGCACGAGTGGCTGTCGGACGCCCAGGAGGGCGTCTCGACGGTCGGCATCACGGAGCACGCGGCCAACGCGCTCGGTGACGTCGTCTTCGTGCAGCTTCCGGCGGTCGGCGACACGGTGACCGCGGGCGAGACCTGCGGCGAGCTGGAGTCGACCAAGTCGGTCAGCGACCTCTACTCCCCGGTCACCGGCGAGGTCGTCGAGGCCAACCAGGACGTCGTGGACGACCCGTCGCTGGTGAACTCCGCGCCGTTCGAGGGCGGTTGGCTCTTCAAGGTCCGCACCACGGAGGAGCCGAAGGACCTGCTCTCCGCGGACGAGTACACCGAGTTCTCCGGCAGCTAAGGATCTCCCCGATGTCGCTTCTGAACACCCCTCTGCACGAGCTGGACCCGGAGGTCGCCGCAGCCGTCGACGCCGAGCTCCACCGCCAGCAGTCCACCCTGGAAATGATCGCCTCGGAGAACTTCGCTCCGGTCGCCGTCATGGAGGCCCAGGGGACGGTCCTCACCAACAAGTACGCCGAGGGCTACCCCGGCCGCCGCTACTACGGCGGCTGCGAGCACGTCGACGTCACCGAGCGGCTCGCGATCGAGCGGATCAAGGACCTGTTCGGCGCCGAGTACGCCAACGTCCAGCCGCACTCCGGCGCCTCCGCCAACCAGGCCGCCCTCTTCGCGCTCGCCCAGCCCGGCGACACGATCCTCGGCCTGGACCTGGCACACGGCGGGCACCTCACCCACGGCATGCGCCTGAACTTCTCCGGCAAGCAGTTCAACGTGGTCGCGTACCACGTCGACGAGGCCGGCCTGGTCGACATGGCCGAGGTCGAGCGCCTGGCCAAGGAGAACAGCCCCAAGGTGATCATCGCGGGCTGGTCCGCGTACCCGCGTCACCTGGACTTCGCCGAGTTCCGCCGCATCGCGGACGAGGTCGGCGCGTACCTGTGGGTCGACATGGCGCACTTCGCCGGTCTCGTCGCCGCCGGGCTGCACCCGAACCCGGTGCCGTTCGCGGACGTGGTGACCTCCACCACGCACAAGACGCTGGGCGGCCCGCGCGGCGGCGTCATCCTGGCCCGCAGCAAGGACTTCGCGAAGAAGCTGAACTCCGCGGTCTTCCCCGGCTTCCAGGGCGGCCCGCTGGAGCACGTGATCGCGGCCAAGGCCGTCTCCTTCAAGATCGCGGCGGGCGAGGAGTTCAAGGAGCGCCAGCAGCGCACCCTGGACGGTGCCCGCATCCTGGCCGAGCGTCTCGTCCAGGACGACGCGAAGGCCGTCGGCGTCGACGTCCTGTCCGGCGGCACGGACGTGCACCTGGTCCTGGTGGACCTGCGCAACTCCGAGCTGGACGGGCAGCAGGCCGAGGACCGCCTCCACGAGGTCGGCATCACGGTCAACCGCAACGCGATCCCGAACGACCCGCGCCCCCCGATGGTCACCTCGGGCCTGCGGATCGGCACCCCGGCACTCGCCACGCGCGGCTTCCAGACGGAGGACTTCCGCGAGGTCGCCGACATCATCGCCGAGGCCCTCAAGCCGGGCTTCGACGCGGACGCCCTCAAGGCCCGCGTGACGGCCCTGGCCGACAAGCACCCGCTGTACCCCGGCCTGAAGTAGTTCTGAAGTAGTTTCGTACGCTTTTTCGTACACTTCAGACCGGAACAGCTTCGTACGCTTTTGTTCGTACGTACGAAAGGTCGGGGCACCCCGCACACTGGACAGTGAGCAGGGTGCCCCGCACCACGTCCGCCTCTTGATCTTTTCGTCTTTGGAGTTCTCCGTGGCCATCTCGGTCTTCGACCTGTTCTCGATCGGCATCGGCCCGTCCAGCTCCCACACGGTCGGCCCGATGCGCGCCGCCCGCATGTTCGCGAGCCGCCTCAAGAACGAGGGCCTCATGGCCCACACCACCGCCATACGGGCCGAGCTCTTCGGCTCGCTCGGAGCCACCGGCCACGGCCACGGCACCCCGAAGGCCGTGCTGCTCGGCCTGGAGGGCGAGTCGCCGCGCACGGTGGACGTGGAGAGTGCCGACGCCCGGGTCGAGGCGATCAAGAGCAGCGGCCGCCTCAGCCTCCTCGGCATGCACGAGATCGGCTTCGACTTCGACGAGGACCTGATCCTGCACCGCCGCAAGGCCCTGCCGTACCACGCCAACGGCATGACGATCTTCGCGTACGACCATGAGGGCGCCCTCGTCCTGGAGAAGACGTACTACTCGGTGGGCGGCGGCTTCGTCGTCGACGAGACGGTGCTTGAGCAGGAGGGCGCGGAGGGTGAGAACCCGATCGTGCCGGACGACACCGTCCTCAAGTACCCCTTCCGCACCGGCGACGAGCTGCTGCGCCTCGCCCAGGAGACCGGCCTGTCCATCTCCGCGCTGATGCTGGAGAACGAGAAGGCCTGGCGCACGGAGGAGGAGATCCGCGAGGGCCTCCTCGACATCTGGCGCACCATGCAGGCCTGCGTCTCGCGCGGCATGTCCCGCGAGGGCATCCTGCCGGGCGGCCTTAAAGTCCGCCGCCGCGCCGCCAACTCGGCCCGCCAGCTGCGCGCCGAGGGCGACCCGCAGGCCCGCGCGATGGAGTGGATCACGCTCTACGCCATGGCCGTGAACGAGGAGAACGCCGCGGGCGGCCGCGTCGTGACCGCCCCGACCAACGGCGCCGCGGGCATCATCCCGGCCGTCCTGCACTACTACATGAACTTCGTGCCCGGCGGCGCCTCCCAGGAGGAGAAGGACGACGCCGTGGTGCGCTTCCTGCTCGCCGCGGGCGCCATCGGCATGCTCTTCAAGGAGAACGCCTCGATCTCCGGCGCCGAGGTCGGCTGCCAGGGCGAGGTCGGCTCCGCCTGCTCGATGGCGGCGGGCGCGCTCGCCGAGGTCCTCGGCGGCTCCCCGGAGCAGGTCGAGAACGCCGCGGAGATCGGCATGGAGCACAACCTCGGCCTGACCTGCGACCCGGTCGGCGGCCTCGTCCAGATCCCGTGCATCGAGCGCAACGGCATGGCGGCCGTGAAGGCCGTGACCGCGGCGAAGATGGCGATGCGGGGCGACGGCTCCCACAAGGTCTCCCTCGACAAGGTCATCAAGACCATGAAGGAGACGGGCGCCGACATGAGCGTCAAGTACAAGGAGACCGCGCGGGGCGGGCTCGCGGTGAACATCATCGAGTGCTGAGGGCTCCCTGACGCGGTGACACGAACAGCGCCTCCGACCCCACCGGCCGGTACCCCGCCGCCTGGAAGGCCCGCACGGCGCGCGCGTTGCCCGCGGCCTGCTGCGCCCACACCACGTCGCCGTCCGGGACGAGATGGCGTGCCGCGCCGGCCAGGGCGCGGCCGAGGCCCCGGTGGCGTGCGTCCTCCTCGACCTCGACCGCCGTCTCCCAGCGGCCCGCGACGCCCCGGCCGATGACCAGGACGCCGCCGCCCGCGGACGTCCATACGCGTACGTCGTCGCGGTGCTCGCGGGCGCGGGCGACGCGTGGGTGGTCCGGGTCGTCCAGTTCGCGCAGTTCGAGGCGCGGGTCGGGGGTGCCCGGCCGGGCGGTGGCCGCGGTCAGCAGGTCGATGGTGTCCGTCGTACGGCCCGTCCGGTCCGTCAAGGCGGCGTGGAAGCGCGCGTTCATGGCGGCCGCGAGCGGGTCGCAGTCGAGGGCGGCGAGCGTGGCCCGCACCCAGGCGGGTTCCTCGTCGGTGAAGACGACGGAGTGCGCCGTGAAGGCGATCACCCCCGCGTCGCGGTGGCCGGGCTGCGGCACGACGGTGATCGCGCTGTCCGGCGGCGGGAACGTACCGCGTGCGGCGGCCTCCAGGATGGTCCCGAGCTCGGCAGAGGTGCGAGAGGCGCTGGCCATGGGTGTACTCCTTGTGATCCGGTGGTGGGGCGGCGGATACCCTGACCCCCGTCAGTAGTGCACCAAGAAGGGGTGGATCCGGTGGCGGACATCGACGAAGCGCGCAGGACGTTCGACCAGTTCGACGCGGACGGCGACGGCTTCATCACGGCGGCCGAGTGGAAGAGCGCCATGGCCAAGATGGGCGACTTCTACATGACCGAGACGGTGGCCGAGGCCGTCATCGGCACGAAGGACAGCAACGCGGACAAGCGGCTGTCGTTCGACGAGTTCTGGGCGAGCCTGAACAAGTAGCCGCCCGTCGTCTTCTCGGGTGGAGCGGAGGGGCCCGGCGCGTGGGTGGCGCCGGGCCCCTCCGTCATGCCGCTCAGCGGTGCGTACGCACACTCCAGCGCCCCTCCGTGCGCTCCAGGCGCACGGGGTGGTCGAAGCACTCGCTGATCCGGTCACCGGTCAGTACGTCGTCCACGGCGCCGGAGGCGAGCGCGGCCCCGTCGCGCAGGAGGAGCGCGTGGGTCGTGCCGGCGGGCAGTTCCTCCAGATGGTGCGTGACCAGGACCGTGGCCAGTTCCGGGTGGGTCGCGCGCAGGGTGTCCAGGCTGTCGAGCAGGCGTTCCCGTCCGGCGAGGTCGAGGCCGGTGGCGGGTTCGTCGAGCAGGACGAGGCGCGGGCTCGGCATCAGGGACCGCGCGATCAGGGTGCGGCCGCGTTCGCCCTGGGAGAGCGTGGGCCAGCGGGCGTCGGCGCGGTGCGCGAGGCCGAGCAGGGCGATCAGGTGGTCGGCCCGCTCCTCCTGCTCGGGCGTGGGGCGCCAACGTGGTACCGGCTCCACGCTGTTGGTCAGCCCGGTGAGGACGACGTCACGGACCGGCAGCGGGGAGCGCAGCGGATGGCGCGGATTCACATGACCGACGTACGCTCGCAGGTCGCGCAGGTCGACGCTGCCCAGTCGGCGGCCGAGCACCTCGACCGTGCCGCGCGTGGGGTGGGCGACGGCGCCGCAGAGGCCGAGCAGGGTCGACTTGCCCGCCCCGTTGGCGCCGAGCAGCGCCCAGTGCTCTCCGGGGCGGACAGTGAGGGTGACGTCTTCGAGGATGGCGCGGCCGTCGCGGACGACGGTGACGGCGTCGGCGTGCAGCACGGGCGGGGCGGCCTCCGCGGGCCCGGGGGCGGGTGAGGTCTCCCGGGTCACCGTGCCGTCCCCGCGCGGTTCACGGCGGCGAGGACGGCCTGTACGGACGCGGTCAGCACCGAGGTGTCCAGGCCCGCGCCCCAGCGGACGGCGTCCCCGACCCGGCACCGCGCGTACGCGACGGCTTCGACGGCGCCGCCCTCCCCCACCGCGTGTTCGGCGTAGTCGAGGATGTCGACGGTGATCCCGGCGGCGGCGAGGGCGTCGGCGAAGGCGGACAGCGGGCCGTTCCCGACGCCCTCGAAGTCCCCTGCCCGGTCGCCCACTTGGAGGGTGCAGACGAAGCGGTGCGCGCCGTCCGGGGCCCGGTCGGTGGTCCAGGAGCAGAGGGCGACCTCGCCTTCCCGCCCGGGCGCCACGTACGTCGCGCGGAACAGCTCGTACAGCTCCTTCGCCGTCGCCTCCTGACCGCTGTCGTCGGTGGCCTCCTGCACCACGCGCGAGAAGTCGGGGCGCATGCCCCGCGGCAGGTCGAGACCGTGCCGGGTCTGGAGCAGATACGCCATGCCGCCCTTGCCCGACTGGGAGTTGACGCGGATGACCGCCTCATAGGTGCGGCCGATGTCGGCCGGGTCGATGGGCAGATACGGGACGTCCCACGGCGCCTCGCGCTCCGGGAGCCCCGACTCGGCGGCGCGCCGCGCGTGCTGGGCGAACCCCTTGCTGATGGCGTCCTGGTGGGTGCCGGAGAACGCGGTGTGGACGAGATCACCGGCGTAGGGGTGGCGGGGGTGCACGGGCAGGCGGTTGCAGTACTCGACGACCTCGCGCACGGCGTCGATGTCGGAGAAGTCGATCATCGGGTCGACGCCCTGGGCGTAGAGGTTGAGGGCGAGCGTGACCAGGTCGACGTTGCCGGTCCGCTCGCCGTTGCCGAAGAGGCAGCCTTCGACGCGCTGGGCGCCCGCCAGTAGGGCGAGTTCGGCGCAGGCGACGCCCGTGCCGCGGTCGTTGTGCGGATGGACGGAGAGGATGACGGAGTCGCGGCGCGCGAGATGCCGGTGCATGTACTCGATCTGGTCCGCGTACACGTTCGGGGTGGCGATCTCGACGGTCGCCGGCAGGTTGTGCGTGACGGGCCGGTCGGGGCTCGCGTCCCACAGTTCGGTCAGGCCGTCGCAGACTTCGAGGACGTAGTCGGGCTCGGTGAGGTTGAACGTCTCCGGGGCGAACTGGAAGCGGATGTCGGCGTGCGGCCGCGCGTCGGCGAGCCGCGCCATGTGGGCTGCGGCCTCCTTGACGACGTCGTACACCTCGGCGCGCGACCGCCCGAGGACCACGTCACGCCAGACGGGCGAGGTGGGGATGTACAGGTGGACGACGGCGCGCGGCAGCCCCTCGATCGACTCGAAGGTGCGGTCGATCAGCTCGGGTTTGGCGGGCGTGAAGACGACGACGGTCACGTCGTCGGGCAGCGCGTCGTCGCCGCCGCGCCGAGCGAGGTGGCGGACGAAGTCGAAGTCGGTCCTGCTGGCCGACGGATAGCCGACCTCGATCTCCTTGAACCCCATCGAGACGAGCAGATCGAAGAAGCGCCGCTTGCGGCCGGTGTCCATCGGCTCGGCGAGCGCCTGATTGCCGTCGCGCAGATCGACGGGCACCCACAGGGGTGCGCTCTCGATGCGCGCGTTCGGCCAACTCCGGTGCAGGTCGGGGACGTTCACCCGCTCCTGGTAGGGCCGGTAGCGGTGGTACGGCATGGGTCCCGGGCGCTGCGGGTTCCAGTCGTACGTGGGTGAAGTGACGGGAGGCGCGGTCACGGCGGGTCTGCTCCTGGCTGGGCTCGGTCGGGAGACCGGCAGCACGGCACCCCGCGGCGGGGTGCCGGTCGCTTCAGGCCCCGCCGCGGCAGCCGAGAAGGAGAAGACCGCGGAAGATCATGGCGATACAGTAGACACACCTCAGGTCCTCAGACAAGTACTCCTCAGACAAGTGCTCCTCAGTACTCCTCAGTACTCCTCAGACAAGTACTCCACCGAAAAGGCTCCCGATGCCCCTCGACTCCGTCCGCCCCAGCCCCCTCGTCGAGCAGGCCGCCGCCCGGCTGCGCGAGCAGATCACCGGCGGCGACTGGCCCGTCGGGACCAGACTGCCGGGCGAGACGACGCTCGCCAAGGAGCTCGGCGTCGGCCGCTCCACCCTCCGCGAGGCCCTGCGCGCGCTCGCCGGGGCGGGGCTCGTGCGGGCGCGGCAGGGCGCCGGCGTCTTCGTCATCGCCACGGAACCCGTCGCGGACTGGCCGACCCGGCTGCGGCGGGCGGCGGTCACCGACGTGTACGAGGTGCGGATGCTGATGGAGGTGCAGGCGGCCCGGCTGGCGGCGTTGCGGCGCACCGACGAGGACATCGCAGCGATGCGGGCCGCGCTGGAGGGGCGCAGGGCGGCGGCGGCCGAGGGCGACGCGGCGTTCGTGGACGCCGACATCGCCCTGCACGCGGCGGTCGTGGCGGCGGCGCGCAATCCGGTGCTGACCGACCTGTTCGCGGAGTTCATGCCCGCGCTGCGGCAAGGCCTGATCGACCTCCTCGAACTCATCGACGTACGCAGCGAGGAGGCGGACCACGGCGACGCCTCGCACGCCGAACTGGTGCGTGCCGTCGAGTCGATGGACGCCGAAGGGGCGGCGCGGGTGGCACAGACGGAACTCCAGGCGACGCTGCGGCTGTTGCTCGCGCAGGACTGAGCGGCGCCGCGCGGCCCCACACCGGCCGCGCCGGCCCGCCCTACGTCAGCTCGGCCCCTCCGGCTCCCCCGACCCCCCCGGCCCTTCCAATTCCCCCGGCCCCTCCTCCGCCCCGGTCCCGTACAGCCGCGCCGAAGCATCCACGTGCGCCAGCCTGCGCATCGCGTTGAACACCGCCTCGCCGAGGACCGTACCGATCACCACGCTCTCCACCCGGTCCTCGACCGCGACCCGCCGGTCCACATAGCCGAGGTCGGCGCGGGCGACGAGTTCCGCGGCGTCGGCGTACTCGTCCAGCAGTTCCGTGAACGCCCCGTGGCCGAGCCAGGCCATGGCGGCCAGCGCCCGTGACAGGTCCGCCGCCGCCGGGTTCGACTCGTGCGTACGCCAGCCGCGCCGCGCGATCAGCGCCCCGACGGCGGCGTTCGCGGCGTCCGCCTCGGCGCCGTCACCGGCGACGCCCTCGCCGCCGAGCCGGTCCGCCGCCGAGCCGAGGACCTTGTGCAGGGGGCGGCTCGGGTCGTCCACGGCGCCGAGCACCTCCGCGATGGCGGCCACCTTCAGCCCGCCCACCTCCAGCAGGGCGCGGATCAGCCGCAGCCTGCGCTCGTGCGTCTCGTCGTAGTGCGCCTGGTTGGGGCTGGACAGTTCGCCCGGCGGCAGCAGGCCTTCCCGGACGTAGTACTTGATCGTCGGCACCGGAACGCCGGTCCTGCGACTCAACTCGCCAATGCGCACGGCCCGTTCCCGCTCCTGTTCATCGGATCCCCCTTGCCAACCTCCGACCCATCATAGATAGTGGCGCTATCAGATAGCGGATAGCGCCACTATCTATTTGTCGGACACCACGGACCACAGACCAGGGGGATCTCCCATGCCCGTCCGCACGCCCTTATGGCATTCATGGCACCGGCCACTCGTACTGTTCTCTGCCTCCATGTGCGCCTTGGCCCTCGTCTGCGCGGTGGGGCTCGTGGTCGACGACCGGGTTCTCGCGGGCGCCCGGATCTGGGCCAAGCCGTTCAAGTTCTCGCTCTCGTTCGTCGCGTACGGTCTCTCGCTCGCCTGGATCCTTTCGCTGCTCGATCGCGGGCGGCGCGCGGGATGGTGGGCGGGCACGGTGGTCGTGGCGACCAGCACCATCGAAATGCTGATCATCACCGGGCAGGTGGTGCGCGGGAGACGCAGCCACTTCAACCACCAGACCCCCTTCGACGAGACGCTGTTCAACGCGATGGCCGTCACCGTCGTCATCCTCTGGCTCGGCACGGTCGTCATCGCGGCCCTGCTCCTGCGCGCCCGGATCGCCGACCGGGCCTCCGCCTGGGCGATGCGCTGCGGCATCACCATCGCGCTGGCCGGAGCCGCCGTCGGCTTCCTGATGACGCAGCCCGCGGCCGGTCAGCGGCGCGGCGAGTCCCCGGTGGTCGGCGCGCACAGCGTGGGCGTCCCGGACGGCGGGCCCTCGATGCCGCTGACCGGCTGGTCGACGACCGGCGGTGACCTGCGCATCCCGCACTTCTTCGGCATGCACGCGCTGCAACTGCTGCCGCTGCTCCTCATGGCGCTGACGGCGCTCGCCCCGCGCGTCGCCCGCCTCGCCGACGAACGGGTGCGGCTGCGGCTGGTCCTGGTGGGCTCGGCAGCGTACGCGGCGCTCTTCGGACTGGTCACCTGGCAGGCGCTGCGCGGTCAGCCGCTGATCCACCCGGACGGCGCGACCCTGACGGCGGCGGGTCTGATCGCCTGCGCCACGGCCGTGGGGGCGTACGCCGCGCTGCGGGCCCCGGCCGGACCGCCCGGCAGTGTCACCGCCGGCCGACCACCGCACCTCACGAAGCCCGTCCAGCCCCTCCAGCCCCTCCAGCCCGTCCAGCACACCCAGCCCCTCCAGAAGAACGCCGAGGTCGCGTCATGACCGGATTCCTCTTCGAGTTGTCGTTCTGGCTGGCCGCCCCGGTCTGGCTGCTCATGGTCTTCGCGCCCGGCTGGGGCCCGACCGCCCGCCTGGCCGCGTCGCCCCTGACCGTCGTCCCGATCCTCGTCGTCTACCTCGCCATGGCGCTCCCGGTCATACCCGAGCTGTGGTCCGCCGTCAGCAGCCCCGACCTCGACGGCTTCCGCGAGCTGACGGCGCGGGCCAACGGGGCCGGGGCGATCTGGGCGCAGGTCATCGCCTGGGACCTGCTGCTCGGGCAGTGGATGTACCGCGAGTCGCGCAGGCTCGGCGCGCATCCGGTGGTGACCGGGCCGCTGCTCGTCCTGACGATCCTGCTCTCGCCGTTCGGCCTGCTGCTGTTCCTCGCGCTGCGTACGGGGCTCACCCGGCGACACGCGGTCCGGAATAGCCCGCCGGATCCGGAGGTTACCTCCGTTACGACAGCGATCCACCCACGACAGTGATCCATCCGCGATTCATCCACGACAGTGACTCAGTTGCCTGAGTGACACACCAAAGGGGCAGTCATGAAGATCGGCATCATCGGCGCGGGCAACATCGGCGGCAACCTCACCCGCCGCCTCACGGCTCTCGGCCACGACGTCTCCGTCGCCAACTCCCGTGGCCCGCACACCCTGACCGCCCTCGCCGAGGAGACCGGCGCGAAGCCCGTCCCGGTCGAGGAGGCCGCGCGCGGCGCGCGGGTCGTCGTCGTGACGGTCCCGCTCAAGGCCGTGCCCGACCTGCCC
Organism: Streptomyces sp. 135; assembly: GCF_020026305.1. NCBI lineage: Bacteria > Bacillati > Actinomycetota > Actinomycetes > Kitasatosporales > Streptomycetaceae > Streptomyces > Streptomyces sp. 135. The sequence goes on along the minus strand of NZ_CP075691.1, from coordinate 5,944,038 downwards.
AAGGGCTTCCTCGACGGGGCGGCCGACGACGTCGCCGTCATCGACACCGGCAACTACTACCCGCAGCAGCGCGACGGCAGGATCGCCGAGATCGAGGAGGGCCTGACCGAGAGCCGCTGGACGGAGCGGCAGATCGGCCACCCCGTCATCAAGGCGTTCAACGGGACGTACGCCGCCGACATCCTCGACAAGCCGCGCCCCAAGGGCGCCCCCGACCGGGTCGCCCTGCCGGTGTCCGGTGACGACGAGGCCGCCAAGAAGGTCGTACGCGAGCTTCTCGACGAGCTCGGCTTCGACGCCGTCGACAACGGCGGCCAGGACGAGTCCTGGCGCCAGCAGCCCGGAACTCCCGTGTACGGCAACGTCGGTGGCGTCGAGGAGATCCGCAAGGCCCTCGAAGCGGCCTCCCCTGAGCGCACGGCCGAGTGGCTCGCCTGACACCGCTCCCCAGGGGCAGCTAGGGCGTGGCCCACTCCCGCAGGGCGTCCTCGCTCTCGAAGCGGGCCACGTTCTTGTCCAGCGGCGTGGACGTGTACTGGTGGAACTTCCACTTCGCCTTGATGCGGGGCTTGCCCGCGCTGACGTAGTCGGCGATCCACAGGCCGTCGCCCGCGTAGGACGTGCTGTCCCGGTTCAGCCAGAAATCGCGGTTGCAGTACAGCAGGACCCTGTGATTCGGGCGCAGCCGCTTCACCTCGCGGATGAAGCGGTCCTTCTCCGCGTTGGAGGCGGCCGTGTGGTCCCCCGTCCACTCCCAGTCCACCGCGAGCAGGTCCCCGGCTTTCTCGGGGGCCTTGCTCACGAAGTACTTGGCCTGGTCCGCGATGTTCCCCGGCCACAGGAAGTGGTAGTAGCCGACGACGCAGCCGCCGTCGCGGGCCAGTTTCGTCTGGGCGGTCAGTTTCGGGTTGACGTACGAACGGCCTTCCGTCGCCTTGACGATGACGAAGGAGAGGCCGTCGGTGCTGAACGTCGACTGGTGGGAGCTGACATCGATGCCACGCAGCATGGCGTCCTCCGGGAGGGGCGGTACCGTGGGGGGGTTTGTGAACTGCCCTTTTTGTGCCCGGTGGTGACGTCCGTGAACCGTCAACCGTCAATCTGTCAACGGAAGATGCCGGTGTGTCCGAGTGAATACCGGCCGGGCTGCGGATAGACGGCCAGACCGTGCGGGCCGCTGCCCACGGGGATGCGGGCCAGCTGGACTCCGGTGCGGGTGTCGATGGCGTACACCTCGGAGTCGTAACGGCCCGAGAGCCAGAGGGTGTTGCCGTCCGCCGAGACGCCGCCCATGTCGGGACTGCCGCCCTGCGGGAGCTTCCACTTCTTGGTGAGCCTGTTCTTCGGGAAGTCGAAGACGGAGATGGAGCCCTCGCCCCGGTTGGAGATGTACATCTCCTTGGAGTCGCGGCTGACGTACAGGCCGTGGCAGCCCTTGCCGGTGCGCAGCAGCTTCGGCGTCGTGAACTTCTTCCCGTCGAGGACCCACATGCCGTGCGCCATCATGTCGGCGATGTAGAACTTCTTGCCGTCGGGGGACATCTTCACGTCCTGCGGCATGGCGCCCTTGAGGGGGAGCTTCTGCTGGCCGACGATCTTCATCTTCTCCGTGTCGACCTTGAGGAGTTCGCCGGAGAACTCGCAGGAGACGATGAAGTAGCGGCCGTCCATGGAGAAGTCGGCGTGGTTGACGCCGGCGCAGCTGACGGGGACCGTCTTGACGCGGTTCATGGTCTTGGGGTCCCGGAAGACGAGTTCGCGGTCCATGGAGGCCATGACGACGGCGTACTTGCCGTTCGGCGTGAAATAGAGGTTGTAGGGGTCGGAGACGTCGACGGTGCGGCCGGTCTTGCCGGTCACCGGGTCGATGGCGGTGAGGCTGTCGCCGAGGTCGTTGTTGACCCAGAGGGTCTTCATGTCCCAGGAGGGGACGACGTGCTGCGGCTGGTCGCCGACCTTGATGGTCTTGACGACCTTGAACTTCTTGGGGTCGATGACCGAGATGGTGTCGGACTCGGTGTTGGGGACGTAGACGCGCGACAGGAACTTCTTCGCCACGGGCGCCAGGGCGTTCGGGCGGTCGGCGGCGTACGCGTCCTTCGGGTCGAGGACCGGCGGCATGCCGGGCAGGCCGGGGACCGCCTTGGGCTTGGCGGGCTCGCGGGCGCCCTTGGTGCCGAGGGCCTCGTCGGACCGCTGGTCGGTGCCGCAGCCGGCGAGCGCGGCGAGCGCCGCGCCCGTGGCGAGCAGTGCGGCGGTGCGCTTGGTCAGGTCGAGTTTCGTGGGGGGCATCAGATCAGCAGCTCCGTGGTCGTCACCGCGCGCAGGCCGCGGCGTTCCAGTTCTTGCAGGACGTCGGGGAGCGCGGCGACCGTGTCCGCGTACCCGAAGTGGAGGCTCACCACGGATCCCGCGCGGACCCCGGCGGCGATCGTGCGGGTGATGGCCGGGGCGCCCGGTGAGGTGTGGTCGAGGGAGTCGACGTCGTACGAGAGGACGTGCGGGTAGCCGGCGCGGCGGGCGAGGCGTTCGACGAGGGGGGTCGCCGTCCGGGTGCGCGAGGGGCGGAACCAGGTGCCGATGGAGCCGGTGAGGCGGCGCAGGCGGTCCGCGCAGCCGGCGATCTCGGCGTAGGCGTCGGCCTCGGACATGCCGTTGATGTCGAGGTGGCGCAGGGTGTGGTTGCCGAGGTCGTGGCCGCCGTCGAGGACGCGGCGGGTGAGGCCGGGGTGTTCGTCGAGCCAGGTGCCGACGGCGAGCACGGTGACGCGGGCGCCCGCCTTCTCCGCCTCGGTGAGCAGCGCCTTCGCGATGGCGGGGTCGCCGTGGCCGTGGAAGGTGAGCGCGACCTCGGCCCGGGTGCCGGCGCCGTGGGTGATCTGGACGGGGCGGCCGGGGAAGCGGCGGGGCGCGGGGGCGGCCGCCGGGGCCGGGCGGGGGCTCTGGTCGGGGACGGGCCGGGGTCCCGGACGCGGGCGGGCGGTCGCGGGCAGGGGCATCGCCGGTCGCGGCGCACCCGGCGGTGAGCGCGCTCGCGGCGGCAAGGCGGGCGCCCGCGCGCAGGGCTCTGCGGCGGTCGGTCTCGATCACGCGACCATTTAATGGGGAAAGACGGGGAAAGGAGGTTATTGCCCGCTTCATTCCTCTTACGGGTCGAGAGCCGGAGGGGTGAAGCGCGCTCCCCCAGCCCTTGCGTATCGCCTGCCATAGGGAGCGCTTAACCAGCGTTTACCAGGCAGGTGTCCCATCTCACCAAGGATTCACCTCTAAACTGTCAGGGTTTGCCCGGATATGTAGTGAGAAGTACTTTTGGATCAGTGACGCCCGTCTGCCATAGTCGGGGACACGACCCCCATTGACCCGGGCTCAGGTCGTCACGGCGCCCGTGGAACACACCCCATACGTCCACGGCGCTTCTCGAAAGCCCCCACCGTGCCCGACCGCGGCCGCCGGGGGCTTTCGCGTATCCGCGCACCTTGCCCTCAGCGGTCGCTGACCCGCATCTCGAACCAGGACGTCTTGCCGCGCGGCAGCAGGTCCACGCCCCAGCGGTCGGAGAGCTTGTCGACGAGGAAGAGGCCCCGGCCGCTCAGGTCCATCTCATGGACCGGCATCAGACAGGGCAGTCCGCGCGAGGGGTCGCGGACCTCGACGCGGATCCAGCCGCGCCGCTTCTCCATGCGCAGGCCGAAGACGCGGGCGCCGGTGTGCCGCACGGCGTTCCCGACGAGCTCGGAGACGAGCAGGACGACGTCCTCGGTGAGCTTCGGGGAGAGCCGCCAGGTGCGCAGGACGACGACCTGGGCGAGCCGGCGCGCGATGGCGGCGGACTCCGGGCGCGACGGCAGCCGCACCTCCGCTTCCGTCGGATTGCCGAACAACTCCAGCGCTTTCAGCGCGTGTTCGTCCTCTGCCGCCGGCGACCAGCGTGCCGCGGTCGCACTTCCGTGCCGCCGCGGCCGTTCGAAACCCTCCAGCCCCGCCATGCCCCCCATCATGGCCGCCCCGCGGGGCCTCCGGGGCCCTTCCGGCGGAATAAGCCCCCCGGAACCAAGCGTTCCGGGGGGCCGGGTAGGCATATGCCAGTGGCAGAAAGCCCTCGAAAAAACGAGCCTGACCTGCGGCGTCCTCCCACTCACGGGCAAGTGCGGCGCACCGGGCACGGGGCAGACTTAAGGTTGCGTTAAGCCGGTCGTAAACCGCTCCTTCGGGGGACGGCCCCGGCTGACGTCGGCCCAACTGGTGGGCAGATGGGGTGAGTTCAGAGGAACTTGGCCTTGCCCGGGCCCTCCTCCACGAAGCTGCGCATGCCCCGCTCCCGGTCCTCCGTGGCGAACAGGCCCGCGAACCACGTGCGCTCGATGGCCAGCCCCGTGTCGAGGTCCGTCTCCAGGCCCGCGTCGATGGACTCCTTGGCGGCGCGCAGCGCGATGGCCGGGCCCCGGGCGAGGCGCGCGGCCCAGGCGTGTGCCTGCTCATACACCTCGGCGGCGGGCACGACGCGGTCCACCAGGCCGATGGCGAGCGCCTCCGGGGCCTTCACCTGGCGCCCGGTGAAGATGAGGTCCTTGGCCTTGGCGGGGCCGACCAGGCGGGCCAGGCGCTGGGTGCCGCCCGCGCCGGGGATGAGGCCGAGCAGGATCTCGGGCTGGCCGAGCTTGGCGTTGTCCGCGGCGATGCGGAAGTCCGCGCAGAGCGCCAGCTCGCAACCGCCGCCGAGGGCGTAGCCGTTGACGGCGGCGACGACGGGCTTGGGGATGCGGGCCACGGCGGTGAAGGACTCCTGGAGGGCCCCGGAGCGCGCGATCATGGCCGCGTGGTCCATGGCCTGCATCTCCTTGATGTCCGCGCCGGCCGCGAACACCTTCTCGCCGCCGTGGATGACCACGGCGCGCACGTCGTCGCGGCGCGTGGCCTCGGCGGCGAGCTCCTTGAGGCGGTCCTGGGTGGCGATGTCCAGGGCGTTCATCGGGGGGCGGTCGAGTCGGATCGTGCCGACGCCTTCGGCGACTTCGAGGGTTGCGGTCATGCCAGCAGGTTAACGGGGGCTAACGCGGAAGAGGAGAGGGGCCCGGCGCACTGGTTCTCAGCGCACCGGGCCCCTCGGGGCACTCACCGGGAGGGCTTACGCCTTCCACTCCTCCCACGGCATGTTCCAGCCGTTGTAGCCGTTGTCCGGCTGGATCTTCTTGTCGGCGGAGTTCTTCACGACGACGACGTCACCGATCATCGAGTTGTTGAAGAACCAGCCGCCGGGCGTCTTCTTGCTGTAGCCGCCGCGCACGTCGCTCAGGCCTATGCAGCCGTGGCTGGCGTTGGTGTTGCCGAAGGCGCCGCCCGACCAGTAGTTGCCGTGGATGAACGTGCCGGAGGTCGACAGGCGCATCGCGTGCGGGACGTCCTTGATGTCGTACTCGCCGCCGAAGCCGACGGTCTCGCCGTTCATCCGGGTCACCTGGAGCTTCTCGCTGATGACCATCTCGCCGTTGTACGTGGTCGTGCCGGGCGCGCCCGCGGTGATCGGGATCTTCTTGATCTGCTTGCCGTCGCGGACGACCGTCATCTGGTGCGTCTTGGCGTCGACGGTGGAGACCTGGCTGCGGCCGATGGTGAACTTCAGGGTCTTGGACTGCTTGCCGTAGACGCCCGGGCGGCCCTCGACGCCGTCGAGGTTGAGCTTGACGGTGACCTTGGTGCCGGGCTTCCAGTACTTCTCCGGGCGGAAGTCGAGGCGGTCGTTGCCGAACCAGTGGCCCTCGACGGGCACCGACGGCTCGGTCTTGATCTGGATGGCCTTCTCGACGGCCTCCGGGTCGGTGATGCCCCGGGTGAAGTTCACCGAGAACGGCATTCCGACGCCGACCTTCGCGCCGTCCTCCGGGGTGAACTGGCCGATGAAGGTGTTCTTCGGGGTCAGCGTGGTGAAGGTGGTGTCCTTGGCGGACGCGCGGCCCTCGGAGTCCTTCGCGACCGCGTGGACCTTGTACTTCGTGGCCGCCGCGAGGTGGTGCGCGGGGGTCCAGCCGGTGCCGCCCGAGGTGATCTTGCCGGGGACCGGGTTGCCCTTGCTGTCCACGACCTTGACCTCGGAGAGCTTGCCCTTGTCGGCGGCTATCTTCAGGGCGCCGCTGGTGGCCACCGACTCCGCGCCGTCCTTGGGGGCTATCGTCACGACGGCCGCCGACGGCGCGTTCTTGTCCGCCTTGTCCTTGCCGTCGTCCCCGGCGTCCGAGCCGCCGCCCCCGCATGCCGCGACCGCCAGCAGTGCCGCTCCCGACAGCACTGCCGTCAGTCCTCTGGCGCCCCTCCGCCGCACGCGCCCACGCGCGTCCGCCGAAGCCCCCGATATAGGTCGCCCGTTCACGATGTGTCTCCCCTCGCACGGCCTGGATCCAGGCCCGCACCCCAGTGCACCTGCGCGTTTCAGCCACGCGCAAGCGATAGATAACCACACGGATCCGGGCGGCGACTCCCCGCCAATGTCACCGTTCCGTTCCAACTGCCCGTGGGGTGCGGATGGATCTTGGTCAGCCGTCTCACCCCGACTTCACCCAGTCCTTCCACGCCATGTTCCAGCCGCCGAGGCCGTTGTCGGGAGCGACTTTCCGGTCCTTGCTGTTGACCACTTCGACGACGTCCCCGATGAGGGTGCGGTCGAAGAACCAGCCCGCGGGCGTCTTGGAGCTGCCGCCCTTCACGTCGCGCAGGCCCACGCAGCCGTGGCTGACGTTCTTCCTGCCGGGGGCGTCCGGCGCCCAGTAGTTGCCGTGCAGGAAGGTGCCGGAGGTCGTCAGGCGGATGGCGTGCGGCACGTCGGGGATGTCGTACTCGCCGCCGAAGCCGACGGTGCGGCTGTTCATGCGGGTCACCTCCAGCATCTCCGTCACCACCATCTTCCCGTTGTACGTGGTGGTCTTGGGAGCGCCCGCGGTGATCGGCACGGTGGAGATCAGCTCGCCGTCGCGGCGTACCTCCATGGTGTGCTCGGCGGCGTCGACCAGGGACTGCTGGTGGCGGCCGACGGTGAACGCGAAGGTCTTGTCCTGGAGGCCGTAGACCCCGGGGGCGGCCTCGACGTCCCGCAGGCGCAGGGCGACGGTGACCTTGGTGCCGGGTTTCCAGTACTTCTCGGGGCGGAAGTCCACGCGGGTGCCGCCGAACCAGTGCGGGCGGATGTCGACGGCCGGGCGCGCGCTCACGTGGATGGCGCGCTGGACGGCCGCGCGGTTGCGGACCTCCTCGTTGAACTCCAGGGAGATGATCATTCCGGTGCCGACCGTGGAGCGGTTCTCGGGCGCCACGTAGGCGACGAAGCGCTCGTCGGGGACGGCCGTGCGGAAGGTGGTGTGCCGGGCCGAGCGGCGGCCGTGGCCGTCCAGGGCGACGGCGTCGACGGCGTACGTGGCGGCGACCGCGAGCGGGCCCTTGTCCACCGGCCGCCAGGTCATGCCGTCCACGCTGATGCGGCCGGGCACCTCGAACTTCTGCGCGTCCTGCGTCCGGACCACCTCGACGGACTCCAGCCGGCCGCCGGGGACCGTCACCTCGAACCGTTCGTCGGGCTTGACCGCCTTGCTCCCGTCGTCGGGCGACACCCGGATCGCGTCCGCGGGCGAGCGCGATTTGCCGAGGACCGTGTCCAGTCCGCCACCGGTACAGCCCGCTGCCCCCGCCAGCAGGCCTGCCCATGCCACCACCGCGGCCAGCGCGGTTCCTGCGCGCCGTGCGCGCCTCGCAACCTGTCTCACGTGGGACCCAACGACCGTCGTCCCCTGGGGAAACGTGAGTGCGACGCGCGCGCTGGGCAGAACAGTGGGGAGGACGACGTAGGGGGAGCCGCGGCCGGGACGCCGTATGCCCTTCTTCGCGCGTCGGCCGACAGAGCCGCGGGAGGCTGACAGGTGTCGAGCGCATCCGAGCAAGGGACAGTGCGGGAGGCACGGGCGAAGGGGCGCGCCGCGCCCGAGGGGCCCCGCCGTGAACGGGAGCCAGCGGGCCGCGGCGCGCGTGGCGCCCACGCGGCCGGTGTGGCCGGGGGCGCCGACGCCGCTCGGCGCCCGCTTCAAGGCCGGACCCGACGGGGTGGCGGGCACCAACTTCGCGCTGTGGGCGGGCGGGGCGGAGGCGGTGGAGCTGTGCCTGTTCGACACCGAGGGGGACGGGGTCGTCGAGACGCGCTGTCCGCTGACGGAGCTGACGCACGAGATCTGGCACGGCTTCCTGCCGGGCGTGCGCCCCGGGCAGCGGTACGGATACCGCGTGCACGGCCGCTGGGACCCGTGGACCGGCGCCCGCTGGAATCCGGCGAAGCTGCTCCTCGATCCGTACGCGCGTGCGGTGGACGGCGACTTCACGCTGCCGGCGGAGGTGTACGGCCATGTGCGCGACTGGCCCCAGCAGCACGTGGCGGACACCGTGCGCGACGACCGGGACTCGGCGCCGTACGTCCCCAAGGGCGTGGTCGTGCACGACGACGCCCCGGACGACGAGTGGGCCGACGACCGGCGGCCGAAGACGCCGTGGGCGGACTCGGTCATCTACGAGCTGCATGTGCGGGGCTTCACCCAGCTGCACCCGGGGATTCCCGAGGAGCTGCGCGGTACGTACGCGGGTCTGGCGCATCCGGCGGCGCTGGAGCATCTCGTACGTCTTGGCGTGACGGCGGTCGAGCTGATGCCGGTGCACCAGTTCGCGCACGAGGACCATCTGCTGCGGCGGGGGCTGAAGAACTACTGGGGGTACAACTCCATCGGCTACTTCGCGCCGCACGCGGCGTACGCGGCGTCGGGGACGGCGGGGCAGCAGGTCGGCGAGTTCAAGCGGATGGTGCGGGCGCTGCACGAGGCGGGGATCGAGGTCATCCTCGACGTGGTCTACAACCACACGGCGGAGGCCGGTGAGCTGGGCCCGATGCTGTCGCTCAAGGGCATCGACAACCGCGGCTACTACCGGCTCCAGCCGGGCGACGCGCGGCGGTACGCGGACTACACGGGCTGCGGCAACACCCTCCAGGTCGTCCAGCCGCACGTCCTGCGCCTCATCACGGACTCGCTGCGGTACTGGGTGACGGAGATGGGGGTGGACGGCTTCCGCTTCGATCTGGCGGCGGCGCTGGCGCGGTCCTTCCACGACGTCGACATGCTCTCGCCGTTCCTCGCGGTGATCGCCCAGGACCCGGTCCTGCGGCGGGTGAAGCTGATCGCCGAGCCGTGGGACGTGGGCTCGGGGGGCTATCAGGTGGGTGCCTTCCCGCCGCTGTGGACGGAGTGGAACGACCGCTACCGGGGGGCGGTGCGGGACTTCTGGCGGGGCGCGCTGCCGGACGTACGGGATCTGGGGTACCGCCTTTCGGGGTCGAGCGATCTGTACGCGTGGGGCGGGCGCAGGCCGTACGCGTCGGTGAACTTCGTGACCGCGCACGACGGCTTCACCCTGCGGGACCTGGTCACCTACGAGCGCAAGCACAACGAGGCCAACGGCGAGGGCAACCGCGACGGCTCCGACGACAACCGCTCCTGGAACTGCGGCGTTGAGGGCGAGACGGACGACGAGGGCGTCACGGCGCTGCGGCGGCGGCAGCTGCGCAACCTCATGACGACGCTGCTGCTCTCCACCGGGGTCCCGATGTTCGTCGCGGGCGACGAGATGGGGCGCACGCAGCGCGGCTCGAACAACGCCTACTGCCAGGACAACGAGATCAGCTGGGTCGACTGGGGGCTGCGGGACGAACCGGGATGGCGCGAGCTCTTCGCGCTGACGTCACGCCTGATGGAGCTGCGGCACCGGCATCCGGTGCTGCGGCGCCGGGCGTTCTTCTCCGGGCGGGCGCACTCGGCGGACGGCCTGCGGGACCTGGCGTGGTTCACGCCGCGGGGCACGGAGATGACGGAGGCCGACTGGTACGCGCCCGCCGCGACGCTCGGCATGTACCTCTCCGGGCGGGACATACCCGGCCGTGACGCGCGGGGCGCGCCGGTGGCCGACGACAGTTTCCTCGCCGTCCTGCACGCGGCGGAGCAGCCGCTGGACTTCGTGCTGCCGGGGCCGCCGTGGGCGCGGTCCTACGAGGTCGTGGTGGACACGGCGCTGGAGGAGCAGGCGGCGCCGCCGGGCACCGTGCACCGGGCGGGGGCCGCGGTGACGGTGCCGGGGCGGTCGGTGCTGCTGCTGCGGGTCAGCCGCACCTGACGTAGGCGGAGGCGCTGTTGGTGCGGTCCTCCAGGCCGTTGATCGTCACATAGGCGTCGGCGGAGTTGGCGTTGTCGCACTTGGTGCTCACCGTCGGGCCGAAGCAGCCGATCTGCTCGCCGGGGTCGAGGCGGGTGTCGTTGCAGGACGCGTTCCCGCCGAAGGAGGTCACGATGTTGTTGCGCGTGACGTTCGCTCCCTTGGTGCCCCGGTTCGCGAGCACGAGTACGGCCTGCTGCTTGGTGCGGTCCGGCGTGCGGACGAGGCAGGTCTGTATGGCGATGTTGGCCGATACGCGGTGGTTGACCGTGGTCGAGCAGTCGACCCAGTTCGCGTTGGTCGTGAAGGACTGCCAGATCGGCGCGGCGGCGGCCGGGCCCGCCGCGAACAGCGCGGTGGCCGTGGCCGCGCCCGCCACCATCAGTCCCTGTACGAGTCGGCGCATGTGATCCCCCTGGATTCCGGCTGCGATCCGCGGTCCCCATGTGGATCATGGCGCGTTCGCGTGGGTGACCTTATGTGATCCCTACCTCCGGAAGCCACCGCTCCGGTTTGCCTCCGGCACCTGGTCCAGACCGGAGTATTGCCGCGCCCCCGGGCGGGCGCCAAGCTCGGGCCATGGACCTCGAATTGCGGCACCTGAAGACGATTCGGGCGATCGCCGACGCGGGCAGCCTGACCAAGGCGGCCACCGTGCTCGGGCTGGCGCAGCCCGCGCTGAGCGCGCAGCTGAAGCGGATCGAGCGCGCCCTCGGCGGGGAGCTGTTCGAGCGGGGGCGGCACGGGGTGCGGGCCACCGCGCTCGGCGAGTTCGTGCTGGCGCGGGCGCGGGTCGTACTGCCCGCGGTGAGCGGGCTGCGGGAGGAGGCGCAGCGGTTCGCGCGGGCCTGGGAGGACGGCCGCGGGTTCCGGCTCGGCGGGACGCACGGGCCGCTGCTCGGCGCCCTGGTGGACCGGCTCGCCACCGCGCATCCGGGGGTGCCCGTCTCGACGCACACCTCCTGGTCGGAGCGGGAGATCGCGGCGCTGACCGCGGCCGGGAGCCTCGACTTCGCGCTGGTGGGCACCTGCGGGGCGAGCGCGCCGCCGAAGAGCGACCTGCTGGTGTGGCGGGAGGTGGGCCGCGACCCCGTCTTCGTCATGCTGCCGACCGGCCATCCGCTCGCCGGCCACCAGGAGATAGAGCTGGGGCGGCTCGCCGGTGAGGCGTGGACGGACGTGCCGGGTGACGGCTGCTTCGCGGACTGCTTCAACGCGGCGTGCGCGCGCGCCGGGTTCACCCCGTCGCGGGTGTACGAGACGGATGTCGCGTCCTGCGTCCATCTGGTGCAGGTGGGGCGGGCGGTGGGGCTGTGCCGGGCGACGTTCCCGCCGACGCCGGGTCTGGTGACGCGGGCGCTCGCGGGGACGCCGCTGTACTGGCGGCACGTGCTCGGCTGGCATCCGGCGGCCCCGGCCCACGACACCGCGGCCGCGGTCTTCGCGCAGGCCCGTACGGCGCACACCGAGGCCGCGGCCCGCAGCGAGAGCTACACGGCGTGGCTCGCGGCGCCTTCCATAACGCCGGGGACGGGGGTCGACTGACAGCTGATGAGGGGCAGTTGAGGCTTCTACGGTGTGAGGCGATCCCCGCTCATCCCTCGCCACCCGAGGAGATCCCCGCATGCTCCCCACCCCACACAGACGTGCCGCGGCCGCCTGTGCCGCGCTCGCCGCGGCCGGTGCGCTGGTCCTCGCCGGGCTACCCGGCAGCGCGTCCGCCCAGACCGACCCCGCCGCCGCCTCCCCGTTCCCCTCCCCCGCCGAGAGCGCCGCCGTCGGCAAGACCTCTCCCGGAGTCTTGAAGGCGATGCAGCGCGACCTCGGCCTCACGTCGGCGCAGGCCAAGGCTCGTTTGGTCAACGAGGCCGAGGCCGGCGCCGACGCGGGAGCCCTGCGGAACGCGCTCGGCCGCTCCTTCGCGGGCGCCTGGGTGCACGGCGCCACCTCCCAGAAGCTCACCGTGGCCACCACCGACGCCGCCGAGGTGCCCGTCATCGAGGCGCGCGGCGCGAGCGCCGAGGTCGTGCGGCACTCCGTCGCCCGCCTGGACGCCGCGAAGGCCCGCCTCGACCGGGCGGCGAAGAAGACGGCGACGCGCGACGCGCCCGTCTGGTACGTCGACGTGCGCTCCAACGCGGTCGTGGTGCGCGCCGTCAAGGCCGCCGCCGCCACCTCCCTCGTCTCCGCCGCGGGCGTGGATTCCTCCCTCGTACGCTTCCAGGAGACGCGGGAGCGGCCGCGTCCGCTGTACGACCTGGTGGGCGGCGACCCGTACTACATGGGAGGCGGGCGCTGCTCCATCGGCTTCTCCGTCACCAAGGGCGCCCAGCAGGGCTTCGCCACGGCGGGGCACTGCGGACGCGCGGGCACGGCGACCACCGGCTACAACCGGGTGGCCCAGGGCACGTTCCAGGCTTCCATCTTCCCCGGCAGGGACATGGCCTGGGTCGCCACGAATTCGCAGTGGACCGCCACCCCGTACGTGAAGGGCCCGGGGGGCCAGCGGGTCGGCGTCGGGGGCTCCACACAGTCCCCGGTGGGTGCGTCGATCTGCCGGTCCGGCTCCACTACGGGGTGGCACTGCGGCACGATCTCGCAGCACAACACCAGCGTCACCTATCCCGAGGGCACCATCAGCGGCGTGACCAGGACGACGGTCTGCGCGGAGCCCGGTGACTCGGGCGGCTCCTACATCTCCGGCAGCCAGGCACAGGGCGTCACCTCGGGCGGCTCGGGCAACTGCCGCAGCGGCGGCACGACCTACCACCAGCCGATCAACCCGCTGCTCCAGCAGTTCGGGCTGACGCTGAGGACCACGGGGGGCGGCGACCCGGGCCCTGGTCCCGGTGAGCCCGAGCCGGGCGGCACGTGGGCTGCCGGCAAGGTGTACGCGGCGGGTGACTCGGTCACGTACGGCGGTGCCACGTACCGGTGCTTGCAGCCGCATCAGGCGCAGCCGGGCTGGGAGCCGCCCAGCACCCCGGCGCTGTGGGAAGCCGCCTGATCGGCCACCGCCCGGCCGCTCAGCCGAGGATGCCCCTGCTGTACGCCGTCGCGACGGCCGCCGCACGGTCCTTGACGCCCAACTTGCCGTAGATGTGCGTGAGATGCGTCTTGACCGTGGCCTCGCTGATGAACAGCTCCGCCGCGATGGCGCGGTTCGACGTGCCCCTGGCGACGAGCGCGAGCACCTCCCTCTCACGGGTGCTCAGCGGTTCGTTGCCAGGGGCACGCACGCGTGAGACGAGCCGGGAGGCGACGGCGGGCGACAGGACCGTGCGGCCCTCGGCGGCGGCGCGCACCGCGGTGAACAGCTCCTCGCGCGGGGCGTCCTTGAGCAGATAGCCCGTCGCGCCCGCCTCGATCGCGGGCAGCGTGTCGGAGTCCGTGTCGTACGTGGTGAGGACCAGGACGCGGGCGCGGGCGTCGGTCGGCGCGGGCGCGGGCATCGCCCATCGCGCTCGAAGACGCATCGGTTGACGGCGGGGTACGACCTCGCCGGGGCCCCGGGTCCGCCTGGACCTACGACCAGCGGAGTACCGCGTACGGGCCGAAACTCGGTGGGCTCTGTCAGTGGCCGTCCGTAGGCTCGCTCCTGATGCCGAAATCAGATGCCCCCGCCTCAGCCGCCCCTGCCGAAGGACGGTCCACCGTACGGTCGTTGCTGCGCCTGTGGCCGTATGTGCGCCCGGTCAGGGCCCGCCTCATCACCGCGGCCGTCGTGGCCGTCGTCGCCTCCTGTACGGGGCTGCTCTTCCCCCTCGTACTGAAGTGGATGGTGGACGGCCCGGTGGCCGACGGGGACGGCGCGGGGGTGTGGCTGGGGGCGCTCCTGCTGCTCGCGCTCGGGGTGACGGAGGCCTTGCTCTTCGGGCTGCGGCGCTGGCTCGTCGCCCGGCCACTGGCGCGCGTGGAGGCCTCCATGCGGGCGGACCTCTTCCGCCACCTCCAGCGGCTCCCGGTGGCCTTCCACGACCGGTGGGCGTCGGGGCAGTTGCTCTCGCGCGGCACGACGGATCTGATGCTGCTGCGCATGTTCCTCGCCTTTCCGCTGACGTTCCTGCTGGTGAACGGCGCGACGATCCTGGTCGGCGTGGTCATCCTGCTGGGCCAGGACTTCCTGCTCGGCCTTGTGCTGCTCGCGCCCGTGGCGCCGATGGTGATCGTCTGCGCGTACTACGAGGGGCGCTACACCGCGGTGGCGCGGCGCGCGCAGGACCAGGTCGGCGATCTGACGACGGTCGTCGAGGAGAGCGTGCTCGGCATCCGCATCATCAAGGGCTTCGGCCGCCACCGCAGCCAGGCGCGGGCGTTTCGCGAGCTGTCGCACACGCTGCGGGGCACGGAACTGGCCAAGGCGCGGATCCTCGCTGCGATCTACGCGGTGATCATGTCGCTGCCGGAGGCCGCGATCGGGGCGGCGCTCGTGCTCGGCACGGTGCGGGTCGCGGACGGCGACCTGTCCGCGGGCACGCTGGTCGCGTTCCTGTCGACGGCGCTGGCGCTGCGCTGGCCGGTGGAGTCGATCGGTTTCCTGCTCGCGATGACGCAGGAGTCGGCGACGGCCACGGAGCGGTACTTCGAGGTGATGGACGCCGAGCCGGAGGGCGCCGCGGACGCGTGTGCCGTTGGCCGGGGCGCGGAGGGGGAGGTGGCCGCTTCCGGCGGAGGCGACGGGGGCCGCCCGGACGCGAAAGGCAAGGTAGCCGCTTCCACCGGCGACCGGGCCAGCCGGGACGCGAAGGGCGAGGTGGCCGCTTCCACCGGCAGCGACGGGGCCCGCCCGCACCCGAAAGGCGAGATGGCCACTTCCACCGGCGGCGGGACCGGCCCGCACGCAGAAAGCGAGGTAGCCGCTTCCACCGGCGACCGGGCCAGCCGGGGCGCGAAGGGCGAGGTGGCCGCTTCCACCGGCAGCGACGGGGCCCGCCCGCACCCGAAAGGCGAGGTAGCCGCTTCCACCGGCAGCGACGGGGCCCGCCCGCACCCGAAAGGCGAGATGGCCACTTCCACCGGCGGCGGGGCCCGCCGGGACGCGAAGGGCGAGATGGCCACTTCCACCGGCAGCGACGGGGCCCGCCCGCACGCGAAAGGCGAGGTAGCCGCTTCCACCGACGGCAGGGCCCGCCCGCACCCGAAAGGCGAGATGGCCACTTCCACCGGCGGCGGGGCCCGCCGAGGTGGCGGGCTGCGGTTCCACCACGTGGTGTTTCGATATCCGGACGCACCGCCGGACGCACCGCCGGTCCTCAGTGGCATCGACCTCCATATCCGCCCCGGCGAGACGATGGCCCTGGTCGGCGCGACCGGCAGCGGCAAGACGACGCTCACCGCGCTGGTGCCGCGCCTGCACGAGGTGAGCGGTGGCCGCATCACGCTGGACGGCGAGGACATCACCGCGATGGACCGCGAGCGGCTGCGCACGCTGGTCTCCGTGGCCTTCGAGGAGCCCACGCTGTTCTCCGCCACGGTCGGGGAGAACGTCCTGATGGGCGCCGAAGAGTCCGCGGGCGAGGCCGAGTTGGCGCGGGCGCTCGACGTGGCGCAGGCCGACTTCGCGCACGCCCTGCCGCAGGGCACGGACACGCAGGTCGGTGAGCAGGGCCTGAGCCTGTCCGGCGGTCAGCGACAGCGGCTGGCGCTGGCCCGCGCGGTGGTGGGCCGCCCGCGCTTCCTGGTCCTGGACGACCCGCTCTCCGCGCTCGACGTCCATACGGAGGCGCTGGTGGAGGCGGCGCTGCGGCGGGTCCTCGCGGACACGACCGCGCTGATCGTCGCGCACCGTCCGTCCACGGTGCAGCTCGCCGACCGTGTCGCGCTGCTGTCGGGCGGGCGCATCGCCGCCGTCGGCACCCACCAGGAACTGCTGCGGGAGAACGCGGAGTACGCCTGGCTGATGTCGGGGGCCGACACCACCGACAACACCGTCACCGCCGACCGCACCGCCGAGGAGGCTGCCCGATGACCACCTCGTCGACGTCGACGTCCACGTCACGGACCACGAAGCCCTCGGGCCCCGAGGACTCCGGAGCCGAAGCACCTCCGAGCGCCGTGCCGGACCCGCACTCCGCACACGCCGACGACCCCTTCGACAAGGACGACCTGCCCGCGCCGCCCGGCGCCACCCGCGCCCTCCTGCGCTCGCTGCTCTCGCCGCTGCGCGGGCGCGTCGTCCTCGCCGCCGTCCTGCTGCTCGTGCAGCAGGCCGTCGTGCAGGCCGGGCCGCTCCTCGTCGCGTACGCCATCGACCGGGGCGTGCCGGCCGTGCGCGCCGACGACTACGGCCCGCTCATCGCGGTCGCCGTGGGCTATCTGCTCTGCGCGGGCGCGTCGGGCACCCTCCAGTACGCCTTCATCGTCGCCTCCGCGCGCGTCAACCAGGACGTGCTGCTCGATCTGCGCGGGCGCATCTTCCGGCACGCCCAGGCACTCAGCGTCGACTTCCACGAGCGGTACACCTCCGGGCGGCTGATCTCCCGCTCCACCACCGACGTGGAGTCGCTGCGCGAACTGCTCAGCGAGGGCCTCCAGGAGCTCATCACGGTCCTGCTCTCCTTCGTCTACATCTCGGCGATGCTGCTCTGGCTCGACCTGGGCCTCGGCGCGCTCGCGGTGGCGTCCTTCGTGCCGCTCTACGGCCTCGTACGCCTCTACCAGCGGCGCGCCGGGGTGATGTTCCGCAACCGCTCGACCGCGATCGCCGCCGTCATCGTGAAGTTCGCGGAGACCATGAACGGCATCCGGCCGGTGCGGGCCTTCCGCAGGGAGCGGGCCAACGACGCGGAGTTCGCCGCGCTCAACAGCCGCCACGAGCGGAGCAACGGCGACGCCATCCTGGAGATGGCCCGCTATGTCGTCGGCTCCCGCCTGGTCGCCAACGTCGCCGTCGCCGGGATCGTCCTGTGGGGCGCGCACCGCGTCGCGGAGGGCGGCCTCGCGCTCGGTGTGCTGGCCGCCGCCGTGCTGTACCTGCGGCGGCTGTACGACCCGATCGACCGGCTCGGCATGTTCCTCAACTCCTACCAGTCGGCGGCGGCTTCCCTGGAGAAGGTGGCGGGGCTGCTCGCCCAGACCCCGACCGTGCCGGAGCCGGCGGCCGCCGCCGCGCGTCCGCTGCCCGCGCTGGAGTCGGCGCACCCGGGCCGCGAGGTCCGCTTCGACGGGGTGCGGTTCGCCTACCGCACGGGCGGTGAGGTGCTGCCCCGCTTCGACCTGACGCTGCCCGCCGGGCAGACCGTCGCCGTGGTCGGCTCGACCGGCGCGGGCAAGTCGACGCTGGCCAAGCTGCTGGCCCGCTTCTACGACCCGACGGAGGGCGGCGTCCTCCTGGACGGCGTCGATCTGCGGGAGCTGGCCGGTGCGGAGCTGCGGCGCGGGGTGGTCATGGTGACGCAGGAGGCGTTCCTGTTCTCCGGGACGGTCGCCGAGAACATCGCGATCGGCCGCCCCGACGCCACCCGCGAGGAGATCGAGCGCGCCGCCAAGGCCATCGGCGCCCATGACTTCATCGCGGCGCTCCCCGACGGCTACGACACGGACGTACGCAAGCGCGGTGGCCGGATCTCGGCGGGGCAGCGGCAGTTGGTGGCCTTCGCACGGGCGCTGCTCGCCGACCCGGCGGTGCTGATCCTCGACGAGGCGACCAGTTCACTGGACATCCCGGGCGAGCGGGCCGTGCAGCGCGCCATGCACACGGTGCTGCGCGGACGCACCGCCGTGGTGATCGCCCACCGGCTCTCCACGGTGGAGATCGCCGACCGGGTCCTGGTCATGGAGCACGGCCGCATCGTGGAGGACGGCAGCCCCGCCGAACTCATCGGGGGGACGGGCTCGTTCGCGGACCTGCATCGTGCGTGGCGGGAGAGTGTGGTGGGCTGAGGGCACGGGAGCACCGGCGGGGAGACGAGCACATGACGGCACCACGGGCGGGGAGTTGAGCCGACGGCATGACGGACGCGAGCACGGGCACGGGCACGGGCACGGGCACGGGCATGGGCATGGAGACGAACGCGGGCACGGAGACGAGCACGGATGCGTCGCGGGGACCGGGGGCGCGCGGCGGCGTGTCACAGGCGGTCGCGGAGGCCGTCCGTGAACGGTCCCACGGCATGTGCACCGTTCCCACGGAGTACCAGGGGTATCCGGACGTCGCCTTCGGGGGGTACGTCGCGGGGCTGCTCGCCGGATGCGCGTCGGCCGGCACCGTCCGGGTGGACTTCCGGGCCGCGACCCCGGTCGGCGTACCGCTGAGGCTCGCGCAACTGGACGGCGGCGGCGCCCGGCTGACCGGCCGGGCGGACGCCTTGCTGGCGACGGCGACGCCGGCTCCCGCCGTGTCCGTGGCCGACGTGCCGCCGGCGCCGTCCCTGGAGCGGGCCCGGGCGGCGACCGAGGCGTTCCATGCCGGCGGCCTCACGGGCCTCGCCGTGGACGGGACGTCGGTGGACTGCTTCGGCTGCGGGCACCGGCCGCCGGACCGGGGCCTGCGCCAGCACTGCGCGCGGGTGCCGGGCAGCGACATGGTGGCGACCGCCTGGACCCCGCACCCCGCGTTCGCGGACGCGCGGGGACGGCTGCGGACGGAGGTGCTCTGGGCCGTCCTCGACTGCCCGACGGCCTGGGCCGGGATCCACGTCGGCACGCTGCGGCCCGGCGCGGTCACGGCCTCGCTCACGGCGACGCTGCTGCGCCCGGTGGTCACCGGCGAGGACCACATCACGTACGCCTGGCCGACGGCCACGACGGGCCGCAAGCACACGATGGGCGTGGCGGTGGCCACGGCGCGGGGCGAGCTGTGCGCGGTGGGCGAGGCGTTGTGGATCGACCCGCGCCCGCGGGCGACGGGCTGATCGGCGGGCTGAGCTTCGAGCGGCGCACCGTGCGCGGGAGGAGTGCCTGACCGCGCACGGGCCGCCCGCACCGGAGTCTCCCCACCCCCCTGGCCACCACTCCGCATACCGAACGCGCCCAACCGGCCAACGGACTAATTCCGGCCAACTCTTGATGCGCTCCTGACAGAGACACGGCTCCGGTGCCACTCTTCCCCTCGACCGCCGCACGGCTTTCAACAACGCGACGGTTTCTCTTCACGCAACACCCCTTGTGCAACGCCCAGTTCCGCGTACCGCCCAAGTTCTGCGTACCGCCCCCGCACTGCCCGGACGGCGATCCAGCCGCCCGGTAGCTCTGGCCGCGCCACCCCGCGGCCGCGCAGAAGGAGTCCGTGTTGAGAAACACCTCCCACAGACCGACCTCCCACCGCCGTTCGGCCCGCACCCGCGCGACCGCCGTCGGCGCCCTCTCCGCAGTCGCCGCCCTGTTGGCCGTCGCCGTCCAGGCGGGCCCCGCCTCGGCCGACGACCCCGCGGCGAAGTCCCCCACCGCGACCCAGAGGCTCGGGAAGGTCGACCCCGGCGCGCTCGCCGCCAAGCTCTCCCCCGCCCAGCGCGCCGAGCTCATCCGTGACGCCAACGCCACCAAGGCGGACACCGCCAAGGACCTCGGTCTCGGCGCCAAGGAGAAGCTCGTCGTCCGCGACGTCACCAAGGACCGTGACGGCACGGTCCACACCCGCTACGAGCGCACCTACGACGGCCTGCCCGTCCTCGGCGGCGACCTGATCGTCGACACCGCCGAGTCGGGGAAGACCGAGGGCGTCACCAAGGCCGCCAAGGCGCGGCTCAAGGGCATCGACATGAGCGCCGAGGTCAAGGCGTCGGCCGCGGAGAAGCAGGCGCTGAGCGCCGCGAAGGCCGAGGGCTCGAGGAAGACGGACGCGGACCGGGCGCCGCGCAAGGTCGTGTGGCTGGCCAAGGGCGAGCCGGTCCTCGCGTACGAGACCGTGGTCGGCGGTCTCCAGCACGACGGCACGCCGAACGAGCTGCACGTCGTCACGGACGCCGCCACCGGCAAGAAGCTCTTCCAGTGGCAGGGCATCGAGAACGGCACGGGCAACACCCAGTACAGCGGCCAGGTGCCGCTCGGCACCGCCCAGTCGGGGTCGAACTACACGCTCACCGACACCACCCGCGGCAACCACAAGACGTACAACCTGAACCGCGGCACCTCCGGCACCGGCACCCTCTTCTCGGGCGCCGACGACGTGTGGGGCAACGGCCTGCCCGCCAACCTGGAGACCGCCGGCGCCGACGCCCACTACGGCGCCGCGCTGACCTGGGACTACTACAAGAACGTGCACGGCCGCAGCGGCATCCGCGGCGACGGCGTCGGCGCGTACTCCCGGGTCCACTACGGCAACAACTACGTCAACGCCTTCTGGTCCGACGCCTGCTTCTGCATGACGTACGGCGACGGCGCGGGCAACGCCAAGCCGCTCACCTCCATCGACGTGGCGGCCCACGAGATGACGCACGGCGTGACGGCCGCGACCGGCAACATGACCTACAGCGGCGAGTCCGGCGGCCTGAACGAGGCCACCTCCGACATCTTCGCGGCGGCCGTCGAGTTCAACGCCAACAACGCCCAGGACAAGGGCGACTACTACGTCGGCGAGAAGATCGACATCAACGGCGACGGCACCCCGCTGCGCTACATGGACAAGCCGAGCAAGGACGGTTCGTCCAAGGACTCGTGGTACTCCGGGATAGGCGGCATCGACGTCCACTACTCGTCGGGCGTCGCCAACCACTTCTACTACCTGCTCAGCGAGGGCAGCGGCAAGAAGGAGATCAACGGCGTCCAGTACGACTCGCCGACCTCCGATGGCCTGCCGGTGACCGGCATCGGCCGGGACAAGGCGTCGCTGATCTGGTTCAAGGCGCTCACCACGAAGTTCACGACGACGACCAACTACGCGGCGGCCCGCACCGGGACGCTCGCGGTCGCCGGTGAGCTGTACGGCACGACGAGCGCCGAGTACAAGGCGGTCGCCCACGCCTGGGCCGCCGTGAACGTCGGTGCCCGCCCCGGTGGCGAAGAGCCCGGCGGCACCTCCTTCGAGAACACCACGGACGTCTCCATTCCCGACAACGGCGCCGCGGTCACCTCCACGGTCGACGTCACCGGACGCACCGGCAACGCGCCCAGCGCCCTGAAGGTCGGCGTCGACATCGTGCACACCTGGCGCGGTGACCTCCAGGTCGACCTGGTGGCCCCCGACGGCACGGTCTACCCGCTGAAGCCGACGAGCAGTTCGGACTCGGCGGACAACGTCAAGGAGACCTACACGGTCAACGCCTCCTCGGAGGTCGCCAACGGCGCCTGGAAGCTGAAGGTCCAGGACAAGGCCGCGCAGGACACGGGCTACATCAACAGCTGGAAGGTCACCTTCCCGTAGACCCCGCGCCCAGCGCGAGTTCCGCCCAGCACACAGACACGCCGCCGCCCCGGGTGATCGACTCCCCGGGGCGGCGCGCGTGGGCGGCCGGGCGCGTTCACGCCCTGTTCGCATTACGTATGTCGACCATCGCTCAACGGACGATATCCGGCCAACATCCGGCCAAAATGCTGACATGTACCTGGCTCGAATGACACGCTTCCCCGCAACACGCTGCACGTGCGGCACCACGCCGCACATCCGCATCGCGTCTTTTTCTGCCCTGGGCGGCCCTCCATGTCGTCCAGGCCCCCACAGATGGAGCCCGCGTGACCTCTCGTATATCCGCCAAGCGCTCGACGCTCGCGATAGCCACCGCCGTCGCCGCAGGAGCGCTGCTCACCGCCGGACTGACCACCGGCGCCTCCGCCCAGCCGGAGCAGGACACCGAGCCGTCCGGCTCCCCCGTCGCCCTCTCGGCGACGGCCCGCGCGGACCTCCTCCAGGACGCGAACGCCGACAGATCGGCGACCGCCGAGCGCATCGGCCTCGGCGCCAAGGAGAAGCTCGTCGTCCGCGACGTCGTCAAGGACCGCGACGGCACGACCCACACGCGCTACGAGCGCACCTACGACGGCCTGCCCGTCCTCGGCGGCGACCTCGTCGTGCACACCGCGAAGAACGGCGAGCCGAAGGGCGTCACCAAGGCGACCGAGGCCACCGTCAAGGTGGCCTCCACCCAGGCCGAGCAGCCCAAGTCCTCCGTGGCGAGGTCCGCCGAGTCGACCGCCGCGAAGGCGAAGACCGCGCAGGCCGACGCGCAGGCCCCGCGCAAGGTGATCTGGGCCGCCTCCGGCAAGCCCGTCCTCGCGTACGAGACGGTCGTCACCGGTGTGCAGAAGGACGGCACGCCCAGCAGGCTCCACGTCATCACGGACGCCACGACCGGCAAGAAGCTGTACCAGCACCAGGAGATCGAGAACGGCACCGGCAACAGCCAGTACAGCGGCAAGGTGACGGTCGGCTCCAAGAAGGTCACGAGCGGCTACGAGCTGACCGACAAGGCCCGCGGCGGCCACCGCACCTTCGACCTGAAGCACGCGGAGAGCGGCGCGGGCAAGCTCTTCAAGGACGCCAACGACGTCTGGGGCAACGGCAAGCCCTCCAGCGCGCAGACCGCCGCCGTCGACGCCGCCTACGGCGCCCAGCTCACCTGGGACTACTACAAGGCCGTGCACGGCCGCAAGGGCATCAACGGCGACGGCAAGGGCGCCACGTCGCGGGTCCACTTCGGCAACAACTACGTCAACGCCTTCTGGGACGACAGCTGCTTCTGCATGACGTACGGCGACGGCGAGGGCAACAAGAAGCCGCTCACCTCGATCGACGTCGCGGCCCACGAGATGACGCACG
This sequence comes from Streptomyces sp. 135, assembly GCF_020026305.1. Lineage (NCBI taxonomy): Bacteria > Bacillati > Actinomycetota > Actinomycetes > Kitasatosporales > Streptomycetaceae > Streptomyces > Streptomyces sp. 135. The sequence continues at coordinate 5,921,120 of NZ_CP075691.1, read as the reverse complement.
GCGTCACCTCGGCGACCGGCAACATGGAGTACAGCGGCGAGTCCGGCGGCCTCAACGAAGCCACCTCGGACATCTTCGCCACCGCCGTGGAGTTCAGGGCCAAGAACCCCAAGGACGTCGGTGACTACCTCATCGGCGAGAAGATCGACATCAACGGCGACGGCACCCCGCTGCGCTACATGGACAAGCCGAGCAAGGACGGCGGCTCCCTGGACAAGTGGAAGGCCGGCGCCGGGAACGTCGACGTCCACTACTCCTCGGGCATCGCCAACCACTTCTTCTACCTGCTGTCCGAGGGCAGCGGCAAGAAGCGGATCAACGGCGTCCAGTACAACTCGCCGACCGCCGACGGCTCCAAGGTGCTGGGCATCGGACGCGCCAAGGCCGAGAAGATCTGGTACAAGGCCCTGACGACGTACTTCACGTCGACCACGAACTACAAGGCGGCCCGCAAGGGCACGCTGCGTGCCGCGAAGGACCTGTACGGCGCGGACTCCACCGAGTACAAGCGCGTGGCCGCGGCCTGGACCGGCGTCAACGTCAAGTAGCAGGTAACAGCAGGTAATACCCCGGGAAAGGGGCGGCGTCCGACGGGACGCCGCCCCTTTCGCGTTCACCGCAGCAGTACTCCCGCCGCCTCACCGGTGGCCTCCGACGGCACGGTCACCAGCCCCAACTCGGCTCCGTCCGCCAGCAGCCGGTGCGCCGGAAGGATCCGCACCGTGTACCCGAACGACCCCGTCCGGTCCAGCGCGAGCGGCCCCTCGTACACCCGCCGCCCCTCCTGGTCGGGCCCGCCGACCGGCTTCAGCGGCACCGGCGTGGCGCCGGTGATGCGGTCCTCCGGGTCGACGCGGCCCGCGATCGCCTGGACCTCCACGTCGTCGGGGGTCAGCTCGCCGAGGTGCACGCGCACCCGCAGGGCGAGCGTGGCGCCCAGTTCGGCGGTGGCACCCGTCGCCGAGGCCTCCACGTGGTCGACGGTCACCCGCGGCCAGGCCGCGCGCACCCGGGCCTTCCACACCGCCAGCTCGCCTGCGGCCGTGACGTCGAGCGCGCGGTGGGCGCGGGCGGCGGGGGCGTACAGCTCCTCGACGTACTCGCGCACCATGCGGCCCGCGAGGACCTTCGGGCCGAGCCGGGTCAGCGTCCTGCGGACCATCTCGATCCACCGGTCGGGCAGCCCGCCGGGGCCCCGCTCGTAGAAGCGGGGGGCGACGCGGCGCTCGAGGAGGTCGTAGAGCGCGGCGGCCTCCAGGTCGTCCCTGCGGTCGTCGTCGGTGGCGGCGCCGTCCGCCGTGGGGATCGCCCAGCCGAAGTCGGGCTCGAACCACTCGTCCCACCAGCCGTCCAGGACCGAGAGGTTGAGCGCGCCGTTCAGGGCGGCCTTCATGCCGCTGGTCCCGCACGCCTCCAGGGGCCTGAGCGGATTGTTCAGCCACACGTCGCAGCCCGGGTAGAGCTTCTGCGCCATGGCCATGCCGTAGTCCGGCAGGAACACGACGCGGTGGCGCACGCGCGGGTCGTCGGTGAAGCGCACCAGTTCCTGGATGAGCCGCTTGCCACCGTCGTCCGCCGGGTGCGCCTTGCCCGCGACGACGATCTGGAGGGGCCGCTCGGGGTGCAGCAGCAGCTCCATCAGCCGGTCGCGGTCGCGCAGCATGAGCGTGAGGCGCTTGTACGAGGGGACGCGGCGCGCGAAGCCGATGGTGAGGACGTCGGGGTCGAGGACGTCGTCGATCCAGCCCAGCTCGGCGGTGGCCGCGCCGCGCTGGCGCCAGGAGGCGTACAGGCGCCGCCTGACCTCGTCGACGAGCTGCCCGCGCAGGGTGCGGCGCAGCTCCCAGATGTCGGTGTCGGGGATGTCGGCCACCGCGTCCCAGCGGTCGGAGCCGCCCACCGACAGGGCGTCCTCGGTGCGCCGTTCGCCGATCTGGCGGGCGCCGAGCGCGAGGACCTCGGGGGCGACCCAGGTCGGGGCGTGCACGCCGTTGGTGACCGAGGTGATCGGGACCTCCTCGGGGTCGAAGCCCGGCCACAGGCCGGCGAACATCTCGCGGCTGACCGCGCCGTGCAGGGTGGAGACGCCGTTGGCGCGGCTGCCCAGGCGCAGGCCCATCACGGCCATGTTGAAGAGGTTGGGCTCGCCTCCGGGGTAGGTCTCCATGCCGAGCCGCAGGATGTCGCCGACGTCGACGCGCGGCAGTTCGGCGTCGGGCCCGAAGTGGCGGGCGACCAGCTCCCGGTCGAAGCGGTCGATGCCGGCGGGGACGGGCGTGTGGGTGGTGAAGACGGTCCCGGCGCGGACGGCCTCCAGGGCGGTGTCGAAGCCCACGGCGGGGCCGGTCAGTTCGTGGATGCGCTCCAGGCCGAGGAAGCCCGCGTGCCCCTCGTTGGTGTGGAAGACCTCCGGTTCGGGGTGGCCGGTCAGCCGGCAGTACGTCCGGACGGCGCGTACCCCGCCGATGCCGAGGAGCATCTCCTGGAGCAGCCGGTGCTCGCTCCCGCCGCCGTAGAGCCGGTCGGTGACGTCGCGCTCGCCGCGGTCGTTCTCCTCCACGTCGGAGTCGAGCAGCAGCAGCGGTACGCGGCCGACCTGCGCCTGCCAGACGTGGGCGCGCAGCGAGCGTCCGCCGGGCAGGGCGAGCGCCACGAGGGCGGGGGTGCCGTCCGCCTCGCGGAGCAGGGTCAGGGGCAGTTCGTTCGGGTCGAGGACGGGATAGTGCTCCTGCTGCCAGGCGTCGCGGGAGAGCGACTGGCGGAAGTAGCCGTGCCGGTAGAGCAGGCCGACGCCGATGAGCGGGACGCCGAGGTCGCTGGCGGCCTTGAGGTGGTCCCCGGCGAGGATGCCGAGGCCTCCGGAGTACTGCGGCAGGGCGGCGGTGATGCCGAACTCCGGCGAGAAGTAGGCGACGGCGCGCGGCAGGTGCGCGGATCCTCCTGCCCGCTGCTGGTACCAGCGCTCCCCGGTGACGTACTCCCGCAGGTCGCCCGCGGCCTCGCCGAGGCGGCGCAGGAAGTCCTCGTCGGTGGAGAGTTCGGCGAGGCGCGCGGGCGGGACGCCGCCGAGCAGCCGCACCGGGTCGCAGCCGGACGCCTCCCACAGGCCCGGGTCGACGGACCGGAAGAGTTCACGGGTGCGTGGGTGCCAGGACCAGCGCAGATTGCGGGCCAGCTCGGCGAGGTGGCCGAGGGGGTCGGGAAGGACGGGACGGACGGTGAAACGACGGATTGCCTTCACGGTCTCCACCTTCGCGGGGTTTCACGGGGATTCGCAGGAGATTCGCTGCAATGCACAGAGGTGCGGCACATATCGGCCGACGCCACACGAAGGTAGCGGCGGGCCGCCGTCCGCCACTACGGCGCACGGGGCGCACGCCTCGCGTGCCACGCGCCGTGCCCCGCGTTCCAGACGCGTACGCCGCGGTCGGCCCCCTACCCGCTGTAATCTGCGACGTGCTGACGCGTCACAGGAATTGACAACAGAACCACCGGGGGGCGGGGCGCATGATCGGCCGGTTGCGGGAGACTTCGCCGCTGCGGGTGGGGCCGTACGAGACGCTGGTCCGGCTCGGCTCCGGCGGCATGGGCGAGGTGTTCCTGGCCACGCCGGGGCCCTACGAACCGGACGCGCTCGTCGCCGTCAAGGCCCTCCGCGCGGATGTCGCGGGCGACGCGCCGTTCCGGGCCCGGTTCCGGCGCGAGATATCCGTCGCGAGGTCCGTGGACAGTCCCTACGTCGCGCATGTCGTCGCCGGTGACGCGGATGCCGGGCAGCCGTGGCTCGCCACGGAGTACGTCGCCGGGCCGAACCTCGCCGAGGCCGTGCGGCGGCACGGCCCGCTGCCGGTCGCGTCCGTGGCCGCGCTGGGCGCCGGGTGGCCGCGCGCTGGCGGCCGTGCACGCGGCGGGCGCCCTGCACCGTGACCTGAAACCGGCGAACGTGCTGCTCGGCGCGGCGGGGCCGAAGCTCATCGACTTCGGCGTGGCGCGGGCGCTCGGCGCGACCACGATGACGTCGACGGGCCTGCTCGTGGGCACGCCCGGCTTCATGTCCCCCGAGCACGTGGCGGGCGGGCGCCATGTGGTGGCCGCCTCGGACGTGTTCTGCCTCGGTTCGGTCCTGGCGTACGCGGCGTCCGGCGCCGACCCGTTCGGGGACGGCCCGGTGGCCGCGGTGCTGTACCGCGTCGCGCGCGCCGAGGCCGAACTGGGCGGCGTACCGGAGCCGTTGCGGGTCGTCGTCGCGTCCTGCCTGAGACCGGACCCGGCCCAGCGGCCGGAACCGGCGGAGCTGGCCGCCCTGCTGGCGGCCCTGCGGGACGGCGGTGACGGCGACGGTGACGGCCACGACCAGGCAGCCGACGGAGGCGGCGGCTCCTTGTGGCCCGCGGCCGTGCTCGCCGCCATCGCCGAGGTGCGCCGCGACGTCGAGCAGGTGTGCGCCTCGGGGCGGCCCCTGCTGCCCCTGTCCGCGCGGCCCGCGGCCACCCCCGCGCACCCGCCGACGCAGGTCCCCACCTGGAGCCCGGCCCGGCCACCGCCTCCGCGCAGAGCTCCGAGGTGCACGGCCTGCCCACCATGAGTTCCGCCCGCCGCCGTCCGCCCGGCGCGGCCTCGGACGCCGCGGCGCGGTCGCCGTCATCGCCGCCGTGGCCGTGGCGGGCGCCGCCGTCGGCGCGCTGCTCGCCCTGCGCGGCGGCGGCTCCGGCGCCGGGCGGACGGCGAGGGCGCGGGGAGCGCGGGCGCCACGGGGTCCAGGACACCGGGGGCCGACCGGCCGTCCCTCTCCCGCGCCCAGTTCGTCGCCCGCGCCGGGGTCGACGTGTCCGGCACCGCCGACCGCAGCGGCCTGGTCCCGCAGTACGAGGAACAGCGGCCCAAGGGCTGGCAGCCGTGGCGCGCCACGTTCGGCCACACGCCGCTGAAGTGCGCGGCCGACACCGAGGCGGTGGTGTGCCTGCTGACCAACGGCACGTACGAGGCGCGCGACGCCGCCGACGGGCACCGCCTGTGGACGTCCGACGGCCGCTCGGCCGAGGACCGCGGCACGAACGGCGAGGCGTATCTCGGCCCGACCGGGGCGCTCTTCATGCCGGGCGACGACCAGGACCCCGTGGTGCGCGGCGGGACGACCGTCGTCGCGTACAAGGGGCGGTTGCAGGTGCGGGAGTCCCGCTCCGGTGACGTGCGCTGGACCGTGGGCGCGCCGGCCGGCAAGAAGGTCACCGGAGCGCTGCTCACGGACGACCACCTGATCGTCTCCTCGGAGGGCGAGCCGGGCGGCCCGGGCGGCCCTCTGGGGGCCACGGTCCAGGCCTTCCCCCGCGAAGGACGCGGCGGCGACCCCGTGTGGACGTACGACCTCGCCACCGGGACCCTGGCCAAGGCCGAGCAGGGCGGCTACACGGCCGCGCTCGCCCATGACGGCGTCGTCTACGCGGACTCCGAGGACGGGGTCATCGCGCTCGACGAGAAGAAGGGCGACCGGGTGGGCGGCGTCTACGACGACGGCCAGTGCCGCACCCTCATGGCGGAGCCCGCGTCGGGGCAGCTCCTGTGCTCCCAGGTCATCGGCGACACCGGGGAGTTCGATGACCCGACCGCCGACCCGCAGACCCGCGTGACGCGCCTGGCCCCCCGTACGCTCGCGGTCGAGGGGAAGTTCGGCTTCAAGGCCCCGCCGATCGGCTCCGACGGGCACCCGGGCCTGGACGTCGTGGTGAGCGCGGTCACCCCGGACGCCGCCCTCGCGTACGACACGACGGGCGGCAGGCTGCTCGTGGCCGACCCGAAGAACGGCCGCGTCACCCGTGAGGAACGCCTCTCCGTCGTCGACTACGTCATCGAGCGCCCCGTCTCCTCCGGGGCGCTGGTCATCGGCGACCGCGCCCTGACCGCCGACAACACCACCCTGCGCACCGTGCCGCTCACCAAGTCGGGCGAGGTGCGCGGCGTCAAGGTCCCCGGCGCGCCCGGCAACCGCCGCCCGGAGCCGCCGCAGGACACCGGCACGGTCCTCGCGGACCTGCCGAAGCCGCCGACGGTCCTGCCGCTCGGCGGGATCGCCACGATCGTGTACGACCAGGGGACCGTCGTCTCGGTCGAACTGCCCTCCTGAGCCCCGCGCCCCACGCCCCGCACCCTTTGGAGGAGCCGTGCTCGACCCCCTGTCCGGGCCGCCGCGCCACGTCGGCCCGTACCGGCTGCTGGCCCTGATCGGCGCGGGCGGCATGGGCGAGGTGTATCTCGCCCGCGCGGCACGGCCCGGCGCGCCGCTCGTCGCGGTCAAGACGGTGCGGCCGGACCTCGACGTCGACCGGGAGTTCCGGACCCGCTTCCGGCGCGAGATCGCGGCGGCGCGCGCGGTGTCGGGCCCGGGGACGGCCGAACTGCTCGACGGGGACGCGGACACCCAGGTCCCGTGGCTCGCCACGGAGTACGTCGCCGGGCCCTCGCTCGCGGAGACGGTACGGCGGTGCGGGCCGCTGCCGGCCGGCGCGGTGCGCGCGCTCGGCGCCGGTCTGGCCCGCGCGCTCGCCTCGGTGCACGCGGCGCAGGTCCTGCACCGCGACCTGAAGCCGGGCAACGTGCTGCTCACCCCCAAGGGCCCGACGCTCATCGACTTCGGCATCGCGCAGGCCTTCGACGCGACGGCGCTGACGGCGGCGGGGATGGTCGTGGGCACGCCCGGCTTCATGTCCCCCGAGCAGATCGAGGGCGGTAACGCGGTGGTGCCCGCCTCCGACGTGTTCACGCTGGGCGCGGTGCTGTGCTTCGCGGCGACGGGGCGCGGCCCCTTCGACGACCAGGAACTCGCCTCGGTGATCTTCCGTATCGCGCGGGGCGACGCGGACCTCTCCGGCGTCCCCGACGACCTGCGCGACGTGGTCACCGACTGCCTGCGCCGGGCGCCCGGCGACCGGCCCACCGCCGCCGCTCTCGCCGACCGCCTCGCGGACGCCGCCGGGCGGGCGTGCCCTGGCCCGCTCCGGTGCTCTCCCTCTTCGCCGAGCACCGGGAGGCGGTGGCGCGCTGCGAACAGGCGGTGGCGCGCGCGTCGTTCGCGGCGGCCGACACCGCCGCGGCCACGGGCGGCCGCCCTCCGCTCCTGCTTACGCCCCGCCTCCCGCCCTGGCTCCCTGGGCCCCGGCGGTTTCCGGCCCCGCGAGCACCCGCCGCCGTGGATCATCGCGGCGGCGCTGGCGGCCGTCGCGGTGACGCTGGCGGCGGTGCTGCTTCCGGGGGACGACGGGGGCGCGGGCGGCAACGGCTCCGCCGACGCCGGAAGCAGCGGCAACGGCAACGCGCCCCGCATCGTCACCGAGTACGGAAACCCCGGGCGCACCGGCGACTTCGGGGCCGCCGCCACCCGCGCCCCGGCCCGCCCGAAGGGCTGGAAGCCCTGGTCGGTCGCGCGCCCCGGGAGCCTGGACGACCGGGGCCACGGCTGTGTCCTCGTGGCGTCCACGCTGGTGTGCCGGGACGGCAAGGGCGCCGCGACGGCCCTGGACGCGGCGACCGGCGGCCACCGCTGGACCTCGCGCGGCTTCGCGGCGGACGCCGACGCCCTCCAGGGCGTCCAGACCGTGGCGCCGGAGAGCGACGGCGAGCGGGTCTACGTCCCCAGCGAGCGGGGCGTGCTCGCGGTGGACGTGTCCTCCGGCACCGAACGCTGGCGCAAGCCGGCGCCCTCGGGCACCGCGGTCATGGGGCTCACCTACGCGGACGGGGTGGTCTACACCGCCGAGTTCGGCTTCTCGGACGAGGCGACGGCGCCCGGCGAGGCCCGTGTCCGCGCCCGGCGGGCGAAGGACGGCCGCGAGCTGTGGACGTCACCGCGCCTTCCCGCCAAGGTCCAGCACGCGCTCCTGGCCGAGGGCGGCCGGCTGTACGCGGCGATCGAGGGCAAGGGCGTGCTCGCCCTCTCCGCGAAGACCGGCGAGACCGTCCGCACCGCCCCCGCGCAGCCCTGCTACGGCCTGCTCGCCCACCGCTCGTCCCTGCTGTGCTGGGACCACGACGCCCGGGGGGTCCGCGAGCTCGACCCGGGGACCCTGGCCACGCGCCGCACGCTGGCCCCCGGCATGGAGCCCGCGCTGCCCCCGGTCGTCGGTGAGGCGGGCGTCCTGGTGGTGACGACCCGAAACCCCGACGCCGACGACCCCGTCACGCACTACATGTCGGCCTTCGACTGGCGTACGGGCAGGCGCCTTTGGCGCTACGGCGCCCCGCAGGACACCGGGACCGTGGCCCTTGCGGGCAACCGGGTGCTGGCCGTGGGCCGGTACGAGATGTGGGGCCGCTCCACTGCCGACGACCTGGACTCGTACCGCAGGAAGAACATCCCCCGCCCCGAGGGGAAGACGGAGTACGACGACAGCCGACCGCTCGGCGCCCCCCTGTACGCGGGCGGCGCCCTCTTCGCCGCCACCGGCGACGGCAGGATCATCTCGGGCTACGCGCCCTGACCGCCCCCGGGCGCCCGGGTCCGGCACCGCGGGGAAGAAACGCGCCAGTCGCGCGCGCCCGCGCCATGCGCCGCCGCGGGGCGGGCCCCTCGGCGGCATACGTGCCTGCCGGGCGGCGGGCGCCCGGACGCCCCGCCGAGCACCCCTCGGGCATATGCGGCTGTCCCGTACCGAACAGTGCATTTTCGGACCCCGAACACCGTTCGCGGCCGGGCCGGTCTTGCATGTGCCGTTACGCACTAGTAGTTAACAAAGCGCCGGATTGCCCACCCGGGGGGTGTGGGAAGGCTCCTGCGGTACGCACTCCGGCACACCGCGGCCGGCACGCGCCGCGGAACCTCTCCACACCCCCGTATCCGTGCACGCGGACAGGAGCGGTCAGACATGCCTCTTGGCTCAACCCCCCAGCCCACCATCCCTGTTCTGGACGTCCGGCCCGCCGTCCACTGCGGCCGAAAACCGGCGAAGGCCGTGCCGGGCGAAACGTTCCAGGTGTCCGCCACCGTCTTCCGCGAAGGGCATGAGGCGGTCGCCGCCAATGTCGTGCTGCGCGATCCCGAGGGCCGCGCCGGGCCCTGGACGCCGATGCGGGAGCTCGCGCCCGGCACCGACCGGTGGGCCGCGGACGTCACCCCGGACGCCGAGGGTCGCTGGACGTACGCCGTGGAGGCGTGGGGCGACCCGGTCGCGACCTGGCGCCACCACGCGCGGATCAAGATACCGGCGGGCATCGACACCGACCTCGTCCTGGAGGAGGGCGCCCGCCTCCACGAACGCGCCGCCGCCGGGATGCCCGGCGACGGGCGGACCGCCGTGCTCGGCGCCGCGCAGGCCCTGCGCGATCCGGCCCGTCGGCCCGCGGCCCGCCTCGCGGCCGCCCTCACCCCCGAGGTGGTGTCGGCGCTCGACCGTCATCCACTGCGCGAACTGGTCACGACCTCACCGGAGTTCCCGCTGGTCGTGGAGCGTGAGCGGGCGCTGTTCGGGTCGTGGTACGAGTTCTTCCCGCGCTCGCAGGGCGCGGTGGTCCGTGCGGGCGAGCCGCCGGTCCCGGGGACGTTCCGCACGGCCGCCGAGCGGTTGCCGGCCGTGGCGGACATGGGTTTCGACGTGGTGTATCTGCCGCCGGTCCACCCGATCGGCACCACCCACCGCAAGGGCCCGAACAACTCCCTCTCCCCCGGCCCGCACGACGTGGGCGTGCCGTGGGCGATCGGTTCGCCGGAGGGCGGGCACGACGCCGTCCACCCGGACCTCGGGACGCTGGACGACTTCGACGCCTTCGTGCGGCGTGCCCAGGGGCTGGGCATGGAGGTGGCGCTGGACTTCGCGTTGCAGTGCTCGCCGGACCATCCGTGGGTGGACAAGCATCCGGAGTGGTTCCGGCAGCGGGCGGACGGTTCCATCGCGTACGCGGAGAATCCGCCGAAGAAGTACCAGGACATCTATCCGATCGCCTTCGACAAGGACCTGCCGGGCCTTGTGGCGGAGACGGAGCGGCTGCTGCGGTTCTGGATGGGGCACGGCGTGCGGATCTTCCGTGTCGACAATCCGCACACCAAGCCGGTGGTGTTCTGGGAGGAGGTGATCGCGCGGATCAACGGCACCGACCCGGACGTCATCTTCCTCGCCGAGGCCTTCACCCGCCCCGCGATGCTGCACACCCTCGCCGCCATCGGCTTCCAGCAGTCGTACACGTACTTCACCTGGCGCAACACCAAGGAAGAACTCACCGACTACCTCACCGAGTTGTCGCGCGAGACCGCGCACTTCCTGCGTCCGAACTTCTTCGTGAACACCCCGGACATCCTGCACGCCTACCTCCAGGAGGGCGGGCGTCCGGCCTTCGAGGTGCGCGCGGTCCTCGCCGCGACGCTCTCCCCGACCTGGGGTCTCTACAGCGGCTTCGAGCTGTGCGAGAACACCGCCGTGCGGCCCGGCAGCGAGGAGTACCTGAACTCGGAGAAGTACGAACTGCGCCCGCGCGACTGGGAGTCGGCCGAGCGGGAGGGCCGCACCATCGCGCCCCTCATCACGCGGCTGAACCACGTCCGGCGCGCCAACCCCGCACTGCGACAGCTGCGGAACCTGCACTTCCATCCGACCGACAAGGAAGCGGTGATCGCCTACTCGAAGTCCGCCGCGGACCCGCAGGGTTCGAACATGGTTCTGGTGGTGGCCAACCTCGACCCCCACCACACCCAGGAAGCCACGGTGTCGTTGAACATGCCGCTACTCGGTCTCGACTGGCACGAGAGCGTGCCGGTGCGCGACGAGCTCACCGGCGAGACCTACCACTGGGGCAGGGCCAACTATGTGCGCCTGGAGCCGGGCCGCGCGCCCGCCCACGTCTTCCGCGTCCTGCGACCGTCCTCACCGTTGATCGGAGGGTCACCCACATCATGATCGTCAACGAGCCCGTCCAGGACACCTTCGAGGACACGCCCGCCAAGGACCGGCACCCCGACTGGTTCAAACGCGCCGTGTTCTACGAAGTACTCGTCCGTTCCTTCCAGGACAGCAACGGCGACGGCATCGGCGACCTCAAAGGCATCACCGCCAAACTCGACTACCTCCAGTGGCTCGGCGTGGACTGCCTGTGGCTGCCCCCCTTCTTCAAATCCCCGCTGCGCGACGGCGGCTACGACGTCTCGGACTACACCGCCGTCCTGCCCGAATTCGGTGACCTCGCCGACTTCGTGGAATTCGTCGACTCCGCCCACCAGCGCGGCATGCGCGTCATCATCGACTTCGTCATGAACCACACCAGCGACCAGCACCCGTGGTTCCAGGCCTCCCGCACCGACCCCGAAGGCCCCTACGGCGACTACTACGTCTGGGCCGACGACGACAAGCAGTACGGCGACGCCCGCATCATCTTCGTCGACACCGAAGCCTCCAACTGGACCTTCGACCCGGTACGCAAGCAGTACTACTGGCACCGCTTCTTCTCCCACCAGCCCGACCTCAACTACGAGAACCCCGCCGTCCAGGAAGAGATCATCTCCGCCCTCCGCTTCTGGCTCGACCTGGGCATCGACGGATTCCGCCTGGACGCCGTGCCCTACCTCTACCAAGAGGAAGGCACCAACTGCGAGAACCTGCGGGCCACTCACCAATTCCTCAAGCGGGTCCGCACGGAGATCGACGCGCACTATCCCGACACCGTCCTGCTCGCCGAGGCCAACCAGTGGCCCGAGGACGTCGTCGACTATTTCGGGGACTACGCCAAGGGCGGCGACGAATGCCACATGGCGTTCCACTTCCCCGTCATGCCCCGCATCTTCATGGCCGTACGCCGCGAATCGCGCTACCCCGTCTCCGAAATCCTCGCCAAGACCCCCGCCATCCCCTCGGGCTGCCAATGGGGCATCTTCCTGCGCAACCACGACGAGCTGACCCTGGAGATGGTCACCGACGAAGAGCGCGACTACATGTACGCGGAATACGCCAAGGACCCGCGCATGCGCGCCAACATCGGCATCCGCCGCCGGCTCGCCCCCCTGCTGGACAACGACCGCAACCAGATCGAACTCTTCACCGCGCTCCTGCTGTCGCTGCCCGGCTCCCCGATCCTCTACTACGGCGACGAGATCGGCATGGGCGACAACATCTGGCTCGGCGACCGCGACGCCGTGCGCACCCCCATGCAGTGGACCCCCGACCGCAACGCGGGCTTCTCCTCCTGCGACCCCGGCCGCCTCTACCTCCCCACGATCATGGACCCGGTCTACGGCTACCAGGTCACCAACGTCGAAGCCTCCATGTCCTCGCCCTCCTCCCTCCTGCACTGGACCCGCAGGATGATCGAGATCCGCAAACAGAACCCCGCCTTCGGCCTCGGCACCTACACCGAACTCCCCTCCTCCAACCCCGCCGTCCTCGCCTTCCTCCGCGAGGCGCCCGCGGAGGAGGAGGGCGACGACGACCTCGTGCTGTGCGTGCACAACTTCTCGCGTTTCGCGCAGCCCACGGAGTTGGATCTCCAAGCCTTCAACGGACGCCATCCGGTGGAGCTGATCGGCGGGGTGCGCTTCCCGGCCATCGGCGAACTGCCCTACCTCCTCACGCTGGCGGGGCACGGCTTCTACTGGTTCCGTCTGCGCCGGGAACCGTCGTAGGCTCCAGCGGCGCGATGCCTTCGCGGGGCGGTTTCCACCGCCCCGCCCTGGGCACTCCTACGCACAACCGGCACTCCCGCACTCTGCCTTGTCCGCCCCGCGGAAAGGACGCGACGCCATGTCGGAAGCCGCCACCCGCCCCACCGCGCACGCCACCGCGCTGCTCGCCTCACTCGACCCACTGCTGCGCGAGTGGCTGCCGAGGCAGCGGTGGTTCGCCGGGAAGGGCCGCCCGATCGGCTCCTTCGAGCCGGTGGCCGTGACCGAACTCCTGCCCCGCACCGCGCCGTCGGGCCTGCTGCACGTGCTGCTGCGGGTCCGCCGACCGCTCGTGCCCGCACAGGACACCGCCCTGGAGGGCACGCCGACCGAACACACGGGCGATTGCTACCAATTGCTGATCGGCGTGTGCCGCACCCTGCCGCCCCAGCTGGCGCCCGCCCTCATCGGCCACGTCACCGAGGGCCCGCTCGCCGGTCAGACGGTGTACGAGGCACTGCACGACCCGCGGCTCGCCGCGCTGCTCCTGGAGCGGCTGCGGATGCCGGGCCGGCACGGCGTGCTCCGCTTCGAGCGTGACATGAGCGTCGGCATCCCCTCCGGTCTCACGCCGCGCCCGCTCGCCGCCGAGCAGTCCAACTCCTCGGTCGTGTACGGAGATACGTTCATCCTCAAGCTGTTCCGCCGCGTCGTGCCCGGCGTCAACCCCGACCTGGAGCTGCCGCTGCACCTGGCCCGGCAGGGTTGCGCGCGCGTGCCCGCGCCCGCCGCGTGGTTCCTCGCGGAGCTGTCGGGCGGCGCGGCCGACGCCGGCGCGGCGGGCGAGGCGTGCGGCCTCGGTGTGCTCCAGCCCTATCTGGCCGCCGCCGAGGACGGCTGGGAACTGGCCCTGCGCATGCTCGGCAAGGGCGAGGCCTTCACCGGTGAGGCCCGGGCGCTCGGCCGTGCCACGGCCGAGGTGCACGCGGCGCTCGCCGACGCGCTGCCGACCGTCACGCTCGGCCGGGCCCAGATCGGGCTGATCGCCGATGCCATGGCGCGGCGCCTCGCCGCGGCGGCGCAGGCCGTCCCGGCGCTGCGGCCGTACGCCCCGGGGTTGCTCACAGCCTTCGAGGCGCTGGCCGACCTGGGCGGCGAGGGCCAGTCCTGGACCGCCCAGCGCATCCACGGCGACCTGCACCTGGGGCAGTGCCTGCGCTCCCCCGACGGCCACTGGTCGCTCATCGACTTCGAGGGCGAGCCGGCGCGTCCCCTCGCCGAGCGGCGCATGCCGCAGCCGCCGGCCCGCGACGTGGCGGGCATGCTGCGCTCCTTCGACTACGCGGCCGCCACCCGCGACCCGTGGGCGCGGGAGTGGGCCACGGACTGCCGGGCCGCCTTCTGCGTGGGGTACGCCGACGTCTCGGGCCGCGACCCGCGGACGGACCCCGTGCTGCTGCGCGCCCACGAGACGGACAAGGCGGTCTACGAAGTCCTCTACGAGGCCCGGCACCGGCCCGACTGGCTTCCCGTGCCGCTGGCCGCGGCCCGCCGCCTGGCCGACAACGGCTCCGCCGACGCCGCCCACTGACCATCCCTTTCGGAGGAGGCCTCTCCCGTGACCCCCCGCCCCCGCAAACCGTCCGCCGAAGCCCCGGCCCCGCCCCCGCCCCGCACCCCGGAACCGGACCCCGCCGAGCAGCGGCCCGCCCCGAAGGGCACGCGGAAGACACCGGCCCAGAAGGCGCGCGGGACAGCGAAGGCGGCCGACGCGGCCAAGGCCGCGAAGAGCCCGAGGGCCTCCCGGAAGACCGCCGCGAAGACGCCCCCGAAGGCCACGCCGAATCCACCGAATCCACCGAATCCACCGAAGACGCAGAAGACGCAGAAGACGCAGAAGACGCAGAAGACACCGAATCCAGCAAAGACACAGCCCCCGCCCGCGGAGGCGCCGTCCCCCGTGACCGCCGTCGCCGCGTCGCCCGTCCCCGAGGAGGACCGGGCGCGTCTCCTGGAGGGCACCCACCACGACCCGCACGGCGTCCTCGGCGCCCATCCCGTCCCGGGCGGCACGGCCTTCCGCGCCCTGCGGCCCTACGCCAAGGCGGTCTCGGTCGTCGCCAAGGACGTCCGCGCCGAGCTGCGCGACGACGGTGACGGGTTCTTCTCCGCCGTGCTGCCGCTGCCGGCCGCGCCCGACGACTACCGGCTCCACATCACGTACGAGGACACCGAGCTGGAGATCCACGACGCGTACCGCTTCCTGCCCTCGCTCGGCGACTTCGACCTGCATCTGATCGGCGAGGGGCGGCACGAGGAGCTGTGGAAGGCGCTGGGCGCGCACCCCATGACCCACCAGGCCGCGACCGGCACCCGCTTCACCGTGTGGGCGCCCAACGCCCGGGGAGTGCGGGTCGTCGGCGGCTTCAACTTCTGGGACGGCACCGGTTTTCCGATGCGTTCGCTCGGCGGGACCGGCGTCTGGGAGCTGTTCGTGCCGTCCGTCGGCGAGGGCGAGCTGTACAAGTTCGAGATCACCCGGCCGGACGGCACGAAGACGATGCGCGCCGACCCGCTGGCCCGCCACACGCAGGCGCCGCCCGCGAACTCCTCGGTCGTGCACGAGTCGCACCACGAGTGGCACGACGCGCAGTGGCTCGCCCGCCGGGCGGAACGGCCCGCCCACGAGGCGCCCTTCTCCGTGTACGAGGTGCACCTCGCCTCGTGGCGACCGGGCCTGACGTACCGCCAGCTGGCGGAGCAGTTGCCCGCGTACGTCTCCGATCTCGGCTTCACCCACGTCGAGCTGATGCCCGTCGCCGAGCATCCCTTCGGCGGCTCCTGGGGCTATCAGGTCACCGGCTTCTACGCGCCGACGGCCCGCCTCGGCACCCCCGACGACTTCAAGTACCTGGTGGACGCGTTGCACCGCGCCGGGATCGGCGTCCTGATGGACTGGGTGCCCGCGCACTTCCCGCGCGACGACTGGGCGCTCGCGGAGTTCGACGGGCGGCCGCTGTACGAGCACGAGGACCCGCTCAGGGCCGCGCACCCCGACTGGGGCACCCTGGAGTTCGACTACGGCCGCAAGGAGGTGCGCAACTTCCTCGTCGCGAACGCCTGTTACTGGTGCGAGGAGTTCCACATCGACGGGCTGCGGGTGGACGCGGTCGCCTCGATGCTCTACCTCGACTACTCCCGCGAGCACGGCCAGTGGACACCGAACGTGCACGGCGGCCGCGAGAACCTCGACGCGGTCGCCTTCCTCCAGGAGATGAACGCCACCGTCTACCGCCGGGCGCCCGGCGTCGTCACGATCGCCGAGGAGTCCACGGCCTGGGACGGCGTGACCCGGGCCACCCACCACCAGGGGCCCGGCGGCTTCGGGGGGCTCGGTTTCGGCCTGAAGTGGAACATGGGCTGGATGCACGACTCCCTCGACTACGTCGCGAAGGAGCCCGTGCACCGCAAGCACCACCACAACGAGATGACGTTCTCGATGGTGTACGCGTACAGCGAGAACTACGTCCTGCCCATCTCGCACGACGAAGTGGTGCACGGCAAGCGCTCGTTGGTGTCGAAGATGCCCGGCGACTGGTGGCAGCAGCGGGCCACCCACCGCGCCTACCTCGGCTTCATGTGGGCCCACCCCGGCAAGCAACTCCTCTTCATGGGCCAGGAGTTCGCGCAGGGCGCCGAGTGGTCGGAAGCGCACGGCCCGGACTGGTGGCTGCTCGACCCGGCGTACGGCGCGGAGCCCGACCACCGGGGGGTACGGGACCTGGTCCGCGACCTGAACTCCGTCTACCGCGGCGAGGCCGCCCTGTGGCAGCGCGACACGGACCCCGGCGGCTTCGCCTGGGTGGAGGGCGACGCGGCCGAGGACAACGTCTTCGCCTTCCTGCGCTACGACGCGCAAGGGGCGCCCCTGCTCGCCGTCTCCCACTTCTCACCGGTGGTGCGGCACGCCTACCGCCTCGGCGTCCCGGACGAGTTCGCGGCCTGGCAGGAGGTCCTGAACACGGACGAGGCGCGCTACGGCGGCAGCGACGTCACCAACCCCGACCCGCTCAAGCCGGAGCCGGTGGGCTCCCACGGCCGCCCCGCGTCCCTGCGCCTGACCCTGCCGCCGCTGGCTACGGTGTGGCTGCGGCCGGCGTGACCTCCTCGATGCGCTTGAGGGCCGCCGGGAGCTCGTCGGCGTACAGCACGCCGAGGCGCTGGGTGGCCCGGGTCAGGGCGACGTACAGGTCGCTGGCGCCGTACCTCGCCGGCTCGACGACCAGGACCGTGTCGAACTCCAGGCCCTTCGCCTGACGCGGGTCGATCAGCACCATCGGCCGCGTCAGGTTCGGGGCCTCCCCGGCCGTCACCCCGGGGAGCCGTGCGGCGAGCTCCTGGTGGAGTTCGCGCGGGGCGATGACCGCGAGGCGGCCGTCGCCCCCGGCCTCGGCCGCCACCGCGTCGGCCACGGCGGCGGCGAGGTCGTCGGCGCGGCGCGCCCAGGGCCGTACGCCCGTGGACCGCACCGAGCTGGGCGGGCGGAAGTCCGGGTTCCCGGCCAGGCGCGGCACCTCGGCCGCCACCTCCATGATCTCCACCGGCGTGCGGTAGTTCACGCCGAGCCGGGTGTACTCCCAGCGGTCCTCGACGTACGGCGCGAGGATGCTCTCCCACGAGCCGCAGCCGCCCGCCTCCGCGGTCTGCGCCGGGTCGCCGACGAGCGTCATGGAGCGGGTCGGGCAGCGCCGCATGAGCAGCCGCCAGGCCATGGCGGACAGCTCCTGCGCCTCGTCGACGATGATGTGCCCGAACGCCCAGGTGCGGTCGGCCGCCGCGCGCTCGGCGGCGCTGCGGTGGTCGGCCTCCTCCTGCCGTTCGGCCATCCGCTCGGCGTCGATGATGTTGTGCGCGAGCAGGACCTCGGCGTCGTCCTCGTCCTTGTCCTCGAACTCGTACGTCCGTGAGGCCCGCGAGACGTCGAGGACACCCTGCGCGTACGCGATCTCACGGGCGCGCTCGGCCTCGGCCGCCGCCCGCTCGGCGCTGTCGTCGTGGCCGAGCAGTTCGGCCGCCTCGTCGAGCAGCGGGACGTCGGCCGCCGTCCAGGGCGCGCCGCGCGGCCGCCGGATCGCCTTCGCGTCCTTCTCGCCGAGGCCCGTCGGCTCCTCCAGGAAGTCGGTGAGGAAGCCCTGCGGGGTCAGCGTCGGCCACAGCTCATCGATGGCCGCGTGGACCTCGGGGCTGGCCGCGATGGCCTTGCCGAGCTGGGCGATGTCGTCGGGTCCGAGGAAGTTCGGGCCGCCGTACGGGTCGTGGCCGATGCGCTCGGCGAGCTGTCCGGTGAGCGAGTCGATGACCCGGAACGCGAAGTAGGGGCGCCCCAGGTTGTGCGGCACGTCCGCCTCGCGGGCCGCCTCCCGCGCCTCGTAGGCGATCGTCCAGTCGAGGATCAGGTCGCCGTCGTCGTGCGCGATGACCAGCGGCTCGCCCGGCTCGGGGATGCGCTGGCGGTCGCGCACCGCCGTGGCGAGCACCTCCGCCATCTCGGCGCGGCCCTTCACCTCGGCCGCCTCCGGGCTGTCGGTGCCGGTGGCGCTCACGCCGGGGAACAGCTCGCCGACCGTCGACAGCAGGACGCCGGTCTCACCGAGCGCGGGCAGGACCTCGCCGATGTAGCCGAGGAACGCCGGGTTCGGGCCGACGACGAGGACCGCGCGCTTGGCGAGCAGCTCGCGGTGGGCGTAGAGGAGGAACGCGGCGCGGTGCAGCGCCACGACCGTCTTGCCCGTCCCGGGGCCGCCCTCGACGACGAGGACGCCGCGGTGCGGGGCGCGGATGATCCGGTCCTGCTCGGCCTGGATGGTCTGCACGATGTCGTGCATGCGGCCGGTGCGCGCCGAGTCGAGCGCGGCGAGCAGCACTTCGTCGGCGTCGGCGCTCTCGTGGCCGGTGCGGGTCGTGTCGCCGAGGTCGAGGATCTCGTCGTGCAGACCGGTGACCTCGCGGCCCTCGGTGGTGATGTGCCTGCGGCGCCGCAGACCCATCGGCGTATGGCCCGTCGCGAGGTAGAAGGGGCGGGCGACATCGGCGCGCCAGTCGATCACGAGCGGGGTCCGCTCGGCGTCGGAGGCGCGGATTCCGATGCGTCCGATGTGGTGGTCGCGGCCGTCGCGGAATTCGAGTCTGCCGAAGCAGAGGCCGTTCTCCCCCGCGTTGAAGGCGGCGAGCAGGCCGGACTGCTCCGCCACCAGGACATCGCGTTCAAGGCGTGCCTGGAGACCGTTGCCCACCTGCGACAACGAAGCCCGCACGGCGTCCTCGGCCTCCGCGCGCAGCGCGTCAAGGCGCGCGTACAGCCCGGAGACGAATTGCTGCTCTTTCCGCAATTCCTCGGTTGACAATTCAGCCCCTCGCCAGTTACAGTGCTCTTAAAGCTTCCCGTGAAGTCGGCCGTGAGATTGCTGCAAAGTTGCTGCACCTCACGGATACAACTTCTCGAAAGAATCCATAATACGCAGGGAAATGCCCCGGACGTCAATTCGTCCGGGGCATTTCCCTTGGGCGTGTGCGGAGCCTCAGAGCACGTCGGCCAGCTCCGCGAGGAGCTTGCGCTTGGCCCGCGCGCCCACCATCTGCTTCACGGGCTCACCGCCCCGGAACACGATCATGGTCGGCGCCGAGAGCACCTGGTAGGCGATCGCGGTCCCGGGGCTCCGGTCGACGTCCAGCTGGAGGATCTTGATCCGGTCCGCCTCCTCCCGCGCGATCTCGCTCAGCACCGGCGCCAGCTGCCGGCACGGGCCGCACCAGTCCGCCGTGAACTCCACGAGCACGGGCCGGTCCGTCTCGCGCAGCACCTCCCCCTCGAAGTCCGCGTCCGTCACCTCGGCCACACCTGCTGCCTTCACTGCCACCACTCTCCTCATCCCGTCAGTTCGCACCGCGGCTCGGGGCCGCCTTCGAGCGCCGCCTCCGCGCGCACGAGCTGCGCGCCGACCTGCGCGCGCACCGCGTTCAACTCGCCGATCAGCGCGTCGAGCTCGGTGAGCTTGCGGCGGTAGACGGCGAGCGACGCGGGGCACGAGTCGCCCTCCGGATGGCCGGAGCGCAGACACTCCACGAAGGGCCGGGTCTCCTCCAGGTCGAACCCGAAGTCCTGCAACGTCCTGATCTGTGCCAGGAGCCGCAGGTCGTCCTCGTCGTAGGTGCGGTAGCCGTTCCCGGCACGCCGTGCGGGCAACAGCCCGCGGGACTCGTAGTAGCGCAGCGTCCGCGTGGTCGTCCCCGCGCGCGCCGCGAGCTCGCCGATTCGCATGCCCCGACGGTAATCGTTGACGTAGGCGTCAAGGCCAGGCCGGCTTCGGCCCCCGGGTCAGGCGGGCCTGCGGATGCCCTCGACGATCGAGGCCCAGTTGTCGCCGCCGTGCCCGAGGCCGATCGACCTGTCGGCCGCCGTGAGGACGCCGCGCAGAGCGGCCGCGTCCAGGCCGCGGTGCTCGGCGGCGCGCACGATGTGCCGCACGTTCGCCGCCTCGACGGTGAGGTTGTCCAGGTCGCCGGGGAACTTCCCCGCGTCCAGGTCCTCGGCCGTGCCGTCGACGACGCTCGTGAGGAGGGCGGCGAGGGTCTTCATGTAGGGGGCGACGGCCGACCCCGGCACGCCCTCCGTGGCCGCGAGGGCGAAGCCGTGCACCAGGCCGTGCATCGCGGTCCAGAAGAAGTCCAGGGCGGAGAGGTCGTACACCGCGGCGAGCCCGTGGTCCTCGCCGACGTAGGTGCTCTGCCCGCCGAGCGCCTTCAGCGTGCCCTCGTACTTCTCGTACGCGGCCCGCGCACCGCTGTGGAAGATCAGCGCGTCCGGGGTGCCGATCATGGGGACCGGCACCATGACCGCGCCGTCCAGGTAGTCGACGCCGAGGGCCGCGGCCCTGACGGCGGCCTCGCGGGCGCGCTCGGGGGTGTCGGAGGTGAGGTTCACGAGGAGGCGGCCGTCGAGGTCGGCGGCGGTGACCTGGTCGAGGATCGCGTCCGCGGCGGCGTAGTCGAGGACGCACACGACGACGACCTCACCGGCGCGGACGGCTTCGGCGGGGGTGGCGGCGCGCGTGGCCCCGAGGGAGACGAGGTCCTCGCCCTTGCCGGGCGAGCGGTTCCAGACGGTGGTGGGATGGCCGGCCTTCAGGAAGGCGCCGGCGAGGGCCTGGCCCATGGCGCCGAGGCCGAGGACGGTGACGGCGGGGCGGGGGTCCGGTGCGGTGGTCATGCGCCCCATCGTCGGCAGGAGCCCCAACTCCCCACAAGTACCGACCAATTAGTCAGGTACTCACCGGAAGGTAAGTGTGCGGACCGGAGGTGGCACGCCGCCCCTGACGCCGCGCCAGACCCGGCTTGCGCCGCAGCCATTGACGCACCCCTCCGTCACTCCTACCGTCTGGTCGAGAATGCGAACTACGTCCGGGATTTCGAACATGCGCTGCCCGCGCGCAGCCGAGGAATGAGACCCCCATGGCCCCCGCCCCCATACCCTCACCCGCACCCGGCTCCGCGCCCCGGCCCGCCAGACGCGCCGTCCTGCGCGCGGCGGCCCTCGCGGCCTCGGCGACCGCCCTGCCCTCCTTCGCCGACGGCCGGGCGGCGGCGGCCTCCCGGAGCCCCGCGCCGGGCGTGGCCACGGGGCCGGCAGGAGTCGCCGCCCCGGCCGCCTGGACGGTCCGCCCCTTCGCCCTCAAGGACGTCTCGCTCCGCGAGGGCGTCTTCGCCACCAAGCGCGACCTGATCCTCGACCACGGCCGCGGCTACGACGTGGACCGCCTGCTCCAGGTCTTCCGCGCCAACGCCGGCCTCGCCACGGGCGGCGCGGTGGCCCCCGGCGGCTGGGAGGGCCTCGACGGGGAGGCGAACGGCAATCTGCGGGGCCACTACACCGGCCACTTCCTCACCATGCTGTCGCAGGCGTACGCCGGTACGGGCGAGAAGGCGTACGCGGAGAAGGTCCGCCACATGATCGGCGCGCTCACCAAGGTCCGGGCGGCGCTGCGCGACGGCCCCGAAGTCCTCTCCGTCGAGGGCAGGTTCGGGACGGCCACGATGCAGGTGCGGGGCTCCCACCAGTACGTCGACCTGCCGTCGGGGGTCCTCGGCGGCGGCCCGGCGCTCACGTTCTCGGCGTGGGTCAAGCCCGCCCACGACGCCCCCTGGGCACGGATCCTGGACTGCGGCGACGACACCACCCGCTACCTCTACCTGACGGCGCGGGGTGCCGCCGGCGCCCCGCGGTTCGCCCTCACCACCCAGGGTCCCGGCGGCGAACAGGCCCTCAACGGCACGGCGCCGCTGCCCCTGGACAAGTGGAGCCACGTGGCGGTGACCCTCGGCGAAGGCACCGGGACGCTCTACGTCAACGGCGCCGCCGTCGCCAGGAACACCGCGATGACCCTTGACCCGGCGGCGCTCGGCACCCTTGAGGACCACTGGCTCGGCCGCTCCCACTTCGCCTCCGACCCCGTCTTCGCCGGCGCGTTCGACGAGGTCAACCTCTGGTCGCGGGCGCTGACCGCCGCCGAGGTCGCGGGGCTCCAGGACGCCCCCGCCGCCCGGACGGCCGCCGGGCGCGGCGACCTCGCGTCGTACGCCTTCGACGAGACGAGCGGCGCCGTGTTCGCCGACGCCTCGGGCCGCGGCCGTCCGGCCGCCCTGCGCCGCACCTGGGGCCGCCCGAGCCATCCCGGGTTCCTCGCGGCGTATCCCGAGACGCAGTTCATCACCCTGGAGTCGATGACCGGCCCCGACTACCACGTGGTGTGGGCGCCGTACTACACCGCGCACAAGATCCTGCGCGGTGTGCTCGACGCCTACCTCCACGTCGGCGACGAGCGGGCGCTCGATCTCGCGTCGGGCATGTGCGACTGGATGTACTCCCGGCTCTCCCGGCTCTCCGACGCCACCCGCCAGCGCATGTGGGGCATCTTCTCCAGCGGCGAGTTCGGCGGGATCGTCGAGGCGATCTGCGATCTGCACGCCGTCACGGGCAAGGCCGAACACCTCGCCCTGGCCCGCCTCTTCGACCTCGACAAGCTCATCGACGCGTGCGCCGCGGGCACCGACACCCTCGACGGGCTCCACGCCAACCAGCACATCCCGGTCTTCACGGGCCTGCTGCGGCTGTACGACGCGACGGGCGAGCGGCGCTACCTCACGGCCGCCCGGAACTTCTGGAAGATGGTCGTGCCGCACCGGATGTACGGCATCGGCGGCACCAGCACGGCGGAGTTCTGGAAGGCGCGCGGTGTCATCGCGGGGACGCTCGGCGAGACCACCGCCGAGACCTGCTGCGCGTACAACCTGCTGAAGCTGAGCCGCACGCTGTTCTTCCACGAGCAGGACGCGGCGTACATGGACTACTACGAACGCGCCCTCTACAACCAGGTCCTCGGCTCCAAGCAGGACGAGCCGGACGCGGAGAAGCCCCTCGTCACGTACTTCATCGGCCTGTCGCCCGGGCACGTCCGCGACTACACGCCGAAGCAGGGCACGACCTGCTGCGAGGGCACCGGCCTGGAGAGCGCCACCAAGTACCAGGACTCGGTCTACTTCCAGCGGGCCGACGGCTCCGCCCTGTACGTCAACCTCTACAGCCCCTCCACGCTGACGTGGGCGGCCAAGGGCGTCACGGTCACGCAGAGCACCGACTACCCGAGGGAGCAGGGCACGACCCTCACGGTCCGGGGCGCCACCACCGCCTTCGACCTGCGGCTGCGCGTCCCGGCGTGGGCGAAGGACGGGTTCACGGTGAGCGTCAACGGCCGCAAGGTGACGGCGGACGCGGAGCCGGGGAGTTACTGCTCCGTCTCCCGCACCTGGCGCGACGGTGACACCGTGCGCGTCAGTGTGCCCTTCCGGCTGCGCACCGAGAAGTGCCCGGACGAGCCGGAGATCCAGACCCTCTTCCACGGCCCGGTCAACCTCGTGGCCCGCGACGCGAGCAAGGACTATCTGCGCCTCGGTCTCTACCGCGACGCCGCGCTCTCCGGGGACCTGCTGCCCAGCCTCACCCCGGTGCCGGGCAAGCCGCTCCACCACCGGCTGGGCGACGTCGAGTTCGCGCCGTTCCTCGAAGGCACGCAGGACCCGACGCACACCTACTTCCGGCGGGCCGAGCCCCAGGTGGTGTTCGGCGGGACCGAGGCGGGCGTCGCCAACCCGGCGGGCCCGGACGGCACGACGTTCCTCGACGCCGTCTGGTCGGCCGCCCCGTTCAAGAACAAGAACGCGCTCGTCCAGCACGTCCGGGCCACCGTCGACTCCTGGGTGGCCGCGGGGAGGCTGAGCGCGGCGGACGGCGCGAAGGTGGTGTCGACGGCGAAGCGGGCGTCATACGTCTCCTGAGGACGGGGGCGGGGCGTCTCCTGAGGACGGGTCCGGGGCCGGGCCGGGGCGGGCGGCACCGCACGCGCCGCTCCCGGGGCCGACCGTCACCGCCGAGCCCGTGCCCTCGCCGGCCTTCACCCACAGCCCGCGCGCGACCACCGCGTCCAGCCGCAGGAACGGGACGGGCACGGGCGGCACCGTCCGGGTGGAGACGGTCAGGGGCAGCACACCCAGGAGCCGCCCGTGCAGGCTCGCCGCGCGGAAGCGGACGGCACCGGTCAGCGACAACTCCTCGGCGGCCAGGCAGGAAGCGGCCTCCCCCTGCCCGTAACGGATGCGGGGCCGGGACAGGTGGATCACGGAGGCCCGGCACACGTCCGCGCCGGGGGGACAGTAGAGGCCGGTGACGGACAGTGTGGCCGCCCGCAGCGTGGTCCCGCCGGACCCTGTGGTGCGCCCGCTCGGTACGGCCCCGGCCAGGCAGCCGGCCAGCGCCCCCGCAGCCGCCGCACGCTCCCCGCGCCGCGGCTGCGCGGAAGGCAGGGCGCCGGGCACGCAGTCGCGGTCGCGCCCGCGGCGGTGCCCTTCGGCCCGTCGGAGGGCGCGGGAGTCTCCCGGGCGGGAGCGGAGACCCCGCCGGGTGATCGTCGGGCTCCGTGTCGACGGCGGTGCCCGCCAGGCCGGGGCGAGGGCGGCGGTCAGGTAAGCGCCCACGGCCAGCCACCACCGCGCACGGCCAGGGGTCACCCGCCGCTCCCCGCGGCCCGGGCGGGCGGAGGCCGCCACGCCAGTGCCAGGGCCCCTCCGACCAGCGCGAGGAGCATGCCGAGGAGGAAGCCGCCCAGGTTGGCGAACGGATAGGAGAGGACGCCCAGGACGATGGCGGCGGCCCCGCTGAGGTGGGCGCGCGCCGGCACGGCCCACAGGTGCGCCGCACAGCCGACCAGCGCGAGGGCGAACATGACGGTGGCCGCCCCGCTGACTCCCTGCACCGGCAGCAGACCGACCTGGGCCAGCGGAAAGTAGCCGATCTCCAACCCGGCGCAGGCGACGCACGCGATGGCTCCCCGGGGGCGGTGTCCTCCCCTCACGCGCACGGGTGCTCCCCGGCGCGGACGTCCATGGTGGCGTCGCCCAGCGTGAACACCCCGGCGGTCAGCGACCAGGCGTCGATCTCCAGGTGCCGGATCGTCAGTGCGTCCGCCTGCTGGCCGTACGTTCCCGCCGCCCCCCGGGCGCCCCCGCGCAGCGTGGCGGCGTCCCGTCCCATCTCCACCTCGTGGAACCGCATGTCGCCCCGGATGGACGACAGGTCGAGCGCCAGCGACGAAGCCCTCACCGCCCGGTGGTCGCCGGACCGGATCCGCAGCGTCGCCGTGCCCAGCGGTGTCCGTGCCACCGCGGACTGGCACAGCCCGTACAGCGCCGCCTCTTCCAGTCCGACCGCGGCGACCGCGTGCCGCTTCCCCGACGTCCCCTCGCGGAACGAGGCGAACTGCGTCACCCCCTTGGCCTCCAGCCGGTGCGCCGTGACGGCGAAGGGGCTGCCGGCGACGGCGAACGACACCGGGACCGCCGCGGCCGTCGTGGCCGCGACCATCGCACCGGCCAGCACCAGCGCGCCTGTCGCGGCGAGCGCGAAACGCCTCCAGTCCGTCCGCCCTCCGGCGGCCCGGTGACGAGGCCCGGTGACACCTGGTACGCATACGCCGCTGCGCCTCATGAGGTTGCCTTCCGCAAGACGGTCTCTCGCCGGTTAACGTGCCGTCCCCGTCGAAGGTGTGCCCGCCATCCGGGTGGTCGGCGGCGCGGTCACCGGTCGCGCTTCCCCGCTCCCCCGCCACCGGGGCCGACGGGGCGTGGACCAGTGCGATGGTGTCGCGCATGTCCATTCTGTTCACCGGAGCCACCGGCTTCCTGGGCTCCCGCCTGCTGTACTCCCTGCTCGTGGAAGAGGGCCGCGAGGTCACGGCGCTGGGGCGCGGCACACCCGCCGCCCTGCGCGCACGCGTCGTCGCGTCCCTCACCGGCCTGGCCGGCGGGCCGCTGCCCCAGGCGGCACTGGACCGCCTGCACTGCCTGTCGGGCGACGTCTCCCGGCCCCGCTTGGCCCTGCCCCCGGCCCACTACCGCCGGCTCGCGGAGCGCACGACCGCCGTCTGGCACAGCGCCGCCGACATCTCGCTCTCCGCGCCGCTGGACGCGCTGAGAGCGACCAACGTGACCGGCACGGCACACGTGCTCGAACTCGCGGAGTACGCCGGCCAGGACTGCCGCGTCACGCTCCACGAGCTGCGACACAGGGCGCCTGACGGCACTCGCCCGTGCGGCCGGGGCCTCCCTCAACCAGATCTACCTCGCCGCCACCGCCGGTGCCCTGCGCGCCTGGACACCCGAGGACTGGACGGCCCGCGGCGCCGGGCCCCTGCACTCCTTCGTCCCGGCCGAGAGCCGCCCTCCGGGCCACGAGACGGCCACCCTCGGCAACCACCTGGCGGCCCTGCGGGCCGAACTGCACTGCGCGGAGCCCGACCCCCGCCGCCGACTGGACCTGATGCGCGCGAGCACGGACAGGCACGCTGCCGAGGTCCCGCAGCAGCGGGCGGCCCTGCGCGCCCTGCCCCGCGTCGCGGGCCTCGCCACCCGTTGCCTGCTCAACCGGAGCAGGACCGCCCTCCTGACCACCAACGTCCCCCTGGGGGCGGGGCTGGTGATCAACGGCCGCCCCGTCCGCGGCCTCGCCTGCCTGCCGCCCCTGCTGTTCGGCCACCCGCTGAGCGTGGCCCTGACCACCTACGCAGAGCAGGCGACCATCAGCTTCACCAGCGACCGCGGCGACGCCGATCCCGGTCGGCTGCCGCAGCTGTGGCAGGAGTCCTTGACGGAGCTCGAAGAGGCCTACGCCCCGGTCTGACCTCCACCGGCGCGAGCCGGCCGACCGGGCCCGGTGGTGTCGGCCAGGGCCGCGCGGAGCCAGTTGTCGGCGGCGCCGGGCGTCGGCTCGGGCGGGCCCGGCGGCGGGGTCATGACCTCGGCGGCGAGCTGCCAGTAGTGGTCGATGCGCTCCTCGGCGGCGAGCATCCGGCCAAGGCCCCGGCGGAAACCGGCGCTGTCGCGGGCGTTGAGGGCGGCGGCGTGGACGGCGACGAAGCAGTCGAGCGCCTCGCCCGGGCGCGGCGCCCGGCCCGCCCGCAGCTCCGCCGAGGCCAGCGCGAAGGCCTCGGGCAGACCCTCGTAGAGCACGGCGGGGCGGTAGCCCTTGCCGGGCAGGTGCACCTCGGGCCGGCAGCCGTCCGGGCCCGGGCCCGCGTCGAAGCAGCTGTCGGACACGAACGCGTGCAGCCGGGCGAAGGCCAGCACCTGGGCCGGGGCCGGGTCGTCGGGCAGCTGCGGGACCGCCTGTTCGACGACGGCCGACACGACCAGGTAAGCAGCCGCGCGGGCAGCCAGCGCCGCCAGAACCGCGCGAGCGCGGCCGTGCTGGGCGGCGTCGGCAGCCCGCCGACCAGCCGCAGCCGCTCGGCGCGCTCCTCGGCGGGGCAGTCGCGCAGCAGGCGCAGCGCGGCCTGCCGCCAGCGCAGGACGGTCAGGCGCGTGCCGAGTTCGCGCAGCCGGCCGTCGATGACGCCCTCCAGGGCGTCGTCCAGCGCGTCCTCCTGTTCGAGGAGCCGGCCGACGTCGGGCACCGGCACGTCGAGGCCGCGCAGGGAGCGGATGAGGCGGAGCCGCTCCAGCGCCTCGGGGCCGTAGCGGCGGTGGCCGCCGCCGCTGCGGGCGGCTTCGGGCAGCAGGCCGCGGTCGGAGTAGAAGCGGACGGTCTTGACGGTGACGCCCGCCCGCTCGGCCAGCTGCCCGATGCTCCACGAGCCGCCTTGCGGCTTGCCGTCTTCCGGCACGACTTGAACCTCCCTCAGGGGGAGTTCCTAGCGTACGGGCGAGCGCGGCGGGGTGATCGGCCCGGCCGCGCGGGCAACGGCGTACCAGAGGTCGTATCGGGAGGAATCATGACGGCGTTCATGCTGGTGTCGGGCGGTCACACGGGTGGCTGGATCTGGCGGGACGTGGCGCCACCGCTGCGCGCGGCGGGGGCCGAGGTGCACGCGGTGACGCTGACGGGGCTCGGGGACCGCCGCCATCTCGCGGGCCCGGAGACGGACCTGGAGACGCACATCGAGGACGTGGTCCAGGCGATCGACCACGTCGACGCGGACGAGGTGGTGCTCGTCGGCTACTGCTACGGCATCTACCCGGCGGTGGGCGCCGCCGACCGGCGCACGGAGCGGATCGCCCGCCTCGTGTACCTGGACTCGCCGCTGCCGCAGGACGGCCGCTCCATGCTCGACCAGGTGCGGGAGCTGATGCCCGCCGGGCCGGCCAGGGAGCGGATGCTCGGCATGGCCGAGCGGGCCGAGGACGGCTGGCGGGTCCCCGCGCCCACCCCCGAGGAGTGGCGGGAGCACGGGAACCTCGCGGGCGTCTCCCCCGAGGGGCTCGCCCGGATCGCGCGCCTGGCCTCGCCGATGCCCCTCGGCCCGGCCGCGCAGCGGCTGCGGATCTCGGAGGCGGTCGCCGCGCTCCCGATGAGCGGCGTCTTCTGCACCGTCGGCGGGACGACGGACATCGCCGCGCTCGAAGCCCTCGTGGCCTCGGGCATGCCGCTGGTCCAGCATCTCGCCTGCCCGGGGGCGACCTTCTTCGAACTGGCCACCGGGCACTGGCCGATGCTCTCCATGCCCGACGAGCTGGCCGGGGTGCTGCTGCGGGCGGCGGCGGGCGAGGGGCACCGCCTCGCCGCCGCGACCGCCGCCTAGGAGTCGCTCTTCGCCGTCTTGTCGTACGTGAGGAACACCGTGCCGCTGTCGAGGACGACGGCGTCCGTCCGCTCGTACAGCAGCGGTTCGAAGGCGGCACCCCGGCCGAACAGGGGTGTGCCCGAACCCAGCGTCAGCGGGGCCAGCTTGACGACCAGGCGGTCGATCTCGCCGCGCAGCGCTCCGGCCAGCTCGCCGCCGCCGCAGAGCCAGATGTCCTTGCCGTCCTCGCGCTTCAGCTCGCGCACCTTGGCGAGGGGGTCGGTGGCGACGAGTTCGACGCCGGGGTCGGGGCTCTCGGTGAGGGTGCGGGTGAAGACGTAGTGCCTCAAGTGCGGGTAGCAGTTGGCGAATCCGGCGTCCACGCCGTTCATGTACGTCCTGCGGCCTTCGAGGATGGTGTCGAAGTGGGTCCCCTCGGCGGTGATGCCGAGGGCTTCCCTGGCCGGGGCCGGCAGGGTCTCGGGGTACGTCTGCGCGAGGTGCTGGACGTAGTCCTGAGCGACCGGCCAGAAGCCGTCGGGGCCCGTGGGGTCGGAACCGTCGGGCCCGGCGATGAACCCGTCGATGCTGACGGCGATGAAGTAGACGAGCTTTCGCATGCGGACTCCTGGGAAGCGGCGGTCGGGGGCGGTAGGTCCATCGAGGGCGCGGGCGCGGGCGCGGTGGCCGGTCAGCTGCGGCTCCCCGGCTTGGGGAGCGGCCGGGGCCGCGGCACGGACTGCGGCTTGACGGGCCGCGGGAAGCGCCTGGGGCTGCGCAATCTGGCTCCTTGTCCGACGCGCCGAGAAGCACGTCGCTCGTTGTACTCTGCCCGAAGTGGTTAGAACGTAGTACTCCACCTGGAGTGGTGTCAACGAATTTCGACGACTTCTTTTCGGGGCTCATGCACCCCGGTGACGTGCCGCAGGGGTTTGACCAGCAACGTACCGACCCCGAGCGGCCCCACGCAGTGCTCGACGGTCCAGCGGGCCGTCCGCAACAGGGCGCCGAACACAAGGCCGGGGCAGGGAGGTTCACCTCCCTGCCCCGGCCCATGTACCGCTACTGCTACTTCCGGCCGCTGGACCCGGCGGCGACCGGCTCCGGCGCCGAGGCCTCGGCCTCGGGCTCTGCGGCCCTGCCCTTGCGCGGCAGCAGAACCGCCACCAGGACCGTGCCGACGCCGAGGATCACCGCGCCGACCAGGCTGGTGTGCGCGACCGCGTCGGAGAAAGCGGAGCCGACCGCGTCGGCCATCTTGCCCGCGCCCTGGGCCAGCTGCTCGGCCTGGCCCTTGAGCTGGGCCGCCTGCTGCTGGGAAGAGGCGTGGGCCGCCTGCTCCGCCGCCGCGTGCGCCTTGTCGCCGATGCCCTGGGCCACCGCGTAGCCCGCGCCGACCGAGTCCTGCGCGGTCTCCAGCGTGCCGTCGGGCAGCTTGGTGCCGGAGGCCGACGCCGCGTCCTCCAGCTTCGAGGAGTACGAACTGGCCAGCACCGAGCCGAGGATGGCGATGCCGAGCGACCCGCCGAGCTCCAGGGACGTGTCGTTGACCGCGCCGCCGACGCCCAGCTCCGACTCGGGGAACGCGCCCATGATCGCGTCGGTGCACGGCGACAGCGCGAGGCCGATGGCCAGGCCGAGGACGATCAGCGGGGCGACGAAGTCCCCGTACGAGGAGTGGACGTCGACCTGGGTGAGCAGGGCGAGCGCCACCGTGCCCGCGACCATGCCCGCCGACACGGTGATCTTCATGCCGATGCGCGGGGTGAGGAAACCGGTGAGCGCCGAGCCGACGAAGACCGCGCCCGCGAGCGGCAGCATGCGCACGCCCGTCTCCAGCGGGTTGTAGCCGAGGACGAACTGGAGGTGCTGGGTCAGGTAGTAGAACGCGCCGAAGACCGCGAGGAAGAACAGCGCCACCGCGAGGTTCGAGCCGGCGAAGCGGCGGTCGAGGAAGCGGCGGACGTTCAGGATCGGGTGCGGGTGTCGCAGCTCCCAGGCGACGAAGGCCAGCAGGCCGACGCCCGCCACGACGGCCGCGGAGACCGCCTTGACGTCCCAGCCGAAGTGCGGACCCTGGATGATCATGTAGACCAGCGCGCCGGTCCAGATGACGGAGAGCAGCCCGCCGACGTAGTCGATGCGGTCGTGGTGCCCGGCCTTGGACGGCGGGATCAGCACGAAGGCACCGGCGATCGCGAGGACGGCGACCGGCACGTTGATCAGGAAGGTCGAGGACCAGCCGTGGTCCTCCAGGAGCGCGCCCGCGACCAGCGGACCCGCGGCGATCGCGAGACCGGCGGTGGCGGTCCACAGCACGATGGCCTTGGCCCGCTCCGCGCGCGGGAAGGTCGCCGCGAGCAGCGACAGCGTGGCCGGCATGATCATCGCCGCGCCGAAGCCCATCACCGCGCGGGACGCGATGACCCCGCCCGAGCTGTCGACCAGCGAGCCCGCGACCGAGCCCGCGCCGAAGACGACGAGGCCGAGCACCAGCGCGCCGCGGCGGCTGTACTTGTCGCCGATGGCGCCGAGCAGCAGCATCAGCGCGGCGTACGGGACGGTGTAGCCGTCGATGACCCACTGGAGGTCGGAGCTGGAGAGGCCGAGATCCTTGGTCATGTCGGGGGCGGCGACGGTCAGTGCCGTGTTCGCCATGACGATGATCAGTAGGCTCAGGCAGAGCACGCCCAGCGCCCACCAGCGGCGTGCGTACGGCCCCTTCATCTCCTCGACCGGTTGCTTCATGAGTAGAGCCACCGAAGTCTCACCCTTCCCTGCTGCCGCGCGTTCTTGCTTTCCGGTGACCTTGCACAGCACTGTGCAATTACACACTGGTGTGCAACTTACGCCACTGCACACAGCTGTGCAAAACGGTCGCGGTCACAGCCCTGGGACGCGCGTGCAGAATGGAGCCCATGAGCCGAGCCGACGCCAACCGCCGCCGCATCCTGGAGGTCGCTCTCGCCGAGCTGCTCCGCGATCCGGACGCGTCCATGGACCAGATCGCGCGGGCGGCGGGGGTCGTGCGCAGGACCGTGTACGGCCACTTTCCGAGCCGCGAGGCCCTGATCGGCGCGCTCATCGACGGCGCGGTCGAGGCGGTCGCCGCGGCCCACGCCTCCGGGCGGGCGCAGTCGGACGACCCCGCCGAGTCGCTCGCCCACTCGATGGTCGCCGTCTGGGAGATCGCCGACGGCTACCGCCTCCTGGTCGGCCTGGCACAGCGCAGCGTCGCGATGGAGGGCATCAGGCAGCGCCTCGCCCCGGTCCGCGCCAAGTGCGTGGACGTCCTGAGGGCCGGCCTGGCGGACGGCTCCTTCACCTCGTCATTGCCGCCCGCCGCGCTCGCGTACGTGCATGAGCAGCAGCTCTTCGGCCTGATGGAGGCGGTGAACGACGGCCTGCTCCCCCCGCGGGACGCGGGCCGCGCCGCCGCGTCGACGGCTCTGCTCTCGGCGGGGGTTCCGGTGGAGAGGGTGCGGGGGATCATCGCGGGGCTGGGGTAGGGCCGAGCCGTCCCGCCGGGTCACTCGACGAACAGGCGTTCCGGCGGGAAGAGGTCGAGGCCGGTGACCTGGGGGCAGCCGTAGAGGTCGACGTGGACATTCTCCAGGCCGGCCAGGGGGGTCAGGTCGAGGGGGCCGCAGTTGCCGAACTCGACCTTCTTCAGCCGGGGCAGCTCTGCGAGCGCGGCGAGCGACTCCACTTGCCGGACGTGCCCGACGTACAGCGTGGTGAGTTCCTGGTGCACCGCGAGAGTGGACAGATCGACCCGGGGTACGTCCAGGATCTGGAGCGTGGTCAGAGGGGAGAAGACTCCCGCGGCCAGGAAGCTGCGCCACTGATGGTCCTCGTTGACGGTCAGCCAGCGCAGAGAAGTGAGGGTTTCGAGTCCGGACAGCCGCATCTGCGAGGCCTGCCGGAAGAACCCGAGACCGGTGAGCCGGGGGGCGAACGGCAGCTCCTCCAAGGTCTTCTCCACCGGGGTGAAGTCGAACACGAAGTGGCGCAGCGTGGGAAGGCCGCCCAGAGGAGCCAGTGACAGTGGAACAGACGGGGTGTAGAGATAGAGGCGGCGCAGAGGCAGGCCCGTCAACGAGCGAAGGTCGGTCACGGACGCGCAGCGGTTGAGGGTCAGGGCCTCCAGACGTGACAGCCGGCTCAGGCGGGACGGGTCGGTGAGCGAGTGGTTGTCCCAGAGGTGCAGGAACTTGATGCCGGGATGTTCCAGCACGGCGTCCGGAAGGCCGTGGTCGCCCACGAGATACAGATCGGTCAGCCACGGCAGGCGCCGCAGGTAGGCGAACTCCTCGGCACGGGCCATGGACAGGCTGTGCCCGGCCGTCACCGTGCCCTCGAGAACCGCCTCGAAGTACTCCCTCACGTCGAAGGCCGACCACGCCTCCACCAGCGCGTGACTGGTCCGGGGTCGCTCGTCCGAGCGGAAACGGGCGATCACCGGTACCGCCGATGACACGCCCACAAGTGCGGCCGTCCGCACCACCGCTGCGGCCTGCCGGTCGGACAAACCCTCAGGCCCCGGCAGCAGTTCCAACACCAGCTCCCCCGCCTTGGCCAGGGCTTCGGCTTGCTCGTGGGACTGGGGTGGCATCAACTGAGCGGCGCGCTCCTCCACCTCCCCCCGCACCCCCGGATCCACCTCCGTCGCATGCTCCAGACTCGCCGCCGCCAACAGCACCAGCCGCTCCCGATGGCGCCGCACCTTGTCCGCGCGCCGCAGCAACTGCCGCAGCAGCCGCGTACGTTCCTCCGCCCGCGCGTGCCCCACCGCCATCCGCACCACGTCGTCCCACTGGTCGTCGTGGGCGTTGCGCACCAGCACCCCGAAGTCGCGGGCCTCTACCGCCGCCTTCGCGCCCAGGTAGTCCTGGAAGGTGCGGTGCACGAAGCCGACGGAGCCGGGGACGGGTTCGCGGAGCAGGCCGCTGCGGATGAGCAGGTGGGTGAAGACCTGCTCGGCGTCGCCCTGCGCGCGCACCTGCGGCATCGCCGCGAGCCATTCGTCCAGCATGGCGACGGCGTCCTGCCGGTCCGCCTCCGCCTGGCCGTTGCGGATCATCCAGTACGCCAGCCGTTGCAACAGCGCGGTCTGCTCGTCGCGGGAAAGGGAGACGCCCTCGACCGACGTGACCTCGCGCTCGGTGTCCCGGCGGATCAGCAGCAGGTCCAGGGCCGCGTCGTAGAGCTCCTTGCGGGCGCGCGGCAGGTGCATGCGGCGGTCCCGGTGGAGGGCGCACAGCAGCGCGCACATCAGCGGGTTGGTGGCGAGGCGCCCCAGGTCACGCCGGGTCGTCACCGCTTCGACGAGGCTCGCCTCATAGCGGTGCAGCACCTCCCGCTCGCCGGGGGCCGCGCACTCCCGCCGGGCCGTGTCGTGCCAGTGCGCGATGAAGGCACGCACCTCGTCCCGTTCCATGGGCAGCAGGGTGAACGCCGTGAAGCCCTGCCCCGCGGGCCAGCCCTCCGGGACCGCCGAGGGGCGGGTGGTCACCACGTAACGCGCGCGGGGGAACGCCGCGATCAGCGACCTCAGCCAGCTCTCCGTACGGCTGCGGAGCTTGACCGGCACCTCGTCGACGCCGTCCACCAACACCAGCGCCCGCCCACTGTCCAGCAGGCCCTGCACCCAGCCCTCCGGCGCCCGCAGCGGCACACCCGCCGCGCCCAGGAAGTCCTCCGGCAGCGGCAGCCCCTCGGGCAGGCGGAAGGACCTCAGCCGCAGGACGAACGGCACGCAGCGGTTCCAGTCGGCCAGCTCCGGGCCGAAGCTCTGCCGGGCGGCGTTCAGGGCCAGCCACTGCACGAGGGTCGACTTGCCCGAGCCCGCCGCGCCGCGCAGCATCAGCCGGTGGCCGCCCGTCAGCGCCTGTTCCACGCGTACGGCGGGCTGCGCCAGGCCACCCGGCAGGCCGTCCTCCTGGGCCTGCGGGCCGTGCGGCCGGTCCCCGCTCACGGCGAGGCTCAGGTAGGCCGTGTCGAGCGACCACTCGGCGCGTGCGCGGCCGCCCAGGGTAACGCCGAACAGCTCCAGACGGCCGTGGGTCTCGACGATGAACCGCGCGTACCGCTCCTCGAAGTCCGACGGGCCCGGCGCGGGCGCCACCGGCCGCTGCTCACGCAGCAGTTCTCCGGTGCGCCGGGTCTGCTCCACAGCGGCGCGCGCCGCGAAGGACGGGTGAGCGGTGAGCTGTTCGACCAAGTGCGCGCAGCACAGGTCCAGCAACTCCGCGTAGAGGGCCTGCGCCTCCTCGGCGAGGTCGGGCACGGGGCGGCGTATCTCCGCCGCGAGCCGCCGCGGATCCAGGTCCACCGCGAACAGCCGCTCCGCGTCCAGCGTCCCTGCCGCCGCGAAGCCGTCCTGTACGGCGGCCACGGCGGCCAGCCGCTCGTGTTCGGGGAGGCGCCCGTACGCGTCGGCCATCCGCCGGGACAGCACCCTGGCCAGCCTCTCCGGCCCCGCCGGTTTCGGTAAGGGCCGTACGCGGGCCGTGACCAGGCCGGCGCCGGGGTGCGGGGCCGCGACCGTCTTGGCGAGCGTCGCCAAGACGGTCGCGGCCAGCCGGACGAGCACCGTCTCGAGTCCCTGCATCCCCGCCTCGCCCCGCTCCTCCGCCGGCTCTCCGACCCCTCCCGTCGGCGAGGCTTCCCCGTCCGAGGACGGAGGACACCTGCGATGCGGGGGGGGCGGGAGCCGCGGTCACACCTTCGCAGGCTCCTTGCCGCCCTCGCTCCGGCGCTCCGGCACGGAATCCGTGGCCTTTGGCAGCTCGGGCCCGTGGCCGTCGTCGACCAACGTACGTTCGTCGAAGGGCAGTCGGCCCGCGAGGACCTCCGCGACCCGCTCCTTGTCGACCTCCTTGGTCCACGTGCCGATCAGCAGCGTGGCCACCGCGTTGCCGGCGAAGTTGGTGAGGGCGCGGGCCTCGCTCATGAAGCGGTCGACGCCGATGATCAGGCCGACGCCGTCGACGAGGGCGGGCTTGTGCGACTGGAGGCCGCTCGCGAGGACCGCGATGCCCGAGCCGGAGACGCCCGCCGCGCCCTTGGACGCGATCATCATGAAGAGCAGCAGCGAGATCTGCTCGCCGATGCCGAGCGGCTGGTCCATGGCGTCGGCGATGAAGAGGGAGGCCATGGTCAGGTAGATCATGGTGCCGTCGAGGTTGAAGGAGTAGCCGGTCGGGACGGTGATGCCGACGACCGGGCGGCTGACGCCCAGGTGCTCCATCTTCGCGATGAGCCGCGGCAGCGCGGACTCCGAGGAGGAGGTGGAGAGGATCAGCAGGAACTCGCGGCCCAGGTACTTCAGGAGCTGGAAGAGATTCACCCCGGCCACCAGGCGCACCAGCGTGCCGAGCACGACCAGGATGAACAGCGCGCAGGTGACGTAGAACCCGATCATGATCGTGGCGAGCGCCTTGAGGGCGTCGGTGCCGGTCTCGCCGATGACGGCCGCCATCGCGCCGAACGCGCCGACCGGAGCGGCCCACATGATCATGCCGAGCACCCGGAAGACCAGCTTCTGGATGTGCTCGATGCCGCGCAGTACCGGCTCGCCCGTACGTCCCATGGCCTGGAGGGCGAAGCCGACGAGCAGCGCGACGAGCAGCGTCTGGAGCACCTCGCCCTCGGTGAAGGCGGAGACCAGCGTCTTGGGGATGATGCCGAGCGCGAAGTCGACGAGGCCCTTGTTCGCCTCGTCGGCCGCCTCGTGGCCCGCGCCCTTCTCGGACTCGGTGAGGTCCATGCCGGAGCCCGGGTGGAGGATGTTGCCGACGACGAGGCCGATGGCGAGCGCCACGACGGACATCGCGACGAAGTAGGCGAGGGCGAGGCCGCCCACCTTGCCGACCTTGGCGGCCTTGCGGACCGAGCCGACGCCGAGAACGATCGTGCAGAAGATGATCGGCGAGATCATCATCTTGATCAGGTTGACGAAACCGGCGCCGACCGGCTTCAGCTCCTTGGCGAAGTCCGGCCAGAGGAAACCGACGGCGATGCCGAGCAGCACGGCGCCGATGACGGCGATGTAGAGGTAATGCGTGCGGTCCCGCTTGGCTGCGGGTGCCTTCTGCGGGTCAGCCGTGCTGGTCACGGGGCCCCTCCTTGAACGACGACGTCGGCGTTTGCGGTGCCTGGAGTGCGTGCGGCTCACGTCCTGGGCGATCCCGGCGACTATCTCCCGCTCTGTGAGGGCGGTCACCCTTGCGTTCATTTAGTTCGCGCCTACACGACCCTCCGGTGTCACCGCGGGTACGGCCGCCGTACGACCGCCGCCGCGCCCCCTTCGCCGAAGAGGCAGACTGACAGCATGTCCCGCACCCGTCCGCCCCGCCGTCGCCGCCTGCCGCGCAGTCTGGCGGGCCAGCTCTTCGCGATGCAGATCGTGCTGGTCACGGCCGTGGTCGCCGGGTGCGCGCTCTTCACCTACCTGAGCGACAAGCATCAGGCGGAGGACGCCGCACGCCACCAGGCGACCGCGGCGGCGCGGGCGGTCGCGGACTCCCCTTCCGTACGCGAGGCCATACGCGGCGCCGACGACCCGTCGCGGCGGCTCCAGCCGTACGCGAGCCGGGTGCAGCGGCACACCGGCGTCGACTTCGTCACGATCATGGATCCGCGCGGCATCCGCTGGACGCACCCCGACGAGCGGCGCATAGGCGAGCGCTTCCTCGGTCACACGGCGCGGGCGCTGCGCGGCGAGACCTTCGCCGAGACGTACACGGGCACGCTCGGCCCGTCCGTGCGGGTGGTCACGCCGATCCGGGCGGGCGAGGCGGCCGACGGGCGGATCATCGGCCTGGTCAGCGCGGGCATCACCATCGAGGAGATCACCGCCAAGGCGCGCGGCCAGCTCCTCGCGCTGCTCGGTGTCGCCGCGGCGGCGCTCGTCCTCGGCGGCATCGGGACGTACGTCATCAACGCCCGCCTGCGCCGCAGCACCCACGGCATGAACGCCGCCGAGCTGAGCCGCATGCACGACTATCACGAGGCGGCGCTGCACGCGGTGCGCGAGGGCCTGCTGATGCTCGACGGGCAGCGGCGGGTCGCGCTGATCAACGACGGCGGCCGCGAACTCCTCGGCGTGCGCGGTGACATCGTGGGGCGCAACGTCGCCGAGCTGGGGCTGCCCGCGCCGCTCACCGGGGCGCTCCTGGCGTCCGAGCCGCGCGTGGACGAGCTGCATCTGACCGCCGACCGGGTCCTGGTCGTCAACACCTCGCCCGTCACCGGCGGCGAGCGCAGGGGCACGGTGGTCACCCTGCGTGACCACACCGAACTCCAGGCACTGACGGGGGAGTTGGACTCCGAGCGCGGCTTCACGCAGGCGCTGCGTTCACAGGCCCACGAGGCCGCGAACCGCCTCCACACGGTGGTCTCGCTGATCGAGCTCGGCCGCGCGGACGAGGCCGTCGACTTCGCCACCGCCGAACTGGAGCTGGCGCAGGCCCTGACCGACCAGGTGGTGGCGGCCGTCAGCGAACCGGTCCTCGCGGCCCTGCTCCTCGGCAAGGCGGCGCAGGCCAACGAGCACGGCGTGGAGCTCGTCGTCTCGCCCGACAGCAGCATCGACGACGGCATGCTGCCGCCCGGCCTGCCCGCCCGTGACCTCGTGACGATCCTCGGCAACCTCATCGACAACGCGGTCGACGCGGCCCAGGGCTCACCGGCGGCGCGGGTCACGGTGACGGCGCGGGCGGACGAGGCGGGCCTGCTCCTGCGCGTCCGCGACACGGGCCCGGGGGTCGACCCCGCGCAACGGGAAACGGTCTTCGAGCGGGGCTGGTCGACCAAGGCCGCGGCGGGCCGGGGCCTCGGCCTCGCGCTGGTCCGCCAGACGGTGACGCGCGACGGCGGCACGCTGACGGTGCGCGAGTCGCCGGAGGGCGGGGCGGAGTTCGAGGTGGTGCTGACCACCGGGGCGGCCACCCCTGCCGGGCCCCTCTCCGGCAGCCGGGGACGGGGAGGTGACCCCCGGTGATCCGCGTACTCGTGGTCGAGGACGACCCGGTGGCCGCCGACGCCCACGTCCTCTACGTCAACCGCGTCCCCGGCTTCGAGGCCGTCCCCAAGCCGGCGCACACCGCCGCCGAGGCCCGCCGCACCCTGGAGCGCACCCCCGTCGACCTGATCCTGCTCGACCTGCACCTCCCCGACGGCCACGGCCTCCAGCTCGCCCGCAGCCTGCGCGCCACCGGCCACCCCACGGACGTGATCGCGGTGACGTCGGCGCGCGACCTGGCGGTGGTCCGCGAGGGCGTCTCGCTCGGCGTCGTGCAGTACGTCCTGAAGCCGTTCACCTTCGCCACCCTCCGCGACCGCCTGAGCCGCTACGCCGAGTTCCGCTCGGCCGCCGCCGAGGGCGAGGCCACCGGCCAGGACGAGGTCGACCGCGCCCTCGCCACGCTGCGCGCCCCCGGCCCGGCCGCGCTGCCGAAGGGCCTCAGCGGCCCCACCCTGGAACGCGTCATCCGCACCCTGCGGGCCGCCCCCGAGGGCCTGACCGCCACGGCGGCGGCCCAGGCGGCGGGCCTGTCCCGCATCACCGCGCGCCGCTACCTGGAACACCTGGTCGACACGGCCCGCGCGGTCCGCAGCCCGCAGTACGGCCATGTCGGGCGGCCGGAGCTGGTCTACCGGTGGCTCACGGCGGCGGAGTGAGCGCCCCTTCGGAAGGCGCCGTCACCGTACGTCCTATAACAACGTTGTCACGCGGATGACGAGCGCCAACGCCCATCCGTGGCACGGGCATTGACCTTGCTCCGAGCGCGCCCGTACGTTCACCGGGCAGCCCCGCGTCGCAACCGCGCGTTGTAGCCCGCGTTGTAGGAGGTCGTGCCCGTGCGTCCCACCACCACTCCGCTGATCCTCGCCACCGCCGCCCTGCTGGCCGCCGGCACCCTCTCCGCGTGCGGCGGCGGATCCGGTGACGACCCCGACACCGTGCGGATCTCGTTCAAGCAGTCCACGGACAACGAGATCCGGGTCATGGACACCTATCTGGCGGACATCAAGAAGCAGTTCGAGAAGGCGAACCCCGGCAAGAAGGTCGAACTGGTGCCGATCAAGGCACCGGACTCCGAGTACTACACGAAGCTCCAGCAGATGCTGCGCTCCCCCAAGACCGCGCCCGACCTGGTGTACGAGGACACGTTCCTCATCAACTCCGACATCACGAGCGGGTACTTGAAGCCGCTGGACCCCTACCTCGACAAGTGGAAGGACTGGGACCAGTTCATCGACACGGCCAAGACGGCGGCGAAGGCGGCCGACGGCAAGACGTACGGCGTGCCGGACGGCACGGACACGCGCGGCCTGTGGTTCAGCAAGGCGGTCTTCAAGAAGGCGGGGCTGCCGGCCGACTGGCAGCCGAAGAACTGGGACGAGCTCCTCGACGCGGCCCGCACGATCAAGAAGAAGGTCCCGGGCGTCACCCCCCTGAACGTCTACACGGGCAAGCCGGCCGGTGAGGCGGCGGCCATGCAGGGGTTCCAGATGCTCGCGTACGGCACGGGCGAGGACCCGCTGTACGACACGGAGGCCAAGAAGTGGGTCACGGGCAGCAAGGGCTTCAAGGACTCCCTGAAGTTCGTCGAGACGGTCTACAAGGAGAAGCTCGGCCCCGACGTCTCGGACGCCCTCGACCCGAACTTCGCGACGCGCGTACGCGGTGAACTGCTGCCCGAGGACAAGCTGGGCATCGCCCTCGACGGCTCGTGGCTGCCGCAGGACTGGGGCAAGGGCGCGGGCCACGAGTGGCCCGAGTGGTCACGGAAGCTGGGCCTCGCCGCCATGCCGACGCAGAACGGCCAGGCTCCCGGCAAGGTGAGCATGTCCGGCGGCTGGACGTGGGCGATCCCGGCCAAGGCGAGCAATCCCGACCTGGCGTTCGAGTTCATCGAGACGATGCAGACCAAGGCCAACGCCAAGAAGTGGTACATCGCCAACTCCGGCATCGCGGTCCGCAAGGACGTCGCGGCCGACCCGTCGTACGTGAAGGCGCAGCCCGGCATCAGGTTCTTCACGGACCTGGTCGCCACGACGCACTACCGGCCCGCGTACCCCGCGTACCCGAAGGTCTCCACCGCGATCCAGGAGACGATGGAGTCGGTGACGACGGGCGACAGCTCGGTGGAGGAGGCGGCGAAGGGCTACGACGAGGAGGTGGAGTCGGCGACGGACGGCGAGGTCGTGGAGAGGTAGCGCGCGAGGCCGTCAGGCATGTCAGGCCCGTCCGGCCCGTAAGGCTGAGCCCCGTCACGCCCGTCACGCCCGTCGCGCCCGTGCGGCCCGTCAGGCTGAGGCCCGTCAGGCCCCGTCAGGCCCCGTCACGCCACCCGGAAGCAGAGAGTGAGTGCCCGTACGTGACCACCGCATCCCCCACGGGTCCGGGCGGCGTCGTCAAGACGCCGCCGGCTTCCCGTGCCCGCAGCGGCACCCCCGCCCGCGTTCGCCGCGGACTGCTCCGGGCGCTGCCCGTCTCGCCCGCCGTCGTCCTGCTCGCGCTCTTCCTCGCGGGCCCGATCGGCTACTGCGCGTACATCGCCTTCACCGACCTCCAGTTGACCGGTCAGGCCGAGTCCAGCTTCGTGGGGTTCGAGAACTTCCGCGAGGCGTTCGGCGACGAGCGGTTCCTCAACGCGGTCTGGCTGACCCTCGTCTTCACCGTCGTCTCCTCCCTCATCGGACAGAACATCCTGGGCCTCGCCCTCGCCTCCCTCATGCAGCGCGCGTCGAAGCCGGTCCGCACGCTCACCGGCGCGATCGTCGTGACGGCCTGGGTGCTGCCGGAGGTCGTCGCGGGCTTCCTGCTCTACGCCTTCTTCCGCCGCGAGGGCACACTCAACGCCGTCCTGGACCTCCTCCATCTCCCGTCCCAGAACTGGCTGTTCACGCTCCCGATCCTGGCCGTGTCGTTCGCGAACGTCTGGCGCGGGACGGCCTTCTCGATGCTGGTCTACTCCGCCGCCCTCAACGAGATCCCCAAGGAGATCACCGAGGCCGCGCAGGTGGACGGCGCGAGCGGCTGGCGCCGCATGTGGCACATCACGCTGCCGATGATCCGCCGCTCGATCGGCACGAACCTCATGCTCAACACCCTCCAGACCCTCTCCGTCTTCGGCCTGATCTGGGTGATGACGCGCGGCGGCCCGGGAAACCGCAGCCAGACCCTGCCGCTGTTCATGTACGAGCAGGCCTTCCAGAAGAGCATGATCGGCTACGGCACGGCCGTGGCCCTGCTCCTCCTCCTGGTCGGCTCGCTCTTCTCCCTCGTCTACATGCGCCTGCTGCGTACGGAGGTCTGAGTGCCCGCCGACAAGCGCCCCCGCACGCTCCGCTCCCGGCGCGCCAGGCACCGCCTGGCGGCGGACGCCGGCCTGCTGGGCGTGGCCGCGGCGTTCGTACTCCCCCTGGCCTGGGTGGTCCTGTCCTCCTTCGACCCGGATGCGGACCTCAGGGTGCGGCTCCCCGACAGCCTCACCCTGGACAACTACGACAAGGTCCTCACCCCCGAGATCACCTTCACCCCGCTGCTCAACAGCCTCCTCCTGTGCGGCGGCGGCACGCTCCTCACGGTGGTCTGCGCGGCCCTCGCCGCGTACCCGCTGTCCCGCTACCGGTCCCGCCTGAACCGTCCGTTCATGCTGACGATCCTCTTCGCGACGAGCCTGCCGATCACGGCGATCATGGTCCCGGTGTACGCGCTGTTCGTGCGGGTCGACCTGATCGACACGATGCAGGGCACGATCTTCTTCTTCGCCGCGTCCCAACTCCCGTTCGCCATCTGGCTGATGAAGAACTTCATGGACGGCGTCCCGAAGGAGCTGGAGGAGGCGGCGTGGACGGACGGCGCGTCGTCCTTCCAGTCCCTGCTGCGGATCGTGCTCCCCCTGATGGGCCCGGGCGTGGCCGTGGTGACGGTCTTCTCCTTCGTCATGATGTGGGGGAACTTCTTCGTCCCCTTCATGCTCCTGCTCACCCCGGAACAGATGCCGGCGTCGGTCAGCATCAACGACTTCTTCGGCAACAAGGGAACCGTGGTCTACGGCCAGCTGGCGGCGTTCTCGATCCTCTATTCGACGCCGGTGATCCTGCTGTACGTCCTCGTCTCCCGCCGCTTGGGCGGCGGCTTCGCGCTGGGCGGGGCGGTGAAGGGCTGAGGGGTGGCGGTACGGCAGGTGCCGTCGCGTGGCCGTGGCCGTGGGCACAGAACTGTGACATACGTTCGGGGCGATACATCCCCCACGTCCCATTCGTGACGGGACGACTCCCTGGCATCAGATCCGGCCTCGCACTAGCGTGCTGAGCCCGCGCCCTCTCCCCACCTGCCAGGAGCCGACAGTGAACCGCCCCCTCCGCCTCGCGACGGCCGCGCTCACCGCGTCCGCGGCCCTGCTGCTGACGTCCTGCGGCAGCGACGACAAGTCCTCCGGGGCCGATGAGAAGATCGCCGGAGCGGAGCAGGGGGACGCGAAGAAGTCATCGCCTCCGAGCGAGCCGACCGAGACCGCGGCCGAGCGGCCGAAGATCTCGCTGCCCTCGGATCTGAGGTACGAGTTCGAGTGGGCCAAGACGGGCGACAAGAACAAGGACGCGGTCCTGGCCGACACCGAGCAGTACGTGAAGGCCGTCGACATGGCCATCGCCGAACAGGACCCGCTGCACAAGGCCTACCGCTTCTACGCCGAAGGCGACGCCGCGGCGGGCAGCCAGAAGTTCGTCGAGGAGTACGTCGAGTACAAGGACCGGATCACCGGCGTCAAGCGTTTCTACAACGCGCGCGTGGACGTGACGGGCGGCAAGACGGCGGGCCTCGTGTACTGCGAGGACCAGCGCAAGGCGCACAACAAGAGCCTCAAGACGGGGAAGACCGCCGAGGCCCCCGCGCCTTCCGAGGACGACTTCGTGCTCTACAGCAGCCGACTGCACAGGAACGATCAGGGCGTCTGGATCACCGAGACGACCACATCAGACCGGGGGAACGCCACATGCCAGCCGTGAGAAGGAAACCGCTCATAGCCGCCGGAGCCGTGGTGGTGGCCGCGGCCCTGCTCCTGCCGGGCCCCGCGTCGGCGCGTACCGGCCACGGCGGAACCACCAACGGCGATGCCCAGGGACCGACCGAGGACGGTGGCGACGGCTCCCTGACGGCCACCGCCGGCGGCATCAGCTACGACGAGTCCAAGAACGGCTCCGGACCCAGGTCCGGAACCATCGCCCCGACGGGCGACTACAGCCCGCCGCCCTGCTGGTACGGCCCCGCCTACACCCCCGCGCAGTTCAAGAAGGAGCGCGAGGCCGTCTGGGCGGTGGACTCCACGGGCGCCTCCTGGGACCTGGAGCAGCGCAAGCGGTACGTCGAGGGCGAGCCGTACAAGAACTTCAACCTCGACAAGGCCGGCAAGGGCTACTGGTGGTCGGGCTTCCCCAACAAGACCTACCCGCCCGGCTGGGACAAGTGCGACAGGCAGACCTTCTGGGTCGACGAGAACGAGCCGCCCCCCGCCGACATCCCCGCCATCGACGCGGAGATCCTGGCGAAGCTGGCGTACGCCAGGATCCGCGTACCCGGTACGAAGGTGTCCCTGGCCCCCGAGGGCGAGACGAAGGTGAACCTCCCCACCTGGGCATGGCTGGACGGCACGGAGTTCAAGCCGGTGTCGGTGACGGCGAGGGTCGACGTCCTCGGCATCGAGGCGACGACGACCGCCACCCCCGTCTCCCTCAAGATCGACCCCGGCACGTCGGACGCCGAGACCTACCCCGCGTCCGGTGTCTGCGACCTCGTGGGCGACAAGATCGGCACACCG
Organism: Streptomyces sp. 135; assembly: GCF_020026305.1. Lineage (NCBI taxonomy): Bacteria > Bacillati > Actinomycetota > Actinomycetes > Kitasatosporales > Streptomycetaceae > Streptomyces > Streptomyces sp. 135. The sequence goes on along the minus strand of NZ_CP075691.1, from coordinate 5,876,550 downwards.
TACGCGAAGGGCAAGGCAAAGGAGACCCCGCCCTGCGGCGTGAAGTACCTGCGGTCCTCGGGCGACGGTTCGTACCCGCTGAAGGCGACGGTCACCTGGAAGATCCGCTGGACGGGGACGGGCGTGGACGGCGAACAGCCGCTCCCTGACGGCGAGTTCGGCGCGGAGCAGGACGTGGTCGTGCAGGAGATCCAGTCCATCAACCGGTAGGCGGCCGACCGGCGGGCGCAACCGCTGCCATGAGGATCACCGGCGTCGAAGGGGGAAGGCCGTGCGGGAGCGGTTGCTGAACGGTCGGTACGAGCTGCTCGCACCGATCGGCGCGGGCGGCATGGGCCAGGTCTGGCGGGCGCGGGACCGCAGCCTGGACCGCGAGGTGGCGGTCAAACTCCTCGTGCCGTCCGCGTCGGCGGTCGAGGGCGAACAGAAGCAGCTCCTGGCCCGCTTCCGGCAGGAGGCCCGCGCCGCCGCCTCCCTGGACAGCCCGTACATCGTCGCCGTGCACGACCACGGTGAGGACGACGGCACGCCGTACCTGGTGATGGCCCTCGTACAGGGCCGCTCGCTCGACCAGATCCTGCGCGAGAGCGTCCGCGTGCCGGTGGCGGACGCGCTGCGCTGGGCGGCGGACGTCTGCCGCGCGCTGGACGTGGCGCACACGGCGGGCATCGTGCACCGCGACATCAAACCGGGCAACGTGATGGTCGCGCGGGACGGCACGGCGAAGGTCGTGGACTTCGGCATCGCGACGTTCGTCGAGCGCGCGGCGGGCGACTCGCGCCTGACGCGGACGGGGCAGCTGCCGTTCGGCAGCGTGCCGTATCTGGCCCCGGAGCGGTTCCGCCAGGAGGCGGGTGACGGCCGCACCGACCTGTACGCGCTCGGCTGCGTGCTCTACGAACTCCTCGTCGGCAGGCCCCCGTTCACGGGCACGGCGGTCGGGGTGATGTACAACCACGTCAACGACGCGCCGCTGCGTCCGGGCGCGGCGCGCCGCGAGGTGACGCGGCCGGTGGAGCGCCTCGTCCTCGACCTCCTCGCCAAGGCCCCCGAGGACCGCCCGGCGGACGCGGCGACGGCACTCGACCGGATCCTGACGGTTGCGCGGTCGCTGCCGACGGGTGAGGGGGCGGTGCCCGAGGCCGACGCGCCGGCCGAACGCGAGCCGGCATCGTCCGACGAGGCGCCGTCAGCCACCGCTCACGCTCACGCGCGGCCGGAGCCCCAGGATGCCGCCCACACCCGGCCCGCACCGCCTCGCACGAACCAGCCCACCCCCCGCCTCGGGAAGACCACCGCCCCGATCACACCGGGCCCCGGCCCCCGCTCCCGCAAGCGACGCTCCCTGCTGCTCCCCGCGGCCCTGATCCTCGCGGTCGGCATCCCGGCGGGCTTCGGCGTACAGGCCCTCACCGCTCCGGAGGCCGGTTCGACGTCGGGGACGCCCTCGGGCGCCGGCGGCAAGGAGACGGTCCTCGAGATCGGCGTCGCCCACAGCTACCGGCACGTGGGCAACTCCCGTGGCACGGACGCCCGCCCCAACGAGTACGAGAAGACAGAACTGACCGCCTTCAGAACCCAGCAGCTGCGCACGGTGAAGTCCGCCCTCACCGAGACGCTCGGTGCCGAGAAGGCCGCGCGCTTCCGTATCGTGCCGGTGACCGCGGACCCGGACACCACCTCGCGCGAGCTGCTGGCCGGCCACCCAAACATGCTGGCCGTCATCGGCGACACCACGGACTTCTCCTGGGTGCACGACACGGACGAGGCGTTCCTGCCGGAGATCAGCACGTGCGCCGAGTACGCCCACGCCGACGGGGCGTTCGCGATTCCGGCGGACGAGGCCCGGCAGGGGGAGGCGATGGCCCGCTACCTGCGCACGGAGACGACCGCGCGCCGGGTGCTCGTGGCGGAGGACAAGCTGTGGGCGGACCGCGAGGACGGCATCGGCACCGCACTGCGCAAGGGCGGGATCACCGTACGGGTGCTGGACGTCGAGCCCGGCGAGGTGAAGGCGTCGCGGATTCCCTCCGTGGTCGCCGCGGCCGGGGCGGAGGCGGTCGTGGTGCCCACCGGTACGCGGGCCGGCGTATGGGCCAAGGCGCTGCGGACGGACGGCTTCAAGGGCCCCGTACTCACGCAGGCCGGCCCGGAGGACATCTGCGCCGACTCCGAGGACCGGTCCGAGGCGCGGGCACGGGACAAGAACGTCCCCGCCGGCGTCCTGCGCACCCGCAACTACTCGGGCGAACCCGGCGACAACCTCCCCGCACGCGGCAACCAGGAGCTGTACGACGGCGCCCTGGCCCTGGCCACGGCCCTCAAGAAGCTCCCGTCCACCGACACGTCGGCCACCTCGCTGCGCCACACCCTGGACCGCGAGATCCAGCGCGTCTCCGTGAACGGCGTCCTCGACGACATCTCCTTCGAAAAGCGACGCTCGGCACGCGGGCGCCCGGTGTGGCTCGACCGCCGCGAGGGGAACAGCTGGACGGAGATCGGCAAGGTCGACACGGAGTTCGAGCCGACGCGCCGCTGAGCATGGCATTCGGGCCCCGTGGCCCGACCTTCACGGTCGCACCCGCATTCGATAGCTTCATTCGTGCGTGTGGTTACTGAAGTCGCAAGAGGTACGGGGGACGGCGCATGGGGGGCCATCGGCCGAAGGATTGGCATGTCCTGGACTTGGACAAGGATCCGACGCCGGGTGATCCGCATCGGGTGCGCAAGCTCGCCAAGGATCTGCATGACTTCTCCGATGACGTCGGCAAGGTGCTGCGGGACATCAAGGGGATGGCGGGCGAGGACGCGATCCTGCGGTGGGCGGGCAAGACCGCGGACGCCTTCACGGAGCAGTTCGAGGACGCGCCGGCCAAGCTGAAGAAGCTCAAGAAGTCCTACGGGATGGCGGGCGACGCCCTGTCCGCGTACTGGCCGGAACTGGAGCGCGCCCAGACCCTCGCCGACAAGGCTCTGGTGAAGGGCCGTGAGGCCCAGGCCGACCTCGCCTCCGCCAAGTCCCGCCTCACCTCAGCCGACTCGTGGGTGGACAAGGCGGGCAAGGAGGCCGACAAGTACAAGGACGACGGCGGCGGCTCCAAGAACAAGGACATCCCCAAGCCGGACGAGTCCAAGGTGCGGGCCGCCACCCGCAACGCCGCCTCCGCCGAGAAGGCCCAGAAGTCCGCCCAGGGTGATGTGGACGCGGCCAAGAGCGCACTCGAGGCGGCGAAGAAGATGGCCGAGGACGCCCGCAAGATGCGGCAAGAGGCCGCCGGGACCGCGAAGCGGAAGATCGACGAGGCCTCGGACGCGGGTATCCCCAACCGCAAGTGGTGGGAGGAGATCGGCGACTGGGTCTCCGACAACTGGGACACCATCGTCGAGGTCTGCAAGGTCGTCGTCGCCGTCGTCGGCATCATCGCGATGATCGTCGGCGGCCCGATCCTGGCCGCCATCGTCATCGTCGCCGGAGCCATCGTCCTGGCCGACACCCTCAACAAATACCGAAAAGGCCAAGCAGGCCTGATGGACGTCGCCTTCGCGGCCCTGGACTGCGTACCCGGCATGAAGGGCCTGACCACCGCCGCCAAACTCGGCAAGGGACTGAAGGGTCTCAAGGGCGGCCTTAAGGGCTTCAAGTCGGCCCGCACCGCGCTCAAGGACGGGGCGAAGGGCGCCTACAACCGGGTCAAGAGCAAGGTCAAGGGCTGCGGCGACCCGGTCGACGTCGCCACCGGCCAGATGTTCCTGGACGAAACCGACGTCACGCTCCCCGGCACCCTGCCGCTCACCTTCACCCGCCGGGCCGCCTCCGGCTACCGCAGCGGCGGCTGGTTCGGCCCCACCTGGACCTCCACCCTCGACCAGCGCCTCGAAGTCGACGAGGACGGCGTCGTCTTCGTCACCGAGGACGGCATGCTCCTGGCCTACCCCCACCCGACCGGCCCGGACGCGCCCGTACTGCCGGAGTCCGGCCCCCGCCGGCCACTGGAACGCCTGGAGAGTGGCGGCTACCGCCTCACCGACCCGCTCACCGGCCACGCCCGCCACTTCACACCACCCGACCCCGACGACGGCGTGGCCCTACTCACCCGGATATCCGACCGCAACCACAACACCATCGACTTCGACCACGACACCGACGGCACCCCACAGGCCATCCGCCACTCCGGCGGCTACCACCTGAAGCTGACCGTCGAAGACGACCGCGTCACCACCCTCAGCCTCACCGACGCCGCCGAAGACGGCTCGGACGAAGTGATCAAGCGGTACGGCTACACCGACGGCAACCTCACCACCATCACCAACTCCTCCGGCCTGCCGCTCAAGTTCACCTACGACGACCGACTGCGCATCACCGCCTGGGAAGACACCAACAACAGCCGCTACAACTACACCTACGACGAGCAGGACCGCTGCATAGCCCAGGGTGGCGGAGCCGGGCACCTTGCCAACACCTTCACCCATGGTCTGTCCGACCCCGAGTGGCCCGGCTGTCACATCACCGAAGCCACCACCGCGCAAGGGGCGACCTCCCGCTTCGTCATCGACGACCGCAGTCTGGTCGTCGCCGAGACCGACCCGCTGGGTTTCACGGTGACGACCGAGTACGACTCCTCCGGGCATGTCACCGCCGTGACGGATCAGCTCGGCCACACCACACGGTTCGTCAACGACGAGTTGGGGCAGCCGCTGGAAAGGATCAGTCCGGACGGCACCGTGGTCCGCTATGAGTACAACGGCCTCCACCTCATCACGTCCATCGCTCTGGAGGACGGCCCGTCGTGGCGGTACAGCTACGACCAGCGTGGAAACTGTACGGAGCTCACCGACTCCACCGGTGCGACCTCGCGCAGCACCTACACCTCCGCAGGCCACCCCCTCACTGTCACCGACGGCATGGGCCGGGTCACCACGGTGCGCTGCGACCCGGCAGGCCTGCCTCTTGAGATCACCGATGCGATGGGCGTCACGTTCTTCGAGCGCGACGCTTACGGTCGTTCCGTAGCGCTCACCGATGAAGCGGGGCGCACCGTTCGTCTTTCCTGGTCGCGAGAGGGCCGGCTCATCGGCCGTACCGATCCCGACGGCGGGCGGGAGAGCTGGACCTACGACGGCGAGGGCAACTGCACGAGCCACACGGACCAGGCCGGTCACACGACTGTCTCCGAGTACACCCACTTCGACCTTCTGGCGGCCCGAACCGATTCGGACGGGGCGCGATACGAGTTCGCCTACGACTCCTCCTTGCGGCTCACCGAGGTGAGCAACCCTTCGGGGCTGAGGTGGAAGTACCACTACAACGCTGCCGGTCAGCTGGTCTCGGAGACCGACTTCGACGGCCGTGAACTCCTCTACACGCACGACCCCGCAGGCCGCCTGACCTCGCGCACCAACGCCCTCGGCCAGACCCTGGCCTTCGAGTACAGCGTCCTCGGTCAGATCCTCCGCAAGGACGCGGACGGGGCGGTCACCACCTACGCCTACGATCGGCTCGGGAACCTCACGCACGCCTCTGGCCCGGATTCCACTCTCGCCATCGAACTGGACAGCTCCGGTCGCCCGCTGGCCGAGACGGTCGACGGACGCACGCTCTCGTACACGTATGACGATGCCGGTCTGCCGGTGACCCGCACGACGCCCACCGGTGCACGCAGCACCTGGACCTACGACGATGTGGGTCGCCTCGCGGCACTGTCGGCTTCCGGCCGCGTCATCGCCTTCGAGCACGATCCGGTGGGCAGGACCGAGACACGCCGCATCGGTACGGGCGTCACCCTGCTCCACGCGTTCGACGAGGTGGGGCGCCTCTCCGGTCAGTCGGTCACCGGTCCCGACGGCCGGTCCCTCCAGCACCGCTCGTACTCCTACCGCGCCGACGGCGGCCTCACGGCCATCGACGATCAGCTCTCCGGCAGCCGACGCTTCGAACTGGACCCATTGGGCCGCGTCACGGCCGTACATGCCGCGAACTGGACCGAGACCTACGCGTACGACACGGCCGGCAACCTGACGCACAGCGACTGGCCCCGCACCCATCCGGGTCATGAGGCCACAGGAGCGCACGAGTACAGCGGCACCCGCATCGACCGCGCGGGCAAGGTCCGTTACGAGCACGATGCGCTCGGCCGTATGACCGTTCGCCGAAAGCGGCGCCTGTCCCGTGCCCCGGACACCTGGCGTTACGCATGGGACGTCGAGGACCGCCTCATCGGCGTCGTCACCCCGGACGGTGTGCGGTGGCGCTACACCTATGACCCGCTGGGACGTCGCACCGCCAAGCTCCGCCTGGCGCCCGATGGTGAGACGGTGGTCGAACGGGTCGTCTTCACCTGGGACGGCATCAATCTCTGCGAGCAGACGACGACGTCCGATGAACTACCGCATCAGGTCATTCTCACCTGGGACCACAAGGGCCTGACACCCATTGCCCAGACCGAGCGAATAGCCGGGGCGGCAGTCCCGGGCCATGAGATCGACGCTCGCTTCTTCGCCATCGTCACGGATCTGGTCGGTACACCCACCGAACTCATCGACGAAGCAGGTGGCGTCGCCTGGCGCGCCCGCAGCACGCTGTGGGGCACAACAGCTTGGCAGTCGTCCTCAACAGCCTATACGCCACTGCGATTTCCAGGGCAGTACTTCGACCCCGAAAGCGGCCTGCACTACAACCACCATCGGTATTACGATCCGCAGATCTCCAGGTACCTGACACAGGACCCCTTGGGGATTGCGCCGGGACCGAATCCGTTCTCGTACGTCCGCAATCCTTTCACGTGGATCGACCCTCTCGGCCTCACGCCTTGCGAGGAGGCGGCCAAGCAGGCTGCCGCCAGGAACGAAACCGTCTTGGGCAAGGGTATTCCAGTAAGAATTGAGGCTTCTGTCGGCAGCACCACGAGCCACAGCTACAAGAAGACCTTCTTCGACGAGCATCCGCACCTCAAGGGCAAGGTGGTGGTCCACCATGCCATCGAGCAGCAGGTCTTGAAGCGCTATCCGAACCTCTTCTCGGCGGACGAGATACACTCGCTCGAAAATTTGCGAGGGATACCCAAGGGCGACATCAACAGCAAAGTGCACCTCAGTGCCATACGTATCGAATGGAATAAGTTCTACAACGAGAACCCCAACCCTACCCGGCAGGAAGTTCTCGATCAGGTGAGCAAGGTGGATGATAAGCTGGGGAACTGGTTCAACCCGCGCGTCAGATAGCCTCAAGGAGCAGTATGTGGCGTGAACTTGCCGCAGAATTCTCGGATGTTCAATTGTCCGAAGGTGCGAACGGTGAGACGGTTCGTGCAATTGAGAGCGGCCTCGGCCAGTCCGTGCCCGCCTCCCTGTCCGCGCTGCTCCTGGAGACGGACGGCGTCGAAGATGAATTCGGAACGGAAGTGATCTGGAGCGCGGAGAAGATCCTGTCGGAGAATTTGGCGTTCAGGAGTGACGGGCAATACCGCACGCTGTACATGCCGTTCGATGCCTTGCTCTTCTTCGGGGACAACGGCGGCGGTGACCAATTCGCTTTCGTCCGGACTCCGGAACGCGAGGAAGTATTCGTGTGGGACCACGAGACGGACTCCCGGAGCCTGATCTCACCCGACCTCGAGAGTTTTCTTCGGAGTTCCCTTGGGAACGCGGGCGAGGACTGGTACCGCTGACGCCCTCCCCGGGCGCTCAGCACAGGACGTACCTTCCCACCACCCCGCAACCTCGTAGGAACGCACCGTAGTCGCCGGCCCCCCAGGCGCCTACCGTGTGCCCGTGCAACCGAGCCAACCGAGCGAGTCACCGCACCAGCCCACACCCCCCTTCGACTTCCCCGCCGCCCGGCGCCTGCGGGAGGCGCTCGGGATGGCGCATGGGCACGTCGCGTATGGGATGCGGGCCAGTTACGGGCTCACGTACGTCACCGCCGACACCATCGCCGCCTGGGAGCGCGGGCTCGCCTCGCCCAGTTCCACCGAGCTCACCGCGCTCGCCGCCACGCTCTGGTGTGCGCCGGGGGAGCTGATGGGCGCCGCCCGGACGCTGCGCGAGCACCGCGTCGCCCGGGGGCTCGCGCCGCAGGACGTCGCCCGGGAGTCCGGCGTGGAGATCCAGGCGTATCTGCGCATGGAGGAGACCAACAGCTGGCGCGGGAACGAGCGGCAGTCCGAGGCCCTCGCCCGGTGTCTCCAGCTGTCCGTGCCCGACTTCGTCACCGTCACCGGCCGGTCCGAGCAGCTCGCCGAGCTGCTGCGCAGCGCCGTCACCACCCGGTGGCAGGGCTATGTGCGGCCCGTCAGCAAGCTGCTGCCCGTGGCGAAGCGGCACGTCGAGGACGTGCTGCGGCAGATGCACGACGACTACCAGTCCCGGATGACGCGGACCCTGAGCTGGGGCGGCGGCGCGAGCTCCGACGCGTCCGGGGAGGCCGGGCGGGACTTCCTCGACCGGATCCTGGAGCACTTCTGGACGCTGGTCCGCGGCGGGGCCGGGGGCGGCCGGGCCTGATCACCGGCCTGCCGTGTCCCGCCCCCGCCGCCACCATGGCCCGAGGGGCCCGCGGAGAACCGCTAGAAGACCGACTCCGCCTCGTCCATCCGGTCCTTCGGCACCGTCTTCAGCTCCGTGACCGCCTCCGCCAGCGGCACCATCATGATGTCCGTGCCCCGCAGCGCCGTCATCTTGCCGTACTCCCCGCGGTGCACCGCCTCCACCGCGTGCCAGCCGAAGCGGGTCGCGAGGACGCGGTCGTACGCGGTCGGGGTGCCGCCGCGCTGCACGTGGCCGAGGATGACCGGCTTGGCCTCCTTGCCGAGGCGGGCCTCCAGCTCGTACGCGAGAGCCGTGCCGATGCCCTGGAAGCGCTCGTGGCCGAACTGGTCGATCGCGCCCTTGCCGTAGTTCATCGTGCCGTCCTGCGGGTGCGCGCCCTCCGCGACGCAGATCACCGCGAACTTCTTGCCGCGCGAGAACCGCTCCTCGACCAGCGCGACCAGGTCGGCGGGGTCGAAGGGCCGCTCGGGCAGGCAGATGCCGTGCGCGCCGCCGGCCATGCCGGACTCCAGGGCGATCCAGCCCGCGTGGCGGCCCATGACCTCGACGACCATCACGCGCTGGTGGGACTCCGCGGTCGTCTTCAGGCGGTCCATGGCCTCCGTGGCCACGCCCACCGCCGTGTCGAAGCCGAAGGTGCGGTCCGTGGAGGAGATGTCGTTGTCGATCGTCTTCGGGACGCCGACGACCGGCACGCCCGCGTCGGCCAGCATGCCCGCCGCCGTCAGCGTGCCCTCGCCGCCGATCGGGATGAGCGCGTCGAAGCCGCTCTTCTCGATGAGCTCCTTGGCGTTGTGACAGGCGGCGCGGAAGCGTCCGCGCTCCAGGCGGGAGGAGCCGAGGATCGTGCCGCCGCGGGCCAGGATGCCGCTGACCGCGTTCAGGTCGAGGGGGCGGTAGCGCCCGTCGAGCAGGCCAGCGTAGCCGTCCTCGAAGCCGATGACCTCGTCGCCGTAGTGCGTCACGGCGCGGTGCACGACCGACCGGATCACTGCGTTGAGGCCGGGGCAGTCGCCGCCCGCGGTGAGAATTCCGATACGCATCGCGCTGTGTCTCCTGCTCGCTGTTGGTACTTGTGAGCCGATCCGATTGTTCCACGGCCGGAAGGGGGTCGCCGCTCACCGATGTCCGAGGGACGCGTGTGCGATGCGGGGGCGCGACCGGGGCAGTACAGGGGAAATACGGGGGCGATGCGGGGGCAGAGGCCTTATGACCCCTCCTGTCGGAGCCTTCGGCCGGCGGGCGGCCTAGCCAGCCGCGGAGGTATTGTCAAGAGGGCACAGCCGCGATATCGGGTAATTTGTCCTGCTCACCCGGCGTCCCCCGCCGGGCGGCCAGCGGGCAGCGAGGAAGGGAAGAGCACGCGTGACGCGCAGCGTGTACGTGACCGGGATCGACCGCGGCGACGGCCGCCAGGTCGTCGAGCTGGGAGTGATGGAACTCCTGACCCGTCAGGTCGACCGGGTCGGTGTCTTCCGGCCCCTCGTCCACGACGGCCCCGACCGCCTCTTCGACCTGCTGCGGGCCCGCTACCGCCTCTCGCAGGACGCCGCGTCCGTGTACGGCATGGACTACCACGAGGCGTCCGCGCTCCAGGCCGAGCGGGGCACCGACGAGCTGGTCTCGCGGCTCGTCGACCGCTTCCACCGGGTGGCCGGGGAGTACGAGGTGGTGCTCGTCCTGGGTACCGACTTCGCCGCCACCCAGCTCCCCGACGAGCTGGCGCTCAACGCCCGCCTCGCCAACGAGTTCGGCGCCTCCGTGCTCCCCGTGGTCGGCGGCAAGAACCAGACCGCCGAGTCGGTGCACGCCGAGACGCGCAACGCCCACCGCGCGTACGAGAGCCTCGGCTGCGACGTCCTCGCCATGGTCACCAACCGGGTGGCGCCCGCCGACCGCGACGAGATCCACCAGCGGCTGGAAGCCAGCCTGCCGGTCCCCTGCTACGTCCTGCCCGACGAGCCCGCGCTCTCCGCGCCGACCGTCGCGCAGATCACCCACGCGCTGGGCGGCCGCGTGCTGCTCGGCGACGACTCGGGGCTCGCGCGCGACGCCCTGGACTTCGTCTTCGGCGGCGCCATGCTGCCGAACTTCCTGAACGCCCTGACCCCGGGCTGCCTGGTGGTCACCCCCGGCGACCGCGCCGACCTGGTGGTGGGCTCGCTCGCCGCGCACAGCGCCGGCACCCCGCCCATCGCGGGCGTCCTGCTGACCCTGAACGAACAGCCGGGCCAGGAGATCCTCACCCTCGCCGACCGCCTCGCCCCCGGCACCCCGGTCGTCGCGGTCTCCGGCGGCTCCTTCCCCACGGCGGCGGAGCTCTTCGCCCTGGAGGGGAAGCTGAACGCCGCGACGCCCCGCAAGGCGGAGACCGCCCTCGGCCTCTTCGAGCGGTACGTCGACACCGCGGACCTCCTGAAGCGCGTCTCTGCGCCGAGCAGCGACCGCGTCACGCCGATGATGTTCGAGCACAAGCTCCTTGAGCGGGCCCGCGCCGACCGGCGCCGCGTCGTGCTGCCCGAGGGCACCGAGGAGCGCGTGCTGCGCGCCGCCGACGTCCTGCTGCGCCGGGGCGTCTGCGACCTGACGCTGCTCGGTCCCGTCGAGCAGATCCGCAAGAAGGCCGCCGACCTCGGCGTGGACCTCGCCGACTCCGAGCTCATCGACCCGCAGACCTCCGAGCTGCGGGATCGTTTCGCCGGGAAGTACGCCGAGCTGCGCGCCCACAAGGGCGTCACCGTCGAGCTGGCGTACGACGTGGTGGCGGACGTCAACTACTTCGGCACGCTGATGGTCCAGGAGGGCCTGGCCGACGGCATGGTGTCGGGCTCCGTGCACTCCACGGCCGCCACCATCCGGCCCGCCTTCGAGATCATCAAGACCAAGCCGGACGCCTCGATCGTGTCGTCGGTCTTCTTCATGTGCCTCGCCGACAAGGTCCTGGTGTACGGCGACTGCGCCGTGAACCCGGACCCGGACGCCGAGCAGCTCGCGGACATCGCCGTGCAGGCGGCCGCCACGGCCGGGCAGTTCGGGGTGGAGCCGCGGATCGCGATGCTGTCGTACTCGACGGGCACGTCCGGTTCGGGCGCCGACGTGGACAAGGTGCGCGAGGCGACCGAACTGGTGCGCGCGCAGCGCCCCGACCTGAAGATCGAGGGCCCGATCCAGTACGACGCCGCGGTGGAGCCGTCGGTGGCGGCCACCAAGCTGCCCGGCTCGGACGTCGCGGGCCAGGCCAGCGTGCTGATCTTCCCGGACCTCAACACGGGCAACAACACTTACAAGGCCGTGCAGCGCTCGGCCGGCGCGATCGCCGTCGGCCCGGTCCTCCAGGGCCTGCGCAAGCCGGTCAACGACCTGTCCCGGGGCGCGCTCGTCCAGGACATCGTCAACACCGTCGCCATCACGGCGATCCAGTCCCAGACGCCCACCCAGTAGTTCCCCCACAGAAAGCACCCCGAATCCGTGACTGCTACGCGCGTCCTCGTCCTCAACTCCGGCTCCTCGTCGGTGAAGTACCAGCTGCTCGACATGCGCGACAGCTCACGTCTGGCCGTCGGTCTCGTCGAGCGGATCGGCGAGGAGACCTCGCGGCTCAAGCACACCCCGCTCACCGGCGGCGATGCCCGGTCCCGTGAGCGCGAGGAGCCGATCGCCGACCACGAGGCGGCGCTGAGGGCCGTCGCCGCGGAGCTGGCCGCCGACGGCCTCGGCCTCGACTCCCCCGAGCTGGCCGCGATAGGCCACCGGGTGGTGCACGGCGGCCTGAGGTTCACCGCACCGACCGTGATCACCGACGAGGTGCTCAAGGAGATCGAGCGGCTGGTGCCGGTGGCGCCGCTGCACAACCCGGCCAACATCACCGGCATCCGCACCGCCCAGGCGCTGCGCCCGGACCTGCCGCAGGTCGCCGTCTTCGACACCGCGTTCCACACGACGATGCCGGAGTCCGCGGCGCGCTACGCGATCGACGTGAGGACCGCCGACGAGCACCGCGTGCGGCGCTACGGCTTCCACGGCACCTCCCACGCGTACGTCTCGCGCGAGACCGCGAAGCTGCTGGGGAAGGCGCCCGAGGACGTGAACGTCATCGTGCTGCACCTGGGCAACGGCGCCTCGGCCAGTGCCGTGCGCGGCGGGCGCTGCGTCGACACGTCGATGGGGCTCACGCCGCTTGAGGGACTCGTGATGGGTACCCGTTCCGGCGACATGGACCCCGCGGTCATCTTCCATCTGGCCAGGGTCGGCAAAATGTCCATCGACGAGATCGACATTCTCCTCAACAAGAAGAGCGGTCTGATCGGACTCTGCGGCGACAACGACATGCGGGAGATCCGGCGCCGTATCGACGAAGGTGATCAGGAGGCGGCGCTCGCTTTCGACATCTATGTCCACCGGCTGAAGAAGTACATCGGCGCCTATTACGCCGTCCTCGGCCGCGTCGACGCCGTCGTGTTCACGGCCGGTGTCGGCGAGAACGCGGCCCCGGTGCGCGAGGCGGCCGTGGCGGGCCTGGAGGAGCTGGGGCTCGCGGTCGACGGCGCGCTCAATTCCGTACGTTCCGACGAGGCCCGGCTGATTTCGCCGGAGTACGCGCGCGTCGCCGTCGCCGTGGTGCCGACGGACGAAGAATTGGAGATCGCCACTCAGACGTACGCATTGGTCGACGACCGCAACGCCTGAGCGCGCATCCGCCCATTTGTATATTCCACCAGACGGAATATTCCGTAGCGAAACAAACCGATAGGATCGCCCCATGCGCCGTTCCAAAATCGTCTGCACGCTGGGCCCCGCCGTCGACTCCGAAGAGCAGCTGGTCTCGCTGATCGAAGCCGGCATGAATGTGGCCCGCTTCAACTTCAGCCACGGCACGCAAGCCGAGCACCAGGGCCGGTACGACCGGGTCCGCTCGGCCGCCGCGAAGACCGGCCGGGCGGTCGGCGTCCTCGCCGACCTCCAGGGCCCGAAGATCCGTCTGGAGACCTTCGCCGAGGGCCCCGTCGAGCTGGTGCGCGGTGACGAGTTCACCATCACCACCGAGGACGTGCCCGGCGACAAGTCGATCTGCGGCACCACCTACAAGGGTCTGCCGGGTGACGTCTCCAAGGGCGACCAGATCCTCATCAACGACGGCAACGTCGAGCTGCGCGTCGTCGAGGTGGACGGCCCGCGCGTGAAGACGATCGTCGTCGAGGGCGGTGTCATCTCCGACCACAAGGGCATCAACCTGCCCGGCGCGGCCGTGAACGTGCCCGCCCTGTCCGAGAAGGACATCGAGGACCTGCGCTTCGCGCTGAAGATGGGCTGCGACATGGTCGCCCTGTCCTTCGTGCGCGACGCCAACGACGTCAAGGACGTCCACAAGGTGATGGACGAGGAGGGCCGCCGGGTCCCCGTCATCGCCAAGGTGGAGAAGCCGCAGGCCGTCGCCAACATGGAGGGCGTCGTCGCGGCGTTCGACGCCGTGATGGTGGCCCGCGGTGACCTCGCCGTCGAGTACCCGCTGGAAAAGGTCCCGATGGTGCAGAAGCGCCTCGTGGAGATGTGCCGCCGCAACGCCAAGCCGGTGATCGTCGCGACCCAGATGATGGAGTCGATGATCACCAACTCCCGCCCCACGCGCGCCGAGGCGTCCGACGTCGCCAACGCGATCCTGGACGGCGCGGACGCGGTCATGCTGTCGGCCGAGTCGAGCGTCGGCGCCTACCCGATCGAGACCGTCAAGACGATGTCGAAGATCGTCGCGGCGGCCGAGGAGGAGCTGCTCTCCAAGGGCCTCCAGCCGCTCGTGCCCGGCAAGAAGCCCCGTACGCAGGGTGGTTCGGTGGCCCGCGCCGCGGCCGAGATCGCCGACTTCCTCGGCGGCAAGGCGCTGGTGGCCTTCACCAAGTCCGGTGACACGGCCCGCCGCCTGTCCCGCTACCGCGCGGCCCAGCCGATCCTGGCCTTCACCACCGACGAGTCGACCCGCAACCAGCTGACGCTGAGCTGGGGCGTGGACACCTACGTCGTGCCGCACGTCGACAACACCGACGCGATGGTCGAGCTCGTCGACGCCGAGCTGATCAGGCTCAACCGCTTCAACGACGGCGACACGGTCGTCATCACCGCGGGCTCGCCCCCCGGCGTCCCCGGCACCACCAACATGGTGCGGGTGCACCACCTGGGCAACGGCGACCGCGACTGACGGGCCGTCCCTTCCTGCGTACGCGCCGAGGGCGCCCCCCCCTGGTTCAAGGGGGGGCGCCCTCGGCGTTCGCGGCTCCCGCAGGGCCCGGAAAGGCCTTCCCGGGGGCGGCGCCGTCACCGCGTGATCGTCTGCTCCAGGCCCGGCACCTTCAGGGTCCCGCCGAACTGGGCGGCCTGAAGGACCTTCACCTTGGTGAAGTACGCGACGGGGATGTTCAGCGGCGGCGGGTGCTCGGGGTCGAAGACGATCGGGATCAGGCCGAACAGGTTGCCCTGCAGCCGCTCCGTGTACATGACCGTCTGCCCGTCGCGGATCGTGGACGTGGAGCCCTCGTCCGCCCGGATGTGGTACTTCGTCCCGTCGGGGCCGGGGGCGATCTGGTGCAGGTCGCCGATGTCCGTGCCGTTGTCGACGGTGAACTTCAGCGCCTGCTTCTTCTTGCCGCCGGCCGTCGTCAGGTTCACGACGCCCTTGTAGTCCAGGCCCTTGAGGAGCAGGGAGCTGGCCTCCAGCTCCCACGGCTCGTCCGCGACCCGGACGGGGGTCTCCTCGGCCTCGCCGTCGACCTTCTTCTCGACCACGCACGGGAACGGCTTCTTGCCGTCCGCGTCCGGGGCCATCGGGTCGGTGGCCCCTTCGTCCTCGCTGCCGTCCGCGGCCCCGGCGGCTTTCCCGCCCTCGTCCCCGAGGCCGCCGGCCTTGTCCGCGTCCCGTGCCGCGTCCCCGGCCGTGTCCCCGGCCTTGTCCTTTGCCTTGTCCGCGCGGTCCCCGGTCCCGTCGACCGTGTCCTTCGCGTCGTCGGCGGGCTCGGTGACCTTGTCCGTCGTGTCCTTGGCCGTGTCCTCGGGGGACTTGGTCTCCTCCGAGGCGGCGGGGGCGGGCGCCCGGTCCGGGGAGTCCTTGTCGTCGGGCGTGAAGACGTCCTTGAGCGCGTCGCCCAGGCCCAGCGGATCCAAGGGGTTCTTGGGCTTCGACGGTTCGGGGGCCGGCTCCGCCGCCTGGTCCTTGTCGTCCGCGTCGCCGGACGGCGTGTTCCCGGCCTTCTCGCCGGCGTCCGGGTCGGTGGAGGGGGCAGGCTTGGTGGAGTCCTTGCCCGCCGCGTCCGTGCCTCCGGCCCCGCCGCCCTTCTCGCCCGTCTCGCCCGTCTCGCCCTTCTCGCCCTTGGCGTCCTCGCCCTGACCGGCCTTCTTCTCGGCGTCCTCGGGCTTCTTGGCGTCCTCGGCGTCCTTGGCCTCCTTCTCGACGTCCTTGGACGCCTCGTCCGGCGCCGTGACACACGGGCCGTCCTGGAAGGGGTTCTTCGGGACGCCCGGCTTCGCCTGCGCGAGCGTGGGGGTCAGGCCCATCCCCATGAGGACCGCACTCGGCATGGCCGCCAGGGCTATCGCCTTGCCCGCGGGCATCTGCAGACGGGTGAGCAGCGGCTTCCTGGGGGCCGCGTGACGCGGCCCGGATCTCGCCCGGGACGCCCCCGCGGGGTCCTCGTGACGCACCTCGTCAGCCTGCACGGTGCCTCCCGTTCGTCCCGTCCACCGGGCTCGTTCCTGACAGATCGTCGGTCACGCTCGCACCGCCGACACCGTTCGGGCCGCCCGCGGCCGCGGGCTCGGGCTCCTTCTCCGTACGCCCCTTCGCGGGAACGGTCTCGCCCTCGCCCCAGGAAATGCCGAGGGCACCGCCGATCAGCGCGAGCAGGAAGCCGACGACGAAGCCGCCGATGTTGGAGACGACCAGGGAGACCAGGGCGAGCAGGATCGCCGCGACGCCCGCGAAGACCCGCGTATGCACCTGGAACCACATGGTCAGGCCGAGCACCATCAGGAGGACGCCGATGATCAGCGAACCGGCTCCTGCCGTCGTCGCCAGGGCGAGCGTCAGGTTGCCGAGCTTGATGTTGCCGTAGGGCAGGTAGGCGATCGGCACGCCGCCGAGGATGGTGAGGAGGCCCGCCCAGAACGGACGGGTGCCCCGCCAGGCCCGGAACTTCCTGCGGTAGACGTTGAGGAAGTGATCGTTCGGCCCCGGTGACTTGGCGCTCATGGGAAAACAGCTCCTTGGAACCGGCGGTACGTGAATTCGGTGAAGCTCTGTGGTGGCGGGCGGGAGAGTGGATCTCCGCGCCCGCCGGGCCAGTCGCTGCCCCGTGCCCGCCCTGACGGGCCGACGGGTCAAGGCTCAGCGAGTGCTCAAGCGGATGCTTAGAAGCACTCCTTCTTGCCCTTGTGCAGCTTCATGTTGAGGCCGCTCAGCTTGAAGGTGCCCGCGCTGGTCGCCCAGGCCGTCTGCTCGATGTCGGTCAGGATGGCGCGGTCGGCTTCCTGGGCGAAGCCGTTCGGGTTCGCCTGCTCCTTGCCGCCCTTCATGCCGGGGCCCTTGGTGGATTCCCCGGCCGCGACACCGATGTTGATGTTCCTGAACTCGGCGTCGGCATCGAGCTGCGCCACGTCGATGTACAGGTTCTTGGCCACGACCGGCGTCTTGCCGCCGCCCGCCCTCAACTGGAGCGTGACATCGCCCAGCACCGGGATGTGCGTCACGACGGACTGGCACATGTTGGTGATCTTGGCCTTCTTGAAGGCCGAGACCGACACGGGATGGGCGGCCTTCTTGCCGTCCATGTCGACGCCGACGTCAACGCCGCCGTACTGCACCATTCCACGGCCGTCGAGCTTGTCGGCGGAGACCTTGAACGACTGGCCGGACACGCTGAACGATGCCGCGAGCGCGCCCTGCGAGAGGGCGACACCTATCGCGGCGGTAGCCGCGACGCTCGGCACCATGACCACGGCGAACCGCTTCCATCTGGTTCCGCCACGAGCCACAGATTCCATGACTTTCCTCCTTCTCGGACGTACATCTCCGGCCCTGACTGCTCCCTTTCGGGCGGCTCAGCCGGGCAGGGATGGGAGAAGTGCTACGTCCTCGGGAAGGAGAGCGCCCGCATCGTAAGGCGCTAGCCGCACCACACATCACCGGCGATCACCCCCGAGCGACAACCACTGGTCGCGCCTGACGCATCACGCACAACCTCATGGACAGGCCCTGCCGGAAACGGCAGAGACCCCCCTGTCCAAGACCGGCGACGGCGTCACCGGTCTGCTCGGTGGGGACCCGAAGGTCCCGCTCCCGACCGGCTGTCGGGGTCGCGGTTCATCGGACCGAGCGTCGCCGATCGTGGTGCATTCTCGGTCCCCGCACAAGGGGGTTCGTTACTGGCTAGTAACGGGCGGATAACCGAACCGCGACCGCGCGATATCGGTCGGCCACGGACGGTGGCCCAACAGGTGGGAGCGGAACGGGACATGTCCGGGCGAAAGCGTTCGGACCGACGTCTCCGACTTACTCCAAGTAACAGTGGCCGTGTTTGCCAAGTTTTGGCAAAGCACGGCCACTGTCGCGTCCTGGGAACAGAGTTTTCACTCCGGCATCACAAG
Source organism: Streptomyces sp. 135 (assembly GCF_020026305.1). Classification (NCBI taxonomy): domain Bacteria; kingdom Bacillati; phylum Actinomycetota; class Actinomycetes; order Kitasatosporales; family Streptomycetaceae; genus Streptomyces; species Streptomyces sp. 135. The sequence continues at coordinate 5,858,379 of NZ_CP075691.1, read as the reverse complement.
ACCCGGTGTTCAGGATCTGGTCAGCCGAGGGGCCGGTGGACGGACCGGCCGCGGGCTCGCCGCGTGGCTCAGAAGAGCACCCGGGCGAGCGCCGTGCGCGCCGCCGTCACGCGCGGGTCGTCCGAGCCCACCACCTCGAAGAGTTCGAGCAGCCGCACCCGCGCGGCGTCGCGGTCGTCGCCGGCCGTGCGCCGCACCGTGTCGATGAGCCGCCCGAAGGAGTCCTCGACATGACCGCCCACCAGATCCAGGTCGGCGGCCGCGATCTGGGCCGCGACATCCGCGGGCCGGTCGGCGGCGTCCTTGCGGACCTGCTGCGGGTCGAGGCCCTGCACGCGCTGGAGCAGTTCGGCCTGGGCGAGACCGAGCTTGGCCTCGGTGTTCGCCGGGTCGTCGCTGAGCACGTTCTTGTACGCCTGTACGGCGCCGGCCAGGTCACCCGCGTCGAGCGCCTGCACGGCCGCTTCGAGCAGGGCGTCGTAGGGACCGGCGGGCACCTCGGCCGGCGCGGGGGCCTGCTGCCCCTGGGCGTCGGCGTCGACCACCAGGCCGGTCAGGCCGAAGCGCTCCTCGCCGACCTGGATGAGCTGGTCGAGGGTCTGGCGGATCTGCGCCTCGGGGGCCGCGCCCTGGAAGAGGGGCAGGGCCTGCCCGGCCACCACCGCGAAGACCGCCGGGATCCCCTGGACCCCGAACTGCTGCATCAGCATCTGGTTGGCGTCGACGTCGATCTTGGCGAGGAGGAAGCGGCCGTTGTACTCCTGCGCGAGCCGCTCCAGAAGGGGGCTCAGCTGTTTGCACGGCTCGCACCACTCGGCCCAGAAGTCGATGACGACCGGGACCTCGGTGGAGCGCTGGAGGACCTCGCGCTCGAAGCCCGCCTCATCGACATCGATGACGAGGCTCGACGGGGCGATCGCGGCGCCCGCCGCGCCCCCGCCCTGCCGGGCCGCTTCGGCGCGCGCCTGCTCCGCCTTCGCCTTGGCCTCCTGGGCCGCCTTCACCGCGGCGAGGTCGACGACTCCGCTCATGGACATGTTCCGTGGCTGCATGAGTACATCCTCCCCCAAGCCGTGCGGGAACCGCGCCCGTCCGTGACCCCCCGCCGGATTGCGGGGCCACGGAGGCCTTGGTCCAAGGTCCCGAGGAGGACCGGTGGTTGGCCCGGGGTCCCCACCCCGTGCCGTCGTGCGTGTGTGCGAGGTTGCCGTTCGTGGTTGTCGCTCATGGCTTTCGCTACGGGTCGTAGCGTAACCGGCGGGCCCCGCGCGTGAACAGCCCCCGTCGGTGATCTCCCTCACTGCCGGCGCACAAGGGGTCCCTGGCCGGTCCGTACCGACCGGTATGGTCGCGGCCATGCAGAGCCGTACGTCCACCACTCCACCCTCCCGCACCGGCGGCCGTCCGCGCAGCGCGACCGCCGACGCCGCGATCCTGGAGGCGACCCGGCAGGGCCTCGTCGAACTGGGCTGGTCCAAGCTGACGCTCGGCGCGGTCGCCACGCGCGCGGGGGTCGCCAAAACCACGCTGTACCGGCGCTGGGCGGGCAAGAGCGAGCTGGTCGTGGACGCGGTGGCGGAGCTCTTCGACGAGCTGGAACTGCCGGACCGGGGCAGCCTCGCCGCGGACATCGAGGGCGTGGTCCTGCAGTTCGCGGCGCTGCTCGGCCGCCCCGAGACGAAGACGGCGCTGATGGCGGTGGTCGCGGAGTCCACCACGGACGAGCCGCTGCGGCACCGCATCCGGGAGTCCATCGTCGACCGCCAGAAGCGGCTGGTCCTCGCGGGGCGCAAGCGGGCGCAGGAACGGGGCGAACTCCCCGTGGAGCCGGACGCGTCCGCCGCCGCCCGCACGGCGGACCTCATCTTCGACGTCATCGCCGGCGCGGTGGTCCACCGCGCTTTGGTCAGCGCGGAACCGGTGGACGAGGAGTGGGCCCGCCGGTTCACGTTGCTGCTGCTGGGCGGCTTGGCGGCGGCACAGACCGCCCCGTAGTCGCCCCTTCAGGGGGCGCGGGCCGTGACATCCGCGGCTCCGCCGCGGGGCGCACCCAGCCCCCGCCACCCCGCACCCACAAAACGACGCCTCACACCTGATACCGCTCCGGCGCGAACAACCGCAGATTCCCCGCAACCCACTCCGACGTCCGCTTCAGCCCCTCCACAAGAGACACCTCCGGAACCCACCCCGCCCACTCCCGCGCCCGGGAGTTGTCCGACAGCAGCCTCTCCACCTCACTGCCCGAGGGCCGAAGCCGCGCCGGGTCGACCACGACCGACGCCTCCCGCCCCGACGCCGAGATCAACGCCTCCGCCAGCTCCCCGATGGAGATCTCCCGCCCCACCCCGAGATTCACCGCGTGCCCGAGCGCCCGGTCACACACCGCCATCGCCATGAACCCCCGCGCCGTATCCGTCACGTACGTGAAGTCCCGCGTGGGCGTCAGCGACCCCAGCCTGACCTCCCGCGCACCCGCGTGCAGCTGCGCGAGGATCGTCGGGATCACGGCCCGGGCCGACTGCCGGGGACCGTACGTGTTGAAGGGCCGCACCACCGTCACCGGCAACTCGAAGGCGTGCCAGTGCGAGAGCGCCATCATGTCGGCGCCGATCTTCGACGCGGAGTACGGGGACTGCGGCTGGAGCGGGTGGTCCTCACTGATCGGCGCGGTCAGCGCCGTCCCGTACACCTCGCTGGTGGAGGTGTGCACGAGCCGCCGCGCACCGTGCCGCCGACAGGCCTCCGCGACGTTCTCGGTGCCGACGACGTTCGTCTGGACGTACGCGCCCGGGGAGTCGTACGAGTACGGGATGCCGATCAGCGCGGCGAGGTGGAAGACGGTGTCGCACCCGGCGACCGCGTCCATCACACGCCCCGCGTCCCGCACGTCCCCGGCGATCATCTCGACCCTCGGGTCACCGAGGAGATGCGCGAGGTGGCCCTTCTCCGCGTACGGCTTGTAGTGCACGAAGGCGCGGACCTTCGCGCCCGCTTCGAGGAGCAGGTCGACGAGGGTCGAGCCGATGAAGCCCTCGGCTCCGGTGACGAGGACGGTGCGGTCCCGCCAAGAGAAATCCTGCCAGGAGGGATCCGGCCGAGAGAAGGACGTGGTCATGCGTACTCCAGGTGAGGGGTGACGTGGGCGAGGTGGAGGACCCGCTCGGCGAGCAGGCCGGCGGCGCGGGCGTGCGGGCCGGGGTCGGCGGCGCCGCTCATCGCGGCGAGCCGGGCCGGGTCGGCGAGCAGCGGGCCGACCAGCTCCGCGAGGCGGTCGGCGGTGGTCTCGGCGTCGGGCAGCAGGAGGCCGGCGCCCGCGTCGGTCAGGACGCGGGCGTTGTGGGTCTGGTGGTCGCCGGGCGCGTGCGGGTAGGGCACGAGGACGGCGGGGACCCCGGTGGCGGCCAGTTCGGCGACGGTCGCCGAGCCCGCGCGGCAGACGACCAGGTCGGCGGCGGCGTAGGACAGGTCCATGCGGTCGAGGTAGGGGACGGCGCGGGCCACCGACGACCCGCCCGAGGCCGCGAGCCGGGCACACGTCTGCGCCAGCGCGGCGGGGCCGGTCTTGATGAGCAGCTGGACGTCCGCCCGGCCCCGCCACCGCCGCGCGAGCCCGACCGCGGCCTCCGTGAGCCGGGTGGCGCCGAGGCTCCCGCCGTTGAAGAGGACCAGGCGGGCCCCGTCCGGCACGCCGAGCGCGCGCCGCGCCTCGGTGCGCAGCGCGGCCCGGTCGAGCGCGGCCAGCGGCGCGGCGATCGGCATGCCGGTGGTGTGCGCGCGGTCGCCGCCCGGCAGGTGCGCGCGGCTGCGGTCGAAGGCCACCGCGATGTTCGGGGTGAGGCGGGCGGCGAAGCGGTTGGCGCGCCCCGGCACGGCGTTGGACTCGTGGATGAGGCTCGGCAGGCCGGCCATGCGGGCGCCGACGATGACCGGGGCGCTGGGGTAGCCGCCCATGCCGACGGCCACCTGGGCGCCCTGCTCGCGCAGGATGGCCCGGCACTGGGCCCCCGACTTCAGCAGCGCGGCGGGCAGCAGGTAGCGGCGGGCGCCGAGCGAGGGGTCGAAGGGGATCATGTCGACGGTGTGCAGGCGGTACCCGGCGTCCGGTATCAGCCGGGTCTCCAGGCCCCGCTCGGTGCCGACGAAGGAGATCACCGCGCCCGGCACGGCGCGGCGCAGCGCGTCGGCGAGGGCGAGGCCGGGATAGATGTGGCCACCGGTGCCGCCCGCGCCGATGACGACGGAGAGAGAGGTTCGCATGGCAGTGGAGCTTCACGCGGGGGGCTAAGAGGGTTTTAAGAGCCGCGTTTGGCACCTTTGGTCCATGAGCTTCATGAGCGGCACGAGCTTGACCGGCAGGGGCGGCGGACCCGATCCCGTACCGCACAAGATCCTCGTCGTCGACGACGATCCCGAGGTCCGCGCCGCCGTCGAGGACGCCCTGACCGTCGAGGGGCACCTGGTGCGGGGCGCGGAGGACGGCCACCGCGCGCTCACGGCGGTGGCCCGCTGGCAGCCGGACCTGGTGGTCCTGGACGTGCTGATGCCGGTCATGGACGGCCTCGCGGTCTGCCGTCAGCTGCGCGCGGCGGGCGACCGCACCCCCGTGCTCGTCCTGACCGCCCTGGACTCGGTGAGCGAACGCGTCGACGGCCTGGACGCGGGCGCCGACGACTACCTGGTCAAGCCCTTCGCCCTGGACGAACTGGTCGCCCGGGTGCGGGCCCTGCTGCGCCGCGCGAGCCCGGAGCGGGCCACGGACTCCGGTGCCGACCTCGCGTACGGTGATCTCGTCCTGGACCCCGCCACCCGCACCGGCCGCCGCGGCGGGCGCCGGATCGAGTTCAGCCGCACCGAGGCCGCCCTCCTCGAACTGCTGCTGCGCAACGCCGGACAGGTGCTGCCGCGCGAGCTGATCCAGCAGACGGTGTGGGGCCGCGACTTCGGCCCGGACTCCAACTCCCTCGCCGTGTACGTCGGTTACCTGCGCCGCAAGCTGGAGTCGGGCGGCGAGGCGCGGCTCGTCCACACCGTGCACGGCGTCGGCTACCGCCTGGGCTCCCCGTGAGCGCGCGGCGCGGGCTCGGCGCGCGGTGGCGGCGCCGCAGACCGCTGCGCACCCGCCTCGCCGTGGCCGCGGCGGCCGCCGTGGCGCTGGTGGCGGTCGGGGTGTGCGCCGCCGCGTTCTTCGTGATCCGCTTCAAGCTGTACCAGCAGCTGGACCAGAACCTCGCCCAGTCGGCGACGCTCACCGTCCAGCAGCACCGCGACGAGGGCCCCGGCGTGATGGCGGGCGAGTGCCGGTTCCTCGGGGCGCCCGCTTGTTCGCAGATCGTCCCGGCGGACTCCGCCGACGATCCGGCGGAGCCGTATCTGCTGCCGGTGAGCGGGGCTACACGTGAGGTCGCCGCCGGCCGGCGGGCCCCGTACTACGCGAGCTTCACACTCCCCGGCGGCAGGCCGGGCCGGATGTACACCACCACCTTCGGCGACGGCGAGGCCGTGCAGGTCGCCCTGCGGGCCGACATCGCCGAGCGCGGGGTGCGCCAGGCCGCGACGCTGCTCGCCGCGGTGGGCGGCGCGGGCGTGCTGCTCTCGGCGGTCGGCGGCTACTGGGTCTCGCGCACCGGCCTCGCCCCGATCACCCGGCTCACCGCCACGGCCGAGCGCATCGCCGCCACGCGTGACGCCCGGCACCGCATCGAGCTGCCGCCGGGCCGGGAGGGCGATGACGGCCGACAGGACGAGGTCACGCGCCTGGCCGCCACGTTCAACACGATGCTCGCCGAGCTGGAGGAGTCCGTCGCGGCCCGCCGCCGCCTGGTCGCCGACGCCTCCCACGAACTGCGCACCCCGCTGACCGCGCTGCGTACGAACGCCGAGCTCCTCGCCAAGGCGGACCGTCTCACCGCGGCGCAGCGGGAGCGCGCGGCCGGGGCGCTCGGCCGCCAGCTGCGGGAAGTCACCGGCCTGGTGAACGACTTGATCGAGCTGGCCAGGGAGGAGGAGCCGCAGCCGCTGCTCGAGGAGGTGCGGCTCGCCCCGCTGGCCGCCCACGCGGTGGACGCGGCGCGCGGCCACTGGCCCGCCGTCCCCTTCACCCTCCAGGTTGCACCGGAGGCGGCGGACCTCAGCGTCCCGGGCGTACCGGCGCGTCTGTCCCGGCTGCTGACGAACCTCCTGGACAACGCGGCCAAGTTCTCCCCGCCGGGCGCTCCCGTCGAACTCACCCTGACGCCGTGGGAGTTGACGGTACGCGACCACGGTCCGGGCATCGCGGAGGAGGACCTGCCCCACGTCTTCGACCGCTTCTACCGCGCCGAGAAGGCCCGCGCCATGCCCGGTTCGGGCCTCGGCCTCGCGATGGCCCGCCAGATCGCGCACGCGCACGGCGCGGAGCTGACGGCCGAGCGGGCGCCGGGCGGCGGCGCGCTGTTCCGCCTCGCGCTGCCTACTTCTTAGCCCACGCGCAGCTGCCGAGCGTGGCGCTGCCCTTGGCGACGAGGCGGTCCGCCTCGCGCGCGACGAGGACCCGCGTGTGCTTGCCCTTGCAGACGACCGTCCGCTCGCCGTGCCCCGCCAGGTCCACCAGGATCTGGTCCCAGTGCCGGTACTGCACGTCGTGCCCGGAGTCGTCGTACGTCCGCACCTTCGGCGCACCCGGCAGCTCCCGCCGCCACGTCTCGACCGTCGCCGGGGGCACGGTGGTGTCCTTCTTCCCGGCGTAGAGGTAGACGGGCGCGTCCAGCTCCGACAGGTCGGGGCCGGGACGCTCGCAGTACAGCCGCTGCTCGTGCACCTGGGGCGCCGGGTCGGACCGCTGGCCGCGCTGGTTGTAGGTGCGTGCCCCCTCCTCGTACGCCGTGTCGGCGAAACCGGGGATCGACTTCACGGCGCTGTCGTCGGGGAAGGCCCACCACTTGCGGGGGTCCTTGATCTGGTCCCGCACGGCGGCGGTCAGCGCGTCGTCGGACAGGTCGCAGAACGCGGGCCTGGCGCCGTAGGGCGGGAGCGCCGCGGCGAGGTGCAGCGCCGAGACGCGGTCCGGGGCCTTGGCGGCGAGCTCGGCGGCGTAGGGGCCGCCTCCCGAGATCGCGACGACGGCGAAGTCCTTCACCTTCAGCCGGTCCATGACCGCAAGGGCGTCCTCAACGAAGTCGGCCTTGCCGAGGCCCTTGTCGAACTCCGTGTCGCCGAAGCCGTTGCGCTCGACGGAGATGAGCCGCAGGCCGAGGTCCTCACGCGTGCTGCGGAAGAAGTCCGTCATGTGCGCGGCGCGGGCACTCGTGCCGGTGCCGCCGATGTACAGCACCGGCCGGCCGTCGCGCGGCCCCTGATCGACGTAGTGGACGGTGCGGCCGCCGGCCGGCTTCGCGGCGCGCACCTCGGGGCCGAGCGAGTCGAAGTCGTCCTGCACCTTGGGCTCGGGCGGCGGGCTCGCGCTGACCTCACCGGACCCGCCCACCAGCAGCGCCCCGAGGACGGTGAGGGTGGCGGTTCCTATGGCGATGGCGGCGGTGCGGGCGTGGCCGGTCGAGGTCACGGACGACTCCAGGGGCGGGGACGGGGAACGCGGCGCGCCTACCCATGCTTCCGGATTCAAACCTGGGAGTTTCTGCACCGTCCCCAGGGGCGCGGGGAACTGCGCGCCAAGCCACATACGGCCGCAGGTCCCCGCTCGCCCGGAAAACCCCGCGCCTAGAACCCCGGCGGCTCCGTATAGATCCCCCACTCGTCCCGGAGGACCCCGCAGATCTCCCCGAGCGTCGCCTCCGCCCGCACCGCCTCCAGCATGGGGCCGATCATGTTCGACCCGTCCCGCGCCGCCGCCAGCATGGCGTCGAGAGAGCCCCGCACCCGCGCGTCGTCACGCCCCGCCTTGCGCTCCGCGAGCTCCCGCACCTGCTCCCGCTCGACCTCATGGCTGACCCGCAGGATCTCCAGGTCACCGGTGACGGAACCCTCCAGGCAGTTCACGCCGACGACGCGCTTGTCGCCCTTCTCGACGGAGCGCTGGTACTGGAAGGCGGACTCGGCGATCTCGCCGGTGAACCAGCCGTCCTCGATGCCGCGCAGGATGCCCGAGGTGATCGGACCGATCGGGTGCTGCCCGTCGGGGCGTGCCCGCCGCCCCCGCTCCCTGATCTGCTCGAAGATCTTCTCGGCGTCGGCCTCGATGCGGTCGGTGAGCTGCTCGACGTACCAGGAGCCGCCGAGCGGGTCCGCGACGTTGGCGACGCCGGTCTCCTCCATCAGCACCTGCTGGGTGCGCAGCGCGATCTCGGCGGCCTGCTCGCTCGGCAGGGCGAGGGTCTCGTCGAGGGCGTTGGTGTGCAGGGAGTTCGTGCCGCCGAGCACCGCCGCGAGGGCCTCCACGGCGGTGCGTACCACGTTGTTGTACGGCTGCTGGGCGGTGAGGGAGACACCGGCGGTCTGGGTGTGGAAGCGCAGCCACTGGGCCTTGTCGGTCTTCGCGCCGTACTCGTCGCGCAGCCAGCGGGCCCAGATGCGGCGGGCGGCCCGGAACTTGGCGATCTCCTCGAAGAAGTCGACATGGGCGTCGAAGAAGAAGGAGAGGCCGGGCGCGAAGACGTCGACGTCCAGGCCGCGGCTGAGCCCCAGCTCCACGTACCCGAAGCCGTCCGCGAGGGTGTACGCCAGCTCCTGCGCGGCCGTCGCCCCGGCCTCGCGGATGTGGTAGCCGGAGACGGAGAGCGGCTTGTAGGCGGGGATGTCGCGCGCGCAGTGCTCCATCAGGTCGCCGATGAGACGCAGGTGGGGCTCGGGCTGGAAGAGCCACTCCTTCTGCGCGATGTACTCCTTGAAGATGTCGGTCTGGAGCGTGCCGTTGAGGATGCCCGGGTCGACCCCCTGGCGCTCGGCGGCGACGAGGTACATGCAGAAGACGGGCACGGCGGGCCCGCTGATCGTCATCGACGTCGTCACGTCGCCGAGGGGGATGTCCTTGAAGAGGACCTCCATGTCGGCGGCGGAGTCGATGGCGACGCCGCAGTGCCCGACCTCGCCGAGGGAGCGGGGGTCGTCGGAGTCGCGGCCCATGAGGGTCGGCATGTCGAAGGCGACGGAGAGCCCGCCGCCGCCGTTGGCCAGGATCATCTTGTAGCGCTCGTTCGTCTGCTCGGCGTTGCCGAAGCCCGCGAACTGGCGGATGGTCCAGGTCCGGCCGCGGTACCCGGTGGCGTGGAGCCCGCGCGTGAAGGGGTACTCCCCGGGCCAGCCGATCCGCTCGAACCCGTTGTACGTGTCGCCGGGGCGCGGCCCGTAGACGGGGTCGACCGGGTCGCCCGAGAGCGTGGTGAAGTCCGCGTCACGCTTGCGGGCCTTGTCGTAACGGGCCTGCCAGCGTCGGCGGCCTTCCTCGATCGCGTCAGCGTCCATACCCCCGAATTTACTAGGACGTCCTAGTAAAAGTCGATGGGCAACCGCCGTACGAATCCGTACGGCGGCAGCTGTTACGCCTCCGCGGTGACCGGGGAGCCGTCGGTGATCAGCGGCTCGACGTCCCGGGCGACCTTGCGCTCCACGAAGAAGGCGGCGGTCGGGATGGTGCCGGAGACCAGCACCCACAGGAGCTTGCCGAACGGCCACTTCGCCTTGGAACCCAGGTCGAAGGCGAAGATCAGGTAGATGATGTAGAGCACGCCGTGGACCTGCGACACGACGAGCGTCAGACCCTCGCCCTTGTCGAAGCCGTACTTGAAGATCATGCACGCGCACAGCACGAGCAGCATCACGGCGGTGACATAGGCCATCACCCGGTAGCGGGTCAGCACGCTTCGCTTCATGCGTACGAGCGTAACGGCCCGTCTCGCGCGATCTTCGCCGCCCCCGTCGCGAGCGGAACGGACGGCTCTGCTCCTGGCCGGGACCCGCGAGGCCGCGCTACTTCTCCTCGAAGTCCCGCGCGGCGATCCGCAGCGGCCGCAGCATGGCGAAGATCTCCGCGCACTCCTCGGCGTCGTACACCCCGAGCCCGAAGTCCATCGCCATCAGCTCGCGCGTGGCGGCCTCGACGACCTCGCGGCCCTTGTCGGTGATGGAGGCGAGGGTGCCGCGGCCGTCGTTGGGGTTCGGGCGCTTGTCGACGAGGCCGGACTTCACGAGCCGGTCGACGGTGTTGGTCACGGAGGTGGGGTGCACCATGAGCCGCTCACCGATCTTCGACATCGGCAGCTCGCCGGCCTGCGAGAAGGTGAGCAGCACCAGCGCCTCGTAGCGCGCGAAGGTCAGTCCGTACGGCTTGACGACCGCGTCGACCTCGGCGAGCAGGATCTGGTGCGCGCGCATGATCGAGGTGATCGCGCCCATGGCCGGGACCGATCCCCAGCGCTGCTTCCAGAGCTCGTCGGCGCGGGCGATCGGATCGAAGGGAAGGCTGAGCGGCTTCGGCACGCCAAAGACCTTACCCGCCGGTCACATGCTGGTCAGCACCGTCTCGCAATTCGGGCGTACGTTCCTTCGAAGCCCTGGGCCGACCCGCTGACCGCCCGATATGGGCTGCGGGCGGAGCCGGTGTCGCACAAGGGGATGATTAGCCCCATATGCAACGATTGCCGGGCTGACTGACCGTCACCGTCGCCCAAGGGGTCTGGATGTACCGGCTGCTCCGCACGTTCACGGCACTCACGGCTCTCACCGCCATCGGGCTCACGGCGGGCTGCTCCTCGGGATCCGGTTCCACGGCCGACCCCGCCAGGTCACCGGCCGCCGACGTCGCCGCCGGGTCCTCGACCGACGCCGCGAAGGCCCCGAGCGCGTTCTGGGTCGACCCCGACAGCCCCGCCGCCCGCCAGGTCGAGAAGTGGGAGCGGCAGGGCCGTGCCCAGGACGCCGAGGCCCTCAAGCGGATCTCCGAGCAGCCGCTGGCGGTGTGGCCCGCCGGCGACGACCCGGCGCCCGACGTCAGGGCGGCCACCGAAGGCGCGACCGAGGACGGCCGTACGGTGGTGCTCGTCGCGTACAACATCCCGCACCGCGACTGCGGCCAGCACTCGGCGGGCGGCGCCCACAGCTCCGCCTTCTACCGGGAGTGGGTGGACGCCTTCGCCGGGGCGATCGGCGGCGCCCCCGCCGTGGTCGTCCTCGAACCCGACGCGATCCCGCACATCGTGGACGGCTGCACCCCCGCCGAGTACCACGCCGACCGCTACCAGCTGCTCTCCGAGGCGATCGAGCGGTTCAAGCGCCAGCCGAAGGTGAAGGTGTACCTCGACGCCGGGAACCCCGGCTGGATCACCGACGCGCACAAACTCTCCGAGCCGCTCATCAAGGCGGGGATCGCGCGGGCCGACGGCTTCTCGCTGAACGTCTCCAACTTCCAGAGCGACGAGGTCACCAAGGAGTACGGACGCACCCTGTCGGCGACGGTCGGCGGCAAGCACTTCGTCATGGACACCAGCCGCAACGGCAGGGGCCCGCTGGCCGGCGACCGGGAGGACGCCTGGTGCAACCCGCCCGGCCGCGGCCTCGGCACACCGCCCACCGACCGCACGGGCGACCCGCTGCTCGACGCCGTCCTGTGGATCAAGCGGCCGGGCGACTCGGACGGCCCGTGCCGGGGTGGCCCGGCGGCGGGGCAGTGGTGGCCGGACTACGCGCTGGGGCTCGCGCGCAACGCCAAGGAGGCGTGAGCCGCCTTCCCCCGGGGCCTTCGCGCCCGTCAGCCCTCCCGGCCCACGTGGATCCACTTCGCCTCCGACGACGTGCCGTCCTTGTCGGTGACGAACAGCATGTACCAGCCCGGCGGGACCAGCGCCGCGTCGCGCACCGGGACGTCCACCGTCACCGACCCCTTGCCCTTGGTGACCCCCAGCGCGATCGAGCGCTGCTCGACGTCCGTCGTGTGCGTCACCGCGCTCGGCCGCATCAGGCGGGCCGAGACGATGTCACCTGGACGGTCGGCGGCGAACGTCGCGCGGCCGTCCGCCGCCAGCTGCTCCGGGCCCTCGCCGAGCACCGGCCGGTTCTTGCCGCCCCTGTGCAGCGCCGGCGGCGTGAAGATCTCCATGCGCTGCTCGAAGTGGCCGAGCTTGGTGTTCTGCTGGTTGTCGAAGAGGGGGTCCGAGCCGAAGGTGACGACGCGGCCGTCGGGCAGGAGCAGCGCCTCGGAGTGGTAGTTGCGGCCCACCTTGGGTGCCGCCGCCTCACGGAAGACGTTCTGCTTGGGGTCGTAGAACTGCGCCTTGAGGATGTTGCTGGCGCTGCGGCCCCGGTAGTCGGAGGAGCCGTTCGAGGTGAACACCGAGTCGTCCGGCATGAGCACGCTGTTCAAGTAGCGGGTTCCCTCGGGCAGTTGGGGTCCGGTCTTGAAGGACGGGTTCTCCTCCTTGAGGTCGATCACGGCCGTGCGGCGCGTCGCCTTGTCGGACTCGCCCACTCCCCCGCCGCCGAGGATCATCACCTTCTGGTCCTGCGCGGGCGGCAGCAGCACAGACGCCGACGTCTCCGTCTGGTCCATGTCGGTCAGCCCGGGGACCTTCTCGAACTTGTTCGTCTCCAGGTCCCACAGACCCGGCTCGCGCCCCTTGTCGGCGGGCCCGTAGCCCGCGTTGGACGCGGGGTAGAAGAGCTTGCCGCCCTTGGTGAGGAAGAGCGCGGGGTAGGTGGGGAAGTACCGCTTCGGGCCGTCCGTCCACTTCTTCGTCTTCGGGTCGTAGATCTCGTTGTCGCCCGGGTCGATCACGCCCACGTCGTCGAGGCCCGAGACCGCGAGCACCTTGCCGTCCTCCAGGCCGACCAGCGTCGGGTACCAGCGGGCCTTCTTCATCGGCTGGACCGGCACGTACCTCTCGGCCCTGGGGTCGAATTCGTACGCCGCCCTGATCCCCTGGAAATCCTGCTTCTCCATGTCGATCTTCTCGGCGATGCCGTACGTGTTGTCGGCCTCGTCGCCGGTCAGGCCCTCGATCTCGTACTGCGCCGTCGTCTCGTTGACCGACTGCTCGCCCGGTTCGAGCGCCTCGACGAAGACGCGCGCCTCGCTCGCCTTGATCTGCGTCTTCCAGGGCTCCATCTCACCGGTCTTGGAGTACGAGATCTTGAAGTCCCGCTGGGCCTTCGGCACCTGGACGTCGAACTTGCTGACGTACTCGATGCCGGACGGCGAGCGGAACTTGGTGCCCTTCTTCAGGAACACCGCCTTGTCCGGGTTCTCGTTCTTCACCCGCATGCCGCCGCCGGCCCGCTCCACCTCGCCGTCGAGCAGTTCGTAGCGCGCGGTGCCACCGGCCACCAGCAGGCGGCCGTCGGGGAGCTGAGCGTGGCCGGAGCAGAAGAAGTCCTCGGGCGTGGCGATCTTCTTGAAGGTGTTGTTCTTCGGATCCCACAGGACCGTGTCGAACGAACCCGCGTCGAATTTCTTCTGCTCGTTGCCCGAACCCGCCACGATCAGCACCTTGCCGGTGTGCAGGAGCGCGGCGTGGATGGCGTTGGTTCGGAACTCCTTGGGGATGTCGACCATCTTCCAGGAGCCGTACTTCGCCTTGTAGCCGGGCCGGGAGATCTTGTACTCGTGGTACTGCTCCTCGGCGAAGGAGAGCGCGGCGGGGGCGTTCAGCCCCACGAGCAGCGCGCCCGCGCCGACTCCGATGAACGTCTTCCTCGTACGCCTAGAGGGCCGGTAGGCCATGGGTGCCATGTGTCAGTTCCCTCCTGTCGTCGTGCCGGTGGCGAACGCCGGCTCAGGCTCGCCCTCCGCCTCCGGGACCGGATGTCCGGCCTCCCGGCGCGCCTCCCGCTCCTGCCTGGCCTGCCTGCGCTCCTTGGCGACGGTGAACGTCCACACCGCGACCGGGGCCAGCGAGATGGCCATCGCGAGGACCGCCCAGGTGCGCATCGCCGCATGCGTGTGGCCGAGTACGACGGAGACGACCAGCGAGGTGGCGAGCAGCACCGCCCAGAAGAGGTGGATGCGGAAGGTCAGCAGCCGGTCCGGGCTGGCGTCGTTGCCCTTCGGTGTGACCACGAAGCGGCACGGGCGGCGCATGACGGCCGCGCCGAGGGACTTGGCGTAGATGGGGGCGGAGAGCGCCGACATCGCCATGCCGGCGAGGCCGCCCGACCCCGCCGGCTCGTGCGGGGAGACGTTGTGGCGGCGGTTCCATAGGTAGAGGCCGATCTGGAGGGCCGCCGCGTCGCTGTAGAGCATCAGCCACACCGAGGCCGCCACCTGGGTGCCGGACGCGCCGAACCACAGGAAGAGGATGCAGCTGAGGATGCCGAGCAGCCAGTTGACGGCCGTCATCGGGTAGTACACGAGCATCAGCGTGTACGAGAAGAGGCGCCCGGGAGGCATCGTGAACGGCGCCTTCCAGAACTGCTTGAACAGCGTCTCGTACGTGCCGCGCGACCACCGCATCTGCTGGGTGAAGAAGTCCGTCCACGAGGCCGGGCCCTCGCCGACCGCCAGGACGTCGGGGGTGTAGACCGAGCGCCAGTGGTTGTGGGTGGCCGGGTTGCGGCGGCGGTGCAGTTCGAAGCCGGTCGCCATGTCCTCGGTGATCGAGTCGTACAGGCCGCCCACCTGGGTGAGCGCGCTGATGCGTACGACGTTGTTGGTGCCGACGAACATGGGCGCCCGGTAGCGGTTGCCCGCGCGCTGGATGAGCGCGTGGAAGAGGAACTGCTGGGACTCCGCGGCCTTGGTGACCGGCGTCTCGTAGTTGCCGTACACCTGCGGTCCGACGACGAACGCGACGTCCGGGTCACGGAAGTAGCCCATCATCCGCTCCAGGAAGTTGGGGAGCGGGATGTGGTCCGTGTCGACGGACGCGAAGAAGTCGTACTCCGCGTGGTGCATCGCCAGCCAGGCGTTGTAGTTGCCGTGCTTGGTGCGGGCCTTGTGCGGGCCCTTCTCGCGGTTCCACTCCGGTATGCCGAGGCGCGTGAAGTGGCGCACGCCCAGCTCTTCGCAGAGGGCCTTCGCGTCGGGGTCGTTCCCCTCGTCCAGGAGCCATACGTCCAGGGGGCCCGCGTGGTGTATCCGCACCGCGCCTTCG
Organism: Streptomyces sp. 135; assembly: GCF_020026305.1. Taxonomy (NCBI): domain Bacteria; kingdom Bacillati; phylum Actinomycetota; class Actinomycetes; order Kitasatosporales; family Streptomycetaceae; genus Streptomyces; species Streptomyces sp. 135. The sequence goes on along the minus strand of NZ_CP075691.1, from coordinate 5,843,365 downwards.
AGCGTGGCCCGGACCATGGAGAGGGGCTCCTTGCCCGGCACGTACGTGGTGAGGAAGGCCACGCGGGTGCCTTCCTCCGGTGTCACCGGGATCGGGTCCCTCGCGACCAGCGTGGCGTGGGCGATGGATATGACGTTGACGAGCATGAAGAGCTCGATCAGGCCGATCGCCACGAGCATCGTGACGTCGAGGCCGATCAGCCAGCGTTCGCCGCCCTCGCGTTCGGTCCAGTGGGTGGGCCATACGAGGTAGACGAACAGGAGGCCCGTGAGCACGGGGGCCAGCGTCATCAGGAACACGGCCCGTATTCGATGGGGCTCCGAGGAGAGAAGCTTGCGGTACTGGACCCGATAGCCGCCGCCGTTGCCGCCGCCGTCCTCGCCGCTGCGCGGCTCGGTGAGCGGGCCGGCGAGCGTGCTGTGGGTGTCGTAGTCGTAACCCTCCGGCTGCCGCACAGCGCCCTCCAGGTTCTGGTGACTGGTGATCGAACGAGCCGATACCCCCACCAAAGTGGAGATTCCGTGACGTGTCGAACCGGGTGCGTCCGTGCGGGCGGTTTTGGGGTGGGGGGGTTTGGTGGGGTTGCGGTGGGGCGGGGGGTCTGCTGGTGACTCCGTCAACGGGCACCCACCCGCCTACCCTGCCGTCCCGAAGCCGAGCAATGGGCACCCCCACCGCCGGACCGCCCACCCGCCCAGGGGACACCGCCGGGCGGCCGGCGGTCAGAGGCGCCGCAGGCGGTGGCGGACCGCGCGCTGGGCCAGGGGCCCCAGGTCCTCGACCGCGGTCACCAAGAGGGACAGCCGCTCCAGCGCCACCAGCGCCCGCTCCGTACCCGCCGAGTCCACCCCCTCGTACAGCTCCATGCCCACGAACGACGCCGCCACCGCCCGCGCCAACCCCACCGGATCCGTGAACTCCCCGAGCGGCGACGCCCCGAGCACCCGCGTCAGGACCTTCTCGATCTCCTCGATCCACAGCGCGAGCCCCGCCGCCGTCGCCGCCGCGAGCCGAGGCTGCGTCTGCGCGCCGGCCAGCAACTGCCCGAGGACCGCGACATGCCCCGCCGCCCGCTCCTCCTCGTGCATCTCACGCCCGAAGGAGAGCAGTTCCGAAAGGGAACCGATCGACGCCAGCCGGTCCCGGTAGCGGGCCACCCGCTGCTCGGTGCCATGGCGGCAGGCCGCCGAGAGGAGTTCGTCGACCGAGCCGAAGTGGTAGAAGACCAGCGCTTGATTGACCCCGGCGGCCGCCGCGATGGTCCGCGCGGACGTCTTGGCGATGCCCTGCTCCGTGAGCGTGCGCAACGCCCCGTCGAGCAGCTTCTCGCGGGTCTCCTGCCCCTTCGCGGGATCCTTGGCGGCACTCACGCGCGCGCCTCCTCGCGGACGGGCCGCAGGCCGGGCCGCACCCCGCACGTACGGACGTCGGTGTACGTCGCCTCGAACGACCCCTCGTATCCGAAGAGCGGCCCGAAGCGCCGGTTGACGACACGGACCTGGATGCGGAAGCGCCCGCTCTCGTCGTCGTACGACTCGCGCACCTCGGCGTCACCCCCGATCAGGGCGGGCACCCGGCAGTCCACGGGGCCCTCCCGGAACCGGTGCTCTCCGGAGCGGATCACGAGCGAGCCGTCCGGCTCGGCCCGGAAGTGGAGGTCGCTGGCGAGGTGCTGGTGCGTGCCGAGGTAGTCGAGCACGCGGTCCCCCTTGGGGCTCAGGACCATCTGGGCGTCGAAGCGGCGGGGCCCGCCGGGCAGGTCGAAGGTGCGCACGAAGGTCACCGTCTCACGGCCGTACGTGTCGACGTATGGCACGTTCTCGATGACGAAGGGGACGGCGCGGCCCTGGCGCGGGACGAGGATGTTGCGGGTGCCGCCGACCGCGAGGAACGGCTTCACGAAGCCCCTGCCGTGCCAGATGCGGTCCATCACGCCCCTGCCCGTACAGGCCTCGCCGCTCGCGAGGCCCACGGAGAAGCGGCGGCGCAGCTGCGGGTGCAGGCGTTCGAAGTCGGCGCCCATCACGGTTTCGAAGATCGACGTCATGAGCGCGGCTCCTTGGCGGTGGCGAGGGTGGACAGGACGCGTGGGGCACGCGCGCGTGCCGGCGGGGTGCGCAGACAGCGGCGGGCGGCGGGGGTGATGGGGAGCGGCGGCAGGATCACCGCGAGCGCCGCTGCCGCGAGGGCCGTCATGGGGGCGAGGACGACCGCCGCCGCGACGAGCAGTGCGCGCAGGGCGACCTCGGCGGCGGCGTGGACGAGGGCGCGTTCGGGGGTGATGCCCCGCTCCAGCCAGAGCCTGAGGCGGTCGAAGGACCAGGCCGTCGCCCAGCCCATCAGCGGGCGGAGGACCGCGCGGTCCGCGAGGGCGCCGAGGCGGCCCCAGCGCGGGCGGTAGTCGTATCCGGTGAGGAAGCGGACGCCGTCGCCGTCCGGCTCGGGCACGTAGCGCCAGTAGCCGCTGCCTTCTTCGAGGAGGGAGAGCGGGTGCGGGGACGCGAAGCGCAGGGCGGAGGTGCGGGTGCCGTCCGAGCGCCGCTTCTCCCCCGCGCTGATCCCGGTGCCGGCGATGGTCACAAAGGGCAGCACGCGCGTGGCGTACCGGAAGTGCTGCGGCTCGCCCTCCGCGCACGGCAGGTAGGTGATCTCGGTGAAGCGCAGGTCCCAGCGCTGGTGCTGACCGGGTTCCTGGGTGCGGGCCCAGAGGTCGTCGAGGTCGGCGCGTATCCGTGTCTCTATGTACAAGCTCATCCGAAACCCCCACGTCAGCTTGTTCTTGAGCGAGTGCTCAAGAGGAAGATAGCGGGTGGTTGAGCAGTCGCTCAAGTCGCGGTCCGGATCGTCTTTATGCGACAGAAAAAGCCCCCGCCGGGAGGCGGGGGCTTACCTGTGTGCGCGGCGGCTATGCGGAGAGGTGGCGCTCCACCGTCTCGACCTTGGAGGTGAGGCCGTCCGTCACGCCGGGGCGGATGTCGGCCTTCATGACGACCGAGACGCGCGGCGCCCGCGCCTCCACCACGGCGACGGCACGCTTGATGACGTCCATCACCTCGTCCCACTCGCCCTCGACGGACGTGAACATCGCGTCGGTCGTGTTCGGCAGCCCCGACTCGCGGACGACCCGGACGGCGTCGGCCACGTACTCGCCGACGTCCTCACCGACGCCGAGCGGGGTCACGGAGAAGGCGACGATCATGCGTTGACGATCCCTTCCTTGCGGGCGCGCGAGGCGATCACCGCGGCCTCGGCCTCCCGCTTCAGCTTGCGCTCGGCGAAGAAGCCGCCGGTCGGCAGGACGGAGAGGATGAAGTACAGAGCACCGGTCTTGACGTCCCACTTCGTGCGGTTCCAGGCATCCAGCCAGAAGAGCACGTACAGGACGAAGAGCACGCCGTGGATCATGCCCATCGCCGGCACGGCGTTGAACTCCGTGGTCCGCTTGAGCACCGAGCAGACGAGCAGCAGCAGGAAGGAGACGGCCTCGGGGGCCGAGACCAGGCGGAGGCGGCGGAGTGCGGAAGCGGTCTTGATGTCCACGGGTCACCTTCGGTGAGTGGGGCGGGGCGGGAAAAGGGGCGCACGCTCGGCGGCGCCGATCTTGTGAACGCGCGCACAAGCGACCCCCATTGTGACATCGGGGTGCTCTCCGGGTTCGCTCAGGGGCCTTCACCCTGTTCTGGGTGGGTACGCGGCGGCTACCGTCGATTCGTGGCTACGTTCCGGCTCCAAGGGAGCAGAGTGCTCGCCGTCGACATGACCGGCGACGCCGTGAAGGCGAAGAACGGCTCGATGGTCGCCTACGACGGCCAGATGGCCTTCAAGAAGATGTCCGGCGGCGGTGAGGGCATACGCGGCATGGTGACCCGCCGCGTCACCGGCGAGCAGATGACGGTGATGGAGGTGAAGGGGCACGGCACCTGCTGGTTCGCCGACCGCGCCACCGAGATCAATCTGGTGCGGCTGAGCGGCGAGAAGCTGTACGTGGAGGCCAGTAATCTGCTGTGCGCGGATGCCGGCCTGCGCACCGGCACCAGCTTCACGGGGCTGCGCGGGGCGACGCAGGGCAATGGCCTCTTCACGACCACCGTCGAGGGCACGGGCCAGGCGGCCATCGTCTCCGACGGGCCGGCCGTGGTGCTGCGCGTCTCCCGGGAGTATCCGCTGACGGTCGACCCGGGGGCGTACATCGCGCACCAAGGGGACGTCCGCCAGAGCTTCCAGTCCGGCGTCACCTTCCGCACCTTCATGGGCGAGGGCGGCGGCGAGGCCTTCCAGATCCGCTTCGAGGGCGACGGCCTCGTCTACGTACAGCCCAGTGAGCGCACGACGATCGCGGGGGACGTCTGACATGCCCTTCCGGGAGATCAACGCGAAGATGGTCGAGGCGACGGTCCAGCCGGGCGCCAAGATCTTCAGTCAGCGCGGCGCCATGCTCGCCTACCAGGGAGACGTCTCGTTCACGCCCAACGTCCAGGGCGGGCAGGGCGGCCTCGCCTCCATGATCGGGCGCCGGGTCGCGGGCGAGGCGACGCCTCTGATGACCGTCGAAGGCAGCGGGACGGTCCTGTTCGGGCACGGCGGCCACCACATCCAGGTGATCGGCCTCTCCGGAGACACGCTGTACGTGGAGGCGGACCGCCTGCTGGCCTTCGACGGCACGCTCCAGCAGGGCACGATGTTCATGGGCTCCCAGGGCGGCGTCATGGGCATGGTGCGCGGCCAGGTCACCGGTCAGGGCCTGTTCACCACGACCCTCAAGGGGCACGGCGCGGTCGCCGTCATGGCGCACGGCGGCGTCATCGAGGTCCCGATCACCCCGCAGCGCCCGGTCCACGTGGACCCCCAGGCGTACGTGGCGCACCACGGCGACGTGCGCAACAGACTCTCCACGGCGCTCGGCTGGCGCGACATGGTGGGCCGCGGCTCCGGCGAGGCGTTCCAGCTGGAGCTGTCGGGCAGCGGCGCGGTGTACGTCCAGGCCTCGGAGGAGAAGCTGTGAACCCCAACGTCTCGACCCCGGCGGGCGCGCCCGCGGTCTTCGACCCCCTGACGCTGCCGAGCGACGACAACGTCAACGCGTACACCTTCTGTGTGGAGCTCAAGGGGAGCCAGTGGTTCCTCCAGAAGGGAAAGATGATCGCCTACTACGGGCGGATCGACTTCAACGGCATCGGGCACGGCCGCCTCGACCGGCTGGTCCGGACCAGTTTTCATTCGCCGTTGCACGCAAGTGACTGGGTCGTGGCGGACGGCCAGGGCAAGATGCTCCTCGCCGACCGGGCCTTCGACGTGAATTCGTATGACTTGAATGAGGGCAACCTGACCATTCGCTCGGGCAACCTCCTCGCTTTTCAGCCAACTCTCGCGCTGAAGCAGTCGATCGTTCCGGGGTTCCTGACGCTGATCGGCACCGGGAAGTTCGTGGCCGCTTCGAACGGCCCCGTGGTGTTCATGGAGCCGCCGATCCGCGTTGATCCACAGGCGCTCGTGGGGTGGGCCGACTGCCCTTCACCGTGCCATCACTACGACCACGGTTACCTCACAGGGGTGATTGGGGGCGTGCGGGCACTGACCGGCGTCGGCGGGACCTCCGGGGAGGAGCATCAGTTCGAGTTCGTGGGCGCCGGCACGGTGCTGCTCCAGTCCACCGAGGCACTCATGCCCGAGCAGGCGGCGGGAGGGGTGCCGGACCAGGAGGGGGTGCCGGGAGGGAGGAGCGCTCCCACTCAATCGGGTCAGCCGTCGGGGGTACCGCGCCTTCCCGGACAACTGGGGGACCTCCAGCGTCGCTTCGGGCTGTGAGCGGTAGTCTGCGGAGTGTGACGGCGAACGCCTGTGCCCCTCCCCATGACCAGGGGATGCGAGGCGCGTCACATCCCACCATTCGTTCACCTTTCAACTTCTTAGGTAGAATCGATTCCATGGAGACCGAGACGGCCCCGCAGTGGCTGACCGACGAGGAACAGTGCGCTTGGCGCACCCACGTGGAGGTCAACAGGATGCTGACATATCAGCTCGAAAAGGACCTTCAGCCGTTCAACCTGACCATGAACGACTACGACATTCTCGTGCATCTCTCCGAATCGGAAGACCTGCGGATGCGCATGAGCGACCTCGCCGCAGCCACTCTTCAGTCCAAGAGCCGCCTCTCCCACCAGATCACCCGTATGGAGAACGCGGGCCTGGTACGCCGGGAGAACTGCGAGTCCGACCGGCGCGGCCTCTACACCGTCCTCACCGAGGACGGCATGGAGACCATGCAGAAGGTGGCACCGCACCACGTCGCCTCCGTGCGGCGGCACTTCGTCGACCTCGTCTCCCCCGAGGCGCTCGGCGAGCTGCACAAGGCCCTGACCCCGATCGCGGAACATCTGCGCTCCCAGCGCGGCAAGCCCTGACGCACGCCGCGGCGACCGGCCGTGCCGTCCCTCAATCCGCCGACGACTGAGGGCTGGGCAGCCGGAGCTCGAAGCGCGCACCTCCCGACGGCGCCTCACCGACCATGAGCGTGCCGCCGTGCCGCGCCGCCACGTCCCGCGCGATCGCGAGGCCGAGACCGGCCCCGCCCTCGTCGCGGGTCCGCGCGTCATCCAGACGGACGAACCGCTCGAAGATCCGCTCCCGCTCGCCCGGGGGCACGCCACTCCCGTCATCGGACACCTCGAGGACCGCCCACATGCCATCGGTCCGCGTGGTGACCGTGACGCGGGAGCGGGCGTGCCGCTGCGCGTTGTTCAACAGATTTCCGAGCACCCGTGCCAACTGACCGCGGGAACCCGCCACTTCGACGCTCTTGAGATCCGTGTGCACGTCCACACGGTCACGGGTGCGCTGCGAGAGCTCCTCCCGGACGAAGGCCGCCAGATCCACGCGCGCCCCGCCGGGCTTCTCGCCCGCGTCGAGGCGGGCGAGCAGGAGCAGGTCGGCGGCGAGCTCCTGGAGCCGCACCGTGTCCTCGACCGCGCCGTCGACGTCCAGCAGCTCCGGGTGCGCCGCGCCCACTTCGAGCTGCGTGCGCAGCGAGGCGATGGGGCTGCGCAACTCGTGCGAGGCGTCCGCCACGAAGCGCCGCTGCCGCTCCACGGAGGTCTCCAGGGCGGTGAGCGTCTCGTTCGTGGTGCGGGCGAGCCGGGCGATCTCGTCGTGCGTGTCCGGCTCGGGCACGCGGCGCGCGAGGTCCTCCGACGCCGTGATCGCGGACATCTCCGCGGTGATGGCGGCCACCGGGCGCAGCGCCCTGCGCGTCACCAGCCAGGTGACGCCCGCCACGACACCGAGCAGCAGGGGGAAGCCGATCAGCATGGACGTCAGCGCCGTGGACACCGCGCTCTGTTCGTCGGCCAGGGAGCCGCCGGCGTAGACGGTGAGGTCACCCTTGTCCTCCGTGCTCACCTCGACGGCGGCGAAGCGGTAGTCGCCGCTCTCGCCGTCGACGGTGGCGGAGCCGTCGGTGTACTCAACCTCGTCGTCGATCTCGCCGGTCTCGCCCGGCTCGGGCCTCTCCCCGTGACTCCCACCGCCGGCCGGGAGGGCCGCGGGGCCGGGCTTGACCGCGTCGGTCCCGGTGCCGGTGATCCGCTCCAGGTCCTCGCTGGCCGCGACCAACTTGCCGTTCTCGTCGACGACTTGGACCGGCGCCTCGTCGCCGTCCGGCAGGTCGAGATCGCCGTACGGGCGGTTGGCCACGAGTTGCGAGGCGACCTCGCGGGCGGCGGCGTTCGCCCGGCCGTCCGCCTGGCCGGTGAGGTTGGCGCGCAGCGAGAACAGCACGGCGGCGCCCGCCGCCACCAGGGCGAGGGCCACGACCAGGCTCGCGCCGAGCGTGGCGCGGGCCCGCACGGAGCCGAAGAGCCGGCTCATCGCGGGGCCTCCAGGCGGTAGCCGGCGCCGCGCACCGTCTTGATGAGGCTCGCGCCCAGCTTGCGGCGCAGGGTGCTCACGTACACCTCGACGATGTTCGGGTCCCCCTCGTACGCGAAGTCCCAGACGTGCTCCAGGATGTCGCCCTTGGAGACGACCTCCCCGGCCCGCAGCACCAGCTGCTCCAGAACCGCGAACTCCTTGGTGGTGAGGACCACTTCGTCCGTACCGCGGAAGACGCGGCGCGCGGCCGTGTCGACCCTGAGGTCGCCGAGCGTGTGGAGCGGCGACGGGCCGCCGTTGCCGCGGCGGCGCAGCAGCGCCTTCACGCGGGCCACGAGCACCACGTACGAGAACGGCTTGGTGAGGTAGTCGTCGGCGCCGGTGTCCAGCCCCTCCGCCTCGTCGTACTCGCCGTCCTTGGCGGTGAGCATCAGGATGGGCACCTCGTTGCCCGCGGCGCGCAGGGTGGAGCAGATGCGGTATCCGTTCATGCCGGGCAGCATGATGTCGAGGACGATCAAGTCGTACGTGCCCTCGCTCGCCCGGTGCAGTCCGTCGATGCCGTCATGGACGACGTCGACGGCGTAGCCCTCGGCGGTCAGGCCCTTGGCGAGCGACAGGGCCAGCCGCTTCTCGTCCTCCACGATCAACAAACGCATGCGTTCAGGGTGGCAGAGCGAACCTGAAGACTTCTTCAGGCGGCTTCAGCTTCGGTTCAGGATCGTTCGGCCAGATTGGTCCTCGTCGAAAGCGAACGGCAGCGGCCCCCCGGCCGCCGCACACGTCCACCGTCTCGGGAGGATCCCCTCATGAAGCGCAACATCGTCATCGCCACCGTCGCCGCCGCGGCCCTGATCACCGGCGGTACCGCCACCGCCCTCGCGACCACCGGCGACGACGAGGGCGCGGCGAACCGGTCGAGCGTCCAGCTCAAGGACCACGACCGCAAGGACGACGACCACAAGAGTGACGACGACGGCAAGGACGACCGCGACGACGCCGCCGAGAACACCGCGGAGGCCAAGGCCGCCAAGGTGACGGCCGCGGACGCCATCAGGGCGGCCCTCGCGAAGACCCCCGGCACCGCCGTCTCCGCGGAGCTCGACGAGGAGGACGGCGGCCTGGTCTGGGGCGTCGACGTCCTGAAGGGCAACACCTGGCACGAGGTCGAGGTCGACCCCGGCACCGGCAAGGTGCTCGGCACGTGGGTGGACAAGGATGACGACGGCGACGACGCCGCCGACGCCGCGCGGGTGAACTCCGCCCTGAAGGGCGCGTCCACCAGCGCCGAGGACGCGGCGCGTACCGCCGCCGCCAAGGGCACGGTGACCTCCGTGGACCTGGACGACGACGGCACGGCGGGCGCCTGGGACGTGGAGACGACGGGCGCCAAGGGCGCCGAGTCCGAGTGGCACGTCGACCTGAAGACCGGCAAGGTCACCGCGGACCGCGCGGACAGCCACGACGACCGTGACGACCAGGACGACGCCTCCGACGACTGACCGACAGCCGCTGGTCGGCAGCTGGTTTGCCCGACAACCACTGGCTAACGGCCACTGGTCGGCAGCCGGGTTGACCGACAGCCACTGGCTCACAGCCACTGGTCGGCAGCCACCGCCCGGCAACCGCACGCAGGCAACCGCTGGCTGGCAGCCGAGTTGACCGGCAGCCACTGACCGACAACCGCTGGCTCACAGCCACTGGTCGGCAACCGCTGGCTGGCAGCCGCTGGTCGGCAGCCGCCGACCGGCAACCGCACGCAGGCAACCGCTGGACGGCAGCCGCCGACCGGCAGCCACTGACCGGCAACCACTCGCAGGCAACCACTCGCAGGCAACCGCACGCATCCGCCTCAGGGGCGGCGCCCTATGGACGCCGCCCCTGAGGCGTTCTCGTGCCGGGCGAGTGGCACGTGCCGCGCCGGAAGCGGCGCCTCAGGTCACCCCGCAGTGACCCCGTCGACCAGTTCGTCCGCCGCCGCATAAGGGTCCAGCTCCCCGGCCACGATCCGCTCCGCCAACGCCGACAGCCGCCGGTCGCCGTGCAGGGACCCGATCCGCTCCCGCAGCGCGGTGACCGCGATGGTCTCCACCTCGCGCGCCGCCCTGGCGGCACGCCGCTCGGCGAGGACGCCCCGCTCCTCCATCCACGCCCGGTGCTTCTCCAGTGCCTCGACGACCTCGTCGATGCCCTCGCCCCGCGCCGCGACCGTCTTCACGATGGGCGGGCGCCAGTCCCCGGGGCCGCGGGACTCCCCGAGGCCGAGCACGTGGTTCAGCTCCCGGGCGGTGGCGTCCGCGCCGTCGCGGTCCGCCTTGTTCACGACGTACACGTCACCGATCTCCAGGATCCCGGCCTTCGCCGCCTGGATGCCGTCGCCCATGCCGGGTGCGAGCAGGACCACCGAGGTGTCCGCCTGGGAGGCGATGTCGACCTCGGACTGGCCGACGCCGACGGTCTCCACGAGCACCACGTCGCAGCCCGCCGCGTCCAGGACGCGGATCGCCTGCGGGGCGGCCCAGGCGAGCCCGCCGAGGTGGCCGCGCGTGGCCATCGAGCGGATGTAGACCCCGGGGTCGGACGCGTGGTCCGACATGCGCACCCGGTCGCCGAGGAGTGCGCCCCCGGAGAAGGGCGACGACGGGTCGACCGCGAGTACGCCGACCCGTTTGCCGGCCCGCCGGTAGGCGCTCACGAGCGCCGACGTCGACGTCGACTTGCCGACACCGGGCGATCCCGTGAGCCCGACCACGTACGCGTGTCCCGCCAATGGAGCAAGCGCGGCCATCACTTCGCGCAGCTGCGGTGACGCCCCCTCGACCAGTGAGATCAGCCGGGCCACGGCCCGTGGCCTGCCCTCGCGGGCCTGCGCCACCAGGGAGGGGACGTCCTGCATGAAACAGCTCCGTTCGCTACGTACGGGACAGGGCGGCCGGTGGTCTCAGCCCTTGGCCACCTTGAGGATCAGCGCGTCGCCCTGACCACCGCCACCGCAGAGCGCGGCCGCGCCGACGCCGCCGCCGCGCCGCTTCAGTTCCAGGGCCAGATGGAGCACGAGGCGCGCGCCGGACATCCCGATCGGGTGGCCGAGGGCGATGGCCCCGCCGTTGACGTTCACCTTTTCGGAGGAAACTCCGAGGTCCTTCATTGACTGCACCGCGACGGCGGCGAACGCCTCGTTGATCTCGATGAGGTCCAGGTCACCGACGTCCAGGCCCTCCTTCTTCAGGGCGTGGCGGATGGCGTTGGACGGCTGGGACTGGAGGGAGTTGTCCGGTCCCGCCACGTTGCCGTGGGCGCCGATCTCGGCGATCCAGTGCAGGCCGAGCTCCTCGGCCTTGGCCTTGGACATGACGACGACGGCCGCGGCGCCGTCGGAGATCTGCGAGGCCGAGCCGGCGGTGATCGTGCCGTCCTTGGCGAAGGCGGGGCGCAGCTTGCCGAGGGACTCGGCGGTGGTCTCGGGGCGGATGCCCTCGTCCTTGGCGAAGAGGACCGGGTCGCCCTTGCGCTGCGGGATCTCGACCGGGGTGATCTCCGCCTCGAACAGGCCGTTCTTCTGCGCGGCGGCGGCGCGCTGGTGCGAGAGCGCGGCGATCTCGTCCTGCTCGGGGCGGGCGATGCCGAGGCGGCCGTTGTGCTTCTCGGTCGACTCGCCCATGGCGACGCCTTCGAAGGAGTCGGTCAGGCCGTCGTACGCCATGGAGTCGAGCATCTCGATGGCGCCGTACTTGTGGCCCTCACGGGACCCCGGGAGCAGGTGCGGCGCGTTGGTCATGGACTCCTGGCCGCCCGCCACGACGATGTCGAACTCGCCCGCGCGGATCAGCTGGTCGGCCAGCGCGATGGCGTCGAGGCCCGAGAGGCAGACCTTGTTCACGGTGAGTGCCGGGACGTTCATGGGGATGCCCGCCTTGACGGCGGCCTGGCGCGCCGGGATCTGCCCCGCCCCGGCCTGGAGCACCTGGCCCATGATCACGTACTGGACCTGGTCGCCGCCGATGCCGGCCCGGTCGAGCGCGGCCTTGATCGCGAAGCCCCCCAGGTCCGCACCCGAGAAGGACTTCAGGGAGCCGAGGAGGCGGCCCATGGGCGTGCGCGCGCCCGCGACGATCACTGAGGTGGTACCGGACGTTCGAGACATGTGCCACGGCCCCTTGGGAGGAGGAGTTAACGAGGGTTTATCTGAATGTACTGAGCGGTACGTCGCGCGTCATCGGGCGGCGAGTGTGATCGCGCGCACGTTGCGTAATCACCGCATGAAGCGCTGCACTTGAACCATGCTGACGCGAATCGACCACATCGGGATCGCCTGTTTCGACCTCGACAAGACCGTCGAGTTCTACCGGGAGACATACGGCTTCACGGTCTTCCACACGGAAGTGAACGAGGAGCAGGGTGTGCGGGAGGCCATGCTCAAGATCAATGATACGAGCGACGGAGGTGCTTCGTACCTGCAGCTCCTGGAGCCGACCCGGGACGACTCGGCGGTCGGCAAGTGGCTGGCCAAGAACGGTGAGGGCGTGCATCACATCGCCTTCGGCACCGCGGACGTGGACGGTGACGCCGCGGCCATCAAGGACAAGGACGTGCGGGTCCTGTACGAAGAGCCGCGGATCGGCTCCATGGGGTCACGCATCACGTTCCTCCACCCCAAGGACTGCCACGGTGTCCTGACGGAACTCGTCACTTCGGCGCCCTCCGAGTCACCGGAGCACTGACCTCCGTATATCTGGGCCGGTAGGGTTAGGGGCGGCCGTCCGAAGTCGGGGCGGCAGGCTGTCCGTACGCTGGGCGGCCGCGTGCCGGGGTCCGGGTTTCGGGGGACGAGCGTCGGGGCAGCAACCCATGCTCCGCCGTTGATCTGACACCATTCCCCCGGGGGCACCGTTCGGCGGATGGACGGGGCTCGTTGGAGAACTTGCGACCAGGAGTGGGGCGTCCCCTGCTCGAGCGCAGCCGAGAGCTCGGGGAAGGATGGGACCGCGCAGTGCGGGGCTACGAACGCCAAGAGAACTCGCGGGCTGAGACCGACAGTCTTTCGCGGTTCGAGGCCGAGATGGACCGGCTGAAGACCGAGCGGGAGAAGGCCGTCCAGCACGCCGAGGACCTCGGCTATCAGGTCGAGGTGTTGCGCGCCAAGCTGCACGAGGCGCGCCGCAACCTCGCGTCCCGCCCTGCCTATGACAGCGCGGACATCGGTTACCAGGCCGAGCAGCTGCTGCGTAACGCGCAGATCCAGGCCGAGCAGCTGCGTGCCGACGCCGAGCGCGAGCTGCGCGAGGCCCGTGCGCAGACGCAGCGCATCCTTCAGGAGCACGCGGAGCAGCAGGCCCGGCTCCAGTCGGAGCTGCACGCCGAGGCCGTCTCACGCCGTCAGCAGCTGGACCAGGAGCTCGCCGAGCGCCGCCAGACCGTCGAGTCGCACGTCAACGAGAACGTGGCGTGGGCCGAGCAGCTGCGGGCCCGTACCGAACAGCAGGCGCGGCGTCTGCTCGACGAGTCGCGCGCCGAGGCGGAGCAGGCGCTGGCCGCCGCCCGCGCGGAGGCGGAGCGGATCGCGGCACAGGCGCGGCAGCGTCTCGCGAACGACGCCGAGTCGGCGCGCGCCGAGGCCGAGGCCATCTTGCGCCGGGCCCGTTCGGACGCCGAGCGGCTGCTGAACGCCGCGTCCACGCAGGCCCAGGAGGCCACCGACCACGCCGAGCAGTTGCGCTCGACGACGGCGACCGAGTCCGAGCAGGCGCGTCGGCAGGCCGCGGAGGCGAGCCGGGCCGCCGAGCAGCGCATGGCCGAGGCGGAGACCGCGCTGCGTGCGGCGCGGGCCGAGGCCGAGAAGGTGCTCGGCGAGGCCAAGGAGACGGCGGCCAAGCAGCTCGCGGCCGCCGAGGCCGCGGGTGAGCAGCGCACGCGTACCGCCAAGGAGCAGGTGGCGCGCCTCGTCGGCGAGGCCACCAAGGAGGCGGAGACCGCCAAGTCCGAGGCGGAACAGCTGATCGCCGACGCCCGGGCCGAGGCCGAGAAGCTGATCGCGGAGGCCGCCGAGAAGGCGCGCACGATCACCGCCGAGGAGACCGCGGGGCAGCTCGCGAAGGCGGCGCGGACGGCTGAGGAGGTCCTCGACAAGGCGTCGAAGAACGCCAAGGAGACCACGAAGGCCGCCACGGAGGAGGCCGAGCGGATCCGTTCGGAGGCGGAGACCGAGGCGGACCGGCTGCGCGCCGAGGCGCATGACATCGCCGAGGAGCTCAAGGGCGCGGCGAAGGACGACACCAAGGAGTACCGCGCCAAGACCGTCGAGCTTCAGGAGGAGGCGCGCAGGCTGCGCGGCGAGGCCGAGCAGCTGCGGGCCGAGGCCGTCTCCGAGGGTGAGCGCATCCGGGGCGAGGCGCGGCGCGAGGCCGTCAAGGAGATCGAGGAGGCGGCCAAGTCCGCCGAGGAGCTGCTCGCCAAGGCCAAGGCGGACGCCGAGGAGCTGCGGACGGCAGCGGCCACCGACAGCGAGCGGCTGCGTTCCGAGGCGGTCGAGCGTGCCACGACCCTGCGCAAGCAGGCCGAGGAGACGCTGGAGCGCACCCGCGCGGAGGCCGAGCGGCACCGTGAGGAGGCCGACGAGCAGGCGACCACCACCCGGTCGGAGGCCGAGGACGCGGCGCGGGCGCTGCGCGAGGAGACCGAGCGTGCCGTCGCGGCCCGGCAGGCGGAGGCCGCCGAGGAGCTGACGCGGCTGCACGCGGAGGCCGAGGAGCGCCTCGCCACCGCCGAGCAGGCGTTGAGCGACGCCCGCGCGGAAGCGGCGCGGATGCGCAAGGAGGCCACGGAGGAGACCGACCGGCTGCGGGCGGAGTCCGCCGAGCGGATCCGTACGCTCCAGGCGCAGGCCGAGGCGGAGGCCGAACGGCTGCGCGACGAGGCCGCCGCCGATGCCTCGCAGGCGCGCGCGGAGGCCGAGACCCTCGCGGTGCGCCTGCGTTCGGAGGCGGCGGCGGAAGCCGAGCGGCTGAAGACCGAGGCGCAGGAGTCCGCGGACCGGGTGCGCGCGGAGGCCGCCGCGGCCGCCGAGCGGGTCGGCACGGAGGCCGCCGAGGCGCTGGCCGCCGCGCAGGAGGAGGCGGCGCGCCGCCGCCGCGAGGCCGAGGAGACGCTGGGTTCGGCGCGCGCGGAGGCCGACCAGGAGCGTGAGCGGGCCCGTGAGCAGAGCGAGGAGCTGCTCGCCTCGGCGCGCAAGCGGGTCGAGGAGGCGCAGGCCGAGGCCGTGCGTCTGGTCGAGGAGGCCGACCGCCGCGCCACGGAGATGGTGTCGGCGGCCGAGCAGACCGCTCAGTCCGTACGCGATTCCGTCGCCGGCCTGCACGAGGCGGCGCAGGAAGAGGTGGCGGGCCTGCGCTCGGCCGCCGAGCACGCGGCGGAGCGTACGCGCACGGAGGCGCAGGAGGAGGCCGACCGCGTCCGTTCCGACGCGTACGCCGAGCGGGAACGCGCCGCCGAGGACGCCAGCCGTATCCGGCGCGAGGCCGCGGAGGCCTCGGAGGCCGCCAAGGCCCTTGCGGAGCGCACGGTTTCGGACGCCATCGCGGAGGCCGAGCGGATGCGTTCGGACGCCTCGGAGCACGCCCAGCGGGTGCGCACGGAGGCCTCCGACACCATCGCGCAGGCCGAGCAGGACGCGGCCCGCACGCGGGCCGACGCCCGCGAGGACGCCAACCGCATCCGCAGTGACGCGGCGGGGCAGGCCGACACGCTGATCGGCGAGGCCCGCAGCGAGGCCGAGCGGTTGCAGAACGAGACGATCGCGGAGGCCGAGCGCCTTCGTGCCGAGTCGACGGAGCAGGCGGAGCGCCTCAAGTCGGAGTCGACCGCGGAGGCCGAGCGGCTGCGCGCGGAGTCCACGGCCGAGGCGGAGCGGGTGCGCGCCGAGTCCACCGCGGAGGCGGAGCGGCTGCTGGCCGAGACGGCCGCGGAGGCCGAGCGGGTGCGCGCGGAGTCCGTGGCCAAGGCCGAGAAGCTCATCTCGGACGCTTCCGGCGACGCGGAGCGGCTGCGCGCGGAGGCCGCCGAGGCGGTCAACTCCGCCCAGCAGCACGCCGAGCGGATCCGGAGCGAGTCCGAGCGCGTCAAGGCTGAGGCGGCTCAGGAGGCCGAGCGGCTCACGTCCCAGGCGCGCGAGGAGGCCGAGCGCACCCTGGACGAGGCGCGTCAGGCCGCCAACAAGAAGCGTCAGGAGGCGGCCGAGCAGGTCGACACGCTCATCACGGAAGCCGCGGCCGAGGCCGAGAAGCTGACGGCGGACGCCCAGGAGAAGGCGCTGAAGGCGACGACGGACGCCGAGGCGCAGGCCGACACGATGGTGGGCGCGGCGCGCAAGGAGGCCGAGCGGCTGGTCACCGAGGCGACGATCGAGGGCAACTCCCTGGTGGAGAAGGCCCGTACGGACGCGGACGAGCTGCTCATCGGGGCCCGTCAGGACGCGACGGCCATAAGGGAGCGCTCCGAGGAGCAGCGTGACCGGCTGACGGCGGAGATCGAGGAGCTGCACGAGCGTGCGCGCCGCGAGTCGGCGGAGGCGATGAAGACCGCGGGCGAACGCTGTGACGCTTTGGTGAAGGCTGCCGAGACGCAGCTCGCCGAGGCGCAGACGAAGGCGAAGGCGCTGGTCTCGGACGCCGATTCCGAGGCGGGCAAGGTCCGGATCGCCGCCGTGAAGAAGGCCGAGGGGCTCCTGAAGGAGGCCGAGACGAAGAAGGCGTCGCTGGTCGCCGAGGCCGAGCGGATCAAGGCGGAGGCCGAGGCCGAGGCGACGCGCATGGTCGAGGAGGGCAAGCGCGAGCTGGAGGTCCTGGTGCGGCGCCGGGCGGACATCAACGCGGAGATCTCCCGTGTCCAGGACGTGCTGGAGGCGTTGGAGTCCTTCGAGGCGCCGACGGGCGGCGGGAAGTCGACGTCGGGCGGCGGTTCCGGCGCGGGTGGTGTCAAGGCCGGCGCGGCGGCCGGATCTACTCGATCGGGTGGCAAGACGTCAGAGGGCTAGCCAAAGAGGGCTTACCGTGCTGAGTGAGGACCTTCGGCCCTGCCCCTGGCAAGGCCTCTGACGTCTTGCCACTCAAAAGGGGTGTCATTCTCCAGATCAAACGGGCATCTGCTCGATGACACGCCGCCTGGACCCCTAGGATTCCCTCTATCACCTCACCGGTCTCATTCGACAGGAACCCCATGAGCGACACTTCCCCCTACGGCTTCGAGCTTGTGCGGCGTGGGTACGACCGCGCTCAGGTGGACGAACGTATCTCCAAGCTCGTCTCCGACCGTGACAACGCTCTTGCTCGTATCACTGCTCTGGAAAAGCGCATCGAGGAGCTGCACCTCGAGACGCAGAACGCGCAGGCCCTGGTCGCCGACGCCGAGCCGTCGTACGCCGGGCTCGGCGCCCGCGTCGAGAAGATCCTCCGCCTCGCCGAGGAGGAGGCGAAGGACCTGCGCGAGGAGGCCCGTCGCGCGGCCGAACAGCACCGCGAGCTCGCCGAGTCCGCCGCGCAGCAGGTGCGCAACGACGCCGAGTCGTTCGCGTCCGAGCGCAAGGCGAAGGCCGAGGACGAGGGCGTTCGGATCGTCGAGAAGGCCAAGGGCGAGGCGAACGCCCTGCGGGCCGAGGCCCAGAAGGACGCGCAGTCCAAGCGTGAGGAGGCGGACGCCCTCTTCGAGGAGACGCGCGCCAAGGCCGCCCAGGCCGCCGCCGACTTCGAGACGAACCTCGCCAAGCGCCGCGAGCAGTCCGAGCGGGACCTGGCGTCGCGTCAGGCCAAGGCGGAGAAGCGGCTCGCGGAGATCGAGCACCGCGCGGAGCAGCTGCGTCTCGAGGCGGAGAAGCTGCGCACGGACGCGGAGCGTCGCGCCCGCCAGACGGTGGAGACGGCGCAGCGTCAGGCCGAGGACATCGTGGCGGACGCGAACGCCAAGGCGGACCGGATCCGCAGCGAATCCGAGCGGGAGCTCGCGGCGCTCACCAACCGCCGGGACAGCATCAACGCGCAGCTCACCAATGTGCGGGAGATGCTGGCGACGCTCACGGGTGCGGCGGTGGCTGCCGCGGGGACTCCTGCGGAGGACGAGCCCATTTCGCGTGGGGTGCCGGCGCAGCAGACGCGCTGAGGCCCACGAGCCCGGAAGCCCCCTGGCACCGAGTGGCAGGGGGCTTTCACCCGTTTTAGCGTTGCCGCATGATCGAGCTCGAGGGGCTGACCAAGCGGTACGGCGAGAAGGTGGCCGTCAACAACCTCACCTGCGCCGTCCACCCCGGCGTCGTCACCGGCTTCCTCGGTCCGAACGGCGCGGGGAAGTCGACCACCATGCGCATGATGCTCGGGCTCGACAATCCGTCAGCCGGCACGGTCCGCATCGACGGCAAGCACTACTCCCAGCTGAGGGACCCTCTCAAGTGCATCGGCGCCCTCCTCGACGCCAAGGCCATGCACGGCGGGCGCAGCGCCTTCAACCATCTGCTCTGCCTCGCGCAGAGCAACGGCATCCCGCGCGCCCGCGTCGGCGAGGTCCTCGACACCGTGGGGCTGACCGCCGTCGCCAAGAAAAAGGCCAAGGGCTTCTCGCTCGGCATGGGCCAGCGCCTCGGCATCGCGGGCGCGCTGCTCGGCGACCCCGAGATCCTGATGTTCGACGAGCCGGTCAACGGCCTGGACCCCGAGGGCATCCACTGGATCCGTAACCTCATGAAGTCCCTCGCCTCCCAGGGGCGTACGGTCTTCGTCTCCTCGCACCTGATGAGCGAGATGGCGCTCACCGCCGACCATCTCGTGGTCATCGGCCAGGGCCGCCTCCTCGCGGACACGTCGATGTCCGACTTCATCCGGCGCAACTCACGCTCGTACGTCCGGCTGCGCTCCCCCGAGCGCGAGCGGCTCCTCGATGTGCTGCACCGCGCGGGCGTCACCGTCACCGAAGCGGGCGACGGCGTCCTCGAAGTGGACGGCACGGCGGCCGAGGAGCTCGGTGAGCTGGCCGCGAGCCACCGGGTCGTCCTGCACGAACTGAGCCCCCAGCAGGCCTCCCTGGAGGAGGCCTTCATGCGGCTCACCGCCGAGTCGGTCGAGTACCACGCGCACTCCGACCACGCCGACCACCCCGGCCATCCCGGCCCGCTCCCGCCCGACCGTGCCCCCGGCTGGGGCGAGAGCTGGCAGCAGCGGCGGAAGGGAGCCTGAGCGATGGCCGCGGCGCAGGTACTTCGATCGGAGTGGACCAAGATCCGCTCGGTCTCCTCGACGGTGTGGACGCTCGGCCTCGCCGGTGCCGTCACGGTCGCGCTCGGGGCGCTGATCAGCATCCTGTCCAGGAACGACTACGACAGCCTCGACACCGGGGACCGGCTGGCCTTCGACGCGACGTACATCAGCTTCGCCGGGATGTCCCTCGGCCAGCTCGCGATGATCGTCTTCGGGGTGCTCGTCGTCTCCAACGAGTACAGCACCGGGATGATCCGCACCTCCCTGGCGGCGGTCCCGCAGCGCGGCACGTTCCTGTTCGGCAAGGTCCTCGTGGCCACGCTGCTCGCCTTCGCCGTGGGCCTGGCCACCAGCTTCGTCACGTTCTTCGTGGGGCAGGCGATGCTCGGCCCCTACCGGGCGGCGATCGGCGACCCCGGTGTGCTGCGGGCCGTCATCGGCGGCGGCCTCTACATGACGCTCATCGCGATGTTCTCGATGGGCGTGGCGGCGATGCTGCGCAGCCCCATGCTGTCGCTGGGCATCCTGATGCCCTTCTTCTTCCTGATCTCCAGCATCCTCGGCAACGTGTCGGCCACGAAGAAGCTCGGCCGCTTCCTGCCCGACCAGGCCGGCAGCAAGATCATGCAGGTCAAGTCACCGCTCGACGACGACACCCCGTACGGGCCCTGGGGCGGCCTGGCGATCATGGTGGCGTGGGTCGTGGTGGCGCTGGTGGGCGGGTACGTGATGCTGAAGAAGAGGGACGCGTAGGCCGTACGAGAGGTATGCGTGGGCCGTACGAGAGGTACGCGGGGGGCCGGGCCGCCCGCTCCGCACGTTTTACTCGCTCTTGGCTGGAACCGTCAGCTCCCCGTTATCCTCCTAACCCTTACGGGGGCGTGTGCCCCGACGTCCTGAACCATTCGATGGGTGCGGAGAATGATCGAGGCAGTCGGCCTGACGAAGCGCTACGGCGCCAAGACAGCCGTGTACAACCTTTCCTTCCAGGTGCGGCCCGGTACCGTCACCGGCTTCCTCGGGCCCAACGGCTCCGGCAAGTCGACGACGATGCGCATGATCCTCGGGCTCGACACCCCCACCACGGGTCAGGTGACGATCGGCGGTTACCCGTACCGCAAGCTGCCCAACGCCCCCCGCCAGGTCGGCGCGCTGCTCGACGCCAAGGCGGTGCACGGCGGCCGGCACGCCCGCAACCACCTGCTCTGCCTCGCGCAGCTCTCCGGCATCCCGGCCCGCCGGGTCGACGAGGTGCTCGGCGTCGTCGGCCTCCAGGACGTGGCGAAGAAGCGCTCCAAGGGCTTCTCGCTCGGCATGGGCCAGCGCCTCGGCATCGCGGCGGCGCTCCTCGGCGACCCGCAGGTGCTGCTCTTCGACGAGCCCGTCAACGGCCTCGACCCCGAGGGCATCCTCTGGGTCCGCAACCTCATGAAGTCGCTCGCGGCCGAGGGACGCACGGTCTTCGTGTCGTCGCACCTCATGAGCGAGATGGCCCTCACCGCCGAGCACCTGATCGTGATCGGCCGCGGTCAGCTGCTCGCCGACATGAGCGTCAAGGACTTCATCTCGCACAACTCCGCCGACTTCGCGCGGGTGCGTACGCCGGACACCGACCCCCAGCAGCGCGAGAAGCTGACGGCCGCGCTGACCGAGGCGGGTGGCCAGGTCCTGCCCGAGCTGGACGGCGCGCTGCGCGTGACCGGTCTGCCGCTGCCCCGCATCAGCGACCTCGCACACGGCGCGGACGTCCGCCTGTGGGAGCTCTCGCCGCACCAGGCCTCGCTGGAGGAGGCGTACATGCGGATGACGCAGGGCGCCGTCGACTACCGCTCCACGGTCGACCAGCGCGCGGGCCTCCAGCAGCCGATGCAGCCCGGCGCCATGCCCGGCGTGCCGCCGCAGGGCCAGCTGCCGGTGCCCGGCCAGGACCAGCCCGGCTGGTACGCGCCGCCGCCGCCCCAGCAGGGCGGTCAGCCCTTCGCGATGCCGCAGCCGCAGGGCGCGCCCGGGACGCCGAACCCGTACGCCGCCGCGCCGCCGCAGGCCTCCCCCGCACCCGCTCCCGCGCCCGAGACGACCAAGCGCGCCAACGACAACGAGGACGCTCCCCGATGACCACGCCTGAGACTCCGCAGCAGCAGCCGCAGGCGCAGCAGGCCCCCCAGCCCCAGCAGGCGTACGCCCAGGCCGGCGCTCCCGCGCAGGGTGCCCCGATGGGCGCTCCCACGGCCGCCCCGATGGCTCCCCCGCCCGCCGCCCCGGCGCCGCCCTCCGCCTGGCAGCAGGCCATGGCCAACGCCTACACCTCGCCGATCCCGGTCAGGAAGACCCACCTCGGCAACGCCCTCGCCTCCGAGTGGACGAAGATCAAGTCGGTGCGCTCCACCATGTGGACGCTCGGCATCTTCCTCCTCCTGGTGGTCGGCATCGGCCTGCTCGCCGCCGCGAACACCACGCCCGAGAACTACTCGGACATGCCGTACACCGTGCCGGCCTTCTTCGGCCTGATGCTGGGCCAGATCTGCCTGATCACGCTCGGCGTCCTCGTGACGTCGTCGGAGTACGGCACGGGCATGATCCGTACGACGTTCACGGCGTCCCCGCAGCGCTACCGCGTCCTGACCGCGAAGATCATCGTCTTCTTCGTCACGGCCTTCGTCGTCTCCGCGGGCTCCATCCTGCTGGTGGGCCTCGTGACGTCGTCGATGAACAGCGGCCCCGGCTCGGGCGACCTGCCGTGGGCGGGCACGGTCCTCAAGGGCGGCCTGTACGTCTCGCTCCTCGGCGTCCTCGCGCTCGCCGTCGGCTCCATGCTGCGGCACTCCGCGGGCGCCATCACCGCGATGCTCGGCCTGGTCCTCGTACCGGCGATCATGCCCGTGTTCCTGATGATCTGGGAGAGCACGCAGACGCTCGCCGAGAAGATGTCCGACTACAACGCCATCAACTCGCTCGCCAAGATCTTCGGCGCGGACGGCGTGGACGGCTCCGGCGGCACGTCCCAGCTGCTCGTGCTCGTCGTCGTGACGGCCGTCGCGATCGCCGGCGCCTTCGTCCTGCTGGAGAAGCGCGACGTCTGACGCGTGAGCCGCTAGTACCGCGGCGCGTTACGGGACCGCTGCACCCGCGTGGTGCGGCGGTCCTTCGCGTTCCAGCACGCCTTGTGCCAGTGCCTGCGCTCGTCCACCCCGGAGTGCTCGGGCCAGGCCACCACGTGCGCGAGCGCGGAGGGGATCTCCTGGTCGCAGCCGGGGCAGCGGTAGCGCTTGCCCGCCGAACTCGCCCCCGCGACATGGCGTACGCTCCACCGCTCGCCCTGCCAGGTCTCGGCGTTCTGGAACCCGCCGTAGCGGCGCGACGGCTCCGCGTCCGCGGACGCCCTCGGCTCTCCGGCGCCCTTGGGGCGGTTGCGACGCGGGGACACGGGACACCTCGCTGGCTGTACGACGGTCAGGGGTGTGACCAGCCTACGCGCCGCGCCACGGGGTACTCGTCGCGTACCTACTCCCGCAGCGCCCCCCACACCGCGTTGAACATTGCACGGAACACCACACGGAACACCGCACGGAAACTCTGGACAGTAACTCTGCACGGAAACTCTGCACGGAAAATCCAACAATCTTCATGCCAGGCCGTGCCTTTGGCACGTGTCATGCGTTGTTGCCCTTGGGGGAGTGCCTGCGTCGGTGCCAAGGAGGCAGGAGTTCCATGCGTGTAGGTAGTTTCGTTCTGGCCGCCCAGTTCCCCGGACAGGGGCAGGGGGAGGCACTGCACCGGGCGGTGCGGTCCGCCGAGGTGGCCGAGGAGGCGGGGCTGGACTCGGTCTGGCTCGCCGAGCACCACTTCGTGCCGTACGGCACATGCCCCTCGGCGGTGACCCTGGCGGCGCTGCTCCTCGGACGGACCCGAAGGATCCGCGTCGGCACGGCCGTGAGCGTCCTGCCCACCGTGCACCCCGTCGCGCTCGGCGAGCAGGCGGCCCTGCTCCACGTGACCTCGGGCGGCCGCTTCTCGCTCGGCGTCGGGCGGGGCGGGCCGTGGGTGGACCTGGAGGTCTTCGGCGCGGGCCTGGAGGCGT